>JAABYT010000039.1:0-3921 GCA_011775625.1 Gammaproteobacteria bacterium | reverse complement strand
CTCACCGAGAAGGATAGCGACGAAGACGACGTGGGCACGGATCGACTCGGCAAGCTGACGGTTCTCGGAGGGGTCAAGGAATACCCCATGCGCGTCAAATGCGCGACGCTTGCCTGGCACACGCTGCAGGCGGCGCTCGAGCACAGCAACAAGCTCGTCACCACCGAATAGTCCTGAAGCCCGGCATGAGCAAGCTCACCGACTGGCTTGGAAAAGCACAGAGCGAGGAGCCCGTCGACGCGCACGCCGTGCGCGAGCGCGTCGTCGCTGCGCTGCGCCAGATCTACGATCCCGAGCTGCCCGTCAATATCTACGATCTCGGCCTCATCTACGCAGTGGACGTGGACGACATGGGCGTCGTCGAGGTGAAGATGACCCTGACCACGCCCGGCTGCCCGGTGGCCCAGACTTTCCCGGGCGAAGTCGAGAACGCGGTGCGTCAGGTGGAGGGCGTGACCGCCGCCCACGTGGAGCTCGTCTGGGATCCACCCTGGTGTGCGGACAATTTGAGCATGGAGGTCAAGCTGCAGCTCGGGCTGCTGTAAAGATCATGTCCGACTGGACCGACGTCGCCCGCACGGACGAGCTCGCACCCGGGGATTACCGGGTCGTCGACATCGACGACGCGCTCATCGCGGTTTTCAACATCGACGGCGAGTACTATGCCATCGAGGACGTCTGCACCCACGACTACGAGACGCTCACCGGCGGCTGCATCGAGGGCGACGAGATCGTCTGCCCGCGTCACGGCGCGCGCTTCAATATCAAGACCGGCGAGGCGCTGACCCCGCCCGCCTACGAGCCCGTCGCCACCCTGCCGGTGCGCGTCGAGAACGGCATGGTGCAGGTCAGGGACGATCGCTGGGACTGAGCACGACAAAGCCAGACAGGGTCGGATATTCTTAGACCCAGATGGCTCCCGAGACGCGTTACACGAAGGTCGGAGACGTGCACATCGCCTATCAGGTGGTGGGCGACGGCCCGCTCGACCTGGTCGTGGTACCGGGATGGGTATCCCACCTGGAGGTTCAGTACTGGGAGGAGCCGATCGTTGCGCGTTTTTTCGAGCGTCTGGCAACTTTCAGTCGTTTGATTCTCTTCGACAAGCGCGGCACCGGTCTCTCCGATCGGGTGGCGCCGAGTGCACTTCCCACACTGGAACAGCGCATGGAAGACGTCAATGCGGTCATGGATGCCGTGGGCTCTTCGAGAGCCGCACTGTTCGGCATCTCCGAAGGCGGAGCAATGTGTGCCCTCTTCGCGGCCACGTATCCGGACCGCGTTTCGGCACTGGTGATGTCAGGGTGCTTTCCCAAATGGATCAAGGACGACGACTACCCCTGGGCTCCTACCCGGGAGCAGCACGAGGCGGCCATGGATGCCTACGAGGCTCGCTGGGGAACTCCTATCGGATTCAAGACGGTCGCGCCCAGCGTCGCCGACGACGAGCGCTGCCAGAACTGGTGGGCCCGCAATCTTCGAATGGGCGCCAGCCCGGCCGACGGGATTGCGCTCTATCGTATGAACATCGAGATCGATATTCGCGCCGTGTTACCGACCATCGGGATACCGACGCTCATTCTCCACCGAGCCGGAGACCGCCTCATTGACGTCGGTAATTCGCGTTATATGGCGGAACACATTCCAGGTGCCAAATACGTCGAATTGGAAGGTTCCGATCACCTGCCTTGGTTCGGCGATGCCAGTGCGCCCCTCGGAGAGATTCAAGAATTTCTGACAGGTGTACGGCCGACGGAAGACTACGAACGAATCCTGACGACGGTGCTGCTCACCGATGTCGTCGGTTCGACCGCGAAGGCCGCGTCGATTGGCGATGCGCAGTGGCGCAATCAGCTGGAAGCGTTTTACCAGAGTGTGAGGCAGGAGCTCGCGCGCTTTCGTGGCACATTGATAAGAACGACAGGAGATGGTGTGCTCGCCACATTCGATGGCCCCGCTCGTGCGGTACGTTGCGGAATGGCGATTTGCCGCAAGGCCAGATCAGTCGGGCTGGAGGCGAGAGTCGGGATTCATACCGGTGAGGTCCAGATGATGGACGAAGAAATCGGTGGGATTACGGTGCATATCGCTGCCCGTGTAATGGATATCGCCGGAACCGGGGAAGTCCTCGTGTCGAGCACCGTAAAGGACATTACCGCCGGCGCCGGCATAGAATTCGAACAACGCGGGACGCATACGTTGAAGGGTGTCCCGGACCAATGGCAGCTCTTCAGCGCATCGGATTGACAGTGACCACGCTGCCCGTTCGGATCGATAGCGGCATGCTGGGCATTACGGACGACCTCCGGGGCTGATCAGCGTTTTCTTTAGGCGCTTCCGCGGAAGCGCCCCCCTCGTCGATCATGTCCTCGGGCTGGTAGCCGCACCTCGGCACAGCGCGACCGTCGGGACGCCGGAAATACCACCGCCCCTGAAAGTCCTTGCGGATCTGATAGCCGCCCTCGTGCACCAGACGGTGGTGTGAGCTGCAGAGAAGCATCGTGTTCTCGAGACTCGTCTCGCCCCCGTCGGCCCAGTGGCGCACGTGGTGCGCGTCGACGAAGCGCGTGTGCGTGCAGCCCGGAAACGCGCAGCCGCCGTCCCGCGCCCACAACGCACGCTTCAATGATGCCGGAACGGTGCGCTGCTTGCGCCCGACGTTCAAGGGCACGCCGTCGGACCCGTCCAGCATGGATATCACGCTGCCGTCGCAGGTCAATCGTTTCACCGACTCCACCGCCAGGTCCGAGCGCCCTTCTTCGCCTTTGAGGGCTTCGCCGTCCACGTGCACCACCACCTGGTAGGCGTCGGCAGTGCTGCTTGTCGAGCCCTCCCCTGACCCGGCGCTCAAATACGTTCGGGCGACCGCCACCAGCGCATCGGCCTGCTGCGCGCCCCAGGATTCCGCCTCGAACTCGGGTCCCTTCGCATCGGCCGCCTCCACGGCCTTGTCCAACGCCTGACAGACGAGCTCGCCCGCCTCCACCGGCAGCTCCACGGTCAGCGTCACGGTGCCGCGCCCGAGGTCCTTCCACACTCGCACGGTGCGGCGCGCATGCGCCCGGTTCGCCGCATCCACGGCGTCGGGAGCCGTGTTGCGCATCTGTTGGCAGCGCTGCTCGACCCGCGCGGCCGTGGTCGACAGCGCGAATGCGAGCAGCGCGGTCTCGTTCGCCGGCGTCGCCACGCGGGTCAGCGCCCGCACCTTGGAGTACGACAAGCGTCCTCCGGAGAAGGCGACGGCGATCTCCGGAAGCGCCTTCAACGCATGCGCCACCCGCACCTTCTCCCGGGCCGCCGAGCGGCTCAAATCGCAGCGCCAGTGCAGCCACTGGGAGCAGCTCTCAAGGTTCCACTTGAGCCAGCCGGCGCGCTCGTCGAATTCACGAATCAGCACCAGCAGCTCGTAAGTGGAGGCGTTGATCCTGGCCGACAAATCGACGATGGCTCGGTCGAGCGCGTCGATGTCGCGCCAGCGTTCTGTGTGACTGAGCGTGGCCATGGCTCCTTCCTCAATCGGCTGCGGAATAACTTGTACATATATCCAGTCCTACGTGCATACTCAACGATTCGACCTTCCGCTCTATCCCCGTTCCATGATGAATTTAGCCCCTTTCGATGAGGACAGCGGACTACACGTGTGTACGACACAAATGATCGATCACGTACTCCAGACTCCGATCAGGAAAGGAGTTTGGATTGACAATACGACATCGCTATCGACTCATAGTCCGCCCGGTGCGAATCACGAAAGTCATGTCATATTGTCAGCCTTGACCCCGTATGCTTAGAATTCTTCGGCCGCTTTTCACCCATAACGCGACATTCACGGCTGCGATACTCGAATGGCTACTGTCGACTGCTGTTTCAACCGGTCGACGCAACACATTGGGCAAATCGTTCGGCTGGTGTTTCGAAGTC
>JAABYT010000022.1:13967-14092 GCA_011775625.1 Gammaproteobacteria bacterium | reverse complement strand
TCACCGACCTCGAGCAGCCGCTCCGTGGACCAGTCGCCTTCGCAGGCCGCGTCGATCTGCGGCGCGATGTTCTCCAGCGTCCAGGCGAAGGTGGTGAACACGCACAGGCCGGAGGAGTCCACGGC
>JAABYT010000022.1:3952-13896 GCA_011775625.1 Gammaproteobacteria bacterium | reverse complement strand
GGGAACTCCTGTCCCTTGACGCTCATGGACAGGTCCGGATGGCCGTATTTCTCGCAAAGCCGCTTCGAGCCGAGTCCCAGGTCCTTACCGAATCCCTCACCGGTCGCCACCAGCTCCGCCGCGCGGGCAAGGGCTTCGGCCGAGCCGAACTTGAGCTCGAGCCCGCCGGTGGTCTTGCTGTCGATGGCGCCCATCTCGTAGAGCTCCATGGCCGCGGCAACCGTGGCGCCGAAGCTGATGGGATCCATACCGTCCTCGTTGCAGATGAAGTTAACGTAGGTCACCGCATCGAGGTCGCCGACACCGGTGTCGGTGCCCATGGCCCACGCGGCCTCGTACTCGAGGCCGCCCGAGTTGCCCCAGTACTCGGGCTTGTTCTCCACCGTGAAGTGGCCCTTGTCGACGGTGGAGATGCGTCCGCACGCAATCGTGCAGCCAAAGCAGGCGGCGTTGGTGGTGAGGTTGGCCTTGCCGTCGCTCTTTCGCGGCTCGTGCATCGCCTCGCCGGAAATCTTGCTGGCGTCCTCGAACTGAACGTCGCGCGCGTTGCGGGTCGGCAGTGCGCCGACCTCGTTGATGACGTTCATCAGCACCTGCGTGCCGTAGGTCGGCAGGCCCTGGCCGGTGACGGCGTTGTCGGCAAGCACCTGCTTCTGCTCGGCTGTCGTCTTCATAAAGCGCGCCGGGTCCTTGATGTTGCCGACGCCGCGGGTGCCGCGGATGGCCACCGCCTTGAGATTCTTCGAGGCCATCACGGTGCCCACGCCCGAGCGGCCCGCCGCGCGGTGCAGATCGTTGATGACGCCGGCATACAGGCAGCCCGCCTCCGCGGAGCGGCCGACCGCGGCAATTCTCAGCAGCGGGTCCTGATGTTTCTTGTGGATCAGCTCGTCTACTGCCCAGACGGATTTCCCCCACAGGTCGTCCGCCGGCAGCAGCTCGGCGTGCTCGTTCTCCACGTACAGATAAACGGGCGACGGCGCTTTGCCCTCGAATATGATCATGTCCCATCCGGCGTTTTTCATCTCGGCGCCGATGAAGCCGCCCGAGTTCGAGCAGGCGACGGTGCCGGTCAACGGACTCTTGGTGATCACCGAATAACGCCCGCCCGTGGAGGCTGTGGTTCCGGTCAGCGGTCCGGTTGCCATGATCAGCTTGTTTTCGCTTCCAAGGGGATCGCACTTGGGATCGATCTCCTCGACCAGGTATCGCGTCGCCAGCCCTCGCTGCCCCAGATACTCTTGCGCCCACTCCATGTTGAGCGGCTCGGAGGCGATTTTCCCCTCGCTGAGATCGACGCGCAGAATTTTCTTAGTCCAAGCCATGATGTCTCCTCCGAATTCTATGCGCTGGCACGGTTACCGCTGTCGGTCTTTTCGGCCCAGGCGCGCATTCGATCGAGGCCGGTGGCGCCCGCGTCGATATAGGTGATGGCCTGGGTCGGACATGCCTCGGCGCACTTCGGATCACCACCGCACAGGTCGCATTTGATCACTTTGCCGGTATCGGCGTTGTAGTTGATGGTGCCGAACGGGCAGGCGATGGTGCACACTTTGCAACCCACGCACACCGAGTCCAGCACGTCTTTGGAGCCGGTGGCGGCGTTCAGCACGATGGCGTCTACCGGGCAGGCCTGCAGGCACCACGCTTCGTCGCACTGGGTGCAGGTATACGGGACGTAGCGTCCCTCGTGATGGAAGGTGAAGACCTTGATACGGGACTTGGCGGGATTGAAAAGCCCCTCGTTCTCGTACGAGCAGGCCATCTCACACTGCAGACAGCCCGTGCACTTGCCTGGATCTATGTGTAGCGATCTCTGCATCGACACTCCTCCTCGGTATCCGCGACGGGCAGGTTATTCGTTGTCTTCGTCTTGCCCGAGAGGCTGCGGCCAACCCGCCGGCGCAAAGGCCTAGCCGGCGCGACTTCTGAGCCTCGGGACCGACGCGGAGCGGCCGCGGCTGCCTCGCCGCGCCGGCCCCCGCGAGGGGGAGTGCCCGACCTTCCCCAGGCCGTATCTTAATATGACCAGGGGAGCGTTGGCACGCGGTTCCGGGTTTTCCGCAGCGGCGCGGGGGTCAGACCATCGCCGGCGCCCGCTGCTCAGCGCGCAAATCGGGTCAGATCACCGGAGAGCCGTAACCCCGGCTGAAGGGGACCGGCCCGGAGAACGACAAGACGTCGCCCTCGCGAAGCGCGCGCTCGGTCTCGATGCCCGAGCCGGGGCCGAATCCGCGCATGACGTTATGTCCGTTGAGCGTCAGCAGAAATATCTCTCCCTCGGGAACCGCCAGGTGGCGCAGCGCGTCGCCGATGGTCGATCCCTCCGGCAGGGTCAACGGCAGCGGATTGCCGTTTTCCGCGTAGCGCGCGAGACTGTTGAAAAGACGGACCTCCAGCCTGATCATGTGCCGTTGCTCTGCGAATCTCCGGCCTGCGCCACTTTGCCAGCGCCGGCGCAGGCCGGCGCTTGGATAAGGTTAACCGCTGCCACTGCCGGCGCATTGATTCTTGTCAAAACGCCTCGCTGCGCCAGATTACCCGGGGGCAGGGCGCCCGGAGGTTCGCCGAGCGATGGTGCCACGCAGGCGATGGCGGGTCATGTGCGGACTCAGCATGGGTACGCCATCGGTGATGGAGTAAAAGGGTATGTATAACTTCGAGTACCGGCAGGTGTCTTCCGTGGCGGAGGCCGTCGAAGCGCTGTCCCGCGCCGAGGATGGCAAGGTCCTAGCGGGAGGTCAGTCACTGATACCGGTGATGAAGCAGCGCCTGGCGCAGCCTTCCGATGTCATCGACATCTCCACCATCGCCGAGCTGAGCGGCGTGCGTCGCGACGGCGACGCGCTCGTCATCGGCGCGACCACGCCCCACGCCTCGGTGGCCGGCTCCGAAGTGGTGCGCGCGGCCATCCCGGCGCTCGCCTATCTGGCCGGTAGCATCGGCGATCCCCAGGTGCGACATCGCGGCACGCTGGGTGGCTCCATCGCCAACGCCGATCCGGCAGCGGACTATCCCGCTGCCGTGGTGGGGTTGGGCGCGCGCGTCGAGACCAACGCCCGCAGCATCGCCGGCGACGACTTCTTCACGGGGATGTTCGAAACGGCGCTCGACGACGGCGAGCTCATCACGTCCGTGCGTTTTCCGATTCCGGTGCGCGCCGGTTACGCGAAGTTTCCGAATCCGGCATCGCGTTACGCCGTCGTCGGCGTGCTGGTGAGCGAGGCTTCCGATGGCGTGCGGGTGGCGGTGACCGGCGCGGGACCAAGCGTCTTCCGTGTGGCCGAGATGGAGACGGCGCTGGCCTCGAACTTTGCGCCCGAAGCGGTTGCGGGCATTTCGGTGCCGGCTTCCGGGCTCAACGCCGACATCCACGCCAGCGACGAGTATCGCGCGCACCTGGTCACGGTAATGGCCAAGCGGGCTGTCGCGGCAGCCATCGGCTGATGGGCCAGCGGCCGGCGCGCCGGGCCTCGTCGATGCCGGACGCGCCGCGGTTTCTGCCTTGCCTCTCGTCATGATGGCCTGCCGCCGGCGGGGTATCATTTATCGATGATGCTGCCGAGCAACGTCGAGGAAACCCATGCCCTGCTCAGGCGCGGTGACTACGTGGCGGACCGCAGCCTGGCGACGGCGGTGTTTCTCTCCCTGACGCTTCACCGGCCGCTGTTCGTCGAAGGCGAGGCGGGGGTCGGCAAGACCGAGATCGCCAAGGTGCTGGCGGCGACGCTCGGGCGGCGTCTCCTGCGCCTGCAGTGCTACGAGGGCCTCGACGTGGCATCGGCGGTCTACGAGTGGAACTACGCGCGCCAGATGATCGAGATTCGGCTCGCCGAGGCCGAGGGGCGCACCAGCCGCGAGCGACTCGGCGAGGACGTGTTCTCGCGGCGTTTCGTTATCGAGCGTCCGCTGCTGCAGGCGCTCGAGCCTCATGACGGAGGTCCGCCGGTGCTGCTCATCGACGAGCTGGATCGGGCCGACGAGCCCTTCGAGGCATACCTCCTCGAGCTGCTCTCCGACTACCAGATCACCATCCCCGAGATCGGTCCCATTCGCGCGCAGCAGCCACCGCTCACGGTGATTACCTCGAACCGCACGCGTGAGATTCACGACGCCCTCAAGCGCCGCTGCTTCTACTACTGGATCGACTATCCGAGCGCCGAGCGCGAGCGCGAGATCGTCGCGCTCAAGGCGCCGGACGCCGACGCCGCGCTGAGACGCCAGGTGGTCGCGTTCGTGCAGCGCTTGCGCGGGATGGATCTGTTCAAGCTGCCGGGCATCGCCGAGACCATCGACTGGGCGCAGGCGCTGACGCAGCTCGACGTGATCGAACTCGACGCTACGCTCATCGATGACACCCTGGGCGCGCTGCTCAAGTACCAGGACGATATCGCCCGGGTGCGCGGCAGCGAGGCGGCGCGCATCCTCGACGAGATCAACGCCGCCCTCGCGGCGGAGCGCGCCGGTGACTGAATCCGGCGCGTCCGGTTCCCAGGGCGGTCGGCTGCTCGCGAACATCGTGCATTTCGCGCGGGTGCTGAGGACCGCGGGCGTACCCATCGGCCCGGGCACGGTCATCGATGCCGTCAACGCGGTGCGCGCCGTGGGCATCGATGACCCCGAGGACTTCTACTGGACCCTGCACGCGGTGTTCGTGAATCGATCCCGTCATCGCGAGCTCTTCGACCAGGCTTTCCATGTCCTCTGGCGCGATCCGCGGCTGATCGAACGCATGCTGTCGATGAGCCTGCCGGGCTTCGTGTCGCCGCCCGGCGCGCCGGCGCAGGCTCTGCGCCGACGCCTCGGCGAAGCGCTCGCGGGGAGCGGAGCGGGCGGCAGCCGTCGGCACCCGACGGCCGCCCGCACGCAGAGCGATGCGGCCTTCAGCTGGTCGGCGCGCGAGGTCCTGCAGCACAAGGACTTCGAGCAGATGAGCAGCGACGAGATTGCGCGCGCCAAGTCGGCGGTCTCGCGTATGCGTCTGCTGCTCGCGCGGGCGCCGACGCGCCGCTATCGCCGCCATCGGCTCGGCAGCCGGGTCGACATGCGTGCCAGCCTGCGCAGCGCGCTGCGCTGCGGCCCCGGCATCATCCCGCTCGAGCGCCGTCGCCGCCGGATGCAGCCGCCGCCGCTCGTGATCCTCTGCGACATCTCCGGATCCATGAGCCGCTATTCGCGCATGTTGTTGCATTTTGCCCACACGTTAACGGCAGATCGCGGCAAAGTATCGTCATTTGTCTTTGCCACCCGACTCACCAACGTGACCCGCTATCTGCGCGAGAGGGACGTGGATGCCGCCCTCGAGCGCATCTCCGAGGCGGTCTTCGACTGGAGCGGCGGCACCCGCATCGGCCGCTGTCTGGAGGCCTTCAACCGCCTCTGGTCACGCCGGGTGCTGGCCCAGGGCGCCGTCATACTGCTCATTACCGACGGCCTCGACAGGGACGCGGGCGAGGGGCTCGCCGCTCAGGTCGAGCGCCTGCACAAGTCCTGCCGGCGCCTGATATGGTTGAATCCGCTGCTCCGCTACGAGGATTTCGAGCCTCGTTCGCTCGGCGTGCGCGCCATCCTGCCGCACGTGGACGATTTTCGCAGCGTTCACAATCTGCGCAGCCTCGAGGAGCTGGCCGCGGTGCTCGCCCGGGTCGGTGCCCGTCACGAGGAGGGAGTGTCCCAATGGCTGAAGCCGAGACCCTGAGCGGCGGCGTCGAGGACGTCCTCGAGACGGCCGCACGCTGGCGGGCGCAGGGTCGTCGCGTCGCCATCGCCACCGTGGTCGAGACCTGGGGCTCGTCGCCCCGGCCGGTGGGCAGCCAGCTGCTGGTCGACGAGAACGGCGAATTCCTCGGATCGGTTTCCGGCGGATGCATCGAAAGCGCCGTCATCGGCGAGGCGCTGGAGGTCATCGCGAGCGGCGCGCCCCGGCTTCTCGATTTCGGCGTCAGCAACGAGAAGGCCTGGGAGCTCGGTCTGAGCTGCGGCGGCAAGGTGCAAGTGTACGTGGAGGCGCTCGAGCCATGAGACGCGACGTCTTCGAGCGGCTGATGGCGGCGCGCGCGGACAAGCGCCCCGTGGCGCTGGTGACCGATTTGCCGGCCGGATATCAGAGCCTGGTGTTTGCTGACGAAGTCGATGCCAACGGCCCCGCCGCCGACGTCGTCGCCGCCGCTCGCGCGGCGCTGCAGTCCGGGATCAGCGGCATTTTCGAGCGCAGCGACGGCACGCGCGCGTTTCTGCACGTGTTCAACCCTCCGTTGCGTCTGTTCCTGGTCGGCGCCGTGCACATCACCCAGGCGCTGGCGCCCATGGCGAGCATGCTCGGCTACGGCGTGACGGTCATCGACCCGCGCCGCGCCTTCACGACACCGGCGCGCTTCAGCGACGTGCGCGTCATGGAGCGCTGGCCCGACGCGGCGCTGGCCGACGAGCGTCTGGATGCGCGCAGTGCCGTAGTCACGCTCACCCACGATCCCAAGCTCGACGATCCGGCGCTGGCGTCGGCGCTGCGCTCCGAGGCGTTCTATATCGGCTGCCTCGGCAGCCGCCGCACCCACGCCCGACGCCTGGAGCGTCTGCGCGCGGCCGGCTTCGACGACGCCGCCCTCGCGCGGCTCCACGGTCCGGTGGGTCTGGACATCGGTGCGCGATCGCCCGGTGAGATCGCCACCTCGATCCTGGCGCAGATGACGGCGATTCTGCGCCGCGGCGCGGCGCCATGAGGTTCGGCGCCGTTGCCGTCGACGCGTGCGCCGGCGCGATTCTGGCCCACGGCCTGCGGGTCACCGACGCCGTCTTCAAGAAGGGCCGGATCTTGAGCGCCGCGGACGTGGCGGCGCTCAAAGACGCCGGCTACGCCCAGGTGGTGGTGGCGCGGCTCGAGGCCGACGACGTGGGCGAGGACGAGGCCGCCGCCAGGCTCGCATCGGCGCTGGCCGGCGACGGTGTCAGCGCCGCTGCCGCCTTCACCGGCCGCTGCAACCTGTTCGCCCGGGCTGACGGGCTGGTGGTCGTCGATGCCGCACGGCTGGACGCCATGAACCGCGTCGACGAGGCCATGACCGTGGCAAGCCTGCCGGCCTTTGCCCGGGTCTCTCGGGGCCAGCTGCTGGCAACCGTCAAGATCATCCCTTTCGCGGTGCACCGCGCNNTGGCGGCGTTTCGGCCCCTGCAGGTGGCCTTGGTGCAGACGCGGCTTGCGGGCAGCCGGGACGCGGTGCTGGACAAGACGGCACGGGTCATCGGCAGGCGCCTCGAGAGCCTCGGCAGCCGCCTGCGCTCGGAAAAACGCTGCGAGCACAGCGAGCGAGCGCTCACCGGCGTGCTCGGCGAGGTGCTCGCGGCGGCACCGCAGATGGTGCTCATCGTCGGCGCATCGGCGATTGTCGACCGCCGCGACGTGGTGCCGGCGGCCATCGCCGCCGCCGGCGGTGCCGTCGACCACTTCGGCATGCCCGTCGACCCCGGCAACCTGCTGCTGCTCGCCCGCCACCACGGGACCCCCGTGCTGGGCCTGCCGGGCTGCGCACGCTCACCGAAGTACAACGGCTTCGACCAGGTCCTCGAGCGCCTGCTGGCGGGACTGCCGGTGGCTGCCTCCGACATCATGGGCATGGGCGTTGGCGGGCTGCTCACCGAGACCCACGAGCGCGCCCAGCCGCGCTTGTCGACACCGGGCGCGTCTTCGTCGGCGCGCCGGCCGCGCGTCGCCGCGCTGGTGCTGGCGGCAGGCCGCTCCCGGCGCATGGGCACGCGCAACAAGCTGCTGGCCGTCGTCGACGGCGTGCCCATGGTGGCGCGGGTCGTCGATGCCGCGCTGGCCAGCGTCGATGCCGGCGTCTACGTGGTCACCGGACACGAGCACGAGCAGGTGGCCGGCGTGCTCGCCGGGCGCAAGGTGCGGCTGGTGCACAACCCCGACTACGCCGAGGGGCTGAGCACCTCGCTTCGCGCCGGGCTGGCGGCGCTCGGAGAGGATGTGGACGCGGTGCTGGTGTGCCTCGGTGACATGCCCCGGGTGAGTCCGGCCCACATGCACAAGCTCATCGCCGCCTTCGATCCGAACCAGGGCAGAGCCATCTGCGTTCCCATGTGGCAGGGCCGGCGCGGTCACCCGGTTCTCTGGGCACGCCAGTTCTTTGCCGAGATGCGCGCCATCAAGGGCGACGTGGGCGCGCGCCACCTGCTCGGCGAGTACGCCGACCTGACCTGTGAGGTCCCGGTTGCCGATGACGGTGTGCTCGTCGACGTGGATTCGCCCGAGGCGCTGCGGGCGCTCACCGGCGGGCGCTGAAGCGCACCGGCCGGCACGGTCGCGTCCGCCGAGGCGGCCCGCGCGCCGCGGTCGCCGGGAGTCGACTTCAGCCGCCGGGATTGGACGCCGCGCTTGGCGGCCGCCCTTCGATGCTCTCGATGAGCATGGAGACGAGCCGTCCCTCGCCGTCCCGGTGCTCGAGCTTCACCGGCAGGAAGCCGAGCGACGGCGCGCACCACAGCGTTGCCTCACGATCGTCCTGGTGACGTGAGCGCCGCACCTTCACGGTCTCGAGAGTGCCCAGCGCAGTGACCAGAGTCTCGCGGCCGACGGCGCGCAGCGCGTAGCGCTTGAGGTGGCCGCCGTCGGCCACCGCGTACTGCATCAGCCGTTTGCCGTCGGCGAGATCGCGCATCAGCACGAGCAGATAGCTGAGCTTGTCGAGTGTCCCCACCGGGACCGCCATGCGCCAGGTGTGCTCTTCGACGGTGTTGAGCGCGACGCCGTCGCTCCAGTCGAAGCTGACCTCCACATGGCGGGCGGCGTTCGCGTCGCGACGATTGTAACGGTAAACGCGGGGACGAAAGGAATCGCCGTAAATTTCCGCCTCGCTGCGCTCGGTGATGTAGACGTTGCGGACGAGCGCGCCGGCGCCGGCGGTCTCGCTGCGCGATTCCCACACGAACCGATCGTTTTCCGTAGGGATCAGACGCCATTCGGTCCTGCCGACGGTCGTGCCGAAAGCTTTCAGCACGAACGACGCGACGAACCCGTCGACCTGCATCGGCGCAGCCGCGGCATGCCCGCACGCAAGCATCCAAGCCAGGACGACGGCGGCACGCATCATGCCAGTGGCTCCGGCGCGAGTGCCGGCCGCAACACGGACGGCCGCAAAGCAGCGATGCATTCCATGGACCTCTGCTCTCAAGTATACGTTCTTCGCGGCCGTGCGCCGCGCCGGCTTTGCGCTCATCGGCTTGTGATAATATCGCGGGCCGTGTTGCTGTTCCGCGGCGCTCTTTGCCTGCACGGCGCACAGGCTGCGGGGATGAGGGGGGGGAACGGCCGGCGTGGTCAGACAGCTCTACAGCGCGCTTCACTATCTGGCACTGCCGTATATCTTCCTGCGCATGATGTGGCGCGGCCACCGCGACCCGGGTTACTGGGAGCGCTGGGGCGAGCGCTTCGGGCGCATCCCGCCGCTGGCGGCCGGGCCGAGGACGCTCTGGGTGCATGCCGTTTCGGTCGGCGAGGTGCAGGCAGCGGTGCCGCTGGTCAGGGCGCTGCGCGCGCAGGACGCCGATGTGCGCATCGTCGTCACCACCACCACGCCCACCGGCCGGGAACGCGTCCGCCAGGCGCTCGGCAATGCCGTTATTCACCGCTACACGCCCTATGATCTGCCCGGAGCCGTGCGCCGGTTTCTCGAACGCGCTGGCCCGGATCTGGTCATCATCATGGAAACGGAGCTGTGGCCGAACATCCTGCATCACTGTGCAAGGCGGGGCGTGCCGGTTCTTCTTGCCAATGCGCGCCTTTCGGAGCAGTCAGCGTCGAGCTACCGGCGGGTGGCGGTGACAACACGCCGCATGCTCGCCACCATCACCTGTATCGCCGCCCAGACACGCGACGATGCGGCGCGCCTGGTATCTCTGGGCGCGCCGCCCGAGCGCGTTCACGTCACCGGGAACAC
>JAABYT010000022.1:0-3928 GCA_011775625.1 Gammaproteobacteria bacterium | reverse complement strand
CGCGGCGTGTGGATCGCGGCGAGCACCCACGACGGAGAGGAGCAGCAGGTGCTGCAGGCCTTCGACGAGGTGCTCGAGGCGGTGCCCGACAGCCTTCTGGTGCTGGTGCCGCGTCACCCCGAGCGTTCCCAGTCGGTGGCTGCGCTGGCGAGGCGCTTCGGGCATGTCACGGTGATGCGATCCGAGTCTCCGTCCACATGTGCCGGTGCCGGCGTTTTCATCGGCGACACCATGGGCGAGCTGCCGCTCTTCTACGCGGCCTCCGACGTGGCTTTCGTGGGCGGCAGCCTGGTGCCCGAAGGCGGACACAACATGCTCGAACCGGCGGCTCTCGGCATTCCGGTGCTGTTCGGTCCACACGTGCACGACGTCGCCGAGATCAGCGAGCGGCTCGCCGAAGCCGGCGCCGGCAGGCGCGTCGCGGACAAGCGGGCGCTCGCATCGGCGGTGGTCGAATACCTGCACGATGCTAATCTTCGTCATGTGGCCGGTCAGCGGGGGCGCGAGTTCGTGGAGCAGAATCGGGGGGCGCTCGGGCTGGTCATGGCGCTGATTGACCAGCTGATTACACCGGCGACGGCGCAGCCGGCGGAATCGCCCTCGTGACTCTGGGCGGGTTCGGGCCTCGCCTTCGCCGCATCCTGATCGTCGCCGCGGACGATGCGCGCGGCCGGCGCCTGGCGAGCCTGATCGAATCCGAAGGCCTGGAACCCGTCATCGCCGCAGCGGCGGACGAGGCCGACGCAAACCCTCCCGATGGCGATTTCGCCGCCGTCGTCGTCGACGAGCGTTGTCTCGAGTCCGCGGCCGGCGAGCTCGTCAAGACTCTGCGCCGACGCGATCCCGAGCTTCGCGTCGTGGTCGACACGAGTAACGGATTTCCCGGCGTCACGACGAGCTCGAGCGCCCTGGACGAATGCGCGCCGGTCCTCGAGGCGGGCGATACCCTGGAGCTGCTGTTGTGCGTGCAGCGCGCAGTACGGGCCCGCTACGAGGAACGCCTGCAGCGGGTCGAGGAGCAGCTCGCGCACGTCAGCGCCGCCAGCAGCGACGGCATGCTCGTCATCGACCCACTTCGCGAAAGGATCGTGGCCGCCAATCCACGGGTGGCGCGGTTGCTGGAGTACGCCCCCGGCGAGCTAGTCCAGCTGCCCGCGGTGCGGGTGCTGCCGGATGCCATGGCGGGGCTGCGGCGGCTGGTGAGTGCCAAGCGCAGCGGCGGTCGCGCCCATACGCTCGAGCTCGATTGCCGCACCAGGGGCGGGATGGCAGTGCCGGTGGAGATGAGCGCCTCGGTGCTGAGGGCGGGTGGCCAGCCGCTCATCCTGGTGCTGCTGCGCGATCTCAGAGACAGCCGTCATGCCCAGCGGGCGCTCACCGAGAGCGAGGAAAGACTTCGCGCGGTGTTCGATCACTCGCCGGTGACCATCGACCTCAAGGACACCGAGGGTCGATATCTTCTGGTCAACAGAAATTACGCTGCCCAGCACGACGAGACCGTCGAGGCGATATCCGGGGTGCGCACCACCGACGTCTATCCGCGCGAGGCGGCCGAGGCGATCCGGGCACACGAGCTGGCGGTGCTCGACTGGGGCAAGGCCATCGAGCGCGAGTACCGAATCCGGCGCAATGGTGCCGAACGCACCCAGCTCGTGGTCAAGTTTCCGATACGCGACGCGGAAGGCGAGATCGCCGGAATAGGCGGCATTGGAACCGATATCACGGAGCGAAAACGCGCCGAAGCGGCGCTCGCGCTGAGCGAGGAGCGCTTCCAGGGTTTGTACGACAATTCCCCGGACATGTATTTCACAGTGGTCGCGGACGGTACCGTCACCTCGGTCAATCAGTTTGGCGCCGAGTATCTCGGTTACAGCAAGGACGCTTTGATCGGGAAACCGTTCTGGACGTTGATCCATTCAGAGGACTTGTCTTTGGTCCAGGGCCAGATCGGAAGTGCTTTCGAAAATCGCGCGATCGAGACCGAGCTCGAATTCCGGATGATTCGGCAGGACGAGTCGGTGCTGTGGGTGCAGGAGCGCGTTCGATTACTTGCGAAGACATCGAGTGCGCCGGCGGAGCTGCGGGTTGTGTGCCGCGATGTCACCGAGGCGCACAACCTTTCCGAGGAATTGACCTATCAGGCGTCCCACGATTCGCTCACCGGTCTGGTCAATCGCCGCGAGCTGGAGAACCGACTTGCGCGGGTCCTGGAGACGGCGCGCACAGACGGCTCGCACCACGCGCTTTGCTACCTGGATCTCGACCAGTTCAAAGTCATCAACGACACCTGTGGGCACGTTGCGGGGGACGAGCTGCTGAGGCAGCTTGCGGAGGTTTTGCGCACGAAGGTCAGACGACGGGATACGCTCGCGCGCCTGGGCGGGGACGAGTTCGGCGTGCTGATGGAGCACTGCGCGCTGCGCCAGGCGCAGCGGGTCGCCAACACGCTTCGTAAGTGCGTCGAAGAATTTCGTTTCAGCTGGGAGAACAAGACGTTCAGCGTCGGTGTGAGCATCGGTCTGGTTCCGGTGACCTCGGATAGCGAGAGCGTCGCGGGGACATTGAGCGCCGCGGACACCGCCTGCTACGTCGCCAAGGACCAGGGGCGCAACCGCATCCACGTGTATCATCCCGAAGATATCGAGCTCGCCCGCCGCCACGGCGAGATGCAGTGGGTAGCGCGTATCAACCAGGCTCTCGAGGAAGACCGCTTCTGCCTGAGCGTGCAGCCGATTCGGCCTCTCTCGGAATTGAGCCGGGAGGGCTCGGACGTGATGCCGGGGGGCGACGGGCAGGGTTATTTCGAGCTGCTGCTGCGCATGCGCGATGCCAACGGACGTCTGGTGCCTCCGGGAGCCTTTCTGCCGGCCGCGGAGCGCTACAGCCTTTCTGTGCGGCTCGATCGCTGGGTGGTCGAGAAGATCTTCTCGTGGCTCGACGCGCATCCCGAGCAGCTTCGGCGCCTCGCCATGTGCTCTATCAATCTTTCCGGTCACTCGATCGCCGACGAGGAGTTCCTGCAGTTCGTGATTTCGAGTCTCGACAGAACCAATGTTCCGGCCGAGAAGCTCTGCTTCGAGATCACCGAGACAGCGGCCATCACCAACCTGGTCAGCGCGACGCGTTTCATCACGGCTTTGAAGGGATGGGGCTGCCACTTCGCACTCGATGATTTCGGCAGCGGTCTCTCGTCCTTTGCCTATTTGAAGCAGCTCGCAGTCGACTTTCTGAAAATCGACGGCGTGTTCGTGAAAGACGTCGTCGACGATCCGATCAATCTGGCCATGGTGAAATCCATCAACGATATCGGCAAGGTCATGGGTAAACGCACAATCGCGGAGTTCGTGGAGAGCGACGGCATCCTCGAGAAGCTCCGCGAGGTCGGCGTCGACTACGCTCAGGGCTATCGCATCGGCAGGCCGAAACCTCTCGAGCGTTTGTTGACGGCCGAGCCGACGGAAATCCCGGCGCGTGAGCCGTTACGCCCTGCCGCTCGGTGAGCAATCATGAAAAGGCTCGTACTACTGCGGCACGGAGAGAGCACCTGGAACCGGGAGAACCGCTTCACGGGCTGGACCGACGTCGATCTCACCGAGCAGGGCATCGCCGAGGCGCGCCGCGCCGGCCGCGATTTGAAGGAGCAGGGATTCGTTTTCGACGTCGCGTACACGTCGGTTCTGAAGCGCGCCATTCGGACCCTGTGGATCGTGCTCGACGAGCTCGATCTGATGTGGATTCCCGTGCATCGCTCCTGGCGTTTGAATGAACGTCATTACGGCGCGCTGCAGGGACTCAACAAGGCCGAGACGGCCGCCGAGTATGGGGAGCAGCAGGTTCTCCTGTGGCGACGAAGCTACGACACGCCGCCGCCGAGGCTCGATGAGGACGACGCGCGTTTTCCTGGAAGCGATCCCCGTTACGCCGATCT
>JAABYT010000001.1:65481-65783 GCA_011775625.1 Gammaproteobacteria bacterium | reverse complement strand
GTTGCCACGCGCGTCTCGAGCTCGCCGTTCCAACGCTCGAGCTCGGCGGCCTGCGTCTGAACCTCGTCGTGTAACGACTTGATGCGCAGCAACGAGCGTACCCGCGCGAGCAGCTCGGGCTGGTTGACGGGCTTGGTGAGAAAGTCATCGGCGCCGGCCTCGAGGCCCTTGATGCGCTCCTTGTCCGGATCGAGCGCCGTGACCAGGACCACGGGCAACGCCGCGGTTTCGGGCTCTGCGCGCAGCTTCTCGCACACTTCGTAGCCGCTCATTCCCGGCATCATGACGTCGAGCAGCACCAG
>JAABYT010000001.1:64671-65422 GCA_011775625.1 Gammaproteobacteria bacterium | reverse complement strand
CGTGACGGCGCGCTCATGCCTGCAGCACCTCCTCGACCGCCGCCATGAACTCATCGAGCTGTATGGGCTTGGGCTGGTAGCCGGCGAATCCGACCGTCTCGATGCGGGCGCGCTCCTCCTGCATGGCCGACGCGGTGACGGCAATGACCGGGATATCCCTGGTGGCGGGGTCGCTGGCGAGCTGCTCGAAGGCCTCGATGCCGTCGATGCCTGGGAGCTGGATGTCCATCAGGATCAGGGCCGGAAGATGCTCGCGCGCCAGCGCCACACCCTCCTCGCCGGTCACGGCCTCCAGCGTTCGATAGCCGTGATAGCCGAGCAAGTCGCGCACGAGCTTCATGTTATTTTCGTTGTCCTCGACGATGAGGATCAGTTCGCCAGCCATCGCTTTCTCATGCCCTCAATCTGCTTCCGCCGCCACCGCTACCGGCGGCTCGAGCGGCAGAGTGATACGGAACTCCGATCCCGCGCCGAGCTCGCTCTCGACCTCGACCTCGCCACCGTGCAGCTCGACGAAGCGACGGGTCAGCGTGAGACCGAGCCCGGTGCCCTCGGTCTTGCGCGCGTAGTCGGTGCCGACCTGGCGGAACTCCTCGAAGATGTGCTCCTGATCCTCCGCGGAAATGCCGACGCCGGTGTCGCGGACGGAGATTACCAGGGCGGCGTCGACGCCGCGTGCCGTCAGCGTGACACGGCCACCCTCCGGCGTGAACTTGATGGCGTTGGAGAGCAGGTTGAGCAATATCTGTTT
>JAABYT010000001.1:54032-64624 GCA_011775625.1 Gammaproteobacteria bacterium | reverse complement strand
GCCTGCCGGATATCGAAGGTCGTCAGGTCCAGCTCCATGCGGCCGGCCTCGATCTTGGACAGATCGAGAATGTCGTTGATGAGCGAGAGCAGGTGCCGGCCGGAGTTGTGGATGTCGTTGACGTACTCCTTTTGCTTATCGTTGAGCTCGCCGAACATCTGCTTGCCGAGCACCTCCGAGAAGCCGATGACGGCATTGAGCGGCGTGCGCAGCTCATGGGACATGTTGGCGAGGAACTCGGACTTGTGCTGGTTGGCCTGCGCGAGCTCGCGCCCCTTCTCCTCGATCTCGCGGAACAGACGCGCATTGTGAATCGCGAGCGCGGACTGGGCGGCGAAGGTGCCGAGGAGCTCGACGGTCTCCGGCGGGAACTCGCCGGGAGTTTTGCGGGCGACCAGCAGCGACCCGAGGACGCGATCCTCGCGCATCAGCGGTACCGCGAGGAGCGCCTTGAGACCCGCACGCTCGAGCAGCCCGCGCAGTCGGCCCGTGTAGGCCCCCGGGGCATCGACGTCGGGAATCTGGATCGGCGTACGGGTCTCGGCCGCCCGCCCGATGGCGCCCTCGCCGAAGCGCACGGGGTCCGCGCCCTCGAGCACCACCTCGAATCCGGGTGCGGCACGGGCCGGCAGCGTGCCGGTGGCCTCGTCGTACTCGCTGATGAGCCCGCCGTCGGTGCCGGTGAGCGCGACGGCCTGGTTGATGATCGTCGTGAGCACGGTCTCCGGGTCCAAGGTCGAGTTCACCACCTGTCCGATCTCGCCGAGCGCTCGCAGCTCCTCGACCGAGCGCGCGAGCTCGCGGGTGCGCTCGTCCAGCGCCTGGAACAGGCGCACGTTGTCGATGGCGATCACGGCCTGATCGGCGAAAGTCGAGACGAGCGCGATCTGGCTCTCGTCGAAGGGCCGCACTTCGCGTCGGTAGACCGCGATCTCGCCGATACACTCGTCGTTCCTCATCATCGGCACGAAGAGCGTGGTGCGTACGCCCTCGATGTCCGCTGCGGCGATCCGGTGCGGTATTCCGTCGCGATAGCCGGCGCTGTCGGTAATGTCGGGAAGTTGCTTGGGCACGCCTTCGATCGCTACCTGGGCGGCGAGTGTATTCCCTTCGTTGATGGGCATGGGGTTCTCGCGCAGCCACTCGATGAACTCCGGCCGCGAGCCCTTGTGTGCGACCAGGTTGAAGTGATCCTCCTCGCGCATCTGCAGAAAGGCGAGCGGCGCATCGCACAGCCGGGTGGCGTTGTCGAGGATGGCGTCGAAGACCGGCGCGTAGTCGGTCGGCGAGCGGCTGATGGTGCGCAGGATGTCGCTGGTCGCCGTCTGGCGCTCGAGCGCCTCGGTAATCTCTTTGTTGCGGGCCTCGACTTCATGAAACAAGCGCTGGTTCTCGATGGCGATAACGGCCTGGGCGGCGAAGGTCTTCACGAGCTCGATTTCCGCCTCGGAGAACGGCTTGATGCGACGGCGGGCACAAAGAATCACGCCGATCGATGTCCGGCCGCGCAGCAGAGGAACGCCGAGAATAGTGCGGAATCCCGTGACCTTCTGCAGCACCTGCAACGTGCGTTGGTCATATTCCGGATCTTCGAAGGCGTCCTCGATGTGTACCGGTCGCCCTTCCAGGAAGGCCCGGCCCATGACGATGCTCCGATCCGGCGGCCGTGGGAACATGCTTTCAAAAGCGCTCATCTCCTCGGGCGACAAGTTTTTGAGCGCTTCCAAATGAAGCTCTCCCGATTGCAATCGCGCCACCGCGCTGAATTCCGCATCGCAAAGTCGGGACGCGCTGTCGACGATGGTCTCGAATGCCGGCCGGACATCGGTGGGTGAGTTGGAGATGACCTGCAGCACGTTGCTCGTCGCCGTCTGCTGCTCGAGCGCCTCCGTGATTTCCTTGTTTCGCGTCTGCAGCTCCTGAAACAGGTGCACGTTGTCGATGGCGATCACCGCCTGGTCGGCGAAGGTGGAAACCAGCGCGATGTGACTCTCGCTGAACGGGCGCACCTCGCGACGGTAGACCGCAATCACGCCGACGCAATCGTCGCCCTTCAGCATCGGCACGAAGAGCGTCGTGCGGATGCCCTCGATGTCCGCTGATGCGACCCGATGTGGCATCCCCTCGCGATATCCCTCGCTCTCGGTGATGTCGGCGATCTGCTGGGGCGCACGCTCCAACGCGGCACGAGCGGCGAGCGTTTGTTTCTCGCTGATCGGCACCGGGTTCGATCGCACCCACTCGACGAATTCCGGGCGCGAGCCCCTGTCCGCGACGAGCTTGAAGTAGTCGCCCTCGCGAATGAGAAGAAAGGCGAGCGGCGCGTCGCAGAGCCGGGTTGCGCTGTTGAGGATGGCATCGAAGACCGGTCCGTAGTCGGTCGGCGAGCGGCTGATGGTGCGCAGGATGTCGCTGGTCGCGGTCTGGCGCTCGAGGGACTCGCCGAGCTCGTCGGTGCGGGCCTCCAGCGCCTGGAACAGGCGCACGTTGTCGATGGCGATCACCGCCTGGTCGGCGAAGGTGGAAACCAGCGCGATGTGACTCTCGCTGAACGGGCGCACCTCGCGACGGTAGGCCGCAATCACGCCGACGCAATCGTCGCCCTTCAGCATCGGCACGAAGAGCGCGGTGCGTACGCCCTCGATGTCCACCGATGCGACCCGATGTGGCATGCCCTCGCGATATTCGTCGCTCTCGGTGGTATCGGCGATCTGCTGGGGCGCACGCTCCAACGCGGTACGAGCGGCGAGCCTATGTTTCTCGCTGATCGGCACCGGGTTCGATCTCAGCCACTCGACGTATTCCTGGCGCGAGCCCTTGTCCGCGACGAGCTTGAAATAGTCGCCCTCGCGAATCAGAAGAAAGGCGAGCGGTGCCTCGCAGAGCCGGGTAGCGCTGTTGAGGATGGCGTCGAAGACCGGCCCGTAGTCGGTCGGCGAGCGGCTGATGGTGCGCAGGATGTCGCTGGTGGCGGTCTGGCGCTCGAGGGCCTCACTCAGTTCGTGGGTTCGAGCCTCGAGGTCCTGGAACAAGCGCACGTTCTCGATGGCGATCACGGCTTGGTCGGCAAACGTCGTAACGACGTCAATTTGTCTTTCCGTGAATGGACTGACCTCGCCTTCCTTCCATATGGTAATTATTCCGACCAGGGCACCCTGTCTCAGCATCGGAACACCCAATGTCGTTCGCTGGTCCACCAGGCGCGGGTCGGCGTACGAGTACTCTGGGTCTTCCATGATGTCGTGCACGTGAATCGTTCTGCGCTCGAGCGCGACACGGCCGGTTACACTCTCTCTGCCGGGCCGAATTGGATTTTGCTGAATGAATTCCTTGAATTCGGGTGAGGCGCCGTACGTGGCGGCGACGCGGTACAGGTCACCGTCTGCTCTGAAAATCCCACCCTTGTCGGCGCCGCAGAGCCTGGCGGCATTCTCGATGAGCGATTCGAGAACTGGCTGAAGATCAAACGTCGATCGGCTGATGATCTTCAAGACCTCCGTGGTAGCTGTCTGCTGCTCGAGAGCCTCGGTGATCTCCTTGTTTCGCCTCTCGAGCTCCTGAAACAGGTGCACGTTGTCGATGGCGATCACCGCTTGGTCGGCGAAGGTGGAGAGCAGCGCGATGTGGTTCTCTTCGAAGAGCTGCACCTCGCGACGATAAACCGCTATCACGCCGGCGCAGTGGTCACCTTTCATCATCGGCACCAGGAGGGCGGAGCGGATGCCTTCGAGCTCCACGCCGGCGACCTGGTGGGTGACACCGTCGCGATAGGCTTCGCTGTCGGTAAAATCGGGGATCTGCAGAGGTTCTCCCTGGGTAGCCGCGCGTACGGAGAACGACTCCTCTGCGTCGACGGGGATCGGGTTCGATTTGAACCATTCGACGAACTCGGGACGCGTGCCCCGCTCCGCGACCAGATGGTAGTGTTTCCCCTCGCGTACGAGCAGAACGGCGAGCGGTGCCTCGCAGAGCCGGGTAGCGCTGTTGAGGATGGCGTCGAAGACCGGCCCGTAGTCGGTCGGCGAGCGGCTGATGACCCGCAGAATATCGCTGGTGGCGGTCTGGCGCTCGAGGGCCTCGCCCAGATCGCGATTACGGGCCTCGAGCTCCTCGAAAAGGCGTACGTTCTCGATGGCAATGGCCGCCTGATCGGCGAAGGTCGAAACCAGCTCGACCTGCTTGTCGGTGAACGGCAGGACCTCGTTTCTCGCCAAGGCCATGACACCGATCAAGCCACCTTCTCTGATCATCGGAACGGCGAGCACGCTGCGCCAGCCACCTTTTTCCTGAGCGTCGGTGTATTTGTACTCCGGCTCCGCGAGGACATCCTCGATATGAATCGTACGCTTCTCCAGGGCGGCCCTCCCGAGCGCCGATCCTCTGTCGAGACCGATCTCGAGCTGCTTCCAGAATTCTATGAACTCGGGAGAGGCGCCGTAGGAGCCCACCGCGCGCAACACTTTCCCGTCGAAACGATGAATGACTCCCCAGCCGGCGTGGCACAGCCGTGTGGCGTTCTCGATGAGTGTCTCGAGCACCGGCTGGAGATCAAACGTCGAGCGGCTGATTATCTTGAGGACTT
Organism: Gammaproteobacteria bacterium; assembly: GCA_011775625.1. GTDB lineage: Bacteria > Pseudomonadota > Gammaproteobacteria > HK1 > HK1 > JAABYT01. The sequence continues at coordinate 60,042 of JAABYT010000001.1, read as the reverse complement.
CCGTCGTGGCGGTCTGCTGCTCGAGCGCCTCGGTGATCTCCGTGTTGCGTCTCTCGAGCTCCTGAAACAGGTGCACGTTGTCGATGGCGATGACCGCCTGATCGGCGAAGGTGGAGAGCAGCGCAATCTGGCCCTCGTCGAAGGGCCGGACCTCGCGACGATAGACCGCGATCTCGCCGACGCACTCGTCGTTCTTCATCATCGGGACAAAGAGCACTGTACGTACGCCCTCGATGTCCGCCGCGACGACCCGGTGAGGCAGGCCGTCGCGATATTCCTCGGTATCGGTGATGTCGGCAATTTGTTTGGGCACGCCCTCGATCGCCGCCTGGGCGGCAACTGTCTTCCCTTCGTCGATAGGCACGGGGTTCGCGCGCCGGAACTCGATGTACTCGGGCCGCGAACCCTTGTGCGCGACCAGGTTGAAGTGATCCTCTTCGCGCAGCGTGAGCAATGCGAGTGGCGCGTCGCAGAGCCGGGCGGCGCTGTCGAGAATGGCGTCGAAGACCGGCTGGTAGTCGGTCGGCGAGCGGCTGATGACGCGCAGGATATCGCTGGTGGCGGTCTGGCGCTCCAGGGACTCGCCGAGCTCGTCGGTGCGGGCCTCCAGCGCCTGGAACAGACGCACGTTGTCGATGGCGATCACGGCCTGGTCCGCAAATGTCGAGACCAGATCGATCTGGCTCTCGTCGAAGGGCCGCACCTCGCGGCGGTACACGCAGATGACGCCGAGGCACGCGTCGTTCTTGACCATGGGCACCCAGAGCACGCTGCGGATGCCTTCGATGTCGGCCGAGGCGGTCCGGTGGGCCTGACCCTGGCGATACAGCGCGGTTTCGGTAACGTCCGCCGTCTGCGTTGGCCGGAGTTGGGCGGCTGCCTTCGCTATGCCTGTTGCCTCGGGATCGAGCGGCGCCGGATTCGCGCGAAGGAACTCGACGAACTCGGGTCGCGTACCCGCGTGCGCAACGAGGTGATAGGCATCGTCGCGGCGCATCATCAAAATTGCGAGCGGCGCGTCGCAGAGCCGGGTCGCGTTCTCGAGGATGGCCTCGAACACCGGCTGGTAGTCCGTCGGCGAGCGGCTGATGACGCGCAGGATCTCGCTGGTGGCGGTCTGGCGCTCCAGGGACTCGCCGAGCGCCCTGAACTTGCGAACGTTGTCCACTGCAATGGCTGCCTGTTCGGCGAACGTGGTCAGCAGCTCAACGTGACTCGGCTCGAAGCCGCGCACCTCGCGACGGTAAATAATGATCACTCCAAGCGCCTCGTCGCCGCGCAGCATGGGCACAGAGAGCTGGGTGCGGATCCCCTCGACCTCGGCGACGATACGGCGCACAGGCTGGCCCGCGCCGTGGCTCTGTTGGTCGGTGATATCGAGGACCTCGACCGCGCGGCCCTCCGCCGCCGCCTTGGCGGTCAGGGTCTTCTCCGGGTCGAGCGGCAGCGGGTTCGCGCGCAAGTGCTCGACGAACTCGCGCCGCGTGCCCGCGTGCGCGACGAGGTGATATCCGTCGTCGCGGCGCATCAGCAGCAGCGCGAGCGGCGCATCGCACAGCCGGGTCGCGTTCTCGAGGATGGCCTCGAACACGGGCTGGTAATCGGTCGGCGAGCGGTTGATGACCCGCAGGATCTCGCTGGTCGCGGCCTCGCGCGCCCGCGCGTCGCGGAGTTCCTGTGCGAGCTCTGCCACTTCTTCTCCCGAGGCTACGCGACAGCGCCGCCGTATCAGTGCGCCAGACCGGGATGGTGCCCGAAGTGACGGCTGTCGGTCATCGTTTTCCTGGTGGGCCCGGCAGGACTCGAACCTGCGACCAACGGATTATGAGTCCGCCGCTCTAACCAACTGAGCTACAGGCCCTTCGATGGAGGCGATTATATCGCGGCGGCCCCGAAAGCCTCTCCCCCGATGCGGGGGAGAGGCCGGAGGGCAGGGGAGGCGGCCTGGTATTGACTAGTCGAGGAAGCTTCTGAGCTGCTCGGAGCGGCTCGGGTGGCGGAGCTTCCTGAGCGCTTTCGCTTCTATCTGGCGAATGCGCTCGCGGGTCACGTCGAACTGCTTGCCCACTTCCTCGAGGGTGTGGTCGGTGTTCATCTCGATGCCGAAGCGCATGCGCAGCACCTTCGCCTCGCGCGGCGTGAGGCCCGCGAGGATGTTCTGCGTCGATTCACGCAGGCCCTCGAAGGTTGCCGAGTCGTTCGGCGAGACGATGGTCTGGTCCTCGATGAAATCGCCGAGATGCGAGTCCTCGTCGTCGCCGATGGGCGTCTCCATGGAGATCGGCTCCTTGGCGATCTTCAAGACCTTGCGCACCTTGTCCTCGGGCATCTCCATGCGCTCGGCGAGCTCTTCGGGTGTCGGCTCGCGGCCCTTCTCCTGGAGGATCTGGCGCGAGATGCGGTTCAACTTGTTGATGGTCTCGATCATGTGCACCGGAATACGAATGGTGCGCGCCTGATCGGCAATCGAGCGCGTGATGGCCTGGCGGATCCACCAGGTCGCATAGGTCGAGAACTTGTAGCCGCGCCGGTACTCGAACTTGTCCACCGCCTTCATCAGGCCGATGTTGCCTTCCTGGATGAGATCCAGGAACTGCAGGCCGCGGTTGGTGTACTTCTTGGCAATCGAGATCACCAGGCGCAGGTTGGCCTCGACCATCTCCTTCTTTGCCCGGCGTGCCTTGGCCTCGCCGATGGACATGCGGCGATTGATGTCCTTGACCGCGGCGATGGTGAGCCCGCACTCGTCTTCGATCACGGCGAGCTTACCCTGGATGCGCTTGATGTCCTTGGAGAGCGGCTTGAGCGCCTCCGCGTAGGCATTCTTGGCGCGCATGTGCGGACGCAGCCAGTTCATGTTGGTCTCGTTGGCGAGGAAGCTCGAGACGAAGTCCTTGCGCGGCATTTTCGCCTCGCGCACGCACATGCTCATGATCTGGCGCTCGTGGCTGCGGATGCGATCGACGATCTCGCGCAGCTGCTCGGTGAGGCGATCGACGAGCTTCGGCACGACCTTGAGCTCGAAGAACATCGCCGCGCACTCGTCGCGAATCTTGGCGGCCTGCTTGGAGTCCGAGCCGTGCTTCGCAGTGGCCCGCTGCATGCGGCCGAAGGCGCGCTTGAGCTTCTTGAAATGCTCGCGGGCCTCTTCGGGATCGGGGCCGATGTCGATCAGTGATTCGAGCCCGTCGTCGTCATCCTCGTCCTCGTCGTCTTTGGCCTGCTTGGCCGCCGGCTTGCCGTTGGCGGCGGGCGCGGGCGTCGCCGGCTCGTCGGACTCGTTCGGATCGACGAAGGTCGAGAAGATGTCGGTGAGCTTGATGTCCTCGCTCTCGAAGCGTTCGAACTCGGCCAGCAGCAGCTCGACGGTCGGCGGATACGCAGCGAGCGCCCCGAGCGCCTGGTTGAGGCCCTTCTCGATGCGCTTGGCGATCTTGATCTCACCCTCGCGGGTGAGGAGATCCACCGTGCCCATCTCGCGCATGTACATGCGCACGGGATCGGTGGTGCGGCCGAACTCGCTGTCGAGGGTGGCGAGCGCCGCGGCCGCCTCCTCGGTCTCGTCGTCGTCGGCGTTGACCGTGGTCTCCATCAACAGCAGCGTATCGGCGTCCGGGGCCACCTCGTGAACGGCGATCCCCATGTCGTTGATCATGCTGATGATGTCTTCGATCTGCTCGGGGTCGACGATGCCCTCGGGCAGGTGGTCGTTGACCTCGTGGTAAGTCAGGTAGCCCTGATCCTTTCCCTTTGCGATCAATAGCTTGAGTTGTGATTGTTGCTGATTCAGGTTCATTCTCGTGGTCTGCCACACCGTCGTGCGGAAATACGGGCGATAACGTTTTAGTATACCAAATCGAGCCTCCCCCTACCCAGGGTCGAGGGTCGCATTTCCTCCGCCGCCGTCCTGTCCTGCGCCTCCGGAGAGGCGGGCAAATTCCCGCTTCTCGGCGTCGCTCAGATGCCCCTCGCGCCCCTTGCGGGCGAGCAGCGCGAAGCGCTGGTCGTCGGCCAGCCGATGGAGCTTCTCGAGGGAGTCGCTGAACTCCCGCTCGAGCCCCGCGTCGAGAGGGGCGACCTCCTCGGCCGCCAGCCTGGCCAGGTGGCGCCCGGACGCGTGGTCCCGGAAGCGCTCGAGCAGCCCGCCCGTGGTCAGGTTGGGGCGGTCCTCGAGCGTTTCAACGAGCTCCAGCAGCAACGGCACGCCGGGGAGCTCCAAGGAGCGCAGGTGGTCGGTGCTGGTGACGCCCTGACCCAACGACGGGTAGTGCAGGAGCCACGTGATCACCTTCCGCACCAGTGACGGCGATTGTCGTTTTTGCTTATCGAGGGGACTCGCCGGGCTGCGCGCCCTTGCGTTCCCCCTCCCCGATCCCAGTGTAGCCGAATTCTCCGGGGCGAGCCCCGTGAGCTCGGCGAGGCGCCGGTAGCACAGCTCGCGGAAGCTGCCCTCGGGGAGCTTGGCCAGCAACGGCCGGGCGAGCTCGGCGAGACGCGCGCGCCCGTCGATGGTGCTGCGGTCCACGCGCGCCGCCAGACGGTCGAAGAGAAACGTGCCGAGGCTGTCGGCCGCCTCCACCGCCGCGGCGAAGGCCTCGGGGCCCTCGGTGCGCACCAGGCTGTCCGGGTCCTGGCCCTCGGGCAGGAACATGAACAGGGCCTGGCGGCCGTCGTGCATGGCCGGCAGCGCGGTTTCCAGGGCCCGCCAGGCGGCGCGCCGGCCGGCCTCGTCGCCGTCGAAGCAGAACACCACGTCCTGGCTGACGCGGAACAGCTGCTCCAGATGGGCCTCGGTGGCGGCGGTGCCGAGCGTCGCCACGGCGTTGCGGATACCGTGCTGGGCCAGCGCCACCACGTCCATGTAGCCCTCGACGACGATGAGCCGCTGCGGGTGTCCGGCGGCCTTGCGCGCCTGGTACAGACCGTAGAGCTCGCGGCCCTTGTGAAACACGGGGGTTTCCGGGGAGTTCAGATACTTGGGCGTGTCGTCGCCGAGCACGCGGGCGCCGAAGCCCACCGTGCGCCCGCGGCGATCCAGGATCGGAAAGGTGATGCGGTCGCGGAAGCGGTCGTAGTAACCCCCGCCGCTCTTCTCCACGAGCAGCCCGGCGCGCGCCATCAGGGTGCGCTCGGCGTCGCGGCCCCCGAGGGCGCCGAGCAGGTTGTCCCAGCCGGGCGGCGCGAAGCCGAGGCCGAAGGCGGCGGCGATCTCCCCGGAGAGCCCGCGGCTTCTCAGGTAATCCACCGCGCGGGCGGCCTCGCGGTGCTGGCGCAGCTGCTGCTGATAGTAGGCGCTCGCCCGCGCCAGCATGTCGAGGAGCGGCTGCAGGCTCTCGCCTTGCTCGCCGCCGGCCTCACGGGGCACCTCGAGGCCGGCGCGGCTGGCGAGATCCTCCACCGCCTCGATGAAGTCCATGTGGGCGTAATCCATCAGGAAGCCGATGGCCGTGCCGTGGGCGCCGCAGCCGAAGCAGTGGTAGAACTGCTTGTCGGCGCTGACGGTGAACGACGGCGTCTTCTCGTTGTGGAACGGGCAGCAGGCCTTGTGATCCTTGCCGCCTTTCCTGAGCGGCACGTACTCGTCCACCACGTCGACGATGTCGACGCGCGAGAGCAGCTCGTCGATGAATTGGCGGGGGATGCGCCCGGTCACGTCTGTCTCCGACCCGCGGCGCGGCGCTTGCCGCCGCGCCCGTCGGGAGAGTCTACCGCGCTACGCCGGGCCGGGCAGCAGCCCCCCGGAGGGCCGTCAGCCGGCGAGCTTCTGCTTGACCGCGGCGCTCACCGCGCCCATGTCGGCGCGCCCCTGGACGCGCGGCTTGAGCACGCCCATGACCTTGCCCATGTCGCGCATGCTGGCGGCGGCGGTCTCGGCGATGGCGGCGTCGATGAGCGCCTCGAGCTCGTCGGCGGGCAGGGCCTCGGGCATGTAGGTCTCGATGAGGGCGATCTCGAAGCGCTCCTGATCGGCGAGATCGGTGCGCCCGGCGCTCTGGTACTGCTCCAGGGA
>JAABYT010000001.1:53242-53821 GCA_011775625.1 Gammaproteobacteria bacterium | reverse complement strand
ATGGCGACGTCGAAGGGTTCGTTCTCGCGGACTCGGACGGACGGCATCAATGTTCCTCGCAGCTGCGCGCGGCGATTGGGGTTACACTCACCGCGACGGTAAACCCCGTATTCTAATTGGCACTGGCCGCCTGTTCAAAGGCCAATGTGCCGCTNNAGCTCGCTGCGCGAGTCCACCTCGAGCTGCTTGATGGCGGCGGTCACCAGGCGCAGGGCGCCGAGGCGCGGCTTGTCCTTGGCCCGCATGGCCGCGGTGACATCCGCCTGGATGCGTTGCTTGAGCTCGGAAGCCATGGCTGGAGAGGGGGGCGATGGAGATTCCCGCGGCGGTGTCCGCGGGGCGGTTGATTCAGTAGAGCCGGCGGCGCTTGATGTCCTCGCGGGCGAGCTTCTTGAGATGGCGCTTGACGGCGGCGGCGGCCTTGCGCTTGCGCACCGAGGTCGGCTTCTCGTAATACTCGCGGCGGCGGATCTCGGTGAGCGTGCCGGCTTTCTCGCAGGCGCGCTTGAAACGCCGCATGGCGACGTCGAAGGGTTCGTTCTCGCGGACTCGGACGGACGGCATCAATGTTCCTCGCAG
>JAABYT010000001.1:51664-53163 GCA_011775625.1 Gammaproteobacteria bacterium | reverse complement strand
GGTCTGCGCGCGCACCTGCTGCACAGCCAGGCGGCGCTGCACGCCGAGTATGGCGGCGTGGTCCCGGAGCTCGCCTCGCGGGATCACGTGAGGAAGCTGATCCCCCTGCTCGATGCCGTGCTCGCCGAGGCGCAGATGAGCCGCGGCGACGTCGACGGCATCGCCTACACCGCCGGCCCGGGTCTGGTGGGGGCGCTCATGGTCGGCGCCGCCGTCGGCCGCAGCCTGGCGTTCGCCCTGGGCGTGCCGTCGGTGGCCGTGCATCACATGGAGGGCCATCTGCTGGCGCCGATGCTGGAGGCCGATGCGCCGGCGTTCCCATTCCTCGCCCTGCTGGTCTCCGGCGGCCACACCCAGCTGGTGGCGGTCGACGGCGTCGGCGCCTACCGGGTGCTCGGCGAGTCGCTGGACGACGCCGCCGGCGAGGCTTTCGACAAGACCGCCAGCCTGCTCGGGCTGCCCTACCCCGGAGGACCGCAGCTCGCGGCCCTCGCCGAGCGCGGCGATCCCGGCCGTTTCCGCTTTCCGCGCCCCATGACCGACCGTCCGGGGCTGGATTTCAGCTTCAGCGGCCTCAAGACCTACGCCATGAACACCCTCGCGGGGCTGCCCGACGACGCGCGCACCCGCGCCGACGTGGCGCGCGCCTTCGAGGAAGCGGTGGTGGACACCCTGGTGATCAAGTGCCGCCGCGCCCTCGAGCAGACGGCGCTGCCGCGCCTGGTGGTGTCCGGTGGGGTCGGCGCCAACCGGCGCCTGCGCGAGACCATGGCCGCGGCCGCTGAGGCGCTGTCGGTGTCGGTGCACTACCCGCGGGTGGCGTTCTGCACCGACAACGGCGCCATGGTGGCCTATGCCGGCTGCCAGCGGCTGCTGGCCGGTGCCAGCGAGCCACTCGCCTTCGAGGTGCGCGCCCGCTGGCCGCTGGAGTCGCTGCAGGCGCTGGACGGCGCGGCGCGCTAGAGATCGATCTCCGGCTCGGCGCCCTGGCGCAGGCGCTCGATGTTGGCCCGGTGGCGGTAGACCACCAGCGCGGCGATGACCACCAGCGCCAGGATGAAGGCCGGCTCGCGAATGAACAGCAGCGCAAACAGCGGCGCCAGCACCGCAGCCCCCATCGAAGCGAGCGACACGTAGCGGGTGACGATCACCACCAGCACCCACACCGCGGCCATGAACAGCGCCACCGGCAGCACCAGCGCGGCGACCGCGCCGAAGGCGGTGGCCACGCCCTTGCCGCCCTTGAAACCGAAGAACACCGGATAGAGGTGGCCGACGAAGGCCGCCACGGCGGTGGCGGCGAGGATGGTCGGATGATCGGTGACCAGATGCGCAATCACCACCGGAAAGGCTCCCTTGAGCATGTCACCGACGAGGGTCAGGGCAGCGGCCTGCTTGCCGCCGAGGCGCAGCACGTTGGTGGCGCCGGGATTGCCCGAGCCTTCCTTGCGCGGATCGGGCAGCTTCATGATGCGGCAGACGAGGACCGCCGTGGCGAG
>JAABYT010000001.1:51292-51636 GCA_011775625.1 Gammaproteobacteria bacterium | reverse complement strand
CCGCGGGCCGATTTGCCATTCCGACTACGATTATGGTTAATAATCCGGGCCCGCGCAGAGGATCCCCCGCGATTGGGCACACGCATCGAGAACGGGCGACGGCGAGTGGACATCATCTACATCAGCGATCTGCGCATCGAAACGGTTATCGGCATCTTCGACTGGGAACGTAAGATCAAGCAGACGGTGATCCTCGATATCGAGATGGCCGGCGACTGCCGCAGGGCCGCCGAGCGTGACGACGTGGCCGACACGCTGAATTACAAATCCGTGGCCAAGCGCCTCATCGAGTTCGTCGGTAACAGCGAGTATCAGCTGGTGGAGACGCTCGCCGAGCGCTGCGC
>JAABYT010000001.1:49242-51284 GCA_011775625.1 Gammaproteobacteria bacterium | reverse complement strand
GGGGTGATCATCGAGCGTGGAGAGCGAAGCTGATGCCGACGGCTTTCGTCAGCGTCGGCAGCAACATCGACCGGGAGCGCAACGTGGCGCGGGTGCTCGAGCTGCTGCGTGAACGCTTCGGCGAGGTCGAGACCTCGAGCGTCTACGAGACCGAGCCGGTCGGATTCGAGGGCGATCCGTTCTTCAACCTGGTGGTGGCCTTCGAGTGCGATGCCGAGCCCCGCGCGCTCGTCGCCGAGCTGCACGAGCTCGAGTCGCGCTGCGGGCGTCGGCGCGACGAGGCGCGCTACGGTCCGCGCACCATGGATCTCGATCTTCTCTTGCTCGACGATTGCGTCGTCGAAGACGACGACATCGTGCTGCCGCGCGAGGATCTCGGCGCGCACGCCTTCGTGCTGTGCCCGCTGGCGGAGATCGCCGGTGAGCGCAGACATCCGGTGAGCGGCGACACGCTCGGCGCCATGTGGGCGCGCGCCAGAGGCGGCGCCAGGCCGCCACGCAAAGTGAATTTTCCGACCGGCGAAGACACGCGGAACTGAGACATGAACTTCTGCAGCCAGTGTGGTGCTCCGGTGACCAGCCGCGTGCCGCCCGGCGACGATCGTCCGCGTCACGTCTGCGACAGCTGCGGCACGGTCTTCTACAGCAATCCCAAGATCGTCGCCGGCTGCATCCCCCAGTGGGAGGATCGCCTGCTTCTTTGCCGGCGCGCCATCGAGCCGCGCAGCGGGCTGTGGACGCTGCCGGCGGGTTTCATGGAGAACGGCGAGTCGACGGCCCAGGCCGCCGCCCGCGAGGCGTTCGAGGAGGCCAACGCGCGGGTCGAGATGGGCAGCCTGTTCGCCTACCTCAACATTCCGGCCATCAATCAGGTCTACGTGATCTTTCTCGCCCGCCTGCTGGATCTGGATTTTTTCGCCGGCGCCGAGAGTCTCGAGGTGCGCCTCTTTGCCGAGCACGAGATCCCCTGGGAGGCGATCGCCTTCCCCTCCATCGAGCGCGCGCTGCGCCTGTACTTCGAGGACCGCCGCGGCGACGCCTTCGGCACGCACATGGCGGACATCGAGCGCCGCCCGCGGTGACGGGCGCGGGCCTCGAGCGCGCCTTCGCTTCAGCCGATGGCGCGGCCGCCGTCGACCTTGATCACCTGACCGGTCATGTAGTGGGCGTCGCGGGCGAGGAAAAGAACCGCCTCGGCGATATCGGCGGGAGAGCCTGTGCGTCCGAGGGGGATCTGCGCGAGCACCGCGCTGTGGTCTTCTTCCCCGGCGCTGCCTTCGGGCCACAGGATAGCGCCCGGCGCGACCGCGTTGACGCGCACATCCGGCGCCAGATCCACCGCCAGCGCGCGCGTCATCATGACCAGCCCGGCTTTCGCCGCGCAGTAGGCGGCGTGATCCGCGATCGGCATCGATGCGTAGATGTCCGCGATGTTGACGATGCTGCCCCCGCTTCGCGCGAGCATCGGCGCGGCCGCCTGGGAGAGGAACAGCGGTGCGGTCAGATTGGTGTCGAGCAGCTCGCGGTAGGCGCCCTCGTCGATGCGCCCGAGCGGCGTTGCGAAATAGCTCGACGCGTTGTTGACGAGCACGTCGATGCGCGCGAACGCGTCGGCGACGGCGTCGACGAGGGCGCCGATGGCGGCGATCTCGCGCAGATCCGCCGCGAAGGGCAGGGCGCTTCCCGGGCGCGCGGCGTCGAGTGCGTCGCACAGCGCCTGCGCCTCGTCCCGGGAGCTGTTGTAGTGCACCGCGACCTGGAAGCCCGCGTCGTGCAGGCGGCGCACGATGGCTGCGCCGATGCGGCGCGCGCCGCCGGTGACGAGGGCGACTGCGGGCGATGCGGGCTGGGCTGCGTGGCTCATGGGAGTCCCGGTTGGCTCGCTGCGATCCGGCGGCGATTGTAGATCGGGTCGGCGCTGCAATGCCCGTGACGCCTGAGAACGAATCGCGCGGCGGCAACGCGGCCCTCGTTGCCCGCGTGCGCGAGGCCATCGACGCGGCCGGCGGCTCCATCAGCTTCGCCGAGTACATGGACCTGGC
>JAABYT010000001.1:48560-49213 GCA_011775625.1 Gammaproteobacteria bacterium | reverse complement strand
GGCGACTTCGTCACCGCGCCGGAATCGTCGCCGCTGTTCGCGCGCTGCGTGGCGCGTCAGGCGGTTGAGATCCTCGCCGCCCTGGGCGGCGGCGACGTCTGCGAGGTGGGCGCGGGCTCGGGCGCCCTCGCCGCCGATCTGCTCGAGTGCTTCGCCGGCGCCGAATGCGGGCCGCGGCGCTACCGCATCGTCGAGCGCAGCCCGAGCCTGCGTGAACGCCAGCGCGCGCACATCGCCGCGCGCGCCGTCGACGGTGCGCCGCCGGTCGAGTGGTGCGACCAGGTGCCGCACGCGATGCGCGGGGTGGTGCTCGCCAACGAGGTGCTCGATGCAATCCCCGCGCAGCGCTTTCGCATCCACGGGGACAGCGTCCGCGAGCTCCGGGTCGGCTGGCGCGACGGGGCGTTTCACTGGGTCGACGCCGACTGCGCCGGCAGCGCGCTCGCGCGGCACGTCGATGCCATTCGCGGCTCGCTTGCCCACGCGCTCGAAGACGGCTACGCGTCGGAGTGTGCGCCGGCGCGCCAGGCCTGGGTGCAGCGCCTGGGCGAATCGCTGGCCGCCGGCGTGGCGCTCGTTTTCGACTACGGCTACGGCCGCGCCGAGTACTACCATCCGCAGCGCACCCGCGGCACGCTGCGCTGCTTTCACCG
>JAABYT010000001.1:47551-48486 GCA_011775625.1 Gammaproteobacteria bacterium | reverse complement strand
CCAGGCGGCGTTTCTGCTCGCCACCGGCCTGCTCGACGCCTGCCGCGACGTGGATCCCGCGAGCCGCCGGCACGCCGAGTTGACCGCCCAGATCAAGCGCCTTACCTTGCCCGGCGAGATGGGAGAAGCCATCAAGGTGCTGGCGCTCGCGCGCGACTTCGACGGCCCTCTCGCGGGGTTCGCCGGGCGCGATCTGCGCGGCCGGCTCTAGCGCGAGGCCGACGGCCGATGGAATGGATTCAGGTGGTCGTGCTGGCGATGCTCCAGGGGCTCACCGAGTTCCTGCCCATCTCGAGCTCCGCGCACCTCATCCTGCTGCCCGTCATCGTCGACTGGCCCGACCAGGGCCTGGCCTTCGACGTCGCCGTGCACGTGGGCACGCTGCTCGCGGTGCTCGCCTACTTTCGCGCCGATCTGCGCCGCATGGGCGGCGACTGGCTGCGCTCGCTGGCGGCGGGCGGGCAGGTTGGCGACAGCCGCATGGTCTGGTTCCTGCTGCTGGCGACGGTTCCGGTCGGCCTCGGCGGGCTTGCTCTCGCGACCGTCGGCGGTGGCGTCGTCCGCAGCGCCGCGGTCATCGCCGCCGCGACCCTGGTGTTCGCCCTGGTGCTGTGGGGCAGCGATCGTTTCGGACGCGGCACGCGGCGCGTCGCGGACATGGGCTTGCGCGACGCGCTGCTGATCGGCGCCGCCCAGGCGCTGGCCCTGATCCCGGGCACGTCCCGCGCCGGCATCACCATGGCCGCGGGGCTCGCGCTGGGTCTCACGCGCCAGGCGGCCGCGCGTTTCTCCTTTCTGCTGTCGATTCCCGCCATCGCGCTCGCCGGCGGCCACCAGGCGCTCGGCGCCTGGAGCGCTCAGGCGCCGGTGGCGTGGGATGCGCTGCTCGCGGGCCTGCTGATCGCCTTCCTCTGCGCCTACGCCACCATCCACTT
>JAABYT010000001.1:19458-47450 GCA_011775625.1 Gammaproteobacteria bacterium | reverse complement strand
TAGCTCGGCACGACGGTCTCGATGCTGGTCGGGTGGATGCCGAACGCGGCAAAGCCGTTCTCCGTGCACACGCTGTCGACCTGCAGCGAGAGGTAGTTGTCGCGGCTGAAAGGCTTTCCGGGCACCCATTCGAGGACCCGCGCCTGCAGCCGGGAGAGCGCGTCGCCGAGCGGCACGATGCGGGTCTTGAGACCCATGGTGCTCGCCGTGTAGGCGACCAGCTCGCGCAGGGTGTACTGCTCGGGGCCGCACAGATCGTAGCGCTTGCCGTAAGTGTCCTTGCGCTCGAGGCTGTCGGCGAACGCTCTCGCCACCTCCTCGACGTAGGCCGGCGCCATGCGCGCATCGGGGCAGGCGAGGGGAAACACCAGCGGACTCATGGCGAGCAGAGCCGCGAAACGGTTGAAGAAGCTGTCGTCGGGGCCGAACAGCACCGAGGGACGGAAGCTGGTTACGTTGAGCCCCTTTTCGGCCCACCGGTGCACGGCGTTCTCGCCCTCGGCCTTGTACTTGAGGTACTTGCTCGGCGCGTCGGCGCGCGCGTTGAGCGAGCTCATGTGCAGCAGACGGGTGATCCGGTTGTAACGGCAGGCTTCCGCGACCTTGTCCGGCAGCGCGCCGTGAACGCTGGCGAAATCCTCGCCCCGACGGGTGCTCTCGTTGAGGATGCCGATGAGGTTGACGACCGCGTCGAAACCTTTCATCTGCACGCTCAGATCGGCGAGCGAGTGCACGTCGCTCTCGACGATCTCGAGATTCGGGATGACCAGAAGCTCCTTGTGCCGCTCGCGCCGGCGCGTGAGCACGCGCAGCGCCATCTTGCGGCGGCTGAGCTCGCAGCAGAGATGACGACCGACGAACCCGGTGCCGCCGAGCACGCAAACTTTTCGAATGGGCATCTGTTTCCGCTTCGTGGGGCTCGCGCCCGTGGGCATTGCTGTCCCGGCGCGGCGGCTTAAGTGTCACGATCCGCTTCGCCGGGGTCAAGAACGTCGGCGCCAGGGTGTATCATCGCGGCGACGCAGGCGAGGAGGAGCCGCCATGTCCGCTTGGCTCGACGAGGTGCGCTGGAACGAGGACGGGTTGATCCCGGCAATCGCTCAGGATGCCGGAAGCGGTGACGTGCTGATGCTCGCGTGGATGAGCCGCGAGTCGCTGGCGCGCACCCTCGACGAGGGCGAGGCCGTCTACTGGTCGCGATCCCGCGGCCGGCTGTGGAAGAAGGGCGAGCGCTCGGGTCACGTTCAACGGGTGAGCGAGATCCGTCTCGACTGCGATGCGGACACGCTGCTTCTCAGAGTCGAGCAGCGGGGCGGTATCGCCTGCCACACCGGGCGCAGGCACTGCTTTTTCAGGAAGCTCCGCGATGGTCAGTGGGACCCGGTGGAGCCCGTGCTCGAGGATCCGGAACGCATCTACGGGAAGGAGTGAGGCGCGCCCGGGCGGCGCGCGACGGCTCATGAGCGACACACTCGACAAGCTGGCCGAGGTGCTCGAGGCGCGCAAGAAGGCCTCGCCCGATAGCTCCTACGTGGCGGGTCTTTACGCGGCGGGCATGGATGCCATCGTCGCGAAAATCACCGAGGAGGCCGCCGAGGCCGTCGCCGCGGCCACCGGCGAGGACGCCGGCGCCGTGGTGCACGAGACCGCCGATCTGTGGTTCCACTGCCTGGTGATGCTGGCCGCCCGCGATCTGCACCCGCGCGAGGTGCTCGAGGAGCTCGAGCGGCGCTTCGGCGTCTCCGGTCTCGAGGAGAAAGCCACGCGCAAGCCCCGGGAATGAGCTTCCCCGGCGGGCGCATCCCGTGCTCCGCCGGCGGGTCGTAGTGGCGGGCCGGGAATTCCGCTAAAGTGTCCGCTTCGAAGCCGTCCGATGGACGAACAGGCCTTGGGGAGAGAGGAAATATGGGTCCAAGCTTATGGCAACTGCTGATTGTGCTGGCCATCGTGCTGCTGCTTTTCGGCACCAAGAAGCTGCGCAATCTCGGCGGTGATCTGGGATCGGCGATCAAGAGCTTCCGCGGCGCCGTCAAGGACGGTGGCACGGAGGAGAGCAAAGAGGAGTCCGCCAAGCTCGAGCAGGAGCCGGCCGACACCGTGGTCGAGGGAGAAGTCACGAGCAAGGAGCGGGACAGCGCGTAGCGCTCGGTCCCAGTGAGCATGCGCGCATGCGCCCGCATCAGGGGTTGCGCGTTTCGAATCTTCTCCGGCGGGTGTGACGCGTGACCCGCCCGCATCAGTCTCAGATTCCCGATGTTTGATATTGGTTTTTGGGAGCTCGCGCTCATCGGCGTGGTGGCGCTTCTGGTGGTCGGACCCGATCGCCTGCCCGGGCTCGCGCGCACGGTGGGCCTGTGGGTCGGACGCATTCGCCGTTACGTGGCCACGGTGCGCGACGACATCGAGCGCGAGATCCAGGCCGACGAGCTCAGGAAGATGCTCGACAAAAGCGACGACCTCGATTCGCTCAAGGACATCGTCGACGAGACCAGGCAGACCATCGGCGCCGCGAAAAAGGAGATCGACGACGTCGAGAAGGAAGCCGACGAGATCATTTCGCACGACTCCGGCGAACCCGCCGGCACGTCCGCGGCCGGCGCGGGGGATGACGACGAGACCGGCGCCGAGCCGCTCGCGCCGGGCAGCGCCGCCACCGCGGTCGGCGAGGCGGTGAGCGCGCAGGCGTCCGCCGCGGCGCCGGAGCCGGCCGTCGAAGAGGCGCAGGACCATGAGCGACGAACCCGATAGCGCAGAGGATAAAGGCGAGGAAGGCGATGCCCTGCAGGCGCAGGGCGAGATGACCTTCGTCGAGCATCTCGTGGAGCTGCGCGATCGTCTGCTGCGCGTCGTGCTCGCCGTGCTCGTCTTCCTGGTGGTGCTGTTTCCATTCGCCAACGATCTCTACGCGGTGCTCGCGGAGCCGCTGCTGCGTCACCTGCCCGAGGGCACCAGCATGATCGCCACCCAGGTGGCGTCGCCGTTTCTGACGCCGTTCAAGCTGACCCTGGTGCTGTCGATCTTTCTCGCCATGCCGGTGGTGCTCTACCAGGTGTGGGCGTTCGTCGCGCCCGGGCTCTACAAGCACGAGCGCCGGCTGGTGTTCCCCCTCATGGTGACCAGCTCGGTGCTCTTCTATCTGGGCATGGCGTTTGCGTACTTCGTCGTCTTCCCGCTGATGTTCGCGTTCTTCCAGGCGGTGGCGCCCGAGGGTGTCGCCATCATGACCGACATCACCGCATACCTGGATTTCGTGCTGAAGATCTTCTTCGCCTTCGGGCTCGCCTTCGAGGTGCCGGTCGCCACCATCCTGCTGGTGTGGACCGGATTCACGACGCCGGCCGCGCTGACGGCCAAGCGCCCCTACATCATCGTCGGCGCCTTCGTGCTCGGCATGATGCTGACACCGCCCGATATTATTTCCCAGACGTTGTTAGCACTTCCCATGTGGCTCTTGTTCGAGCTGGGTATTCTGTTTAGCAAGATTTATGTCGGCAAACGCGCCGGCGAAGACGAAGCCGCGCAGGTCTGAGCGCCCGCGCTCCCGGCTCTAACCGGCTGCGCCGCTCAGCAGGCGCGCGCCGCTGCTTCTGGTCAGGTGGTATTGGATGCCCAGGTCGCGGCGACCGAGGATGACCTCGTACTCGGTGCGGGCGAGGTCGAAGTGCAGGGTTTGATCTGGCAGCTCGACGCGGACAGTGCCTTTCCAGTCGAGTGAATGTTCATACGGGCGCACGGCGGTGGCTTGGGCGTTGCGCCAGGTGTTGACCAGGTTGGCGATCTCTTCGGCGCTTGCCTGCTTGTCGGTGCCATCCAGGCGCCACGTGTCTTGTTCACGCATTACGCGCCGATCGGGCAGCTCGATTTCTCGCGGGTTTGCATCGCGGCCGAGCACGGTCGGTTCGACGTAGTTCGCGGCGCTCGAGCTCAGGTGCGAGAAATACGCGTCGTCGACCAGCGCGACCCGGCCGTCGTAGAGAAGGTAACGGCGCCCGTTGAGCGGCTCGGTGTCGCCGAACAGGATCTCGATGTCGTCGAGGCGCACGCGCCCGCGGGGAGGTGCGAGCCCGTAGCGGGCGAGCTCGGTTGCCGGCGCATCGATCCGCACGTGCACCGGCACCGCCAGCACGCCCACCAGCGCGTTGACGCGGAAGTCGTTGGCGGCGATGCGGATCGGCTCGACCAGCTGCCAGCTGCCGTCGATGCGGCGCAGATCGATGGCAGGGCCTTCGACGGGTACCAGGCGGATGCGCGAGATGGCGCGGGGATTCTCGCCACTGAGCGGCTCGCGCTCGACGCGCGTCGCACGCTCCGGAGCCAGCACGATGAGCGCCGCGAGCGCGGCGACGACGACCAGCAGCGCGAGGTTGATGAGCGTGCGTCGGCTCACCGGGCGTTACAGGCGTCGGCGCCGGTGCCAGACGAGCAGACCGCTGCCGAGCAGCAGCACCGGCAGCGCGAACATGACGCCGATGCGCAGCAGCACGGCGCCGGTGCGTGACATCTCGAAGGCGACATCGGGCGCGCTGCGCACCGGGATGTCGATGAGCGCCTCGTCCTCGGCGAGCCAGTTGAAGGCGTTCGAGGCGAGGTCCAGGTTCGAGCCGTTGCCGAGGTAGGCGTTGGAGAGAAAGTCGCCGTCACCGATGACGATGACCCGCTGCTGTCTGTCCTCGCCGTCGCCGAGGGTACGCTGCATGGCGATGCCGATGTCGAGCGGGCCGGACACGTCACGGGCGTCGTCGAAGCCGAGCTCGCCCTGCAACGGTCCGGTCTCCGACCAGGCGCGCAGCCCGGTGCTGAGGATGCCGCGCGTCTGCCAGCCCTCGGGCTGGCTCCACGCGATGCCGACCGCATGGGGAAAGACCGTCACGAGCTTGAGGTTGGCGGTTACCGGGTGGGTCGGGTAAGCGCTCACCGGCACGAACGCCGGGTGCGCGATGCCGAGCACGCCGGTCGTCGGGTCGACCACGACGCCGGGCTCGAAGCGCACGCCCAGCGCCTGCGCCAGCACCTCCAGGCCGCCCGCGGCGCCCGGCTCGGCCAGCCACAGCAGGTTGCCGCCGTCCTCCACGTAGCGCAGCACGGCATCGGCCTGCTCCGCGGGCATGCCCTCGCGTGCCGGCGCCAGCACCAGCAGCGCCGACTCGGCGGGGATCGCGCCGGCCTCGTCGATGCCGAGGCGGTGCAGCTTGAAGCCCTGGCGCTGCAGCTGTGCGCCGAGCTTGCCGAGATCGTAGCTCGCGCCGCCGAGCAGATCGCGCTCGCCGCGCCCGGAAAAGTAGGTCACCCAGCGCGTGTCGGCGCGGGCGAGCTTCTCGAGGGCCGTGGACAGGGCTTCCTCGGTGGCGGTCTTGGCGCGCTCCTCGCGTTCACGGTAGCTGACCACCATCTCGCCCTCGGCCGAGATGCTGCGCGCGCGCACCTCGTCCGGAACCAGGTCCGGATTGACGAAGCGCAGCCGTATGTCCGGCTTGTAGCGCCGGTAACGTTCCAGAAGCTGCAGTACCGACTGCCGGATGACCGGCTCTTCGCGCACGTAGGCGGTGATCTCGATGGCGCCGTCGAGACGCCCGAGCAGCTCGCGGCTGGGCTCGGTGAGCGTGTTCCTGGCCGCCGCGGTCCAGTCCCAGCGCACCTTGTAGTGCTCGCTCAGCCACGCGAGCATGATCACCGCCGACACCAGCAGCACGACGAACACCGCGGTCTGGGTGCCGAGCACGAGCCGGGTGTGGGGTGTGATGTGCATCGGCGCGACTCAGTTTCCGACTCGCATGGCGTCCATGCGGCGCACCGCGAGCGCCAGAAAGCTGGCCACGACGAGCAGGTAATAGACGATATCCGCACTGTCGACGACGCCCTGCAGCAGGGCATTGAAGTGGGAGGTGACGGCGATGTAGGTGAACAGCGGTCGCACGCCCTCGGCGGCGCCGGTGCCCGCCCAGTCCATGTTCCAGAGCGCGAGCAGAACGCCGAAGGTGGCGATGGCCGCAACCGCGGGGTGGGCGGTCAGCGTCGACATGAACAGCCCGACGGCGGCGAAGCTCGCCATCAGCAGCAGCAGCCCGAGGGCGCCGGCGGCGAGCAGGCCGAAGTCGAGGGTGCCGCCCGCGAGCAGCGACAGCGGCGTCAGGACGATCACCGCCACCGTGATGGCGAAGAAGCCCATGACGCCGAGAAACTTGCCGGCGACGATCTCGGTCATGGAGATCGGCGCGCTCAGCAGCAGGGTCAGCGAGCCGCTTCGGCGCTCCTCGCTCACCAGGCGCATGGTCACCAGCGGCGCGGCCAGCAGCATGACCATGCCGGCCGCCTTCAGGGCCGGCGCAACGACGATGGCGGTGAGGCCGGGCGCTCCGGGAAGACCGGGCAGGTGGGGTTTGAGCTGCAGAAACAGCTCGAGCTTGACGAGAAACGCGTAGGCGACGAACGCCTGGGTGACGGCGAGCACCGCCCATGAGAGCGGTGAGAGAAAAAGACTGCGCAGCTCACGCGCGGCGATGTTGAAAACGTTCACGGTCCCTCGCCGAATGTCAGCTCGACGAAAATCTCCTCGAGCGATCGCGACTCGCCGACCAGCTCGTAGAGCCCCCAGTCACCGGCGGCCGAAGCCGCCGCGATGCGCTCGCCGAGCGTCTCGTCCTCGCCGTGATGGAGGCGAAACGTCTCCGCGTCGAGCGCCTCGACGCTCGTTACCGCGGCCAGGCCCGCCAGCACCTCGCGGCCCGGCGGGCGGCGCATTCTCACGCGCGTGCTGCGCGGCTGCTGCTTTTTCGACAGCTGGGCGAGATCTTCGTCGAGCACCAGACGCCCCTCGTGCAGTATCTGCACGCGGTCACACACCGCCTGCACCTCGGCGAGAATGTGGGTCGAGAGGATGACGCCGTGATCGTCGCCGAGCTCGCTCATGAGCTCGCGGATCTCGCGAATCTGGATCGGATCGAGACCCACCGTCGGCTCGTCCAGCACCACCACCGGGGGACGGTGCAGGATCGCCTGGGCGATGCCGACCCTTTGCCGGTATCCCTTGGAGAGATTGCCGATCAGTCGCCGGCCGACGTGCTCTAGTCCGCAGCGCGTCTTGGTCTCCTCGATGGCCGCCGCCGCGTCGCGGTTGCGCAGCCCGTGCAGCTGCGCGCAGTAGCGCAGATACTCGTCGACGGTGAGCTCGCGGTACAGCGGTGGCTGCTCGGGCAGATAACCGAGCTGGCGCTTGGCGGCGATGGGATCTTCGAGCAGATCGACGCCACCGATGTGCACCGCGCCTTCGCTCGGCGCGAGCACGCCGCAGATCATCTGCATGGTGGTGGTCTTGCCGGCGCCGTTGGGGCCGAGAAAGCCCAGCACCTCGCCGCGATCGAGGCGAAAGTTCAGTCCCTGAACGGCATGGACGTCGCCGTAGCGTCGATGCAGGTTCGCGACCTCGACCAGGCTTCGTTCGCCCATGGCGCGGTATTATTTGCGGCGCCGGCGCGGATTGCCAGCGTGGATTGCCAGCGCGGATGCCGGGCGGCGGGGCTGCGCGGGGCATTGATCGGGGCATTTTCCGCCCCAAAGTGACGGATATCACGTTCTGCGCGCCCGTCGGCGTGCCGAGTCGACAACTTCGGCCGCGGGGCGCCGGAAAATCGGCCCCGGTGACGCCATACATTAACGAGGGTGACAGGATTGGCACCATCGGATGCGCCTCCGGTGGCCAGGTGGTAGACTCGCCGGGCCGAAATCGGAGAAGGCGCCTGCAAAGTTTTCGGCACCGACCTCAGGGGGAGAAATGCTGACCGGATTACTCGAACTGCCCGTGTGGGGCTACATCGCCGTCACCCTGGTGGCGACGCACATCACCATTGCGGCGGTCACCATCTATCTGCATCGCGCCATGGCCCACCGGGCCCTGGACCTGCATCCGCTGGTCGCGCATTTCTTCCGCATGTGGCTCTGGCTCACCACCGGCCAGGTGACCCGTCAGTGGATCGCCGTGCATCGCAAGCACCACGCCAAGGTGGAGACCGAGGAAGATCCCCACAGCCCGCAGGTTTACGGTATCCGCAAGCTGCTTCTCGAGGGCGCCGAGCTCTATCGCATCGGCGTGCGCGACAAGGAGACGCTCGAGCGTTACGGGCACGGCGCGCCCGACGACTGGCTGGAGCGCCATGTCTACACGCCGCACTCGGACAAGGGTTATTTTCTCACGCTCGCCCTCAACGTGATTCTCTTCGGGCCCATCGGCCTCACCATATGGGCGGTACAGATGCTGTGGATCCCGGTAACCGCCGCGGGTGTCATCAACGGCGTCGGCCACTGGTGGGGCTATCGTAATTTCGAGACCGCCGACGCATCGACCAACATCGTGCCGTTCGGCATCGTCATCGGCGGCGAGGAGCTGCACAACAATCACCACGCATTTGCGAGCTCGGCGAAGCTCTCGAGCAAATGGTGGGAATTCGATATCGGCTGGCTCTACATTCGCACGCTCGAAACCCTCGGCCTTGCACGGGTCAAGAAGGTCGCGCCCGAGCCGATCATCGTGCCTGGAAAAGTGCTCGCCGATCTGGATTCGGTCAAGGGCGTCATCGGCAACCGGCTGCAGGTCATGTCCCAGTACGCGAAAATCGTTCTCACCAGGGTCTACCACGAAGAGCTCGAGCGTGCCGACCACGCCAAGCGCTCGTTGCTGCGACGCGTGAAGACGCTGCTGGTTCGCGAGGAGTCACGCCTGAGCCTCGAGGCGCGCGACCGCCTCGACGCCGCGCTCAGTCACAGCCACGCGCTGCAGACGGTCTACCAGTACAAGATGCGGCTTCAGGCCATCTGGCAGGAGCGCACGGCAAGCCACGAGCGGCTGCTGCAGTCGCTGCAGGAGTGGTGCCGCGGCGCCGAGGCGAGCGGTATCCGTGCGCTGCAGGAGTTTGCCCGCACGCTCCCGACGTATTCTGTGAAGCCGGCCTGAGCGGGTTCGAGCTTCAACCAAGCGCAAAAGAAAGACCGCCTGCCGGCGGTCTTTTTCGTTACTTGATCTTCGCTTCCTTGTAGATGACGTGCTTGCGCACGACCGGATCGAATTTCTTCATCTCGAGCTTGTCCGGCGTGGTGCGCTTGTTCTTGTCGGTGGTGTAGAAGTGGCCGGTGCCGGCGCTTGAAACCATCTTGATCTTGTCGCGCATGGTATCCAGTCCTCCTAGACGCGCTGACCGCGAGCCTTCATCTCCGCGATGACGGTCTCGATGCCCTTCTTGTCGATGATGCGCATGCCCTTGGCGGACACCCGCAGCTTGACGAAGCGCTTCTCGCTCGGCACCCAGAAGCGGTGGGTGTGCAGATTGGGCAGGAAGCGCCGGCGCGTCTTGTTGTTGGCGTGGGACACGTTATTCCCCGAGGCGGGACGCTTGCCGGTGACTTGACAGACTTTGGACATCGGGGGTCGGACCGTTGGCTCGAGGAAGCGCGCTTTATACCAGCGCGGGCCGGGCGTTTCAAGACGACGGCGGTGCAAGCGCCGGGAATTGCGGGGATTTTCCCCTGAGCGCCTAGATCCAGCCGCGCTCGGCGAACGACACGATCTCGCCGTCGCCGACCACCAGGTGGTCCATGAGGCGCACGTCGATGAGGCCCATGACGTCGCGGATGCGTTCGGTGATGGCGCGATCCGCCTGGCTCGGCTCCGCCACCCCGGAGGGGTGATTGTGGGCAATGATGACGGCGGCCGCGTTGTGGTGCAGGGCGCGCTTGGCAATCTCCCGGGGATGCACGCTGGCGCCGTTGACGGTGCCGCGGAACAGCTCCTCGAAGCGGATCAGGCGGTGGCGGTTGTCGAGGAACAGGCATGCGAACACCTCGCGCTCGTGGCCGCGCAGGCGCGCGCTCAGGAACCGGCGCGTGTCGGCCGGGGAGCCGAACGCATCGCCCCGGCGCAGGCGCGACTCCAGGTAGCGGCAGCCGAGCTCGAGGGCAGCGCGCAGCGCCGCAAAGCCCGCGTCGCCGAGCCCCGGCACGGCGCTGAGCGCCTCGCGGTCGGCATCGAGGGCGCCACGCAGGCCGCCGAAGCGCGCGAGCAGCGTCCGCGATACCTCCAGCGCCGAGCGGCGGCGGCTGCCGCTGCGCAGCAGCAGGGCGAGCAGCTCGGCATCGGAGAGCGTCTCGGCACCATGGTCGAAGAGCTTCTCCCGAGGACGCTCCGCCGCCGGCCAGTCCTTGACGCCCATGGGCAACTCCGTGGCGCAGCCGTAAGCGGCTGATAAACTGTAAAGTTAAAGTCCTCATCAAAGCGCGCGATATGTCGAATCGGACCAACAAGCGTGTGCTGCTGGGCGTCTCCGGCGGCATCGCAGCCTACAAGAGCCCCGACCTGGTGCGGCGCCTGCGCGAGCACGGTCACGAGGTGCGCGTGGTGATGACGCGCGCGGCGCAGGAGTTCATCACGCCCCTGAGCCTGCAGGCGGTCTCCGGGCAGGCGGTGCACACCACGCTTCTCGACCCGCAGGCGGAAGCCGCCATGGGGCACATCGAGCTGGCCCGCTGGGCGGATGTGGTTCTGATCGCGCCCGCCAGCGCCGACATCATCGCCCGGCTCGCCCATGGGCTCGCCGACGACCTCCTGAGCACCCTGTGCCTGGCCACCGAGGCGCCCATCGTGGTGGCGCCGGCCATGAACCGCCAGATGTGGGCGGCGCCGGCCACCCAGGCCAACGTCGACACCCTGCGCGGGCGCGGCGTGCGGCTGCTGGGACCGGCTGCCGGCGATCAGGCCTGCGGCGAGGTGGGCGAGGGGCGCATGCTGGAGCCGCTGGAGCTGGCGGCGGAGCTGGACACGCTGAGCTTCGGCGCCGCCGGCGATGGGGGGCTCGCCGGCCTCGGCGTCCTGGTCACCGCCGGTCCGACCCGCGAGGCCATCGATCCGGTGCGCTACATCAGCAATCACAGCTCGGGCAAGATGGGCTATGCCGTTGCCAGCGCGGCGCGCGCTGCCGGCGCGTCGGTGATTCTGGTGAGCGGTCCCTGCGCGCTGCCGGCGCCGCCCGGCGTCGAGCGGGTGTCGGTGGAGAGCGCCGCCGAGATGCGCGACGCGGTCATGGCACGGGTCGAGGGCGCCGACATCTTCATCGCCGCGGCTGCGGTTGCCGACTACCGACCGGCGCGGCCCGCCGGGCAGAAAATCAAGAAAAAGAGCAAGGGCATGGACATCGCCCTGGTGCGCAACGTCGACATCCTCGCCGAGGTGGCGGCGCGCGCCCACCCGCCCTTCACGGTCGGCTTCGCGGCCGAGACCGAGAAGCTCGAGGCGCACGCCCGCGAGAAGCTCGAGCGCAAGGCCCTGGACCTGATCGCCGCCAATCCAGTGGCCGGTGCCAACGTCGGTTTCGGCGCAGACGTCAACCGGCTGCGGGTGTTCTGGCGCGACGGCGAGCGGGATCTCGGCGAGGCCGCCAAGACCGAGCTGGCGGCGCGCCTGGTGGCACTGGTGGCAGAGCGATTTCGTGCAAAGCATCCAGCTTAAAATCCTGGATGCCCGCATCGGCAGCGAGTTCGCCATGCCCGACTACGCCACCGACGGTGCCGCCGGCATCGACATGCGGGCCTGCCTGGACGCGCCGCTCCAGGTGCAGCCCGGCGACACGCACCTGGTGCCCACGGGCATCGCCATCCACATCGAGGATCCCGGGCTGGCCGCGGTGCTGCTGCCGCGCTCGGGGCTCGGCCACAAGCACGGCATCGTGCTCGGCAATCTGGTCGGCCTCATCGACGCCGACTACCAGGGCCAGGTATTCGTCTCCTGCTGGAATCGCGGTTCCGACTCCTTTACCATCCAGCCCGGCGAACGCATCGCTCAAATGGTGTTTGTACCGATAGTGCGCGCTCACTTCGAGGTGGTCGAGTCGTTCCAGGAAAGCGCCCGCGGCGCCGGCGGCTTCGGCCACTCCGGCCGCTCCTGAGACCCTCCGCACGTGGCAAAACGCAAACCCAAGCCCGACGCGAAGGCCAAATCGAAGGCCAAGGCCGGCGCACCGCCGCCCAAGGCCGGCCGCGCCGCCGCGCCCCCTGCATCGGCCTGGCGGCGCTGGCGCTGGCCGCTGGTGCTGGTGCTGCTGGTATCCGGCGGCACCGGCGGCTTACTGGTTTTCCAGGAGCACCAGGCGACCCAGGCCGAGGCGGACCGCCAGCAGGCGGTGCAGGCGGCCGCCAAGGGCCTGGCGGTGAACGTTTCCCGGGAAATCGGCCGCGAGATGAACGCGCTCGCGGGTCTCTTCGACGAGGCCGAGCTGGCCTCCCTGCTGCGCAGCGGCGACGCCTCCGCGCGCGCTGCCGGCGAGGCGCAGATCGCCGCCGGCCATGACGCCGTTCTGCTGGCGCGGCTGGTCGAGACGGGCGTGCGCGCCCCGGACCTGACATCCAGGCCGCCGCTGGGGTACGCCGCCATGGAGATGCTGGCGAGCTCGGAGACGAGCGGCAAGGCGCCGCCTCCGGAAGCCCTGCTTTTCGGCAGCGAAGATCAGCACGTGCTGACCCTGTGGCGGATCGGCGATGGCGATGCCCTCGCGGGGCATCTTGTGCTGGCCCTCGACGTCGCCCTGCTCTCCGAGCTCATGTCACGGGTCAAGATTGGCGATGGTTTCGGCGAGCTGACCCAGGGCGAGGGCGGCGGTAAGCCGCTGGTGCTCGCCACGGGTGGTCAAAAGGGCGCCCGCCGGGGCCAGCCGGCGGCGCGCCTCAAGGTCGCCGGAACCCCGTGGCGCGTGGCGTTCTGGCCGGGCGGGCAACTGGATCCGGCAACGCCCTTCCTGGAACTGCCCGACTGGGCGATCCCCGCGGCCGGTGGCAGCCTGGTGCTGCTCATCCTGCTGGTCACGCTCATGCGGCAGCGCGGCGCGGCGCGCGCCGCCGCGGCCGCCCTGGAGGCCGAGCGGGAGCACGAGGCCCAGGCGGCCGCCGAGCGCGCCGCCGCCAAGGCCGTGGCGGAAGCCGCCGCCGCCAGCACCCCGGTCGAGGGGGCCGAAGCGGCGGGGGCGGGCGGCGCGGATTTCTCGGAGCAAAGCGGTATCGTCGTCGAGGAGACGGCGGGATCCATGGACATGCCCGCGGAAATCTTTCGCGCCTATGACATCCGCGGCATCGTCGAGGACGGGCTGGGCGCGGACATCGTGCGCCAGGTGGGCCATGCCATCGGTGCCGAGGCCTACGATCGTGGCCAGCAGACCATCGTCGTCGGCCGCGACGGACGCAACTCGGGGCCCGAGCTCCAGGCGGCCCTCATCGAGGGGCTGCTCGCCACCGGCCGCGACGTCATCGATGTGGGCCGCGTGCCCACACCGGTGCTGTACTTCGCCACCCACTATCTCAACACCGGCAGCGGCGTAATGGTCACCGGCAGTCACAATCCACCCGAGTACAACGGTTTGAAGATCATGCTCGGCGGCGAGACGCTGTTCGGCGACGACATCCAGGCGCTCAGGGCGCGCGCCGAGTCCGGCGAGTTTCCGGGCGGCAAGGGCAACCTGCAGACCATGGAGGTCGTCGACGAGTACGTGCGCCGCGTATGCGAAGACGTGCCGGTGGCATTGGGCAACTCGTTTCGCATCGTGGTCGACTGCGGCAACGGTGTAGCCGGAGAGGTCGCACCGAAGCTGCTGCGCGCTCTCGGTCACGACGTCGTGGAGCTCTTCTGCGAGGTCGACGGCAACTTCCCCAATCACCATCCGGATCCCTCCGATCCGTCTAACCTCACCACCCTCATTGGCACCGTCAAGCAGGAGAACGCGGATCTCGGTTTTGCCTTCGACGGCGACGGTGATCGGCTGGGCGTAGTCGATCCGGACGGCAGGATCGTATGGGCGGACAGACAGATGATGTTGTTCGCCAAGGACGTGCTCAGCAAGAATCCCGGCGCCGATATCGTGTTCGATGTGAAATGCTCGAATCGGCTGGCGAAGGTCATCAAGCAGCTCGGTGGTAAGCCGGTGATGTGGCGCACGGGCCACTCCTATATAAAGAACAAGCTCAAGGAGAGCGGCGCGCCGCTGGCCGGTGAGATGAGCGGACATATCTTTTTCCAGGACCGCTGGTACGGCTTCGACGACGCCCTCTACAGCGCCGCACGCATGCTCGAGATCCTCATGGCGTTCAAGAAGACGCCGGCGGAGATTTTCGGCAGGTTGCCGGCCGGAGTGAGCACGCCGGAGCTTCGCGTCGACGTTGCCGAAGGTGAGCAGGTGAAGCTGGTCGAGAAGCTCGTCGAGGCCGAGGGGTTCGCGAACGGCAAACGAACCACCATCGACGGTTTGCGCGTCGACTTCGCCGACGGTTGGGGACTGGTGCGTGCGTCCAACACGACTCCGAGCCTGGTCATGCGCTTCGAAGGCGACAGCAAGGAAGCGCTGGCGCGTATTCAGGCGGAGTTCAAAAAAGCGGTCGCCGCGTTGAGTCCGAATCTGCAGCTGCCTTTCTAAGGACCTGCAAAGCATGTCCATCAGCTCAAGCACGGCCACCGAGACGGCGCGGGTACTCGCCGACGCGCTGCCCTATATCCAGCATTTTCACGACAAGACCATCGTCGTTAAGTACGGCGGCGCGGCCATGGTCGACGAGGCGCTGCAGAGCGGCTTCGCCAAGGACGTGGTGCTGATGAAGCTGGTGGGCATGAACCCGGTTATCGTGCACGGCGGGGGACCGCAGATCGGTGACGCCCTCTCGCGTATTGGTAAGGAAACGCAGTTCGTCGAGGGAATGCGGGTGACAGATCGTGAGACCATGGACGTGGTCGAGATGGTGCTCGGCGGGCTCGTCAACAAGCAGATCGTGAATCTCATCGGCAGTCACGGCGGCCGTGCCGTCGGGCTGACAGGAAAGGACGGCAATCTGATCAGGGCCAGGAAGCTCACGGTGCGCCGCCACGCCCCGGAGCTCGATGCGCCCGAGATCATCGACATCGGGCATGTGGGAGAAGTGACCAGCATCGATTCGGGCGTCGTCGACATGCTGGTGCAGGGCGACTTCATACCGGTTATCGCACCCATCGGCATCGGCGAGGACGGTCAGTCCTACAACATCAACGCCGATCTGGTGGCAGGCAAGATCGCCGAGACGCTCCAGGCCGAGAAGCTCATCCTGTTGACCAATACACCGGGCGTGATGGACACGCAAGGAACGCTGCTGACGACGCTGGATATCGGCGAGGTCGAGAAGCTCATTGCCGAGGGCGTCATCCAGGGAGGCATGCTGCCGAAAGTGCGATGCGCCCTCGACGCGGTGCGAAACGGAGTCACGACCGCGACCATCAGCGACGGTCGGGTCGCTCACGCGGTGCTGCTGGAGACGTTCACCAGCGAGGGCGTCGGCACGATGATCAGGCGCGAGGGCGGATAGCGTCGATGCCGGAGGCCGCGAAACCATCGCGTCGTCAGCAGATTCTCGAGGCTCTGGCGCGGGAGCTGGAAACACATCCGGGCATGCGCATCACCACCGCCCGACTCGCCGAGGTGGTCGGCGTATCCGAGGCGGCTCTGTACCGGCACTTCCCGAGCAAGGCGAAGATGTTCGAGGCGCTCATCGAGTTCTCCGAAGAGTCTGTCTTCGGGCTCGCCAACCGCATACTCGGCGAGGAGAGCCAGGCGGCGAAACGATGCGAGCGCATTCTCGCCATGCTCCTGACGTTCTCGGATCGCAATCCCGGCATTACCCGCGTGCTGCTCGGCGAGGCCCTGGTCGGTGAGCACGAGCGACTGCGCGCAAGGGTCGCGCAATTCTTCAGCCGATTCGAAACCCAGCTCAAGCAGGTCCTGCGCGAGGGCGAGCAGGCGAAGGAGCTCGACATGCGCGCCAGCGTCTCGGCGATCGCCAATCTGCTGATGGCGGTGGTGGAGGGGCGCATGACGCAGTTCAGCCGCAGCGGGTTCGCGAACTCGCCGCTGGAATCGTGGGAGCAGCAGTGGCGCGTGCTGCACGCCGGGCTTTTCCCGCACAGCGACGGCTGAGCCAGGTTAAAGCAAAGAGCCGATGTCTGTGAAGAGCATTGCCACCGCGCTCGAGCTTCGCATCGAAGGCTATACCCTCGGGTACACGCTGCATCGCGTCGCGGGACGCAAGCACGTGCATCTGGTTGTCGACGAGGATGCCCGGCTTCAGGTGCGCGCGCCATGGCGCTTCTCGCGCGAGAGCGCCGCGGAGGTGGTCATCGAGAATCTTCTCTGGGTGCGCGACGCGCTCGAGTGGGCGCTTCACAACCGGGTCGAGCGCGCGCCGCTGGTCTCCGGCACGCGCCTGCCGCTGCTCGACGAGGAGCTGCGCCTGGAGCTGCGCCTTGCCGCGCAGATGGACCTGCTCGCACGCGTCGATCCGCGCGGGGTGGGTTCGCGGATACAGGGCGCGCTCGGTACCCGCGAGGGATCGGTGAAGCGCCGCGGGAGCGTGTTACAGGTGGTCTCGTCGTCGCTCACTCAAACGGCGCCACGCGCCCTGGTCGAAGCCTGGTATCGGCACGAGGCCAAGCGCTGCCTGCCGGTGCGCCTTGCNNGCCGAAACGCATCAGCATCCGCGCACAGCGAACCCGCTGGGGCAGCTGCTCGTCGCACGGAACCATATGCCTGAACTGGCGCCTGCTGCTGCTGCCCTCGGAGCTCTGCGACTACATCCTGGTGCACGAGCTCTGCCATCTGCGTCACCTGGATCACTCGGCAAAGTTCTGGGCGCTGGTGGAAAGCGTGGTTCCGGACTACGCGCAACGCGAGCAGCGGCTCGAGTCGATGCAGGGAAATCTGGCGCTCTAGGGACGGTCGCCGGGGCGGACTCAGTTGGTCGTTTGGTCGGGTGCCGTCGTGTCGAGCCCCTTCAGCTCGCGGTAGCGGTTCAGATCCTCGTTGAACTGGGCGGCGAGCTCGGCTTTCTGCATTCGCCGCCGCTCGATGAACTCGTTGCTGTCGTCGCGCTGGGCTTTGATTCGCGCGATCTTGTTCTTGAGCTCCGGGGTGATCGACTTACCGCTGCGCTCGAGCTTGGCGGCCTGGGAGCGCAGCTGTGCGAGCGACTGCTCGAGCTGCTTGAGGATGAGCTCGGTGTGCTCGATGCGAAGGTCGATGGCGGCTACCTGACCCTCGTGGGCAAGCTTCAGGTCGCTCTCGGTGGTGTAGGTGCTGAGAAGCACGCGGTCCTTGGTTTGCTGCTCGCGGATCTTGCGATCCTCCTCGGCGCGAAGGGCCGCGAGCCGCGCCGCTTCCTCGCGCTCGATGCGCAGCTCTTCCTTGGTCTTGGCGCGCGCGGTGGTGCCCACCGTGATGCCCGATTCGCTGATCTCGCGATGGCCTTTCTGGGAATACTGGGGCGGCACCGCGTTGCCGCACTCGCGCACGCCCTCGTCATTGGTCCAGCACTTGATACCGGCCGATGCCGACAGCGGCCCGAGCGCAGCGGCGAGAAAAACCAGCGCGCGGGTAAAGGGCGCTCCTCGGCGGGTATTCATCGATTCACACTTGCTGAGGTTCGATAATCGAGACATCGAGCTCGTTCCAGGGTGGCCGGCGCTGCGAGCCCCGCAAATCGGGCTCCGTGGGTCAAAGTATAGGGGATCGCGCCCTGTGCGCGGCCCGGCCGTGCCCGGAATTTTGCCAACCCACGCACATTTTCGGGGCGGGCCGTTTGCGACCCGGCGGCCTCAGGTGGCGCCGTAGCTCTCGCGGTAGGCGCGCAGCCGCGCGAGCTCGTCGACCCGATCGGTGCAGCCCTGCAGGTACTCGACGAGCTCCTCGAGGCCGATGATGCTGATGACGCGAAGCCCCAGCTCCTGCTCGATTTCCTGAATCGCGGAGCGGCTCCCGGCGCCGCGCTCCTGACGGTCGAGGGAGATGGCCACCGCCACCGGCGCGGCGCCGGCGGCGCGGATGATGGACACCGATTCGCGGGCCGAGGTGCCCGCCGAGATCACGTCATCGACGATGAGCACACGGCCGTCGAGCGGCGCGCCGACGGTCATGCCTCCCTCGCCATGGTCTTTGCTTTCTTTGCGGTTGAAGCAGTAGGGAAGATCGCGGCCATGCTCGTCGTTGAGCGCCATGGCAACCGCCGCGACCAGCGGGATGCCCTTGTAGGCGGGGCCGTAGAGCATGTCGAACTCGATGTTTGCAGCGACGATGGCCGACGCGTAGAAGCGCGCCAGGCGCGCGAGGCTGCCGCCGCTGGAGAACAGGCCGCTGTTGAAAAAGTACGGGCTCGTGCGCCCGGACTTGAGCACGAAGCTGCCAAAGCGCAGAACGCCGTGCTCGAGGGCAAATGCGATGAACTCACGCTGATACGGAGCCATGAACAGGGCTTTTAACAGCTTCCGGGTGGTCATTGCCACCTCGGCAGCGACACCGGCGCCACCGTGCCAAGCGGATGCGGGGACGCTCGCGTCGATCGGCTACGACGAAAAGTTGTTGCCGCGGGGGGCTAACGCTTGCGCTGGGGCAAGTTTCGGGGCTAAAGGTCGGCCCAGAACGGCCGAATTCCCAAGAGTGTGACCTGTACCCGGTGCATACAGTCCGATCCCGGTATAAGTAATAAACTGGGTGACGCGGCATCATCAATCGGCGCGCCCGCGCAGCCGATGCCCGTTGCCCCACCGTGTGACTGCAGGATGCCGGTGCACGTTGTGATCGCGACAAACACGAGAGAAAGCTGATACGAGAACCGGCCGTATTCTGAGCGGACCCGAGGGACGCCATTCAAGGCCGATGGAGAGTGTACGACATGGGTTTACTCGACGAGCTCAAGCAGGAAGCCGATTCGCTCAAGGCCAGGGAAGAGGAAACCACCCAGGAGCTGACACAGGCGGACACGGAACGCTCGCGCCGCATGCTCGAGCCGAAGATGAAGGCTTTGTACAAGTACTTCACGGAGTTCTGCGATCATTTGAACGTGGTGACCCCGGACGTTTCAGGGGACTATCTCCTCGAAGGGCTCGGCACGCTCACCAATCTTCGCCAGGGCGATTACAAGCTCGCCACAGACGAGCCCGATTCGGTTAACAAATTCACGTTTCACTGGTCGTGCTCGCGTCCGGGCCGCCAGGAGTTCAAGGTTCCCAACGCCATCGTCGCCGAGAAGCACCGCGAGAACCTCTGGAACTACAATCTCAAATTCACCAAGCGCGATCTCCAGAACGGCGCCGGCGCCTCGTTCGTCGTCGAGGCCTTCGTCCCCGTCACCTGCGAGTTCGAGGCCGATCCCGTAAAGGGTGTCATCCGTCTCAAGCTCAAGAATCTCGGTGCGCTCGGCATCATCAATCATGCTTACAAGCCGGAAAGAGTCAACGAGGAGCTCATGGACGAGTTCGCGAAGCTGGTGCTGCGCCGGCCGAATCGCTTCGATGAGCTGAGCGGCGAGAAGATGTCGGAAACGCTTCGACAAAAACTACGCGAAGGTGTCGAGAAAGAGCGCGAGCAGCGCAACACCGAGCTGCACGGTAAAGCCCAGGCCTCGTCGGTCACTCAACGCCTGGCGGGCTCACTCTTCAAGCGCAAGTAAGCCCGCGGGGTAAAGCGCTTCAGCGCTGCCCGGCGAGCCATGCCGGGCGCCGCGCGGGGCCCGCCACGGCGACGCGCTTGTCGCGCCGGGTAGCCCCGGAGAGCAGGCGCACCCGGGACTTCGCCACGCCAAGCTCCCTGGCGAGCAACGCCATCATCGCCTCGTTGGCGGCATTGTCCACGGGCGCCGCGCTCACGCGTATGCGAAGCCGCCCGTTGTCGATGCCGACGACGGCGTTATTCCCCGCCCGCGGCTGAAGCCGTATCTCCAGCACCAGCGTCTGCCCCTGCCATCGCAACGGCGGTGGGCTCGGGCGGGGCATGACGGCCTCTTTACCGGCCGAGTCAAACCAGCATCGAGCCGGCGAGCTCGCGGATCGCCCGCACCACGATCATGGAAACGAGCTGGAGCACGATGATGACGGCGATGGGGGAGAGATCGAGCCCGGAGATCGGCGGGATCAGGCGCCGGGCGGGCGCCAGGAGCGGCTCGTTCAGACTGTGCAGCAGTCCCAGGATCGGGTGGTAGGTGCCGGGGTTGAGCCAGCTGAGGATCACCTGGATCAGTATCCCGAAAATGAACACGTTGATGAGCAGAGCGAGCAGCTCGGCGATCGCGAGCACCGCGAGGCCACCGATCTGCGGCGACATTCCGTGAAGCCCGGCGACCAGCCACAGCTCGACGAATTTCAGCGCGAACATGAACAACAGCGCGGCCAGATCGAGGCCGGCCAATCCCGGGATGATCCTGCGCAGCGGCGCGAGCGGTGGCTGCGTAACCTTGACGATGAACTGCGATACCGGGTTGTAGAAATCCGCGCGCACCCACTGCAGCAGGAAGCGCAGCATGACGACGAGTATGTAAAGGCCGAACAGCGTCTCGATCAGAAATGTCGTGGCATCGCCGACGTTGGAGCCGCCCATCAGCTTTTTTCCTTCTTGGCTTCCACGTCGCGACCGAATTCGTCGCCGAGCTCAACCGATCGCGCATACGCTGCCTGAAGCGCCTCGTGCACCAGATGCTCGAGGCCCCCGGTCATGAGCGCGTCGAGGGCGCGTTCGGTGGTGCCGCCGGGTGAGGTGACCCGGGCGCGCAGCGTCGCCGGCGGCTCACTGCTCTCGAGCGCCATCTTGGCGGCGCCGAAGGCTGTTTGAATGGTCAGCATGCGCGCCTGGTCCTTGCTCAGGCCGAGCGCCACCGCGGCGCGCTCCATGGTCTCCATGAGAAGGAACACATAGGCAGGCCCGCTGCCGGAGAGGGCCGTGACCACGTCGAGCAGCGGCTCCTGCTCGACCCACACGGTGATTCCAACGGCCCGCAGCACCGACTCGGCGAGGCTGTGCTGCTCGTCGCTGACGTGAGCGTTCGCGTACAGGGCCGTGGCGCCGCTGCCGACCAGCGCCGGCGTATTGGGCATGCTGCGCACGATGGCGGCATCGTAACCGAGCCAGCGCCGGATGTCGGGCTCGCGCACGCCGGCGGCGACGGACACGAACAGCGGCCGGTGCGCGATGGCCGCTGCCGCGACCCCCCTCACCGCCTGGCCCATCACCTGGGGCTTGACTGCGAACACGACCGTGCTGGCGAGGCGCACGGCCTCGTCGTTATCGCTGCTGGTCTGCACGCGAAACGTGTCGGCCAGGTATTCGAGCTTCGCCGATTCGACGTCGGTGACGTAGATCGAGGCGGGATCGCGTCCATCGGCGATCAGACCGCCGATGAGGCTGGTGGCCATGTTGCCGCCACCGATGAAGCTGATGATGCCGTCGGTCATCGTGGTTGGTTCCCGCCCTGCGCCGTCGGCGCATTATGGGCAATTCCTGCGATCAGGCAAACACTCCCTCCCGGCGCCGGCCGTCGACTAAACTGCAGCCATGCCGGAAATTCATCGAAGTCGCGCGTGCCCGCTGCACGCGCTGCGCGCCGCCATTCTCGCCCTGAGCGCAATTGCCTGCATGGTTTCCCCGTCGCGTGCCGATACCATCGCGCCCGAGGAGGATGTCACCGTTCTTCTGCGGCGCGCCGAGGGCGGCGATGCGCGCGCCGCATTTCTTCTCGGCATGCGCTATGCGCGCGCGGACGAGCCCGGCGGGGACGACGCCGAGGCCGTGCGCTGGCTTCGGCAGGCCGCCGAGCAGGGGCTTGCGGAGGCCCAGTACAACCTCGGCGTGATGTACGCCAACGGCCGCGGCGTGGCCAGGGATTCCAGGGAGGCCGCGCGCTGGTACCGGGAAGCGGCCGAGCAGGGCGTGGCGAAAGCGCAGTTCAACCTCGGCGCCCAGTACGCCGTCGGCGACGGCGTGCCCCGCGACGGAAAACGGGCGGCGATGCTGTTCGAGCAGGCGGCGCTGCAGGACATCGCCGAGGCGGCCTACAACCTGGGCGTGCTCTACGATCTCGGGCGCGACGTCGAGGCTGACGTGCGCACCGCCATGCAGTGGTACGCGCACGCCGCCGAGCGCGGTTACCACCCTGCCGCCTCGCGTCTGGCGGCGCTGCGTGCGGCCAATCCGAGCCTTGCATCCGACGATGCGGAGCGCGCGCAGCGCGAAGGCGCGACTCCCGAGGCGCGCGAGTCGGCGGTTGTCGAAGACGCGCCCGCCGCGGCCGAGTCCGAGGCGCGCGCGGCCGCCGGCTCGGCGAGCAGCCGCGGCTCGCCCGCGTCCGCGGGCGGCGGGCAGGGGCGCTCGGCGAGCGCCTGGCTGGCGCGCTTCGAGCCGGACCACTACACCGTTCAGGTGCTGAGCCACACCGAAGAGGCTTCGGTGCAGCGCTATGTCGAGGACAACTTCGAAGACGGCGAGGCCGGCTACTTCGCTTTCGAGCTCGAAGGCCGAACCTGGTACACGGTGGTCTACGGTGCCTACCCGAGCCATGCCGAGGCCAGCGCTGCCGGCGCGCGCCTCGCCGAGCGTCTGGGCGGGGTGCAGCCCTGGGTGCGAAGGCTGGCCGTCATCCAGGCGGCCGCGATCCGCTGACGCGCGCCGGGCCGGCGCTCGGCGAGGCGGGCTCGCGGGCGCCGAAAATCGCAGTGCCGATGCGCACGATGGTCGCGCCTTCGGCGATGGCGGCTTCCATGTCGTCGGTCATGCCCATGGAGAGCGTGTCGAGGCCGAAGCCGCCGGCGTTGAGCCCTTCGAGCATCTCGCGCAGCGCGGCGAACGGTCGGCGTTGCAGCGCCAGCTCGTCGCACGGGCGGGGCAGGGTCATGAGACCGCGCAGCTTCAGCCGCGGCAGCCCGGCGACGAATTGCGCGAACGCATCCAGCTCGGCGGGCGCGATGCCGGACTTGGACGGCTCACCGCTCACGTTCACTTGAATGCAAACGTTCAGAGGCGGCAGGTCCTCGCCGCGCTGCTCGCTCAGCCGGCTGGCGATCTTCGTCCTGTCGAGGCTGTGCACCCAGTCGAAACGGGTGGCAACGATGCGCGTCTTGTTCGACTGGATGGGGCCGATGAAATGCCACACCAGATCCAGATCTGCGAGCGCGTCCAGCTTGCTCAACGCGTCCTGGACATGGTTCTCGCCAAAATCGCGCTGACCGGCTTCGGCGGCCGCACGCACCGCCTCTGCGGGCTTGGTCTTGCTCACCGCCAGCACACGCACGGCGCCCGCCGGGCGGCCGTAGCGGTGCTCCAGGACCGTGACCCGGTTCCGAATTTTTTCGAGTGATTGTGCAATACTGCTCACGAAGGGTCGCTCGACGCCCGGGCTGGTGCATGGAATTCGCATCCGGCCCCGGCGCCCGAGGGCCGTGCGAAAGCCGCCCCGGCCGCTCGCGAGCGGCGGGGATCCGCCCGGCAGCCGCACAATGTGAGGCAGGAGAACTCCCGGTACCGCTTTGGGCGCGCCATGCTCGCTAGACTATACTTTTCTAGTTTTGCGGCAAACCGATTCGGTGCCGCGGGCTCCGGTTTGTCGAGGCGCGGCGCGTTTCACCGGTCGCAACACCTGTGCGCAATCCGGGCCACGGTAATGAGGAACGTTGAATGGACATAGGTGAGCTGCTTGCGTTCGGTGTCAAGAACGGAGCCTCAGATCTGCACCTCTCGGCGGGTTTGCCGCCCATGATCCGCGTCGACGGCGACGTGCGCCGTATCAATGTTCCCGCCATCGACCACAAGACCGTTCACGATCTCGTCTACGACATCATGAACGACAAGCAGCGCAAGGATTACGAGGAATTTCTCGAGACCGACTTCTCGTTCGAGATCCCCGGGCTCGCGAGATTCCGGGTCAACGCGTTCAATCACCACCGCGGAGCAGGCGCGGTGTTTCGAACCATCCCGTCGCAGATCCTCACGCTGGAAGAATTGAACTGTCCGAAGATATTCAAGGATATCTCGGATACGCCGCGGGGAATCGTGCTCGTCACGGGGCCGACCGGTTCGGGCAAATCGACCACGCTGGCAGCGATGATCGATCACAAGAACAGCAACGAGTATGGCCACATCCTCACCGTTGAGGACCCTATCGAGTTCGTCCACGAGAGCAAGAAATGCCTGGTGAATCAGCGCGAGGTGCACCGCGATACGCTCGGCTTCAACGAGGCGCTGCGCTCGGCACTGCGTGAGGATCCGGACACGATTCTGGTTGGTGAGATGCGTGACCTCGAGACGATTCGACTCGCGCTGACCGCTGCGGAGACCGGCCACCTGGTCTTCGGCACGCTGCACACGAGCTCTGCCGCGAAGACCATCGACCGTGTCGTCGACGTGTTCCCGGCGGCGGAGAAAGACATGGTGCGCGCAATGCTCTCTGAGTCATTGCGGGCGGTGATCTCTCAGACGCTCCTCAAGAAGAATGGCGGTGGCCGCGTTGCGGCACACGAGATCATGGTCGGCACTCCGGCCATTCGTAACCTCATTCGTGAGAACAAGATCGCGCAGATGTACTCCGCCATTCAGACCGGGCAGCAGTACGGGATGATGACGCTCGATCAGACGCTGCAGCAAATGGTTCAGCAGGGGGTCGTTTCCCGGCAGCAGGCGCAGCTCAAGGCGGCGAATAAGGATTCCATCACCTGATAAAGTAAGGCGGCAAGCGGCAGCACCAGCCCTCGGAGCAGCGAAATGGAACGGGAACAAGCTATCAAGTTCATGCTCGATCTTCTCAAGCTGTTGAAGCAGAAGAACGGCTCGGACCTTTTCATCACCGTGGGCTTTCCGCCAGCCATGAAGATCGATGGCAAGGTCACGCCGGTGTCGAAACAGCCCTTGACGCCGGAAAACGCCAAGGCGCTGACTTACGCGATCATGAACGATCGACAGCTGAAGGAATACGAGTCCACCAAGGAATGCAACTTCGCGATTGCGCCTCCCGGCATCGGGCGATTCCGCTGCAACTCATTCATTCAGCAGAGCCATCCGGGACTGGTCATGCGCACCATCACCACCGAGATACCCACCCTCGATGGTCTGGGACTGCCCGAGGTTCTCAAAGACATATGCATGACCAAGAACGGGCTGGTCGTCATGGTGGGTGGCACGGGCACGGGTAAGAGCACGAGCCTCGCTGCGATGGTGGATTACCGCAACCAGAACAGCCACGGCCACATCGTCACCATCGAGGACCCCATCGAGTACGTTCACCCGCACAAGAACTGCATCATCATGCAGCGCGAGGTCGGCGTCGATACCGAGGACTGGGGCATCGCGCTGAAGAACTCTCTACGCCAGGCTCCGGATGTCATCCTGCTCGGCGAGATTCGTGACCGCCAGACGATGGAGTTTGGAATTCAGTTCGCGGAGACGGGACATCTCGCGCTCGCTACTTTGCATGCGAACAACGCCAATCAGGCGCTTGACCGCATCATCAACTTTTTTCCCGAAGAGCGGCGCACACAGTTGCTCATGGATCTGTCGGCAAACCTGAGAGCCCTGATTTCTCAAAGGCTCATCAAGAGCCGAAGCGGAGAGGGCCGCGTCGCTGCGATCGAGATTCTTCTCAATTCGCCGCTCATCAAGGACCTGATTCTCAAGGGTGAGCTCGCGGAGATCAAAGGTATCATGACGAAGTCGCGCGAGATCGGCATGCAGACATTCGATCAGGCATTGTTCGATCTCTACGAGGCCGACAAGATCTCCTACGACGACGCCCTGAGATACGCAGATTCCCAGAACGAGCTGCGCTTGCGCATCAAGCTCGAGGGTAAGGCGGCGAAGAACAAGGAGGCCCTCGAAGGCCTCGATCATTTGTCGCTCGAGGAAGCCAAGCAAGAGAAAGGCAACATCTTGCGCTGAACGTGATGGTCCGCTCTCCCGGGTCCGTTGGCTCCTTCCGGTGCCGCGGCGCAGGGATGAATGACCGCAGCGACAGTTCGCCCTCGCGATCCCGATGATGCGATCGGCTGGCGGACGCCGATTCCGGAGCTCGCATGGATATCCAACCCTACCTGAAATTGCTGGTAGAGAAGAACGCGTCTGATCTTTTCTTCACGGCAGACTCGCCCGTCAAGCTCAAGGTTGAGGGTCGAGTCACATCTGTCGGCAAGACCCTGCTCTCGCCCGAGCTCGTCGAGGCCGCCGCCTACGGCATCATGGACAATCGGCTGAAGGAGGTCTTCAGCGACACCTGGGAGTGTGACTTCGCCATCGCGCTGCCCGACGAGAGCGCGCGCTTTCGTGTCAATGTGTTCAGGCAGCGGGGCAAGATGGCCATGGTCATCCGCCTCATTCCCATGAGCATTCCGACGGTCTTGGAGCTCGGTCTGCCCGAGATCCTCAATGAGCTGGTTCTCACCAAGCGCGGGCTGATACTGATGGTGGGGGCCACTGGCTCGGGTAAATCGACGACCCTGGCGGCGATGATCAATTATCGTAACGAAACCACTCCCGGGCACATTCTCACCATCGAGGACCCGGTCGAGTTCTATCACCCCAACAAGAAATCGATCATCAATCAGCGCGAGGTGGGTGTTGACACGAAGTCCTATGCAAGGGCGCTGCGCTCGTCGCTGCGCGAGGCGCCCGATGTCATTCAGATCGGTGAGATTCGAGACCGCGAGACCATGGAGGCGGCGCTCGAGCTCTGCAACACCGGCCACCTGGCCATCTCCACCATGCACGCCAACAACGCGAACCAGGCCATGGAGCGTGTCGTCAACATGTTTCCGCAGGTGCTCCACAAGCAGCTGTTCATGGATCTGTCATTGAATCTGCGCACGGTGATCTCGCAACGGCTCGTTCCGGACCTCGACGGGCGGCGCTGCGCGGCGGTGGAGATCATGATCAACACGCCGCATATCGCAGAGCTGATACTCAAGGGCGAGAT
Organism: Gammaproteobacteria bacterium; assembly: GCA_011775625.1. Classification (GTDB taxonomy): domain Bacteria; phylum Pseudomonadota; class Gammaproteobacteria; order HK1; family HK1; genus JAABYT01. The sequence continues at coordinate 20,696 of JAABYT010000001.1, read as the reverse complement.
CGGTGAGATCAAGGAGGCCATGCACGAGAGCGGCGCTCGCGGCATGCAGACGTTCGACGATGCCCTGTTCGCGCTCTACAAGGAAGGACGCATCAGCCTGGACGAGGCGTTGAACAATGCCGACAGCAGGACCAATCTGGAAGCCAAGGTCAACTTCGGCTAGCTGCGAGCGGCCAATGTTGCGAAGGGTGGCGCGTTGAGCGCAGGGCACACTCGCGCTGAACCTTGCTTGTCCCCGGCCTCCCGTCAGCCTTCGGCAAGGCGAGCCCCTCTCGCACAGGCAGTGGCAAAGCGCAGGCCGATTGCCCGCTCGCTAAATCACACCATCGGCTGACAAGCGCTCGATATCGGATTTCGAGTAGCCGAGCAGCTCGCCGTAGATTTCCTCGTTGTGCGCGCCGAGCGACGGCCCCGGCCACAGGGTCTCGCCGGGGGTGTCGGCGAGCATCGGAACGATTGCCGGAATCTTCAGCGGCTCGCCGTCGACCTCGACGGTCTCGAACAGGCCGCGTGCCTGATACTGCGGATCCTCCATCATGTCCTCGACGCTGTAGATGGGACCCGACGGCACCGAGGCCTCGGTGAGGATCGCGAGCACCTGCGCCGATGGCAGAGTCGCCGTCCAGCGCGAGATGGCCGCGTCGACCTCCTCTTGATGCTCGACCCGACCCGCGTTGTTGGCGAGGCGCGCATCGTCGGCGAGGTCGTCGCGTCCCGCGGCGCGCATGAGGCGCTGGAAGATGGAGTCGGCATTGCCGCCGATGATGACGAATTTACCGTCCGCGCAGCGGTAGGTATTGGTCGGCACGATGCCGGTGATGGTCGAGCCGGAGGGTCCTCGCACGATGCCGGCGGCATCGTACTCCGGCACCACCGATTCCAGCATGTTGAACACCGATTCGTAGATGGCGACGTCCACGACCTGGCCGCTGCCATCGACCCTGGCGCGCTGCTGGAGCGCGAGCAGAATGCCGATGACCGCGTGCAGCGCGGCGAGGGTATCGCCGAGGCTCAGATTGGGCCGCACCGGCGTCTCGCCGGGGAAGCCGTTGACGTGGCGAAGGCCACCGAAGCCCTCGCACACCGAGGCGAACCCCGGCCGCGGCGCGAGTGGACCGGTCTGTCCGTATCCAGACACCCGCGTGAAGACGAGCCCCGGGTTGCGCTGCTCGAGCTCGGCCGGCCCGAGGCCCCACTTCTCCATGGTGCCCGGGCGGAAGTTCTCGATGAGCACGTCG
>JAABYT010000001.1:0-19452 GCA_011775625.1 Gammaproteobacteria bacterium | reverse complement strand
GCACTTCTTGTTGCGGGCCATGGCCCGCCACCACAGCGAGGTGCCGTCCCTCAGCACGCGCCAGTTGCGCAGCGCGTCGCCGCTTCCCGGGGGCTCCACCTTGATGATCTCGGCGCCGAAGTAGCCGAGCATGCAGCCGGCGAACGGGCCGGCGATGAGCTGGCCCATCTCGAGGACCTTGATGCCGTCGAGGGGGCGCGCTTGTCCGGATGCGATGGAAGTGCTCATGCGTTGCACCCGCGCTCGGCGAGCACGCGTGCGCCGAAGGCAACGCAGGGCATCTGCACGCCGAGCACGGCCGTGATCGGCGCGAGCTGGTAAGTGGTTTGGTCAAGGCTGTCGCCGGCGGATGCGGTCATGACGATTTACTTGCGCGAATGCCGTTCAGGTCCAGTGCACACTGTATGCGTCGAAGACCGGACCGTCGACGCAAACCCGTTTCATGGCCGGCCCCTGCGGGGTGTCGATGCGCACCGCGCAGCCGGCGCAGCCGCCCACGGCGCAGGCCATGTACTCCTCCAGGCATACCTGGCAGGGCAGGTCGTACTCGCGTGCCAGCGCCGCCGTCGCGGCGAGCATGGGGGTCGGTCCGCAGGCATAGACATGCACGCTGCGACGCCGCTCGGCGTCGAGGGCATCCAGCCAGGCGCGCGCCAGATCCGTGACGTAGCCTTCGAAGCAGCCCGGATATCCCTGCAGGCTCGCCAGGCGGCTGGGGATGCCCCAGTCCTCCATCAGCGGCATGCAGGCGATGACGCCGGCGGGCATGCCGGCTACCAGCGTCTGCGAGGGACGGGTCTCGAAGGGAAAAGGCACCTCGGAGCCCATGATCACGAAGGGGCGAACCTCCGGGTGCTGGCGGCGCAGGTGCTCGGCGAGAAATACCATGGGAGGAATCCCGACGCCGCCGCCGATGAGCAGCGCCAGCGGGTGCGTGTCCGGCACCGAGAACGGCACGCCGATGGGACCCATGACGCTGAGCCGCTCCCCCGGCGCCCGTTCGGCCAGCAGCGCGGTGCCCGGGCCGACGGTCTTGTAGAGGAAATCGGCCCAGCCGCGGCGCGCATCCACGCGCATGATGGAGAGCGGCCGGCGCATGGGCAGCAGCCGGTCGCACTGCAGATGTGCGAACGTCCCCGGACGCGCCGCGGCAGCGAGCTTGGCCGCCTGCACGCGCAGCACGTACTGATCGCCGGGGAACGTGTCGTTGGCGAGCACCTCGGCGTCCTCGACGAAGATGGTGTTGCGGTGGGCTTTTGCCACGATCGCCCCCCTCAGGCCGGCGGCGCTTCGAACACCACGCGGCCGTCCACCATGGTCAGGCAGACGCGGCCGGCGAGGCGATGGCCCTTGAAGGGCGTATTGTGCCCGCGGCTCAGCATGCTTGCATCGTCGAGGACCCAGCGCTCGTGCGGGTCGAAAACACACAAATCCGCCGCCGCGCCCACCGCCAGCGAGCCGCGATCGATACCGAGCACCGCGCACGGGCCGCTGGTGAGCGCCGCCACTGCCTGCGACAGCGTGAGCTCGTCGTCCTCGACCAGGCCGAGCACCAGGGACAGCAGGCTGTCGAGAGAGGAGATGCCCGGCTCGGTCTGAGGAAACGGATTGAGCTTGGCGTCGACCTCGTGGGGCTGGTGATCGGAGCAGATGCTGCCGATGACGCCGGCGCGCACGCCGGCGCGCAGGCGCGCGCGATCGTCGACGCTGCGAAGCGGTGGCCGCACGTGACAGTCGGCATCGAAGCCGTCGATGTCCGCCTCGGTGAGCAGCAGCTGGTGGATGGCAACGTCGGCGCTGACCGGCAGCCCGTGGCTGCGCGCATCGCGGACCATGTCGACCGCCGGGCCGGTGGACAGATGGCAGAAATGCACCCGGGCGCCGGTCTGCTCGACCAGCAGCAGGTCGCGTGCGACGCCGATGGTCTCGGCGATCTCCGGAATACCCGGCAGGCCGAGCCGCGTCGCGACGGGACCGTCGTGCACCAGGCGCCCGGCGGCGAGCCGGGCGTCCTCGGCGTGCACGAACACCGTGAGTCCGAAGGTGACGGCGTACTCCATGGCGCGCAGCATCACCTCGGTATCGGTGACCGGCGCGAGGGCGTTGGAGACACCGAGGCAACCGGCCTCCTTGAGCGCACCCATCTCGGCCAGGTTCTGGCCGTCGAGATCGCGCGTCAGGGCGCCGAGCACCTCGACCCGGGCGAGTCGGCTTTCGGCGGCCCGCTGGTGAATGAGCTCGGCGACCGCCGGAGTGTCGATGACGGGGTCGGTGTCCGGCGGGCAGCACAAGGTCGTGATGCCGCCGCGCACGGCGGCGCGGGTCTCGCTGGCGATGGTCGCCTTGTGCTCGGCGCCGGGCTCGCGCAGCCGCGCGCGCAGATCGACGATGCCCGGAATCAGGATACGCCCGGTCGCCTGCAGCTCGCGCTCGGCGGTGAAGCCGTCGGGCGCCTTGCCGATCGCCTGCACGCGCCCCTCGGCGACGTAGACATCGCTGATCTCGTCGATGCCCGAGGCCGGGTCGACCACGCGTGCACCGGCGATGCGCACGCGCATCAGTCGTCGCCCCTGTCGGCGGCGGCGTGGCTGCCGATGGCCATGGACATCACGGCCATGCGAATGGCGATGCCGTAGCTCACCTGGCGCAGGATCACCGAGCGCGCGCCGTCGGCGACGTCGGAGTCGATCTCGACGCCGCGATTGAGCGGTCCCGGGTGCATGACGATAGCATCGCTGGCGGCCGTAGCGAGCTTTTCCTCGGTCACGCCGTAGTACTGGAAGTACTCGTGTGAGCTCGGCAGCAGCGCGCCCTGCATGCGCTCGTTCTGCAGCCTCAGCAGTATCACGACGTCGGTGTCACGCAGACCCGAGCGCAGGTCGTGATGCACCGAGACGCCCATCGACTGAATGCCCGGCGGCACCAGCGTGCGCGGCGCGACAATGCGCACCTCCGCGGCGCCGAGCGTCACGAGCGCGTGGATCTGCGAGCGCGCCACGCGCGAATGCGCCACGTCACCGACGATGGCGACCTTGAGCGAAGAGAAGTCGCCCTTTTGCCGGCGAATCGTGAACATGTCGAGCATCGCCTGCGTGGGATGCGCGTGGCGGCCATCGCCGCCGTTGATGACGCTGATATGCGGCGCCGCATGGCGGGCGATGAAATGCGCAGCACCGCTCTCGGCATGACGCACGATGAACATGTCGCAGTGCATGGCCTCCAGCGTGCGCAGGGTGTCGAGAAGACTCTCGCCCTTGGTCGTCGACGACGTCGTCGCGCTGATGTTGAGCACGTCGGCGGAGAGCCGTTTGGCGGCGAGCTCGAAGGTGGTGCGGGTGCGGGTGCTCGGCTCGAAGAACAGGTTGACGATGGTCTTGCCGCGCAGCAGCGGCACCTTTTTTACGGCCCGTTCGCCGACGCCGGCGAACGACTCCGCGGTGTCGAGAATGTTGACCAGCAGCTCGCGATTGAGCCCCTCGATGGAGAGAAAATGCTTGAGCCTGCCGTGTGCGTCTATCTGAAGTGTGTCGCCGGGGCTCTGCATGGATCGACTCTGGTATCAGGTCTTGTGGGTAATTTCCAGGGCCAGCGGCTCCGGGCCGCTCAGCTTCACGTACTCGTGCTCGGTGAGGCTGAGGTGCTGGCCGATGGCGTCCGCCTGAATCGGAATCTCGCGTCCGCTTCGCTCGACCAGCACGCCGAGCGTCACGCTCGCGGGACGGCCGTAGTCGAATATCTCGTTGAGCGCCGCGCGCACCGTTCGTCCGGTGTGCAGCACGTCGTCGATGAGCACCACGTGTCGATCGTCGACGGAAAAAAGATCCGAGGGCGTGACCATCGGATGCATGCCTATGCGGGTGAAATCGTCCCGGTAGAAGTTGATGTTGAGGGTGCCGAGCGGCTCCTCGATGGCAAGAAGCGTGTGCAGCTTCCTCGCCACCCACACGCCGCCGGTGTGCACGCCGACCATCAGGGGTGCCTCGCGGGCGTGGTGCGCGAGATGCTTCTCGAGCGCGCCGGCGAGCGTGCCGATGAGCGTGTCGATGTCGGGGAGCCCGCTCACGGCCGCACGCTCTGCTCGGTGAGCCAGCTCTCGAGAATGATCTGCGCCGCGATGGGATGGTCGTCGTCGCCGGCGCGGCCCTGCGCCGCCAGGCGATTGCGCGCTTCGCGGGTCGTGAGGCGCTCGTCGACCAGGTGCACGGGCAGTCGGTAGCGCCCGAGCAGCTGGTTACCGAAGCGCCGCGCGCGCCGGGTCACGGTCTGCTCGCTGCCGTCCATGTTGAGCGGCAGCCCCACGACCAGCGCGTCCGGATGCCAGGTGTCGATGATGCGCGAGATGGCGTCCCAGTCGGGACTGGAGTCGCTGACGCGGATGCTCGCCAGCGGGTTGGCGGTGCCGGTCAGCGTCTGTCCGACCGCAACGCCGATGTGTTTTTCCCCGTAATCGAAAGCGAGCAGGGTCTCCGCCCGCTCCGTCACGCGTGTCCAGCCTCGCCGGAGAGCCTCTCCAGGTCGACTCCGAGCAGGCGTGCAGCGCTCTCGTAGCGCTGCTCGTAGGGCAGATCGAAGATGATGCTGCTGTCGGCGGGGCCGCTCAGCCAGGCATTCTGCTGCACCTCGCGCTCGAGCTGTCCGGCGCCCCATCCGGCATAGCCGAGCGCCACCACCGCACGCTGCGGGCCGTCGCCCTTGGCGACCGCCGTGAGGATATCGCGCGAGGTGGCGACGCCGATGGCGTTGCCCACCGCCAGCACCGCGTCCCAGTTGCCGGCGGGCTCGTGGATGACGAATCCGCGCTCGCGCTGCACCGGACCGCCCTGGAGCACCGTCATGTCGTTGACACTGTCGTTCAGGACCTCGATGGACATGTGATCGAGCACTTCACCCAATTTGAGATCCAGCGGCCGGTTGATGACGATGCCCATGGCGCCCTCTTCGTTGTGAGCGCACAGAAAGGTCACGGTGCGGTGGAAATTCGGGTCCTGAAGGGCCGGCATCGCGATCAGGAATTGATTGGTGAGATTCATCCAGCGGAATTATCGGCACTCGCGAATCGTGAGACAAGCGCCCCCACGGAGCGCCCCCGCGGAGCGCCCCCACGGAGCGTCTTGGCGGCGCGGCGCGGCTCAGCGGCTCGAGAATCGGTTTCCCGAGAGGAACTGCCAGGTTCTCTCGACGTGGAGGATGTCGGTTTCCTCCGCGATGCTCTTCGGAAAGCGCGCGAACGGTGCCGCCAGATTGACGATTCGGATGGCGGCGTCATCGAGCACGCGCTCGCCCGACGAGCGGCGCAGAATGATCTCCTCGACCGAGCCGTCCGGGCGCAGCGCCACGTCGAGAAGCAGATTCCCCGAAAGATTCATACGCCGCGCCTCGTCCGGGTAGTTGAGGTTGCCGACCCGCTCGACCTTCTGTCGCCAGGCCTCCATGTAGGCGGCGTACTTGTGCTCCCGGGTCCTGGCGGTGATCCACTTGCGCTTGGGGCGTTTGGCATAGGCCTGCAGCCTTCGATCGATCTCGGCGCTCAGGCTGGCCATGGCGCGGCTGCGTGCGATGAGCGCCGAGGCCGACAGGGTCTGGGGCGCGGGTTCGGTGCGCGGCTGCGCCTGGGGCTCGGGCTGGGGCTGCGGTTTCTGCTCGGCCTCGCGCACCATGCGGGTGTCGGGCTCGGCGCTCGGCTCGCTGCTCGGCTCGCTCAGCCGCTTGTCCGGCGTCTCGACCGCGTCCTGGGTGAGGACCGGCGCGGGCGGGGCGCGCGGGCTCACGTCCTCGGCGGCGGCGGTCTCGGTCGGCACCGGCTCGAGCTCGGTGCTGAGCACTTCCTCGCGAAACGCGACCGGCGGCGTCGCCATGGCGATGTCCGGGATCGGGCCGACGAACGGCGCCCGCAGCGGGGTGGCCGGGCGCTCGGCGGCCTCGCTCTCGCCGCCGCCGTCCTGGTTGGCCTGGGCCAGATAGTCCACGTCCTCGGGCGCCTCCTCGCTGCGGTGCTGGACCAGGACGATGTCCAGGGTGCTGACCAGCTCCCGGGCGCGCTCGTGGGGCGCGAAGGTCACCCCCAGCACCACGATGGCGTGGGCGGCAATGGCGATGAACAGTGTGAATCCCAGCCGATCCGCGGATTCGACGGTCGGCGGAGCCGTGACGGCGTGCACTCGAACAGAACCCAGGCGCAAAAACCCCCTGAATTATAGTCCCATCCGGGGCCGGTTCGCGGCGCCGCGGGGCGCGGGCGCTCAGCGCCGCAGGCGCGCCTCGATGACGTCCATCAGCTGCGCGGCGATGTCGAGGCCGTAGATGGCATCCAGCTCGCGGATGCAGGTGGGGCTGGTGACGTTGATTTCGGTGAGATAGTCGCCGATGACGTCGAGACCGACGAACAGCAGACCCTTGCGCCTCACCACGGGTCCGACCTCAGCGGCTATCCAGCGATCGCGATCGGTGAGCTCGACGCCGACTCCCGTGGCGCCGGCGGCGAGGTTTCCGCGCGCGTCGCCCTCGGCGGGCACGCGGGCGAGCGCGTAGGCAAGCGGCTCACCGTCGATGAGCAGGATGCGCTTGTCGCCGTCACGAATCTCGGCAAGGAAGCGTTGCGCCATGATGTAGCGGCGCTCGTGCCAGGTCATGGTCTCGAAAATGACATTGGTGTTGGCCTCGCCTTCATTGACCCGGAAGATGGACGCGCCACCCATGCCGTCGAGCGGCTTGACGATGATGCTCTTCTCCTCGGCCAGGAACGCGTAGAGGCGCGAAATCTCGCGCGTCACCAGGGTCGGCGGGCAACACTGGGGAAACCACGCCGTGTACATCTTCTCGTTCGCGTCGCGCAGGCTCTGCGGCTTGTTGATGACCAGAACGCCGTGCTCCTCGGCGCGCTCGAGCAGGTACGTGGCATAGACGTACTCCATGTCGAAGGGCGGGTCCTTGCGCATCAGCACCACGTCGAGCTCCGACAGCGGCCGGGTTTCGGGCGCGCCGAGATCGAACCAGTCCTGCCGATCGTCGCGCACCGCGAGCGGTCGCATGCGCGCGTGACAGACGCCGTCTCGAAAGAACAGATCCCGCAGCTCCATGTACTCGAGCTGCCAGTCGCGCGCCTGCGCGGCGAGCAGCATGGCGAGCGTGCTGTCTTTGTAGACGGTGATTTCCGATATCGGGTCCATGACGACCCCGAGCTTCACGGTCATGCTGTACTCCGAGGGCGGGCGCTTCGCGTTCCGCCAATGCGTGGTCGGATAATACACGCGCGCGGTGCCCCGTTGCGCGCCCGGCGCGGCGCTGGCTTTCACACCGACCGTCAGTGAGAATGCCGCGGATGGGCGTGCTTCGAATCGCAACCCGCAAGAGTCCGCTCGCGCTCTGGCAGGCGCAGCACGTAGGCGACCTCCTGCGCGACGCACACCGCGATCTCGACGTCGAGCTGGTGCCCATGTCCACCCAGGGCGACCGCATGCTCGACGCGCCGCTTGCCAAGGTGGGCGGCAAGGGCCTTTTCCTCAAGGAGCTCGAGCACGCGCTGCTCGAGGATCGCGCCGACATCGCGGTGCACTCCTTGAAGGACGTGCCGGTGGAGATCCCGCCCGGGCTCGCGCTGGCGGTGGTTCTCGCGAGCGCCGATCCCCGCGATGCGCTCGTCTCCAATGACCACGAGAGTCTGGCGGCGTTACCCGCGGGCGCCCGTGTCGGCACCTCCAGCCTGCGACGCCGGTGTCAGCTTCTCGCGGCGAGGGCCGATCTCGACGTGCTCACCCTGCGCGGCGGCGTGAACACGCGCCTCGCACGGCTCGACGCGGGCGATTTCGACGCGCTGATCCTGGCGGCCGCGGGCCTCGCGCGACTCGGCATGGCCGGACGGGTGCGCGAGACGCTTGCCCCCGAGGTGATCCTGCCGGCCGTGGGCCAGGGCGTGCTCGGCATCGAGTGCCGCGAAGGCGACACGCGCATCGCGTCCCTGGTGGCGCCGCTCGGCGATGCCGAGAGTCATGCGCGGGTGAGCGCCGAGCGTGCCATGAACGCGCGCCTCGGCGGCGGCTGCCAGGTACCCATCGCGGGCTTCGCCGAGATCGACGGCGCGGACCTGCGGCTGCGCGCGCTGGTGGCGAGCATCGACGGCAGCACGGTGCTGCGCGAGGAGGAGCGCGGTCCACGCGACCAGCCCCGACGGCTCGGAGAGCGCGTGGCCGAGCGGCTGCTGGACCGGGGAGCCGACCGCATCCTCGCCGAGGTCTACGCCGATGAGTGACGGCGCGCCGCGCGCCACGCGCCCCCCGCTCGAAGGGCTGCGGGTTCTGGTCACGCGCCCGGCGCATCAGAGCGGCGCGCTCGCTGCGCTCATCGAATCCCGCGGCGGCACCGCCATCCGCCTGCCCGTCATCGAGATCCTTCCGGCGCGAGACCGCGACGCGGCCGGCGCCCTGATGGGCGGGCTGGAGGCGTTCTCCCTGGTAATATTCATCAGTGCAAACGCCGTGCGCGAGGGGCTCGCGCTCGTTGACCGCGTGCCGCGCCGCGCGCGCGTCGCGGCGGTGGGCGAGGCGAGCGCCGCGGCCCTGGAGCAGGCCGGCTTCGAGCACGTGCTGCGGCCCGCCGGCGGCGCGAGCAGCGAGGCGCTGCTCGCCCTGCCGGAGCTTGCCGAGGACGCGCTGGCGGGGTGCCGGGTGCTCATCGTGCGTGGCGAAGGCGGCCGTGAGCTGCTCGGCCGAACGCTCTCGGAGCGAGGCGCCCGGGTCGCCTATGCTGAGGTTTATCGGCGCGCGAAACCGCGCCTCGATGCCTCGCGCGTGGCCGAGCAGGGACGCGCGGGCGGTATCGACGTGGTCGTGGTGACCAGCGTGCAGGCACTCGAGAACCTGTTCGAGATGCTCGCAAACGGTGGGGCGCGGTGGCTGAAGGATACCGGCTTCGTGGTCATCAGCGAGCGAATTGCCCGGCGGGCACGCGCTCTGGGCGTCACGCACGCCCCGCTGGTTGCCGCCCGCGCCGACGACGAGGCGCTCGTCGCGGCGCTTATCGAGTGGCGTGCGTGTCACCCCGGCGGCGGAGCGTAGAATGGCGAATTGCGAGCTCACCATCGTCAACAAGCTCGGCCTGCACGCGCGCGCCGCTGCCAAGCTCGTCAGTCTGGCATCGGGTTTCGAGAGCGAGATCACCATCAAGCGGGGCGCGCAGGAAGTGAACGCCAAGAGCATCATGGGTGTGATGATGCTGGCGGCGGCCAAGGGCGTCGTGATCGAGGTCTGTGCGGACGGTGCGGATGCCGACGAGGCGCTTACCGAGATCGCCCAGCTGGTGCAGAACCGTTTCGGAGAGCCGGAATGACGGTAACCATCGCATGACTTTTTCGCTGCACGGCATCGGTGCTTCCAAGGGGATTGCCATCGGCAAGGTCCACATGGTGGCGCGCGGTCTCGTCGACGTGCCCGAGTATTTTGTCGAGAAGTCGGAGATCGAGAGGGAGGTCGAGCGTTTCGGCATCGCGGTTGCCGAAGCCCGCGCAGAGCTCGGCGCCGTAAGAGAGCATATTCCGCCGGACACCGACACCGATATCGCCGCCTTCATCGACACGCACCTTCTGATGCTCGACGACTCCGCCATCACGAGCGCTCCCATCAGGCTCATCCGCGAGGAAGGGCGCAATGCCGAATGGGCGCTGAAGCTGCAACGCGACGCGCTCGTGGCCGTGTTCGATGCGATGGACGACGACTATCTGCGCACCCGCAAGAACGACATCGACCATGTGGTCAACACCGTGCAGATGCGCCTGCTGCACACCGAGAAGCCGCTCAGACGGGCCGACGGCTCGTTTGCCGGGAAAATCGTCTTTGCCGATGACCTCACTCCGGCCGACACGGTGCTCATGCAGCATCAGGGCGTCGCGGCGCTGGTCACGGAGTTCGGCGGCCCCAACTCGCACACGGCCATTCTCGCCCGCAGCCTTCGCATTCCGGCGGTTGTCGGCCTGCACAACGCGGGACCGTACCTGCGCGATGAGGACACGGTCATCGTCGACGGTCGTAAGGGAGTGGTGCTCGTCGGTCCCGACGATCAGACGGTACGCCACTACAAGAAGCGCCAGCGCGAGATCGAGCGCATCCACGCTGCCCGGCGCAAGCTGCGCTTTGCGCCCACCGTGACCTGCGACGGTGAGAGCATCGTTCTGCAGGCCAACGTCGAGTTGCCCGCAGACCTCGAAACAGCCGTGCAGGTGGGTGCCCAGGGGATCGGGCTGTACCGGACCGAGTATCTGTTCATGAACCGCGACGAGCCGCCGGGCGAGGAGGAGCAATACCAGGCCTACACCGAAGTGATGCGCGCCGGAGAAGGGGCGCCGGTGACGATACGCACGCTCGATCTCGGCGCCGACAAGCAGGTGGACGGTTCGCGCCCGGGCGCGCCGGTGACTTCCAATCCGGCGCTGGGACTGCGTGCCGTGAGGTTGTGCCTGAAGGAGCCCGGCCTTTTTCGTCCTCAGCTGCGTGCCATTCTCAGGACATCGGCACACGGGCCCGTGCGCATGATGATTCCGATGCTTTCGACCACTGCCGAGCTCGCGCAGGTTCTGGAATTGATCAAGGCCTGTCGCAAGGAGCTCGATGAAGCCGGGCAGCCCTATGACAAGACCATGCCGGTCGGCGCCATGATCGAGGTGCCGGCGGCGGCCATATGTGCCGACATCTTTGCCCGCGAGCTGGATTTTCTCTCGATCGGCACCAACGACCTGATCCAGTACACGATCGCCATCGATCGCGTCGACGACGAGGTCAACTATCTCTATGACCCCCTGCACCCGGCGGTGCTGCGTCTCATCCAGATGACCATTCGCTCCGGTCAGAAGGTGGGTATCCCCGTTGCCATGTGCGGCGAGATGGCGGGCGACGCCCGTTACACGCGGTTGCTGCTCGGCATGGGGCTCAAGGAATTCAGCGTTCACCCCAACGCCCTGCTCGAGGTCAAGCAGGTCATCACCGAAAGCCACGTTCGCGAGAGTCGCAAGTTCTCCCAACGTGTCATGCGTGTGATCAAGTCGACCACGCGCAGCGCGTTGCTCGAAGAGATGAACCGACTCTGAGCGAGGCGCAAGCCGCCTTTCCACTACCGTTGCTGCTACACTTCGGCTGCGTTCCGCCAGCCACTGGATGGGCGGAACCGAACCCCGTCCCGATCTCGTCCGACACTTCCGGGTGCCTCAGCGTATGAACCAGCAAGCCGATGAAGACAAACACCAGGAGAATCTCCGTCGACTGAACGACGCGCTCGAGCGCGAGGCGGTCAGCGAGGTATACGCGCTCGTTCGCGAGCTGCATCCAGCCGACGTGGCACTGCTCATCGAGTCTCTGCCCGAGGCCGAGCGTGACATCGTCTGGGGGCAGCTCGACCCGGCGTCGGTGGCCGAGGTCCTCGCGGAGGCCGAAGACGCGGTTCGCGCGAGCTACCTGCGCCAGATGGCGCCGCAGGCGCTGGCGGCGGTGGCACAGGAAGTCGACCCCGACGATGCCGCCGATATTCTCCAGGATCTCCCCGAGCCCGTCGCCGACGAGGTGCTGCGGGCGATGGACGACCTTTATCGCGAGCGTCTGCAGGCCGTGCTCGCCTATCCGGAGGATACCGCCGGCGGTCTCATGAACGTCGACGTGCTGACCGTGCGTGCCGACGTGAGCCTCGAGACCGTCGTTCGCTACCTGAGGCTGCGGGGGGAGATTCCGGAGAAAACCAACCGATTGTTCGTGGTGGACCGTGACAGCGTCTACGTGGGGATGCTGAGACTCGCCGACCTGCTGATACGCGATCCGGAGGACAGCGTCGCGACCCACATGATCGACGAGCACGACGCTATCCAAGCGACGATGCCGTCCCACGAGGTCGCGCGACTTTTCGAGCAGCGCAATCTCATCTCGGCCCCGGTTGTTGATGAGACGGGAAAGCTCATCGGGCGAATCACCATCGACGACGTGGTCGACGTGATTCGCGACGAGGGCGATCAGGCATTCATGCGCATGGCCGGTCTGCACGAGGAAGACGACCTGTTCGCCTCCGTGCTCGTCACCTCGCGCCGGCGAACGCTGTGGCTGGGCATCAATCTGGCGACGGCGCTGCTCGCCGCATGGGTCATCGGCCTGTTCGAGGCGACCATCGAGAAGGTCGTGGCGCTCGCCGTGCTCATGCCGGTGGTGGCGAGCATGGGCGGCATCGCGGGCAGCCAGACGCTGACCATCATCATCCGCGGTATGGCTCTCGGGCAGGTCGGCCAGAGTAACGCTGCCTGGCTGTTGAGCAGGGAGACCATGGTCGGGCTCATCAACAGTCTGATGTGGGCGCTGGTGGTCGCGCTCATCGCCACCTACTGGTTCGGACAGCCGGCGCTCGGTGCCATCGTGGCGGTCGCCCTGGTCATCAATCTCGTCATCGCTGCGGTCACCGGCACGCTGTTGCCGATGGCGATGCGAAGGATGCTGATCGATCCGGCGCTGGCCGGTGGCGTAGTGCTGACGACGGTCACCGATGTCGTCGGGTTTTTTACGTTTCTGGGATTGGGCGCGTTGTTCCTGGCGGGCTAGGCGTGCGCAGAGGACGACGCGTCGGATCGGCCGACCACCGGGGCCGAGACGCGGATTACCAGCGCAAGATGACCCAGCCGGGGATGAAATAAGGGGGATTGAAATTGTCGTAACGGGTCTCGAGGAATCCGTCCCCGGTGGTGTCGACCAGCCAATAGGGCGGCCCGACGACCGGCTCCACCTTGACCGCATACAGTCGGCCGCTGGTGCGGTACTCGGTCACCGTCTGCTTGTCGTCGCGGCGGATGGTGATCTCCGGCTCGAGCGTCTCGCCGCTTTGAACCTGCGGCGGGATGTCCGGAGGCTCGGGCACCGCCTCCAGGGCGGGCGGCTCGCCGCCGGCAGCCGCCGGCTGGGCCGCGGGCTGCGTCCAGGTAACCCACGCAAGCGCGGCCCCCAGCAGTATGGCGAATGGTCTAGGCAATCCAGGTCCGGTTTTATAGATGTAACAGGATCTCGCGTTCGGCGGCCGACGGCTCGAAGCCGCGTTCCTCGTAGTAATCGAAGATAGCTTCGACCACTTGCTCCGGCTTGTCCACCAACTGGAACAGTTCCAGGTCGTCGGTATCGATATTGCCTCGTTTCACGAGGGTTTCACGGAACCATTCTATCAGGCCGGACCAGAATTGGCCGTTGACGAGCACGATGGGGATGCGGCGGGTCTTTCCGGTCTGCACCAGGGTCAGCATCTCGGCCAGCTCGTCCAGCGTGCCGAATCCGCCCGGAAGCACGACGTAGGCCGTTGCGTATTTGACGAACATCACCTTGCGCGCGAAGAAATGGCGAAAACGCAGGCTCAAGTCCTGGAACTCGTTCGACGCCTGCTCGTGCGGAAGCGTGATGTTGAGGCCGACGCTCAGCGATTTGCCCCCGTAGGCGCCTTTGTTGACGGCTTCCATGATGCCCGGTCCGCCGCCGCTCACCACGGAAAAGCCCGAGTTCGACAGGCGCTCGGCAATGTCTTTTGCGAGCGCGTAGTCGGGGTGGTCCGGTTTTGTGCGCGCAGAGCCGAAAATACTGACCGACGGCTGAATCGAGGCAAGCTTGTCGAAGCCCTCGACGAACTCCGCCATGATTTGAAAGATCTTCCAGGATTCGCGCGTAAGTTCTGCATCCTTGACAGCAGGCACCCCGGGTCGATGGGGCTGATGATCGGAGTCATTCATGGTTGGATTCCGGTGATGTGGAACGGGCGAGGCGCGCGGGTCGGCCGGCATGGTGGATTTACTGTGGCGACCGCGCCCACGTACACTCTCGTATTATGTCCGAACGGAAAAAGCAACTCGTCCTGATCGACGGTTCATCATATCTGTACCGCGCCTTTCACGCGATGCCGATGCTGACCAATTCAAAGGGTACGCATACGGGCGCCGCCTACGGCATAACCAACATGCTGCGCCGGGTGCTCGCCGAGTACCAGCCGACACATCTCGCGGTGGTGCTCGACGCCAAAGGGAAGACCTTCCGGGACGAGCTGTACGCGGAGTACAAGGCCAACCGCCCGCCGATGCCCGACGAGATGCGCCAGCAGCTCGACCCCATCCGCGCCATCGTCGAGGCCCTGGGAATCACGCTGCTGGAGGTGCCGGGCGTCGAGGCCGACGATGTGATTGGCACGCTGGCCGAGCAGGCAAAGGAACATGGTTTTGGCGTCACCATTTCAACCAGCGACAAGGACATGGCCCAGCTGGTCAATAAGTCCATCACCATGGTCAATACCATGGACGGCGGTGTCCTCGATCCGAAGGGTGTAAAGGAGAAGTTCGGCATCGCGCCCGAGCAGGTGATCGATTATCTGACGCTCATCGGCGATACCGTGGACAACGTTCCGGGCGTCCCCAAAGTCGGCCCGAAGACAGCGGCCAAGTGGCTGCAGCAGTACGGCACCCTCGATGACATTATGGGGCACGCCGCGGAAATCGGAGGGAAGGTGGGCGAGAATCTTCGCGAGTGCCTGGATCGTTTACCTCTCTCCCGCACGCTGGTGACCATTAAGCGCGACGTCGAACTTGACGTCGGGCCCGAAGACCTGCAGCGTCAGGCGCCCGATAACGACCGGTTGCGCGATCTCTACGCGGAATTGGAGTTCAAGACCTGGCTCTCGGAGATTCTCGAGGGCAGCGAGCAATCTTCCGCGCAAGCGGCGAGAGCCAACTACGAGACGGTTACCGATGCGAAACGACTGGCAACCTGGATCAAACGCCTGAAGCAGTCGGAATATTTCGCATTCGACACAGAGACAACGAGCCTGGACTACATGAGCGCTGAGCTGGTTGGCGTTTCATTCGCAGTCGAGCCAGGCGAAGCCGCATATGTGCCGTGCGGTCACGACTACGTAGATGCGCCGGAACAGATTTCGCGCAGCGAGCTGCTTGCTGCACTCAAGCCACTGCTCGAAGATCCGAAACGCGTCAAGCTGGGCCAGAATCTCAAGTACGACATGAGCGTCCTCGCGCGATGCGGCATCGATCTCGTCGGGGTCGGATTCGACACGATGCTCGAATCCTACGTGCTCGACAGCACGGCGACACGCCACGACATGGATTCGCTGGCGCTCAAATATCTGAGTCATCGTACGATTCATTTCGAAGATATCGCCGGAAAGGGCTCCAAGCAGCTCACTTTCAATCAGATTCCTCTCGAGCAGGCTGCTGCTTACGCAGCGGAAGACGCCGACGTGACGCTTCAACTGCACCGCACGCTTTGGCCCCGGCTCGAAGCCGAGCAGCGTCTGAAGCGGCTTTTCGAGGAAATAGAAATGCCGCTCGTCCCGGTGTTGTCATGTATCGAGCGCAATGGTGTTCTGGTCGATCGAAAGATGCTCGAGAAGCAGAGCTCCGAGCTTGCCGAGAGCATCGAGAATATTGCCGCGCGCGCATACGAGGAAGCCGGCGAAGTGTTCAACCTCGGCTCACCGAAGCAGATTCAGGGAATCCTGTTCGAGAAGCTCGACCTCCCGGTGCTCGAGAAAACTCCCAAGGGCCAGCCGTCGACCGCCGAGTCGGTGCTCCAGGAGCTCGCGCTCGACTATCCGCTGCCGAAGCTCATTCTCGAGTACCGCAGCATGAGCAAGCTCAAATCCACCTACACCGATGCGTTGCCCGCCTGCATCAATTCGGGCACCGGCCGGGTGCACACGAGCTACCATCAGGCGGTGGCGTCGACGGGCCGGTTGTCGTCCACGGATCCGAACCTGCAGAATATTCCCGTGCGCACTCCCGAGGGTCGCAGAATCCGACAGGCGTTCATCGCGCCCGAAGGCCATCGCATCCTCGCCGCCGATTATTCGCAAATCGAGCTTCGTATCATGGCGCACCTCTCCGGCGACGAGGGTCTCAAGCAAGCGTTCGAGTCGGGGGAGGATATTCACCGCGCGACGGCCTCCGAGGTGTTCGGCGTCGCCTTCGACGAGGTCGACGACGATGAGAGGCGCAGCGCCAAAGCCATCAACTTCGGTCTCATCTACGGCATGTCGGCGTTCGGCCTCGGGCGCCAGCTCGGCATTCCCCGCCGTGAGGCCCAGGAGTACGTGGATCTCTACTTCGCACGCTATCCCGGGGTTAAACGCTTCATGGAAGAGACCCGCGAGCGCGCCCGCGAGCGAGGCTTCGTCGAGACCGTCTTCGGCAGGCGTCTCTACCTGCCCGAGATCAAGTCGCGCAATCCGGCGCGACGCCAGTACGCAGAGCGCACCGCGATCAACGCGCCCATGCAGGGAACCGCCGCCGATATCATCAAGCGGGCGATGATCGCGCTGCACGATTGGCTCGGGACAAGCGGCGCTCGGGCCCGCATGATCATGCAGGTGCACGACGAGCTCGTTCTCGAGGTGGTCGAGGACGCCGTCGACGACGTTCAGGCGAAGGTGAAAGAGTTGATGGAGTCGGCGGCCGAGCTCAGCGTGCCGCTCAAAGTGGATACCGGCTCGGGCAAGAACTGGGACGAGGCCCACTGATTTCCGGGCGCATCCCCCACTTGATTTAGTCCGCGTGATATTATTTATTTTATCTGTGTGATAACCGCCTGATTCGATCTTCCGACCCGCCCGCTACGACGTTCGCCTCCAGGAATTCCAACCGATGCTTCTCATTCCCGCGATTGACCTGAAAGGGGGACGCTGCGTTCGTCTGCGTCAGGGTCGCATGGAGGAGGAAACCGTGTTCTCCGACGACCCCGTGGCGGTGGCCGGGCGTTGGGTGGATGCGGGTACCCGCAGGCTGCACATCGTCGATCTCGACGGCGCCGTGAGCGGTCGGCCGGAGCATGCCGAGGTCATCCGAAGTATCACGGAGCGCTTTCCCGAAGTGCCCGTCCAGGTCGGGGGCGGTATCCGTGACGACGACACTGTTCAGTCGTACCTGGATGCCGGCGTGACCTACATTATCATCGGCACCAAAGCCGTCAATGCACCGCACTTCGTTGCCGACGTGTGCGCGGAATTCCCCGGTCGCATTTTCATAGGACTGGATGCCCGAGACGGCAAGGTCGCCACCGATGGCTGGTCGAAATTGTCCCATCACGATGTGATCGATCTCGCCCAGCAGTTCGAGCGGGATGGAGCGGAATGCATCGTGTACACGGATATCGGTCGCGACGGAATGATGACGGGTGCCAACGTCGAGGTGACAGTGGAGCTCGCGCGATCGATCAAGATTCCCGTCATTGCCGCCGGCGGCATCCACACGATTGATGACGTGCGCGCACTGTGTGAAGTTGCCGATGAGGGCATCGTCGGCGCGATCACCGGCCGCGCAATTTACGAAGGCAGTCTCGATTTCAAAGAAGGCCAGGATCTGGCCGATCGGATCGCGGGCGGTGCGAGCTAGCGATGACTCTGGCAGTGCGAATTATCCCGTGCCTCGATGTGGATGCCGGACGCGTCGTCAAGGGCATCAACTTCGTCGACATTCGCGACGCAGGCGACCCGGTGGAAATTGCGCGGCGTTACGATGAGGAGGGCGCTGACGAGCTCGCGTTTCTCGACATTACCGCTTCCTCTGACGATCGAGACACGATCGTATCTGTGGTTGAGGCCGTCGCCAGCGAGGTGTTCATACCGTTGACGGTGGGTGGAGGCGTGCGGAACAGCTCCGATGTGCGGCGTCTGCTCAATGCCGGCGCCGACAAGGTTTCGATCAACACCGCGGCGGTTGCGAATCCGGAGTTCGTGAAAGAGGCTGCTTCTCGTTTCGGCTCCCAGTGCATCGTTGTGGCCGTGGACGCCAAGCGCGTTGCGCCGCGGGAGGGCGACGACGAGTCGGCATCGCGCTGGGAGGTTTTCACCCACGGCGGGCGCACCCCCACGGGCCTCGATGCGGTCGCCTGGGCGAGGCGCATGGCCGAGCTCGGCGCCGGCGAGATACTGCTCACCAGCATGGACCGGGACGGCACCCGCAACGGCTTCGATCTCGAGCTCACGCGCGCCGTGGTCGATGCGGTGCCGGTCCCGGTCATCGCTTCCGGCGGCGTGGGCAACCTGGAGCACCTGAGCGAGGGAGTTCTGACCGGCGGTGCCGACGCGGTGCTGGCCGCGAGCATCTTCCACTTCGGCGAGTACACCATCAGCGAGGCCAAGCGCAGCATGGCGGCCCGGGGTATCGAGGTCCGGCTTTAACGTTGACGACGGGCCGACGCCCCCGGCCGCACTCCGGTTCGTGAAGCGGATCACACATCCCCGGCCGGGCGCCCGCGGTCGCCGGATCCGGGCCGATCCAGCTCATATAATTGCTCTGTCGCACCGTCCGGGCCATGTCCTACACTTAACCGGATGGGCGTTTCCAGAACGAACCGGGTCAGCCGCTGCTTCAGCGATTAGGGACGACGCGTGGAACTCAGCCTCGAAATATCTGGCGATCAGATCGCGGGTGCCCGGGACTATCAAGAAGACGCGTTCCTGACGACTTATCTCGACGACGACAGCGGGAATTCCAAATCGTCCGCGCTGATCGTCGTGGCCGACGGCATGGGCGGGCACGCCGCCGGCAACATCGCCAGTAATCTGGTCGTCTCCACGTTCAACAAGACCTTCACCGGTAAGTTCGGCAAGCAGGACCCGCCGGGAGTGCTGCGCGAGGCGCTCAAGAATGCCAACGAGGGGCTGAAGGAATCCATCGAAGAGACGCCCGGCCTGGACGGAATGGGCTGCACCATGGTCACGGCGGCCATCACCAAGGGCAAGATCTACTGGGTCAGCGTTGGCGACAGCCATCTGTATCTCATCCGCGACCGTGACCTCATCAAGAAGAACGAGGATCACAGCTACGGCGGTTATCTCGATCGCATGCGGGCCCAGGGCATCGATGTTGAAGCCGAGGCGGGCCTGTCGCGGAACATGCTGATGAGCGCCATGACCGGTGAAGAGATCGCCGAGGTGGATTGCCCAGGCTCCGGCTTTCAGCTTCTGCCCGGCGATCGCGTCATCATCGCCAGCGACGGTCTCGATACGCTGGAGAAGGACACCATCCTGAAAACTTCGGCCTGGTCTCACACGCCCAAGGAGTGCGTGGCGGGGCTGCTGAAGGCGGTCGACGAAGCGAAACGTCCGCGCCAGGACAACACCACCATCGTCGTCGTCGATCTCATCGAGCGCCAGCCGGCAGAGGTGCCGGCACCGGCGCGCGCGGCGGCGGCGGTGTCGGTGGCGCCGGCGCGTCCCGAGATTGCGCGCGAGCGCGACCTGGCGCCGCAGCCGAGAGGCGGCGGCAGGAAGGGTCTCGTCGTCGCGCTCGTCCTGCTGCTGGCGATCGGCGCCGGCGGCGGCTACCTGTTCGTGTCCGGCATGTGGCGGGACCTGCTGCCGCGCGACCAGGCGCGCGTCGTGCCGGCGCCTGCGCAGCCCGCGCCCGCGCCGGCCCAGCCCGCGCCGGCCCAGCCCGCGCCCGCGCCGGCCCAGCCC
>JAABYT010000041.1:101323-103765 GCA_011775625.1 Gammaproteobacteria bacterium | reverse complement strand
GGCGTCAAGGTCGAAAATGTCGCCGAGATCGCCGCCGCCGGCGCCGATACCTTCGTTGCAGGGTCCGCCATCTTCGGTGCCGACGACTACCGCGCCACCATCGATGCCATGCGCGCGGCCATCGAGCGCGGCCGCCGGGGTGAAGCGCGCGATGCGGCTGCCCGCGCTCGCGCTGGTCGATCTCGACGGCACGCTGGTGGACAGCCTGCCCGACATCGCCTTCTGCGTCGACCGCATGCTGGAGCGTCTCGGGCTTCCGCCGGCCGGGCCCGAGCGGGTGCGCGGCTGGGTGGGCAACGGCATCGACGTGCTCGTCGAGCGGGCGCTCGCCGACGATCCGAGCCCCGAGCCGCGCCACGCGCAGGCGCTCACCCTCTTCAAGGAGCTCTATGCAGCCCACACGAGCGATCGCAGCCGCGTCTACGACGGCGTGCGGGAAGGGCTCGAGTTTCTCGACGGTGCACACGTCGCGCTCGGCTGCGTCACCAACAAGCCGGCCCGTTACGCTGAAAAGCTGCTCGCGGCGCTCGATCTCGATCGCTATTTCACGCTGGTCGTCGGCGGCGACAGCGTGGCCGAGAAGAAACCCCACCCGATGCCACTGCTGCACGCCGCCCGCCACTTCGGCGCCGACGCGGCCGAGTCGCTGCTCATCGGCGACTCCGTCAACGATGTCGCCGCCGCGCGCGCCGCCGGCTTCGGTATCGTGTGCGTCACCTACGGCTACAACCACGACGGTGACATTGCCGCGAGCAATCCGGATGCGCTGGTCGACTCGCTGGCCGAGCTGCCCAACTTGTTTGCTCCCCGCGACCGGGTAAGCGCTGCGCGCTGAATGGCCATGCTGTTGATGATCGACAACTACGACTCGTTCACCTACAACCTGGTGCAGTACCTGGGTGAGCTCGGCGAGGCGGTCACCGTGTACCGGAACGATCGGCTGAGCCTCGCGGACATCGCCGAGATGGCGCCCCGGGGCGTCGTCATCTCGCCGGGCCCCTGCACCCCCAACGAGGCCGGCGTGTCGCTGGCGGTCATCGAGCGGTTCGCCGATCGCATACCGATACTCGGCGTGTGCCTCGGCCACCAGTGCATCGCGCAGGCCTTCGGCGCGCGCATCGTGCATGCCCACGCAACCATGCACGGCAAGACCTCGATGATCAGACACCAGGGCACGGGGGTCTTCTGCGGGCTGCCCTCGCCGTTCGAGGCAACGCGCTACCATTCGCTCGTCGTCGCCGAGAAGACCCTTCCCGCGTGCCTGCGCATCACCGCGCGGGCGCGCTCCGACGATGGCCGTGCCGACGAGATCATGGGCGTCGAGCACACCCGCTGGAACTGCGTTGGCGTACAATTCCATCCCGAGGCGATACTCACCCGCCACGGGCACCGCCTGCTCGCGAACTTTCTGGCGATCGGGCAGCCGCGCGTGGCGCAAGCGGGGCTGGTCGCTGAGAGCTCCGGGGCAGATCCGCTCCTGCAGGCGAGCGAACACTAGCGACCGAGAGGCAACATGGACATTCAATCGGCAATCCGGGCAGTGACCGAGCATCGCGATCTCTCGCGCGATGAGATGACCTCGGTGATGCGCACCATCATGAGCGGCGAGGCCACCGAGTCCCAGATCGGCGGCTTCCTCATCGGCCTGCGCATGAAAGGGGAGACCGTTGAAGAGATTGCGGCGGCCGCCAGCGTCATGCGCGAGCTCGCGACCCCGGTGCACGTGAAGGCCGAGCATCTGGTGGACACCTGCGGCACCGGCGGCGACGCCAGCAGCACCTTCAACATCTCCACCGCCAGCGCGTTCGTCGCCGCCGGCGCCGGCGCCCGGGTCGCGAAGCATGGAAACCGATCCGCCTCGAGCCGCTCGGGCAGCGCGGACCTGCTCGAGGCCGCCGGCGTCAACCTGGATCTGACGCCCGAGCAGATCGCACGCTGCATCGAGGAGGTCGGTGTCGGCTTCATGTTCGCACCGAAGCATCACGGTGCCATGAAGCACGCCATCGGGCCACGGCGGGAAATGGCCGTGCGCACCATATTCAACGTGCTCGGACCGTTGACCAATCCCGCCGCCGCGCCCAATCAGGTGGTGGGCGTGTTCAGCCGCGATCTCATCGAGCCCCTCGCCCGCGTGCTGGCCGAGCTCGGCAGCCGCCACGTTCTGGTCGTGCACTCCGATGACGGCCTCGACGAGATCAGCATCGGCGCCGAGACCCACGTGGCCGAGGCCAAGGCCGGCGAGCTGCGCGTGCACAGCATCAACCCGACGCAGTTCGGCATGCAGAGGGCCGATCTCTCGAGCTTGAGCGTGGCGT
This sequence comes from Gammaproteobacteria bacterium, assembly GCA_011775625.1. Lineage (GTDB taxonomy): Bacteria > Pseudomonadota > Gammaproteobacteria > HK1 > HK1 > JAABYT01. Next base: position 101,450 of record JAABYT010000041.1, on the reverse strand, counting down.
CACCGGAGGAGAGCCTCGCGAAAGTCCGCGCGGTGCTCGACGATGCCGACGGGCCCGCGCGGGACATCGTCGCGCTCAACGCCGGGGCGGCGATCTACGCCTCGGGCCTCGCCGCGGATCTGAAATC
>JAABYT010000041.1:95609-101272 GCA_011775625.1 Gammaproteobacteria bacterium | reverse complement strand
AAAGCCGAGGAGATCACCGAGCGCAGCCGACAGGTCGACATTCGCGAGCTCGGTGCGCGTATCGAGGGCATGCCCGACCCCCGCCCCTTTGCCGACGCGCTCAGGGCGCGTCTCGGCAAAGGCGACGCAGCGGTTATCGCCGAGATAAAGCGCGCCTCGCCGAGCCGGGGGGTGCTGCGTGAGCATTTCGACCCGGCCGCCATCGCCCGGGACTACGAGGCGGGCGGCGCCGCTGCGCTATCGGTGCTGACCGATCGGGACTTTTTCCAGGGCGCCGACGAGCACCTGGCGAACGCCCGCGCCGCCTGCTCGCTGCCGGTGCTGCGCAAGGACTTCACGATCGACGCCTACCAGGTTTACGAGGCGCGCGCGCTCGGGGCGGATTGCGTCCTTGTTATCGTCGCCGCTCTCGGTGATGCGGCCATCAACGATCTCGCCGGGCTCGCCGTGCACCTCGGTATGGACGTCCTGGTGGAGGTGCACGACGCGAGCGAGCTCGAGCGCGTGCTGCATCTCGACCGGCTGATGCTCGGTATCAACAGCCGGGATCTGCGCACCTTCGAGACGCGCCTCGACACCATCATCGATCTGCTCGGCGCGATCCCCGACGACCGGCTGGTGATTGCCGAGAGCGGCATCCACACGCCCGAGGACGTGCGGCTCCTGAGAGAGCACGGCGTGCACAGCTTCCTGGTCGGCGAAGCCTTCATGCGCGCCGAGCACCCCGGCGAGCGCCTGGCGGCGCTGTTCGATCTGGGCTGAGGGGCGCCGGCTAACGGGCGCCGTAGACGACGATGGTCTTGCCGGAGACGGAGATGAGGGTCTCCTCCTCGAGGTTCTTCAAGACCCGGCCGACCATTTCCCGCGAGCAGCCGGCGATGCGCCCGAGCTCCTGGCGGGTGATGCGTATCTGCATGCCGTCCGGATGGGTCAGGGCGTCGGGCTGCTTGCACAGGTCGAGGAGCGCGCGCGCGACGCGCCCGGACACGTCCATGAAGGCCAGGTCACCGACCTTGCGGCTGGTATTGCGCAGACGCAGGGCCAGCTGCGCCAGCATCGCGTAGAGCACCTCGGGGAGCTCGTTCGAGAGGGTCCGCAGGCGCTCGTAGCTGATCTGCGCGACCTCGCACTGGGTCCTGGCCCGCACCCAGGCGCTGCGCTCGCGCTTCTCGTCGAACATGCCGATCTCGCCGAAGAAGTCGCCCTCGTTCAGATAGGCGAGCACGATCTCGTGGCCGTCGTCGTCCTCGATGAGCACCGAGACCGACCCCTTGACCAGGTAGTAGAGCTCGTCCGAGTAGTCGCCGGCGTTGATGATTACGGTCTTGGCCGGAAAGGTCCTGCGATGGCAGTGCTCGAGGAACCTGGAAATCACGCCCTGTCGGTCAAACGCTTGATCTAGCGACATATTTTGCTCCGCCGGGTCCTGGCGACTGGTACAATCCAAAATCTCTCTAAGTCTATGACAGGGTTGGGCACCTGTCGACGTGATATCCCGGAGGGCGGCGCATGAAGGCGAGGTTGAAATGGCTGGGCGAGGTTGCATTCGAGGCCGAGTCCGGCAGCGGCCACCGCTTGGTTCTGGACGGGGCGCCGGAGCACGGCGGCCGCAACGCGGGCGTGCGCCCCATGGAGGCCGTCCTCATCGGCATGGGCGCCTGCAGCGCCTTCGACGTGGTCTCAATCCTGAAAAAAGCGCGCCAGGCCGTGACCGACTGCGTGGTCGAGCTCGAGGCCGAGCGCGCGGAGAGCATCCCGAGGGTCTTCACCCGGGTGCGCATGCGCTTCGTCGTCACCGGAAAGGATCTGCGGCCCTCGGCGGTCGAGCGGGCGGTGTCCCTGTCGGCGGAGAAGTACTGCTCGGCCACCGCCATGCTGCGCCCGACAGTGGATATCCGCCACGAGGTGGAGATCGTCGAGGCCTAGGGCCGGCGCGCTTTGCCGGGACGGGAAGGTCAGTCCGACTTGTAGGGGTCGGCCGCGTCGCGCAGGCCGTCGCCGAGAAAGTTGAAAGCCAGCACCACCACCACAACCGGCAACACCGGCAGCATCAGCCACGGATAGAGCGCCACGGCGTTGATGTTCTGCGCCTCGGTGAGCAGCACGCCCCAGCTGGTCACCGGCGGCCTCAGTCCCAGGCCGAGAAAGCTGAGGGCCGTCTCACCGAGAATCATCGAGGGAATCGAGAGGGTCGCCGACGCGATCAGGTGGCTCATGAAATTCGGCAGCAGGTGGCGACCGATGACGCGCGCCGGGCGCGCCCCCATGAGCACCGCCGCGGTGGCGAAATCCTCCTCCCTGAGCGCCAGGAGCTTGGAGCGCACCGCGCGCGCGAGCCCGGTCCAGTCCACCAGGCCGAGGATCACGGTGATGCCCAGAAACACGCCAACCGGGCTCCAGGTCACCGGCAGCGCGGCTGACAGCGCCATCCACAGGGGCAGCTCGGGGAACGATCGGATGATCTCGATGAGCCGTTGCACGATGCTGTCCGCCCAGCCGCCGTAGTAGCCCGCGAGTCCGCCGAGCACGATGCCGATGATGAAGCTGATGGCGATGCCGATGAGGCCGACGGTGAGCGAGATACGCGCGCCGTAGATCATGCGCGAAAGCACGTCGCGACCGAGGCGATCGGTGCCCGCCAGAAACAGGGTTCCGTCCTCGGCAGGACATACCAGGTGAAAGCTGCCGGGAATCAGCCCCATCCACTTGTAGGCATCACCGAGACAGAAGAATCGCAGCTTTTGGATCTCGTCCAGATCCTCCTTGTACACACGGCGCAGGTTCTCCATGTCGAGCTCGAAGCTGTAACTGTAGACGAACGGGCCCTCGAACCGGCCCTCGTGAAACAGGTGGATCGCCTGCGGCGGCGCATAGATGAAGTCGGTGTGGCGGCTGTGCAGGTTGTACGGGGCCAGAATCTCGCTCGCGAGAATGGAGAGGTACATGACGAGAAGAATCAAGCCCGACACCACGGCGAGACGGTGACGCTTGAAACGCCACCACATCATGCGCCACTGCGACGCCATGTAGTAGCGTTCCTGCTCGGCGGTGAGCGCTTCGATCGAGTACGGATCGAAGGGCGCCGTGGAGACGAAGTGCTCCAAGCGGTCCTGCTTCGCGGCGCTCATCGTCGCAGCCCTCCCTCGAGGCGGATGCGCGGGTCGAGCGCCGCCAGCGCCAGGTCGGAGAGAAACATGCCGACCACGGTGAGCGCGGCAAGGAACATGAGAAAGGAGCCGGCCAGGTACATGTCCTGACTCTGCAGGGCGGTCAGCAGCATCGGCCCCGTTGTCGGCAGCGACAACACCACCGAGACGATGGCGGCACCGGAGACCACCTGCGGCAGGAGATTGCCGATATCGGCAATGAACGGATTGAGCGCCATGCGAAGGGGATACTTCATCAGCAGCTTGAAGGGCGACAGGCCCTTGGCGCGGCCGGTGATCACGTACTGCTTCTGCAGCTCATCGAGGAGATTGGCGCGCAGGCGCCGGATCATCCCGGCGGTGCCGGAGGTTCCGATGACAATCACCGGGATCCAGAGATGCTCGAGCACGGAGAGAAACTTCGCCCAGCTCATGGGTTGATCCAGATACTGCGGATCCATGAGGCCGCCTACCGAGGTGCCGAACACGACGTTGGCGAAGTAAAGCAGCACCAGCGCGAGCAGGAAGTTCGGTGTCGCGAGCCCCAGAAAGCCGATGAAGGTCAGTCCGTGATCACCCCAGCTGTACTGATGCGTTGCCGAGTACACACCAATCGGAAATGCCACCACCCAGGTGAATAGAATCGTCGAGAAAGAGAGCAGAAACGACAGAAACAGGCGATCGCCCACCACCTGCGACACCGGCAGGTTGTACTCGAACGAGAACCCCAGGTTGCCCCTGAGCATGCCGAAGAGCCACGCGAAGTACTGCTCGATGGGCGGCTTGTCGAGGCCGTACTGCTCGCGCAGAAAGGCTATCTTCTCGGCGCTGACCTTCTCGCCCTGGGCCTCGAGCTCGGTGATGTAGCTGGTGAGGTAATCGCCCTCGGGGAGCTGAATGATGATGAACACCATGGCGCTGATCACCAGCAGGGTCGGGATCATGACCAGCGTGCGGCGAATCAGGAACCGGAACATGGACCCATCATACCTGCGTGAGCAACGAATGAGCGGCGCGCACGTAGTGCCCCTCGCCGATGTCGATGAGCTCCGGGCGCTCATCGTCGGTGACGCCGAACGGCGCCTCCCACGCCGCCGGACTCGACACCTTGCCCTCCATCAGCGCGCTCAAGTCGAGCTTGCGCCCCGGATCCGGCCGCGGCACGGCGGCCAGCAGCGCCTTGGTGTAGGGGTGCACGGGGTTTCGGAACAGCACCTCTCGCGGCGCCATTTCCACCAGATAGCCGGCGCACATGACCGCGATGCGGTCGGCCATGTAGTCCACCACCGCGAGGTTGTGGGAGATGAACAGATACGTGAGGCCGAAGCGCTCCTGCAGATCCTTGAGCAGATTGAGCACCTGGGCCTGAACCGACACATCGAGGGCCGACACCGGCTCGTCACAGATGATCAGCTCGGGATTGAGCGCGAGCGCCCGGGCGATTCCGATGCGCTGGCGCTGTCCGCCGGAGAAGCTGTGCGGATAGCGTGAAAGGAAACGCGGATCGAGCCCGACACGCTGCATCAGCTCCTTGACGATCGCGACCCGGGCTTTCGCGTCCGACTGGCCGTGAATGATGAGCGGCTCGCTGATGATGTCGAAGACCGTCATGCGCGGATTCAGCGAGCTCACCGGATCCTGGAATATGTATTGAATCCTTCGCCGCAGGGCCGCCAGCTCGTCGTCGCTCAGCGCCAGCAGCGAGTGCAGCCCGCGACCCTCGTCGAAACGGATGCTGCCGGAGTCGGGGTCGAGCACCCGCAGGATGATCTTGCTGACCGTGGTCTTGCCGCATCCGCTCTCACCGACCAGACCCAGACACTCGCCGCGGCGAATGTCGAAGCTCACGTTGTCGAGCGCCTGCACGCCGGCATCGCCGCCGCCTCCGAACCAGCCGGTGCGGCGAATCGAGAAGCGCTTGCTGATTCCCGACACCTCGAGCAGGACGTCGCCGTTTTTCGCCGTCTCGGGAGTTCGCGATTCCGAGCCCAGGTGGCCGCCGTCGATGACTTCGACCTCGCGCACCGGCGTGAGCCGCTCGCCGGCCTTCATGCCGACCCGCGGCACCGCGCGCATCAGGGCCCGCAGATAGGGATGACGGGGATCGCCGAAGATATCGTCGAGCGTACCGCTTTCCATCAGCTCGCCGTGGTAGATGACCACCACCTCCTCGGCCATGTTCGCCACCACGCCCAGATCGTGGGTGATCAGCAGCACCGCCATTTGCAGCTCGCTCTGCAGATCCTGCAGCAGCCTGAGGATCTGCGCCTGGATGGTGACATCGAGGGCAGTGGTCGGCTCGTCGGCGATGAGCAGCGCCGGCCGGCACACCAGCGCCATGGCAATCATGGCGCGCTGGCGGAGCCCTCCCGAGAGCTCGAAAGGATAGGTGTCGAGCGCCTTGCTCGGATCCGGAAAGCCGACCCGGGCGAGCATTTCACGGGTCAGCTCGAGCGCGGTGGCGCGGTCGGCGTTCTGGTGAAGCAGAACCGCCTCGGAGATCTGATTGCCGACCGT
>JAABYT010000041.1:94785-95544 GCA_011775625.1 Gammaproteobacteria bacterium | reverse complement strand
GGCATCGTTGAACAGGATGTGACCGCCGAGCTGCGCAGACTTCGGCAGCACGCCCATGATCGCCTGGGAGATCACGGACTTGCCCGAGCCGGACTCCCCCACCAGGGCCACCGTGGAGGCCGGACGGATGCGGAACGATATGCCTCGCACCGCCTGGATCACGCCCTGCGCATGGAGACGGAAGTCGATGCTGAGATCGCGTACCTCGATGAGATTGTCGCTCATCTCAGCGATGCTCCTCTAATGGGGGCGCGTCGACAACCGCGATACCGAGATTGGCGAGATTGCTGAGCGTCGCCGGCTCGAGCGGCACGCACGCCTCGCCCGCAGCCGCCGCCGCCTGGCGCACCACCTCGGTGAAGCCCTCGAGACGCGAGTCGATACGCAGCGTGCACCGCCCGCTGGCGAGCTTGAGCTCCATCCACCCCTGGCGCCCGTCCCGGCGCACGGAGAAATAGGCGAGCCTGAGCCGCGTCAGGCGGTCCCAGTCGAGTCGGATGCCCATCGGCAGGGCGCGAATGTCGCGCCCGCTCACCAGAATCCGGGTGGCGTGCCTGAGGGCCGCCTGAGCGGCGAACGCGGCGAATATCGCCGCCAGAAACGCCAGCACGGCCGTTACCGCGAGCGGCAGCTCGGTGAGCGCCAGCGGCGCGCCGGCGCACACGATACCGATGGCGGCGCGAGCGTAGTCCGGCACCATCGCCTGCCACGGATAGCGGTAGGTCATGGCAGCAGGCATGCTTGCTCGGCCTCCAGCCA
>JAABYT010000041.1:94172-94739 GCA_011775625.1 Gammaproteobacteria bacterium | reverse complement strand
GCGCCGCTGCGCCGGGCTTCCAGATGGGTGCAGATCTGATCCAGGGTGCGATCCTCGCCGCGAAATCGGCGGCCGTTGCGCCAGTCGATGAGATCGGCGTGACAGTTCGCCTGCAGCAGCCCGGCGATGGCCTCGCGCCGCGCCCGAGGAGCGAAAGCGGACAGCGCGCGGAAGCCGAGCGCGCACAGCTCCGGAAACAGCTCCGGGGAGATGCGGTTCCACGGCGGGACCATGACGGGCAGCAGACGCTGCGGAAACAGCGTCGCCAGCCTGCCCCAACCTTTTTTCAGCTCGGCCACCACATGCTCGCGGCGCCGGTCTCCTCCCAGCTCGATGGCGCGCTCTCCTTGGTTGGCGTAGTTCTTGTGCGCGTACCCGTGCTGCAATACCGCAATCGAGGGGTAGTGTTCAAGTTTTTCAGCCAGCCCTTCTTCTGCATGAGCCGGAATGCTGGCAATCGCCGGCGCCACGCCGCTGTGCCGGTGCACCTCGAGCAGGCGCTCGAGCGCCGCCGTGACCGCCACCGCATCGTCGTCACGCCACCACAGCGTCGCGGTGCGGCCGCAC
>JAABYT010000041.1:90662-94157 GCA_011775625.1 Gammaproteobacteria bacterium | reverse complement strand
CGCGGCGCGGCGCCGGGGCGCTGCCGCCCAGGACCACGTTCAGGCGCGCCACCTCGAGCCCGCCCGCCGGCTGCGTGAGGCGAAACAGCTGCCCGCGCTGCCAGTCCAGCCGCGTCGGCGCCCGGGAAGTCAGGTCCCAGCCGGTGGCCATCGCCAAGGCCATCTGAATCACGCCCTTGTGGGTGACGGCGATGGCCGGTGCGCCGCCCGCGGCCACCTCCGCGAGCCAGGCGCCGAAGCGCACGCGCAGCTCCGCGGGACTCTCCCCGCCGGGCGGGCGAAAGTCCAGGCCGCGGGCCTCGTTCTCCGCGTAGGCGCGGCCGTGGCGGGCGCGCAGCTCGCCGCGGGTCCAGCCCTCCCACTCACCCCAGTCGAGCTCCATGAGGCGCGCATCGGTCTCGAGCTCCCGGGCGCCGAGCAGCTCGGCGGTCTGCACCGCCCGCCGCAGCGGGCTCGCGTACCAGCGGAAATGCGCATACTCGGGGGGCACCCGGGCGGCCGCGATCTCGGCCCGACCGGCCGCACTCAGACCGATGTCGCGGTGGCCCTGAATCCGGCCGCACGCGTTCCAGGGGGTGCGGCCGTGGCGAATGAGCAGCAGCCCGCTCACGGCCATTGCCCCGCGCGCAGACCCCTCAGCACGCCGTCGAGGGCGGCACTGGCGGTGTCCATGTCGTGGTCCCGCAGCGCCGCCTGGCGCGCCCGCACGCCGAGGGCAAGGCGCTCGGCGGGCGCCCGCAGCAGTGCCGCGACGGCGTCGCTGAAAGCCTCTACCCGGCCCCTCGGGACCAGGCGACCGGTGCGGCCGTCGTCGACGATGGCGGCGATCCCCGGGCTGTCTCCGGCGACCACCGGCACGCCCGCCGCCTGGGCCTCCAGCATCGCCATACCGATGGGCTCGCGCACCCCGGGCCACACGAACAGGTCTGAATTCGCCACCAGTGGCCGCAGGCGATCGGCCGCCAGCGCGCCCGTGAACACCACGCGTCCGCAGGTGAATCGGGCAAACGAAGACTCGACCTGGGCACGCACCGGGCCGTCGCCGACGACGAGCAGGCGCCAGCGCTCGCCCTCGAGCCCCGCGAGCGCCTCGGCGAGCAATCGATAGGAGTCGAGCTTGTTGCCGACCCGCATCATCGCGACGGCGATCAGCCACGGGTCGCCGGGCGCCAGCCCGTATTGCGCGGCGAGCGCGCGCCGGGTGTCGCCCGAGGGGTCGCGCGGCGGATGGCGCGCCACCTCCAGGAAGGGCTTGAGCGGCACCAGGCGTCGTGCGTCGTCGAGCAGCGGCCGCACGCACACCGCGTCGGCGGGATTGAGGCAGAACACCGCGTCGGCGGCGGCGATGGCGTCGCGGGCCGCCGCGTGACCCATGGCCCACGGACCGTCCGCCTGCTTGGGCGCGAAAGAGGCCTCCGCGACCACGTAGGGGATGTCGAGCGCCCGCGCCACCGCAGGTCCCAGCCAGTCCGGCGCCTTGTGGTAGACGTGGTAGGTGAACCAGAGCTCGGGTCGCAGGCCCGGCGCAGCGGCGCGGTAGCGGCGCACCAGGCGCTCGGCGAGGCGCGCACCGAGATTGCGAATACGCTCCTGGCGTCGCTGCTCGCCGCTGCCGTCGCGGCTGCGAAATACCGAGGCCAGACAGGATTGGTGCCCGGCGCCGGCGAGCGCCGCCATCAGCAGCCGCGCGATCAGGCGGTCGCCGGACTGGCGGCCATGGCACGGCGGCTTCATCGGCGCATAGAAGGCGATCTTCACCCGCCCCCCTAACCGGCGCCGGCAAGACGCGCCTGCAGGCGGTCGATGCCGTCCTCGAAGCGGAACTCGTGCGCCACGCGCGCGCGCCCTGCCGCCCCCAGGCGATGGCGCTGGGCCGGTTCGCGTATCAGCCCCAGCATGGCATCGGCGAGCGCCTGCACGTCTCCGGCGTCGACGAGCAGGCCGTTGCTCCGGTCCTCGAGCAGCTCGGGAATCGCCGAGACCCGCGTCGATACGCATGCGAGCCCCTGGCTCTGCGCCTCCATCAGCACGTTGGGCAGGCCGTCGCGGTCGCCGTCCCTGGCGATGCGACTCGACAGCACGAACATGTCCGCCTGGGCGTAGCTGGCGAGCACCGCGGGTCCGGCCAGCGCGCCGCGCCAGCGGATGCGCTCGGCGATGCCGAGGGAGGCGGCCAGGCGCTTGAGCCGACGCAGCCTGGGCCCGCCGCCGACATGCTCGAATCGCCAGTGAACATCCGCAGGCAGGCGCGCGAGCGCCGCGAGCAGGTCGTCGTACCCCTTCTTCTCGACGGCGCGGCCCACCGAGAGAATGCGCACCGGATCGCCCGCATCGCTGCCGTCGCGCGACGACCCGTCGGCGACTGTCGCCGGGAAGCGCGCCGCATCCAGACCGTGGTAGACCAGCGACACGCGCGCCGGATCCGGAGCCAGCGCCGCCAGGTGACGGTGATTGGCTGCGGTGCAGGTCACGGCCCAGCGGCACGAGGCGAGCTTCTCGCGTTTCTCCCACTCCGGGGTGGTCCAGATGTCGCGCGCATGGGCCGAGCAGCTCCAGGGAAGATCCAGCAACAGGCTCGTATAGCGCGCTACCGAGGCGGGCGTGTGCAGAAAGTGCGCATGCAGGTGAATGACGTCGTCATCGATCTCGGCGGCGAGCACCAGCGCCTGGCCGAAGCGGCGCACGCGATTCGGCGACGGATCCCGGCGCACGTCGCGCCACCAGGCACGCAGGCAGTCACGGTAGCCGGGTCGCCGGCGCGCACGTCGCCATGAGGCGAATACCCTGAAAGGCGCGCGGTAGAGATATTCCGGGAGGTAGTGCACGCGCGCGCGTATCTCGGCGTGAACCGGATGCCTCTCGCGGTCGGTGGGACGACGCAGGGACACGATGCGGATATCCAGGCCGCGTTTCTCGAGCGCCCGGATCTCGTTGGCAATGAAGGTCTCCGACAGGCGCGGATAACCTTTTAAAAGGAAGGCAATCGCGCCGGCCATCGTACCGTCCTCGTCAGCAGGCGGTTCCGTGCGTCGACGAAGCCGCCGCTGCGCTTGCCGGGCGTTCGGCGTGCGAGCCGAACGCCCACGTGGCACGCCGGCGGGCGCCGCCAGTTGCATCAACCTGCGTCATGCGAGTCAAGAGGGGCACTCAAAAAACCGGATCCTGGAGCCTTCGGCAGACTATCCGATCGCCGGAATCCCCGCAATTGGCGCCGCTCGGGGGCGACGAATGCTGTGGACCTCGGCGTGCCGAAGAACATACACTGACACCGTGATCTGCTGGGTTTGCGGAAATCCCGTCGCCGAGTTCCTACCCTACGGCATACCCCCGCGCCCGGGCCGCTGCCCCCACTGCGGCGCCAAGCCGCGCAATCGCGCGGTGCACTGGTATCTTCGCGAGGTCGTGCGCCCGAGACTCGATGCGCACTCGGAAGTGCTCGAGGCAGGCGGCTCGCGCTTCGCCGTGGAGCAGCTGTGCTGCAGGCGGGTGATCGGC
>JAABYT010000041.1:75880-90610 GCA_011775625.1 Gammaproteobacteria bacterium | reverse complement strand
GCATGGGTTTCGCAGACGAGAGCTTCGACGTGATTCTCTGCAATCACACCCTGCCCTACGTGCGCCGTGACCGTGAGGCGCTCGGCGAAATTTTCCGTTGCCTCAAGACCGATGGTCTGGCCATGCTCGATTCCAGCCACACGAGCGGCAGGACCCTGCCCGTGAGCGAGTATCGGCGTGCGCACCCCGAGCTCGGTGACGAATATTTCGCGGAGAACGGCGATCAGTGGGTGTACGGTCGGGATTATCTTGAGCGGCTCGAGGACGCGGGATTCCAGGTACGCGTCGACGAGCTGTTCGAGTCCTCGAGCGCGGAGTTCAGGCGACGCCATGGGCTCAAGAGCCGGCAACCGCTGATCGTTGCATTCAAGTCGGCACAAGGGGCGCGCCGTTTTGCGTCGCCGCGTCGATTGCCCGCGGAGGCCGGGAATGGCTGAGGCATCCCGGCGGCACCTGTTCGCCGCTTCGATTCAAGCGCTCCCGGCGCGGGTGCGCGAGGTCATTTCGCGCGAGCAGGATTGGAGCGAAATCCTCATCGGCTGGATTCAGCTGGGGGTGGTTCTCACCTTCGCGACGCTCTACTACCTGTCGCCGAAGCCGGCCGGCGCCAACCCGATGATCGCCGCCGAGCCCTGGGTGCTCGCCGGCTACGTGGTGTTCACGCTCGTGCGCCTCAGCCTCGCCTATCGGCGGCGACTGCCCACCTGGCTGCTGTACGTCTCGGTGGTCATGGACATGGCGCTTTTGCTTGCGCTCATCTGGAGCTTCCATCTGAAGTACGACCAACCGGCTTCCTTTTATCTCAAAGTTCCGACACTGCTCTACGTTTTCATTTTCATTGCCCTGCGAGCGCTGCGATTCGAGGTCCGCTACGTTCTCATTGCCGGCGGGGTCGCCGCCCTCGGCTGGCTGCTCATGGTCCTGTACGTGGTCACGGTCGACCCCGAGAACCCCATGATCACCCGCAACTACGTCGAATACATGACTTCAAACAGCGTGCTTCTGGGCGCCGAGTTCGACAAGGTCATATCAATCCTGATGGTCACGGGGATTCTTGCCGTGGCAATCGCCAGGGCCCGGCGACTGCTGGTCGACTCCGTGGTGGAGGGAAGTGCCGCGCGGGAGCTGTCCAAATTCGTTCCCGAGCAGGTCGCACGACAGGCCAAGGCGGGCGAGGAGCAGATGCAGGCGGGTCAGGGTGAAGTGCGGGAAGCCACCATCCTGTTCAGCGACATCGAGGGCTTCACGACCATCAGCGAGACGATGACGCCGACGCAGCTGATCGCCACTTTAAATGAGTACTTCGCGGTGGTCACCGGCCCCATCATCGAGCAAGGCGGCGTCATCAACCAGTTCCAGGGAGACGCTATCCTGGCGACATTCAACATACCCGAGGCGCTGCCCGACCATGCCGCGGCGGCCCTGCGGGCGGCACTCGCCATAGAGGCAAGCCTGAGAGATCGCCGCTTCGGTGGCGTCGTCGCTTTGAAATCCCGCATCGGCATCAACAGTGGTGAGGTGGTCGGTGGCCTCGTAGGCGCCGGCGAGCGGCTCAGCTACACGGTTCATGGCGACGAGGTCAACCTGGCCGCACGCCTGGAGCAGATGAACAAGGAGTACGGCACGCGCATCATCGTCTCGGAACGAGCACGCGAGCTGGCCGGTCCGACGGCGTTTCACTTCAGGAGGCTGGGCACGACAGCCGTGAGGGGACGCAAGACACCCGTCGTCATTTACACGGTCGAGAAGAAAGACGGAGACTGACAGTGGCGAGCACGCACCGGTAGCGTAATTAGACGACGCCTTTCTCGCGCAGATTCTGCAAATGGAGCTCGATGTTCTCGCGTGCGGTAATCTCGATCCGGGAACGGAAAAACTCCGTAAAATAAAAATGCTCGCGGGCGATTAGCGATTTCAGGAACGCAAGCTGCCCGGGGAAAAATTCTCCGTCGGACAGTTGCGAGCACTCCTGCCTGACGGCGTTGCTGTCTCGAAGGAAATCCTCCCACGGCAAGCCAAAGCTCGAAAGGTCGATGTCGAGCACGTACTGTTCATCGTTCGTCTTGGGAACCCGCGGAGGGGCGGTGGCCATAATCAGCGCGTGAACCCGGGCTTTGAACTCGGGGTCCATCGAGTTGCTCGCGAGCTCGACGAAGCGCTGTGCACTGTTGAACTCGTTGTCTTTCGAGGTCACATCGAACACGAGATCGTGGAACCAGATGGCCATCTCGACGGAATCGGCGTCGTCGAGGTGCTTTGTCACGAGGTCGAACTGCTCGAGGCAATGCTCGATGTGCTTGGGCGTGTGGTAGTGTCGGCCGGGCTCGGAATAACGGGCGAGCACCTCGGCGAACGCGTCTTCCGCGTCGGTGCCATTACCATTGGCGCTCTGACACCGCTTCCACAGTGAGATGAATCGCTGCTTATCCACGCGAGCACTCGCTAAGAGTCAGGTGCCTCACTCCCCGTCAACACATGGCCCTGCCGGCGGCGGGGCGGACATTCTACCCGTTCTACCGCCGAATTGGACGGAGTTTACCCCAACCGTCCCAGGGCACACCTGAACCGCGTCTCATCGCGCATCATCAACGGGGAGAAATGCGACCTGGTTCACGGCTCTGCGCGGTCGCCATCGAATGGATTGGACCGCGAGACACCGCCGAGCCAGGCCCGCACTCAGGACCCGGTCAACTGATGCAGACGGTCCTGGAGCTCCTCGTTCTGGCGATGCGCGAGCACCAGCTTGCCGCTCAGCTGGCGCATGACGTCCAGCGCGACCGACGGATTCTCCGCCAGCAGCCTGAGAAACATCTCGCCACCGATCCGCAGCATTATCACCTTGCCGTTTGCACGTATGGTGGCCGCCCGCGGCGCGTTCGTGAGCACCCCGAGCTCGCCGAGCAGCTGGTTGGCCATGAGCGTGCCCACGACCACCTCGCCGCTCTCGGTGTTGGCGTAGATATCGGCTTGTCCTTCCATGATCACGAACGCGCAGTCGGCCGCGTCACCCTCGTTAACCACGACCTCGCCGTCTGAGTAGGTTTGCAGCTCGCTGGTGAAGGCCAGCAGCTTGAGCTTGGACTGCTCGAGCTTGGAGAACAGCGGCACCTTACTGAGCGTCTCCGTTTCCCTTTGAATGTCCACGTCGTCCTCGTGCTCTCTAACAGGCTGAATGTCTCAACCAGCCAACAGTACAGGGCTCAACCCGGAATTGCCTCTTTCAGCTCGGCATACGAACCCTGCGCCACGCACTTTCCCCGTTCCATGAGGACCGTAGAGTCGAATTGCTCTGCAAGACTGGCACGGTGCACGAGCCAGATCAAGGCGCGCCCTTTGAACTCCTCGAACAGGCTGCCCATCAAAGACTTTTGCGCCGACTCGTCGAGGATGGCCGTGGCTTCATCGAGCACCAGCACATCGGGTTTCTTGAGCACGCTGCGCGCGATCGCGAGCTTTTGCCGCTGAGCAGGACTCAGGCGGGTACCACCGATACCGACGGGATAATCCAGTCCGAGCTCCGTGATTGGACGTCGCAGGTCGAGCTTGGCGACGACCTCTTCGATGAGCGCGCCAATGGTGGCCTGGGCACGCGGCATTCCGTAAACGAGTCTTCCAAACAGGATGTTGTCCTGAATCGAGATGGATCGGCTGTAATTTTCCGGGTCGAAGAAATCCACCGCCGGTGGGCCATCTTCGAACCCTTTGCAGAAAATCCTGCGTGCTTCGAGCAAACGCGGTTTGAGCTCTTCGGTCACGAGCCCCAAGCGATGTCGGGCAGGAATCAGCTTGAACGGCAACGACAATAACAAGCGTCTATCGCTTTCTTCGAGCTGCTCCAAATCACTGTCGGCTGTTCGCGCCAGCAAGCTTTTGAACTCCGGGAGATCATCGGCACTGATAAAGCTGAATTGTTCGAACAGATGACTGTCCGCCTCAACGTCAGCAAAAAGATCAACCATCACTTCGGCGATCTGCCGTCCGATCTGGAGGAAGGGCTTGGTGAGTCGGGCTTCCTCTAACACCCGGCGCATGTATTCGTTGTCCGCGAGCTGATCGATCTGAAGAGAATCGTCACGCGGGGTTCCGAACATGAGATTCTCTGCGACCGTCAGGTTGTCATTGTATGAATCTCGATCGAACTGATCGACGAGTGATCCGATCTCGGGATCCTCGAGGCGCTGCTTCAGAGCGTGTCGCGCTTCGAGTACGCGCGCAGCGAGTTCGGGATTCGCCTGCGGATCCAAAGTCGCCTGCAGTCCGAACTGGTATACGTCGTCACTCATTCCCGAGATGTTTAACACTTGCAGCGTTCGCTCGACTAATCCGTCCGGATCCCCAACGCCGATTGCCTGATAATCGATCCAATCGGCGGCGAGATCGGCATCGCTGTTGCCCGAAAGCTGCGCCTCATGGCGCTTACGCTCAATTTCCTTGCCCTCCTCCTCGTCGTACTCCTTGGGCGTCACAGGCCGATGCATGAGACAGTAGTAGAGATTGTCTTTGAGCGAACCCGATCGCAGACTGGGCTGCTGACCCACATAGGACGTGCGCCGACCGGTGACCGCTTCCGGTGCCTGGGTCACGTCGACATCGTTGATGCTGACGCTGCCTGCTCGCGGCCTGAAAATTCCCGTAATGACTGACGCAAAGCGCTCCCTGCCGCTGCCGTGTTCGCCGACCAAAGCAACGGATTGAGGCAAAGGCAGGCGCATCGAAAGGTTGCCTGCGAAAAGGCCTTCGACCTCGTCCTCTTCGGAAAGATCCACGTTTGCAGCCACCAGCTCTCCGAGCAGCGGCCGGTCATCGACAACGTCGGCGGACAGCATATTCTCAGGAAGCATACCCGGTGGTTGAAATGTCTCCGCCAGCAGCTCGTACTTCACGCGACAATCTTCCATATTCTGATAATAGTTGAGCAACTCTTTCCAGGGATCGGACATGTCTTTGTAAGCGGCCAGTACCGCCACCAGGGCACCGAAGCTCAACTCCCCCTTTATGACCAGATAACCACCAATGGAGTAGAAAAAGAAGGGCGTTATCTGCGCGAGAAAATTGTTGATGAACTTGATCAGGAACTTCATTACATACGCCTTGTAACGAAGTTGATATATTTCCCCGGCCCGCTCAGAGAAGTCAGCGAGCTCGTACTGCGACGTATCGTTTGCGTGCACCTCCCGAATTCCAACCACCACTTCGCCGATCCGCTCGGAGAGCTTCCTTACCTTCAGGGTGCGCTGCTTGCGGAGCTGGTTAACCCGTCGTTGAAGCTTCGGGATTAGGTATGCCTGAACCGGATAGAGAAAAATCGCGGCGAGTCCGAGCACCCAATCCTGAATCATCATGAAGGTGATGATGGTGAGCAGCGTTCCTCCCTGAAAGGCCGGCAGCGCGATGGAGTCTCCGATGAATCCTCCGAGCAACTCGGTCTCCGCAGTGATCATCGAGACCATTTCTCCCTGCGAGGTCTTGCGAAATTGCGGCTGCGGAAATCGCAACATGCGGGCAAACAGCTGGTAGCGCAGCCGCCGAAGCATGCGTTCGCCGACGACCCCGCGATATACGTTGATGAAGTACTTGAAGCCGCCGTTGACGAGAACGAGGCTGAGGAAGAGACTGCACAACAACAGCAGGAACGGAATCTGCTCGAACTCGTAGCCGAGGACGGTGCGGGGGAAATCCTGGCCTCCGATCGCCTGGTTGATGATGGTCTTGGGCAAATCCAGGGACATGTACAGAAATGGAAACGACAGCGCCGTGAAAATCAGCAGAAGAATCTGCTCCCTACGGCTGAACTTCAAAATGAAGCGGAAAATGGTCGATTGCATGGTGACTTACCCTGGATATGGTGGCATCAATTGGTCCATCGGCCTCAGCCGGTTGCGAGCGCAATCTCCTCAGAGAGCATCGGGTCAGGATGCCGGTTGGGAGATACAGTTCAGATACGCTTCTTCAAGCGTATCGCAAAAATACGTCCGGCGGCACTCCTCGGGCGAGCCGACGAAGCGCAGTTTTCCCGCGTGCAGTATGCCCATGCGGTCGCAGAGCTCCTCGACGTCGCTCAGCATGTGCGTGCTGATGAATACGCTGTGCCCCCGGGAGCGGCAGCTTCGCAGATGGCGCTTCACCAGTATGCGCGCTTTGGGATCGAGACCGCTCATGGGCTCGTCGAGCACGAGCAGCTCCTTGCCGCTGAGGAAGCAAGCGGCGAGGCCCAGCTTCTGAGCCATGCCCTTGGAATAGTCGCGCACCGGCTTGGCCAGCGCGGCGGCGTCGAGATCCAGCCTGGCGCACATCTCGAGGCGCTCGTCCTCGCCGCAGGGGCGGCCGTGCAGGCGGCCCATGTAGTCGAGGAAGTCGCGGCCGCTCAGATAGTAAGGCGGCAGGAAACGCTCTGGCAGGAACGCCAGATGCCGGCGGGCCCGCGTCTCGCGGTGCGGCACGCCGAAGATCTCGACGCTGCCGGCGTCGATATTGGTGAAGTCGAGAAGGCCCTTGATGCAGGTCGTCTTGCCGACGCCGTTCACGCCGACGAGGCCGAAGAACTCGCCGCGGCCTACCTCCAGATCGAGCCCGTCGAGAACCTGAAGGCGAGAATAGCGTTTGGCGACCTTAGCGATGCGGATCGCGGAGGGCGCGGCGGCGCGAGGTGGCGACAGCGGCATCGGGGCGCTCTGCGCTCTGTGGCTCGGACGGCCGTATTATGACAATAGCCGGGGGATAATTGCAGGCCACGAGGGCGGCGAGCCTCGCGCGCCCGGCAAGGGGGCGGCCGGCAATCGCCGGCTCGGGGTCGCCAATATTGAGAGGATTTGCCGGCCGGCGGGACGAAGCCCGCCGGCCGAATGCAACGCTGGGGTGTACCGCGCCTAGAACAGATAGACCACGTTACAGTCCTGGGAATCCGCGGCGATGTTCCAGACACTGGTCGGGGGAGTACCCGCGGCCAGAGTGCAGGTTCCGGTGCCAGTACCCCAGCCGGAAGTCCCTGCCAGGGATGCGTTCGCCGTCTCCAGGGAGGCGCGCACGTTGCCGGTATCCGGGGCACTGTCGTCGAGCTTGGTGTCCAGCTCGCGGGCGATGTCCACCGGCGTGCCGCGCCCGATGAACAGCTGCAGGCGCGCGGTCGCCGTGCCGCGATCCAGGTAGTGGGCGGTGCGCGCGACGACGATGGCCGAGTTGAACGGATTGAACGGCCCGGCGCCGTTGGCGGTGGTGGGCTCCGCCGCCGGACCGGCATAGGAGCCGCTGATGAAGCCGGCCTTGGAAAGATGCTCCCAAAGCGCATTCGGCTCTGTCCACTCGGTGCCCGCAGGGTGGTCCAAGCGCCCGTTGTCGTTGCCACCGCTGTTGACGGTGCCGCCGATGGCCGCCTGGGCGGCTGCCTGACCCCAGTCACCGGGAACCCGGCGGTAGCGGTCGACGAATCCGAAATAGGCGGCCTGCACCCCCGAGGTGGTATCCGCGAGGTTGCGCACCCGGGCGCTGTTGATCAGCTCCTGGCCCTTGAGGATGCCGCCGAGCAGCAGGCCGATGATGACCAGCACGATGGCGATCTCCACGAGGGTGAATCCCTTATGCTGTTGCCTCATGTCGAGTCCTCCCGATTGAGATGGCGTATGCACGTGGTTTGCTCGTTACAGTTGAGAAAAATAGTTAGCAAAACACGTGCCAACTATTGGCCGAGGCGCCGGGAGTGCCGCTCGGGACCTGCGTGCGTCCCCGCTGCGGGCACACTTTCGATGCTCAAGCGTAGACCACGCGACGCGGCCCTGCACGGCTTGCGGGCCCCAGGGGCCCTTACTAGACTCAGGTCGTCCCCCTGACCCCGAGACCCACGTCTATCGCTTCGCCCGAAACACACGCCGGGGCCCCGACCACCGGAGCCGCGCCGGACGCGAAACCGTGGGCGGCCCCCGAATCGGCCGTCTCGCCGTCGCGCCTGGCCTCGGTCTGGCCCTGGCTGGCCAGGGCGCTGCGCCGCCAGTGGGTGCAGGTGGTCCTGGTGCTCACCGTCTTCGCTTTGTTCGTCCTCAACGCCAGCGGCGTCTTCGAAATCGTCCTCGATGTGGCCGACGGCGCCATCACCGCTCCGAGCATCATGCGCACCAAGGAGTTCGTGGTGCTGCTCATCATCGGCATCGTGCTGTCGCTGATGCTGCCGCTGCTGAGCCCCATCAAGGCCTCGCTGCTGACCTTCGTGGCCATGCTGCCGGTGCTGTTCATGGGCTACACGAGCACGGGTCAGAGGGCGCTGCTGCCCATGGAGTACTCGTTGCTCACGATTCTGATGCTGTTCGTGGTCAACGTGCTCGTCAGCTACTTCACGGAAACGACTAGAAAACAACAACTTATAAACGCCTTCGGGCAGTACGTGCCGGCCGAGCTGGCGCGTCGGATCAGCCAGGATCCCGAGCAGTTCTCCCTCGAGGGGGAATCCCGCGAGCTCAGCATCATGTTCTGCGACGTGCACAATTTCTCGGCCATCTCCGAGCAGCTCGAGCCCCGGGAGCTCGCAGAGCTGCTCAACACCCTGTTCACGCCGCTCACCCGCATCCTCTACAGGCACCACGGCATCATCGACAAGTACATGGGCGACGCCATCATGGCCTTCTGGGGCGCGCCGCTTCCCGACCCCCATCACGCGTCCAACGCGGTCGCGGCCGCCTTCGAGATGCAGGACGCGGTCAAGGAGCTGATGCCGGGCTTTCGCGAGCGCGGCTGGCCCGCCATCGCCGTCGGCATCGGCATCAACACCGGGGTCGTCAGCGTCGGCAACATGGGCTCCGAGTACCGGGTCGCCTACACCGTCATCGGCGACACGGTCAACCTGGCCTCGCGCCTGCAGGAGCTGACGCGCATCTACAGCGCCCGCATCATCGTCGGCGAGAACACGCGCAAAGCCTGCCCTATCGTCACCTACCGGGAGCTGGGGCTGGTGCAGGTGAAGGGCAAGAACGAGCTGGCGCGCATCTACGAGCCCTCGAGCCCCGATATGGACCCGCACAGCACCATGGTCACCAAGCTGCACCGCCACAACGAGGCGCTGCATCACTATTACGACCGGGAATGGGACGCGGCGGAGGAAATCTTCAGGAAGCTCAAGGAGGAGCGCCCCGAGGACCCGCTCTACGACTACTACCTCAAGCGCATCGACGAGTTCCGGGACGACCCGCCGCCGCCGGAATGGCAGGGCGAGATCCGCTTCACCGTCAAGTAGGCCTTCCAGAAGGTGAAATCTGTCACACTTTCGCCAGGGTGTCGAAATTTCGACACCCGGAAAGGCCCCCGTCGGCGGCGCTACTGCACCGCCCCGCCCTCGTCCCGCGCGCGCGTCTCGAGCTCCTCGAGCTTCTGCATCAGGTAGCGCTTCTCGTGCTCGGCCTTCACCCGGCCGCTGGAAAGCAGGTAGCCGGCCATCACGCGAGCGGCCTCGAGCTCGCCCATCTCCTCCAGGATCACCAGCGGCATGTCCCTGGCCCAGTCGGGCACCCCGGGGCCGCGGGCATGCTCCGAAACCGCCCTGGCGTACTTCAGGGCGAGCGGCAGATCGGCGAGACGGTGCTTGGCGACGATGGCCGCATGGGCGAGCCACGGCCAGCGCTGGCCCGGATCCTCGAAGAACTTGCGATAGACGAAATCGAGAATGTAGCGCTGCCTGGCCTCGTCGTTGACCGAGGCGTAGATGCGGCTTGCCGCGAGCAGCGGATACTGGCCGCGGGGGTCGAGCTCGAGGATGCGCGTGAGCCAGCCGGCGACGGTGGCGTAGTCGAGGCTCGCGAACGGGATGCTCACGCCCGGCTGATTGTCGTGGGCCTGGAGCCACAGCATCAGCAGCTTTGCCGTCGCCACCGGATCGCCGAGCGAGGACATGGCCAGGGCGTCCGCGCTCGGCGGCGAAGGCAGGTCGATGGCGCGGGCGGTGGGCGGCGGCCGGACGCCGTGCCAGACGATCTGGGCGACGAGGCCCGCGGCCAGCAGCACCAGCACGGGAGCGGGCACGAACTTGACGCTGCGGGCCCGATTGCGCCGGTTCCACAGCCCCGACACGGCCTTCAAGTCCATCAGAGATTTTTCCGATACAGGTCGAAGAGAGCCGCGCCCGCGAGCAAAACCATGTAGACAACGCTCTGCACGAGGATGGGCGCCATCTGCTGCCAGCTGCCGGTGTGGTAGACGAGCCACTCGCTGGAGGTGAAACGGGCCAGATCCGGCAGCAGGAAAGCGACGCTGTCGACGAAGCCTTCGATGACGCGCTGTGAGAGCGAGTCCGAATCAACGATGGGATTGTGCGCCATCAGCTGCATGGCATCGATGCTGCGCGAGAGCAGATAGAAGGCCATGACCGCCGAGAGCGCGAGGGTGACCTGGCTCAGGGTGAAAAGACACAGCAGGCTCAGCGCCGTCATGATGAGCAGCTCGCAGGAAAGCGAAACCACCCATAGAGCCACCTGCCCCGGCGGTGCGTGCACGAGCAACACGAGCCCGCAGAGCACCGCGGTCATGAGCGCCAGCAGCGAGAAGCCGAGAAGCTTACCGAGCAAATACTGGTATCGCGGAATGGGCAGCGAGAGCACGAGCTCCAGCCCCTTCTCATCGAACTCGCGCACCATGCTGGTAATCACGAAAAGCGCGATGGTGAATACGGCGAAGAATCGCAGCATGGCGGCGAGAAAGCTGCTCTGGAACGCCGCGCTCTCGGCAACGGCGATCTCGGCGATGAACTGCGACAGTCCGAAGCCGATGACGATGAAGGCTACGATCAGCCACACCAGACGGTTGCGCATGGCCTCGAGGAACGTGTACCGGGCGATGGTGAAAATCTTCGATTCGCGCATGTGCATGGCCTCGTCCACGACTAATATACAATACGACAAGGCGACGTGAGCGTTTCCAACGACGCCTTGCAGCCAACCGGAATTGCACGACCATGGCCCGCGCCAATTTTCTGATCGACAGGCGTTTCGAGCACCAGATTCTGGCGCTGATGCTTGCCAGCCTGCACCTGGCGCTGTGGTGGGATTTCGGGAGCGCGCTTTCGCGCAGCATGATGCTCGCCCACCTTGGCCTGTTCCTCATGTGGCAGCCGCTGTGGCGGCGCGAGCAGCGGCTCAACTGGAAGGGCGCCATCGTCTTCATCACCCCGACCCTGGTGTTCGTCATCTGGATGGACTGGCGGCTGATGACCTTCTGGCTGCTGATCCTCACGGCCATCGCCGGCGGACGCGTGACGGCGCGAAGGGGCAGCCGTTACGCCTATCTCATGGCGCTCGTGTTTCTCGTCTCCGAGATTCTCGTCACCTGCATTCCCTCGATGATCACCCTGCAATTCGCGCGAGGCGAAGCCTGGCACGTGCTCGGTTACGGGCTGCTGATCGTGCCCCTGGTTCTGTTCTTCGTGCCCAATTCCAAAGAAGCGCTGAATTCGGAAAAGTCCGTCGATTTTCTCTACGGACTGACGGTGTCGCTGCTCACCTGCATCCTCGCCATGGGAAGCCTGCTCAGCATGTACATCACCGGAGCCGACTACCCGGTGGCGGTGATCCAGACGATCCTCGCCATTGCGCTGTTCCTGCTCGCCATCAGCTGGCTGTGGACGCCGCTGGCAGGCTTCAGCGGCCTCGGCCAGCTCTGGGAGCGCTATCTGCAGAACATCGGCACGCCCTTCGAGAGCTGGCTCGGGCGCCTCACCGACGTCGCGCTCGGCGAGCGGACGCCGGATGGGTTTCTCGAGTCGGCCGTCGCGCAGCTCATCGAGCTGACCTGGGTCGCGGGCGTCGCCTGGTCGAGCGACGGGTCCGAGGGCGAGCGTGGCAATAAGACACGCCACTTCTTTCACTTCACTGAGGAAGATCTGAAGATTACCGTGTACGCGCATCGGCGCATCGGCGCCGCGCTTCGCTGGCACGCACAGCTGCTGCTCAAGCTGGTCGCCCATTTCTACCGCGGCAAGCAGCGCGAGGAGGAGCTCACTCGCAACGCACGCCTGCAAGCTGTCTACGAGACCGGTGCGCGCATCACCCACGACATCAAGAATCTGCTGCAATCGCTGCAAACGACGACCGCCGTCATGCAGGCCAGCAAGGAGGGCGAGGAAGCCGAGCTGCGTGAGCTCCTGGGGAAGCAGCTGCCGCACGTCAACAAGCGTTTGCAGCTCGCCCTCGACAAGCTGCAGGCCCCGGAGAAGGAGGCCATGGCCAAGGGGCCGGTGAGCGAGTGGTGGGAGTCACTGCAGGCGCGCAACATCGACACCGGCATCCGCTTCGAATCGGAGCTTGCTTCCGATCCCATGGTGCCGCTCGATGTCTTCGACAGCGTTGCCGAGAACCTTCTCGAGAACGCCCGCGGCAAGCGCCTGAGCGAGCCGAACATCCACATAAACGTTCATCTCGAGGCGCGCAACGGTGCCGCCCAGCTGCGCGTGTCCGACGATGGCAGCGCCATCGCCGCCGATACGGCGCAAAGACTCTTCCGGTCGCCGGTCAACTCGCGCAGCGGCCTCGGTATCGGCCTCTATCAGGCGGCACGCCTCGCGCGTCAGTGGGGCTACGAGCTGAAGCTGACGACCAATCGCCCCAACGACGTGGCGTTCGATCTCAAGCCCGTTTGATCGATCCGTGAAGCGCGAGAGAGGCCTCCCGCTCGTTCACGGCGGCAGCGGTGCGATGACGCGGATCTGATCGTTGAAGCGCGCCCCGGGGCCGTCGCGGGCGAACGTATCGGCCGAACGCGGCGTCGAGTCATCGCCGTTGTCACCTTCCATGAAGGCGCAGCGAAAGCCGTTCGAGCGCCCTTCACCGCCGCACTCTCCGCGCGCGCGATTCTGACCCGCAAGGGCTGCTCCCGCCGATACGGCCAGGGCCCGTATGTCGGATCGCGCCACTTCGCCGGCGATTCTGAGCCTCAGGCAGGTATCCACCGGCGTCTGGCAGTCGCCGTCTCCATCGGAATCGCCTCCGGGCGCCGCGTCCGCAGACAGGGCGACGTAGATGTAGTGGTGCCAGTCGTTCTCCGCGAACCACTCGGGAAGCTCGTCGCGCGCGTCGTGAAGGTCGTCGTAGACGACGGAAAGGTCGAAGCGGACACCACTGAGGGTGAGCGCGCCCGCGGTGTCCGAGTCGATGCGCAATTCCCGTCGTCCCCAATCGAAAGCGTTCTCATCGGTGACTCGAACGTTCCATGGTGCAGCGTCGGGAGATGCCGGCGTGCCTGCCAACCCGGCGCCACGCATGGACAACGTGCGCCGGCGCACGTCGCCCGGGGTCGGCGGTGTCACCTGGAAGGCATCGTCCTCGAGACTGAACGAAATCTCGACGGTGCGTTTCACGGGGACTCCGAGATCGGCACGAAAATAATCGCTGTCGATATCGACGCCGGTGCACTGAGCACGGCTCGGTTCGCTCCACAGGCAGCGACCGCTCACGCGCGTTACCCGGACACGGCCCCTCAGAACGTCTTCGAGGGTCGGCACCAGCGCCGCGTCGCCGGAGTGCCGCGTGACGCTCGTCGGCGTCGCGTCCTCGAGATTCCAGGCGGCACCGAAGCGCGTCGTAAAGACTTCGTCGGGCAAATGCACCGGCAACAGTCCCCGGCGCGACAGGTCGCTCTTGAAGTCCGTGGATCGCGGATCGCCAAGGCTCATCAGCCATGGATACACGCCCTGCTCTGAGCGATAACGGTTCAAAGCAACCGCCACCTCGCCGAGCACGCGCTTTTCCACCGCGCGCATGAGCTCCATCACGGTGATGTACACGACGCGATCGTTGAACGCTCGCGCGCCCGCGCCGCCGGGGTGAACGATGAACTCTTCGCCGCTCTCGCGGGCGTCACACGGCGCCCTTACGGCGTCGGCGCACCCATCCGCGTCGGCATTGTCATAAGTGACGCCGCCGATGCGGATGCGGTCAAGATACTGCTCCGCCGCCGGTGCCATGCCGCGGCGCTGTTGGCGGCCGATGGCCGCACCCGGCGCGATGATCACGGCCGCCACCGGCAGCGGTGCGCCGCTGCGCGGATCGCGGAGCACGGCGCCGTCGAAGCCGCGAACCACCAGCCACGCGTGGGCCGCGCCTGCCGCACCGGCCATGCCCGAATTGACCGGTCCGCCGCCTCCGCCGGCAACCAGGTTGCGGGAAACCGCGTACCACAGTTGCTCGCCGCTGGCGTCGCGGGCGCGCAGACCGAGCGCCTGGCGTGGACACGGGGGTCCGTCACCGGCCCAGGGTAAGCGGCCGAGCAGGTGGGCGGCGGCGAGGCCGAAGGTGACGCAATCACCCTCGCCATCGTAGCGACCGTCGCGGTTGCGGTCGGGAAACGGCAGCAGACCGGGGGCAACGTGCTTGCCCCGCGTCGCGTGCACGGTCACCGCCCGGGCCACGACGGCGGCCTTGGCCTGGGCAAGCGCCCTCGCTGTGGCGGCGCTTCGCTGCGTGGCGGCCGGTTTCGAACCGCCGAGGCCTGCGGCCGCGCCCGCGAGCAGCAGCAGGATCGACACCGTCAGTAGGACGGTGCCGCGCTGGCGGCCCGCGAGCGCGCGGCACGCACGACCGAACCGGCACGAGGCCACCCGCTGCCGAGCGCCTGCGAGCGCCGCGTGTCCAGGCGACACCACCCTGTGCGCAATCCCGTGCATGCTCCCTTGCCTCGCAGACGCATCGAGGGGAGCCTACCGGCGTCGCGGGAATGACGAAGCCGATTCCCGCCGCCACCGCCGTAGGCCGGTTTCCCCCGACC
>JAABYT010000041.1:74598-75838 GCA_011775625.1 Gammaproteobacteria bacterium | reverse complement strand
GGCGGCGCCCGGGAGCGTTACGAACATCCCGTGACACTGGTCACACATGGAATGTTCGGGGGCGGCTAGATTATGCTGAGCGGGCGGAGCGACCACCCTTGCCGGTTCGGGCATGCACCCGGGGCCTCGACACGAACGTGGTCGACAGGCGACGCAGGAGACCCATTTGAGCGCGATCACCCCTCGTTCGTGCGGGCTCACAGCCCGCCATCAGGCGGGCGCTGCCCTGCTGGTCGTGCTCGCCATCCTGCTGCTCGTCGCCGCGGCCGTGCTGCTCGAGCGGCTGCAGGTGGCCGCCATCCCGGCGCCGGCCCGGGATCCGGAGTCCATGCGCAGCCTCGCGCGCGCCAAGAGCGCCCTCATCGCGTGGGCCGCGAGCCATCCCGACACCCCCGGTCTGCTGCCGTTTCCCGATCGCGACGACGACGTGCCGCCGAGCTACGACGGCGAGGCCGACTGCGTGAGCCCGGGCGCCATCGTGGCCACGCATCTGCTCGGCAAGCTGCCCATTCGCGGTGAGCAGAGCGGCTGCACGAGCGCCATCGAGCTGTTCCCGGAAACCGTCGACAGCGCGCGTGAACGCCTCTGGTACGCGGTCTCGCGCAATCTCGTGCGCGGCGGCGGCGGAGGCCCTATCAACCCGGACATCGGCGAGCTGGCCACGCAGCCGTGGATCACCGTGCGCGATCAGAGCGGCGCGGTCATCAGCGATCGCGTCGCCGCGGTCATCCTCGCGCCGGGGCCGGTGCTCGGTACCCAGGACCGCGGCGGCGCCGCGCCCAAGGCGTTGAACTTCCTGGACGCGCTCACCGTCGGCGCCAGCACCTATAGCAACTTCGATGCCGACGGCTGCCCCGACGCCGGCAGCTGCGCGACGCCGGGCGAGGATTTCATCGTCGTTCCCGGCGGTGCGGACGGCTTCAACGACCGCCTGGTCTTCATCACCGTCGACGAGCTCATGCGCGCGGTCGAAGACCGCGTGCTCGGGGAGGCGGGCATCGCGCTGAGGAGTTACCGGGGCAGCCATCCGGACGACTTCTATCCGTGGCTGAGCCCGTTCAGCGATCCGCGCTCACCCGCGGGCCCGGCCACCGGCGGCGGCGCGACGTCGCTCGTGGACACGGGAACGGACTTCGGGGCAGCCGGCGTCTTGGCCGGCCATGTGGTGCGCAACCTCACCGACGGCTCCATCGGCCCGGTGGCCAGCGTGAGCGCCACGACGCTGACCCTGGAGGGACTC
>JAABYT010000041.1:56935-74544 GCA_011775625.1 Gammaproteobacteria bacterium | reverse complement strand
GACTACTACGAGAGCGGCGATTCGAGCCTGTGGGCAAACAATTCCGAATTCAGGCAGAAGACGGTCACCTTCAGTGACGTCGAGGGCACCTGCATGTGGACGCACAAGGATCGTGTGGACTGCTACGGTATCCAGGTAACCGATTTGGGTGGCACCCCCTTCGTCGTCCCTTCCGGATACTCCGTGACCAGGCGCACCATCGAGGTGCAATTCAGCTTCGAAGGACGGAACGACACCACGCCCACCGCAGCCGCCATTACCGCGCCGACGGCGGCGAGTCCGCGCACCCGCAGTGTCGAGATCCGGGCCACCTGCTCGAAGCCCAGGTCGTGGAACAACTGTCAGAGTGACGGAACCGAGAACAGCCCGCCGATGCCCGACCCCTCCCGGTTCGGCGCGGCGACGCCGCCGGAGCTCAACCCGGCGCCCTTCCTGCCCCAGGATCGCGACGCCACCCCGGGCGACAACGAGACCTGGATCGTCCGTATTACCGACGAGAACGGGGCCAATGTCGGGCAGCGCGCCGTCGTCATCGATCACGACACGCGCGGAAGAATGACGCTCAGCGGCATTCGCTACGAGATCGACGTGACGAACGAGCTGGCGCGCTGGTTCGTGGACAACGACTGGCACCGGTTCGTGCACGCCGCGGTGGCCGGGGCCCACGTGCCGGCATTGGCCGGCACCTCCAGCGGTGACGGCAGCTGCACCTCGCCACCCGTCGGCCCCGGCAACGAGGCGGACGACTGCCTCATCATTCAGTACAACGCCGCCACGGTGCGCAATGACGTCGAAGCGCTCGTCATCGCTCCCGGCGCCGTGCTCGCCGCCCAGGACCGCACCACGGCCACGGGGCCCACGGCCTGCGCCGGGCAGCCGCCGTTCCTGTGCGACTACTTCGAGGCGCCCAACAGCGACGCGGAGGCGACGGCCAGAAATCTGGTCTTCGGTCGCGCCCTCGGCAACACCTTCGACGTCGATACGACCTTCAACGACCAGATACGGGCGGTTCCCCCCTGAGGTCGACATTCATCAACGGCTATCGAACAGGTAACGGTTTGCAAGGCAAGTGCTCAATGCCGGGATCGGCCAGTACACCAGTGCGCGGATTCACGCTGGTCGAGCTCGCAGTGGTGATTGTCATCGTCGCGCTGCTGCTGGGAGCGCTGCTGGTGCCGCTCGCCACCCAGCTGCAGCAGCAGAAGAATCGGGAAACCCGCGAGACGCTGGAGGAGATTCGAGAGGCGCTGCTCGGCTACGCCATGACCCAGGGACGCCTGCCGTGTCCGGACAGGGATGCCACTCCAGACGGGTTGGAGAATGCTCCGTGCGGGGCTTCCAACCAAACGGCCGAGGGTTTCCTGCCCTACGACGATCTCGGGGTCTCGGCGACCGATGCCTGGGGGCGCGTTTTCCGTTACGCGGTCAGCGCCGAGTTTACCTACCGGACCACGCCCGGCTTGCCTCCACCCTGGTCTCCTCCCTCGCCGCCCACTGCCGACAGTCGGCTGGATCTGGCTGATGGCGTATTCGCCGCCATCATCGTCGAGACGCGCGGTGACAATCCCGCCATGGGCTCCGGTGGCGAGACCAAGGAGCTGATTCGGCTCTCGACCCGGACACCGGTGGTGGTGCTATCGGTGGGCAGCAATGGCGCAGGGGGCACCTTCTTGGGCAGCGGAACGCTGCCGGCCACGGTCGCCGGCACGGATGAGTTCGCCAACGTCGACTCCACCCCCGCGAACTTTCCGATTCCGCCGATAGTGCCGTTCCCGCCTTCCATATTCGTGGAGCGACGCCATACGCCGCAGAGCGGTGGCTGTAGTGACACCTTGGAGGGACAGCCATTCTGCGAGTATGACGATTTGCTGATCTGGATTTCAGCGCCGGTCCTGTTCAATCGCCTGATAGAGGCGCGCCAGCTGCCCTGAGTGTCCCTGAGTGTCCCTGAGTGTCCCTGAGTGCCCCTGAGGGGCGCCGCGCCGATGCGACCCGCTCATGGGGGCGCCAACACCCGGCTGAAAGTTGCTGTATTTGGCCCCTCGCCCGGGGAAGGCGGCGGGTGGGCTAGCTTCCAGGGGATGTGCGTCTCGGCGCAGGGGTGTCGTCGTCCCGGCGCGATTCGGCGCCACCGGCCGGGTTCCCCGAATCGACCTGCTCGCGTGGCTCGAGGACGCTCGCGGCGTCCTCGCCCGGGCGAATCTCGAAAGCATCGAATTTACGGCCGTTCTGCACCGCGATCTTCTGTCCCGCCCTGAGCGAGAAGCGCGTCGCGCCCGTGTCCGACGGCGGCAACACGAACCGCGTCTCGCCGCTGGTGCCCCGCGAGGGTTGCACGCGGATGCCCTCGGCGGTCGTGTTGCCGGTGACCACGGGCCGACCATTGACCCAGATGGTCGAGCTGCCGCCGCTTCGCTCGACCTTGCCGTCGAACGATATGACGTCCACCACCGGCGCCACGGGCTTTTCTCCGGATGGTGCCGGCGCCGGCTTAGGCGCTTCTCCGACATCACGCAGCTCGTCGAGCACGCGGCGCTCCTCGGCGCTGAAGAACCAGCGCCCGAAACTCTCGGCGCCGGCAACCCCCGCGTGCGTGAGCAGCAGCGCGACGCCGGCCGCCTGCACGAGGCCGAGGGCGCGGCGAGTGACTCGCAGCCGGGACACCGCTGCCCGCGCGCTTGCCTTGCAACTGTGATCAATCATGGCCGCTATGACCCCACCTCGGTCGGCTTCTGGATGGTGTACCAGCGCAGCCTGCATTCCGAGGCCAAGTGCGTTTCCTCCCAGCCACCGGGTGTATCCCTGCGCCGCTCTATTCGGCACGAGTCGACGCTGAACAGCCCATCGGCGTCCTCCTCGAGCTTGCCGAGCACGCGAAAAAAATCCTCGCCATGCAGCAACCCCATCTGCAGGTTCATCTCGCTTGCATAGAGCTTGTACGCACCCTCGACCAGCGGAAACTCGGCCTGATCCTGATACGGCTCTTGCGTGCTGACGGAGTAGGTCAGGCTCGGTAGCTTGAACACGGCGTCCGCGTCCCTGAGCGCCTCGGTCCAATTGAGCCGGCGTTCCTCGCCGATGATGCCCAGGCGCTCGAGCTCCTGAAACATCGGATAGTAGGTAACGACCATTTGCTCGAGCTCGTCGAGCTTCCTGTACTCGAGCTCCGCCGCGCGCCGGTCCCGGTCCGCGCTCTTGAACGCAAGGTCCTTGCTCTCCCAGAAATGATAGCTGGACCCGACGAGGGCCCCGGCAACCGCCGCGGCGATGGCGAGACCGATGAGGGCGCCTCGCAGCATGCCCCACTCGATATCAGCCGGCTTCATCGACCCGTTCTCCTATGACGACGTGCAGCTTGAAGCGCGCTTCGGGATTGCCCTGCCGCAGGTCGCCCTGCAGCACCTTGTCCGAGCTGGTATCCAGCGGTAGCTCGACGACGTTGACGGCCTCGACCTGTGGAAGGGCCAGCAGCGCGGCCTGGAATTGCTTCACTTTCTCGATTGCCTGCCGGTAGTTGCCGTCGAATGGCTCCACCCGGCCCTTGATGTCGGCGATCTGGTAGTGGCGCACGGGTTCCGTTGATGCGGCGAGCGCCTGATTGCCCGGCCGGCTGCCGTTGGAACGGTCGCGCCGCCCGCCAATCTGCGCGGCGGGATCGGTGCTCGCCAGCCACTCTATGGCGTCCACCTTTAGCGTATCGAAGTCCACCAGGCTTCGGCTCAGGGTCATGGCCATGGCAAGCGGTGTCGTCTTGTAGTTGCGCAGCGTCTGCGCCATCTCCACCGCCGCCTTGATGTCACGGGGCTCGGCGGGGATGCTCGGCATGCGCCGTTTGAAGATTTCGACGCGCTCATTGTAGAACTCGGTTCGCTGTTTGGCCGACGCCGTCTCGCCGATGGCATTGAATGCGTCGATGACGTTCGCGCCGCTGACGAAAAGCGCTGCGACCACGAGCGCGATACTGGCGGCGATCAGGCCGAGGCGTGCCCGGTACATGGTGTTGTGGCGCGTCTGGCTCGCGGGCGCATACTGGTTCGGCAGGCGCTTCTTCGCCAGCAGGTGAGCGAAGATACGATCCGAGTAATCGGAGCCGTACGTGCCCTTCATGCCGACCATCTGCGCAACATCGGCCACGTCCAACAGGTGATGGCGTGTCGTCAGCGAATCCGGCGACTGCCGGCTGACGTCGGTGAGCAGGCCACGGCTGGCGACGATATAGACGTCCAGCGGACTGTCGTGGGGCAGCTGGCGCAAGCTGTTCAGATAACGGCGGATTTTCTCGATCTCACCGAGCACGTACGAGGCGTGACCCGGCGCTCCGCCCGGAGGCATGATGGCGAGGCGGCTGAGCTTGACACGTTTTTGATGGAAAAACGTCTGGCGCAGCCCGCCAGTGCTCTGCAGAGTCACCAGCAGCGCGTGATCGGCCTCCACCGGCAAACGCTTGATGAGCGTTTCGCTGACGATTGGCAGTGAATAGATACCCGCGAGTGGTACCTTGTGCTTGGCGATTTGACCGACCCAAGGGCTCAGGAGATCGGGACGAATAAGCGCAGTGAACAGCACGCGATCGTCACGGCGGCCCTCGGCTTCCCGCCCCTGCATCGCCGCGTAGCTGTAGGTAGGATCCCGAAAAAGTCGATTCAGCCGCGTACGGATGAGGGCGCGCCGATCGCCGCCGATAACGTGCGGGATAGTTTCTTCGCGGAACTCCTCCTCGACGACGTCCACCAGCAGGTACACGGGGTCCTTCGGCGCGTGATCGAGGTAGAGCGAGAATTCGGTAAGCCCGTCCTCGTCGGCCGCGAACCAAAGGGGTTCGAGCAGCGTGCCGCCCGACCATTGGTACACGGCCATTCGTCCGCCAGCCAGAAAAAATACGCGTCTCGACATGGTCTAGATATCGATTTTCGTGATCAGGTCGTAAATGGGGCCAAGCACCGAGACGATGACCCAGCCGAGAATCGCGCCGAGCACGACGGTCATGGCGGGGCCAATCATCGTCTGCACCTTCTCGATGGACTCGGATACGTCGCGGTCGTAAAAATAGCTGATGTTCAGCAACGCCTCGTCGAGCCCTCCAGTGCTCTCACCGACACGCAGCATGCGAAGCACGAGCGGCGGGAAAAGCCCGGTGTACTCGAATCCGGCGCTGATGCTGGCGCCATCACCGATCTGCCGTCCAGCGCGTCGCGCCGCATCTTCGATAGCCTTGTTACCCACCAGCCCCTCGCACACACGTATGCACTCGAGTACCGTGATTCCGGAACGGTACATGATCGCGAAGTAGTTGGCGAAGCGCGCCAGGATCATCTTCTTGTAGATCGGGCCGATGATCCAGACTCTAAGCTTGAACGCGTCGACGGTGTACTGCAGCGCGCTGCTCGAATTCAACACGGCCATGAAAACAATAAAGATGATCGTCGGCACAGCCAGAACGACGTACCAATACTGCACCGTGAAGTTCGATACGGCGATGAGCGCGCGGGTGTGAAGGGGAAGTTCCTGCCCCATCATGGTGATGAAAGAGGTGAGCTGCGGCACCAGATAGCCCATGAGAAAAACAATCACCAGCAGCACGACGCCGCCCACGAACAGGGGATACATGAGCAGCTTTTTCATCTGTGCCGTCTGCTCGTCCTGCCATTTTAGATTATCGGTAAGCGTCTTCAGAACCTCGCTCATGCGACCGCTGAACTCGCCCGCGCGCACCAGATTGACAAACACCTTGTCGAACACCTGAGGGTAGCTGTCCATGGCAGTCGAGAGCGTGGAACCGCCCTCGATGGATTCCACCATGCCGGCAACGATGTCGCGCAGCCTCTTGTCCTCGACCGAGTCGCGGATGTCCTGAAGACCCTCGAGCAGCGGCACTCCCGATGAAACCAGCTGCTCGAGCTGCATGCAGAACCCGATAACCTCGCGACGCGGAATCTTGCGGGCGGTGCCGCCCGTGGTCTTAGCGGCGGTGAAGTTGACAAGGTCGAGGCCCATGCGCCGCAGGCGCACTTCCAGGTCCGCCTCGTTGACCGCCTCCATCCGGCCGAACGCGAGCTTGCCGCGCTCGTCCATCGCCTTGTACTGCATCACGGGCATGCGGAATCAGGTGATGCCTTCGGTCAGATCCAGGACTCGAGACACCTCGTCCATGCTGCTGATGCCTTCCAGCACCCGTCGCACGCCGTCGTCGGCGAGAGTGTTGAAACCCTTCGTCGACGCCAGCTTGTAGAGCTCGCGCTGGGTGGCATCGCGGGCGACCAGATCGTCGATCTCGCGATCGAAGCGCAGCAGCTCCATCAGCGCGAGACGACCTTTGTAGCCCGTGTGCTCACATTTCGAGCATCCCTTCGCCTTGTAGACAGGCGGCGCCTCCGAGCCGACGCTGAGCCGCAACAGCTGGCGCTCGATCTTGGAGGGATCGTAGACCTGCTTGCACTGCACGCAGAGCTTGCGCACCAGCCGCTGGGCGATGACCCCGATGATATTGCCGGCCATGATGCCGGCCTGGATGCCGATATCGCGAAGACGCGCGATGGAGCCGATGGCGGAGTTCGTGTGCAGGGTGGTGAAAACCTGGTGGCCGGTCATGGCGGCTCGAAACGCCATGGTGGCGGTGTCCTCGTCGCGCACCTCTCCGACCAGGATGATGTCGGGGTCCTGACGCATGAGGCTGCGCACGCCGTTTGCGAAGTCGAGGCGCACGGCATCGTTCACCGATGTCTGGCGGATCATCTCGATGGGGTATTCGACCGGATCCTCCAGCGTCATGATGTTCACCTGCTCCGTGTTCAGGTGACTCAACATGGAGTAAAGCGTCGTCGTCTTACCGCTGCCGGTCGGACCGGTGACGAGGATGATGCCCTCCGGCCTCGCCATCATCAGGCGCAGCGTGGTGAGCGCCTTATCATCGAGGCCCAGGCCCTCGAGCGGCACGATGCCCTTCTGTCGATCGAGCACGCGAAGCACGATGTTCTCGCCGTGGCTCGTCGGCAGAGTCGAGACGCGGAAATCCACCGGGCGGCCGGACACCGAGAGCGAGATGCGCCCGTCCTGGGGCGATCGCATCTCCGCGATGTTCATACCCGACATCACCTTGACACGCACGGCGATGGCGGACCAGTAATTTCTGTGCAGGCTGCGGATCTGACGCAAAACGCCGTCGATGCGGTAACGTATGCGCAGAAACTCGTGCTCCGGCTCGAAGTGAATGTCCGACGCGCCGCGCTTGACCGCATCCGAGAGCAGCGCGTTCACGAGGCGAACCACCGGCTGGCTGTACTCGTCGCTCTCAGCCTCGAGGCTCTGGTAGTCGATCTCGCCGGTTTCTATCTCCTGCAGAATTCCGTCGACGGAGAGCTCGAAGCCGTAGAACTGATCGATAGCCTTGTCGAGCTCCGCCTCGCCGGCCAGGAGCGCCTTGATCTGCACCTCGTCGTCGAGCAACGCCTTGATCTGGTCGAGCGCGATGACGTTGAACGGATCGGCCATTGCCACCGTCAGCGTGTTCTGTTCGGCGGAGAACGTCAGCGCCAGCACGTGATAGCGCCGCGCGACGTCCTTGGGAATGATCTTGACGACCTCGCTTTCGACGACGACCTTGGTGAGATCGACGCTGTCGTAGCCGAGCGCGCCGCCGAGCACGTCGCGGATGACGGCCTCGGTGGCGAATCCGAGGCGCACCAGAATCTTGCCAAGGTGCTCCTTGCGCGACCTCTGCTCGGTGAGCGCGATGCGAACCTGGTCTTCGCTGACGATGCCCTTGGCGACCAGGGTCTCGCCGATACGCCGGGTCCTTACCGGTGCTTCGATGTTGATGGTTGGCGAATCAGCGGTCACTGCGCCGAGCCCTCGAAGGCGAGTCGCAGCAGCCGGTCGCGCACGCTCGGTTGGTCGAAGGCGGCGCGCTTCTCGCCAGCCAGCTCGAGGGCGCGCCGATAATAGTCCGCGGCCGCCTTGCCCTTACCGAGCTGGTCGAGGCTCACTGCGAGGTTGTAGGTGTAGTCCGGATTTTCGCTGTTGAGGCGGTAGGCATCGAAATAAGCCGACTGCGCCTCGCCCCAGCGACCCTGCTCGGCATACATGTTTCCGAGAGTGAAATGCAGGTGCGGCGCGTCGGGCTCCTCGCGCAGCAGCAGCTTGATCTGGCTCTCGCCGCGAAGCGGGTCGACGTTCTCGTGAATCGCGATGAGGCCGGCCTGGGCGACGCTGTCGCGGGGGTTGAGGCGAAGAAGCGTCGTGTAGTGCTCGGAGGCCTCGTCCCACATCCCGTCGCGCACGGCGATGGCGCCGAGTCCCAGATGCGCGTTGCGGTTGCGCGGATCCGATTTCAGCACGCGCTGGTAGCTGCGCTTGGCCGCGACCAGATCGCCCGCGCGCCAGGCCTCATAGGCCTGGGCCAGGAGCGGGTGCAAGCGATCGGGGGTGCTGCGGCGCTTGATCTTGAAAGCGGCACCCCCGGTCGGCGAAGGCGGCGCCATGCCCGCGCTCTGGATACGCTGGGCGACCAGCTCTTCGGCCGAGAGGCGCGGGCCGCCCTCGTCCACCGCACCACCCTGCCGCGAGCCAGCGGGCGGTGCCGTCACCTGAGCCGCCGACGGCGCGCTGCGCGCCAGCTGCGCCATGCTCGTTTGGCGCTCCGTGGCCGTCTCGCCCGCATCCGGCGCCGGCGTCACCGCGGCTGCGCCGGCCGCCGCCGGCGTGGCTGCAGCTACCCTCTCGGCGCCGGCCTGGGGCGCTGCGGAGGCCGTTCCCGGCGCCGGCTGCGGCACGCCCGTGGCCGCACCCGCCTGGGTCGTCGCCTGCTGGGTCGCCTGGATCGCCTGGGTCGCCTGGGTCGCCTGGGTCGCCTGGGTCGCCTGGGCAGGCGCCTGAGGCGCGGCAGGCTGCGGCAGCGATGTCGGCGCCGGCCGCGGAGCCTGCACGAAATCCGGCCTTCCGGAGATCAGCCGCTCGAGGCTGTCCCAGTAGAGCAGCGCGAGCCCGCCGATGACCACCACCAGCAGCAGCGGCAGCACGCCCACGAGCAGCCAGTTGCGGCCTGCACGGCTTCGGCTCGCCTCCTTGGCATGAAACACCGCGCGCACGCGACGCTGGGTCTCGGTATCGCCGCCTACGCGCTCGCCGGCAGTGGTCGCCTCGGCCATCGCCGAGCGCAGATCGTCGCGGGTCACGGACACCGAGCCGTCGTCGTCGAAGTAGCTGTCCACCGAGCGCTGCGCCTGCTTGACCGAAGGCAGCGTTGCCGAGGTGTCAGCCGGGATGCTGTGCTCGACGTCGATGGCGTTGGCGTCGTCGATGATGGAGATGGAGTCATCCAGTGACCCTTCGCCGATATCCTCGAACGACGACGTGTCATCCGCCTCGATGCCGAGTCGTCCCTGCATCTCGCGGGTATCCTCGAGCGACAGCCGATCGCTGGTATCCGACGGCGAGACCGGCCGATCGAGCGTGGGCTCGCGGGGCAACGGCCGCTCTCCGGAGGCGGACTCGTCGATGGGGTCGAGGCTGAAGCCCTGGGTGGAGGCCATATCGAGCTCCGCGCCATCGCTCGAGGCTTCCGCCTGGCGGGCTTTCTCGGCCCGCTTGAGGGCATCCATCAACAGGCTCATGGCAGATCTTTCACGAAACGCGATTTTGCGGGCTCGGCCTGGGGCTCGATGCTCTGCGGCAGAAACGGCTGGAACGCTTTGAGATCCGCCTGCACGTCGGGCGTCTGGATCACCCACGGGCGCAGGAAGATGACCAGCTCGGTCTTCTTGAACGCGTTGTTACGCGAGGTGAACAGATCGCCGACGAGGTCCGATTCCGAAATCCAGGGCACGGCGTCGGACTCCCTTCTGACGTCATCGGTCATGAGTCCGCCGAGCACCGCCAGCTGGCCGCTGCCGATGCGCAGCACCGATTCCAGCTCGCGCACCGCTATCTGCGGAATCAGGTTCGGTATGGTTGTCGGCGGCGACGTTGTCGTGTCGGTAAGGGCGGGATTCGGATCCTGCACGAAGTCGATCACGCGGCTGATAGTGGGGCGTATGGTCAGCGTCACCTCGTCGATCTCGCTCACCTGTGGCGTCACCGACATCACCACACCCACCGACACCGATTTGGCCGTCGTCTCCGAGCTCTGCAGCACAGACCCGCCGACCGCGGCCTGGGACTGCTGGCTCTTGACCTCGAAATAGATCACGTTCTCGACCACCTTGAGCAGCGCCGTCTGGTTGTTGAGCGCCATCACCTTGGGGCTGGAGAGCACGCGGGTGTCGCCGAACGTCTGCAGCAGCTCGATCGAGCCCGCGATATCGCCGGCGGAGTTGGTGTATGACAGAGAGAAGTTGGGCGGCGTCGTCACGGGCGCGGCAACGCCGGCGGACAGGCTTTGGGCGACGGACCAACCGGCGCCCGTGGCAAGGGCCTGCCAATCGATGCCGGCCTGGTAGCCGTCACTGAGCTGAACCTCGACGATAGTCGCCTCGATGAGCACCTGACGCCGCGAGGCGGCCTTGACCTCGTCGAGATAGCGCTGCACCTCCTCGTGCTGGGCTCCGGTGGCGCGCACCATGAGCACGCCGTTGGAGGCGTTGGCGATCACGGTTTCGTCGTCGTCCAGGCCCTCGAACGTGCCGCTTCCCGATACCAGCTTGCGCACGTTCTCCAACAGTGTGTCCCAGAAAGGGTACGCCGAGCTGCTGGTGACTGTCGTGGTCGAGTTGTTGCCGCCGGCATCGCCGCCGCCACCGCCACCGCCGCCACCACCGCCGCCGGCCTCCGTCGAGGTCGTCGCGATCTGGGTCGATACGCTGCTGCTGGTGGTGGCCTCGCGCGTCAGGTTCACGTAGTCGACGCGGTAGACGCGCACGAAGGGCGTGTCCGGCCTGATGCTGATGTTGTCGCCGCTGATCTCGTAGCGCAGATTCAGCTGACGGGAGAGCCTATCGAGAATCTGAGTGAGCGACTGATCCACCGCGTTGAGGGTCGCAAGCCCCGAGACGTCGGGATGGATGTCGACGTTGATGGAGGCGTCGCGCGCGAGGGCGAACAGCAGCTCCTTGACCGGCACCTCGTTGACCACCACCGTGTAGGTTTCCACCGGCGCCTCGGGCACCGGCTTCGGCACGAACGGGGTTCTGCGCACCGGGGCGGGAATGCTGCTGGTGGCGGGCGCGGCAGGAGGCTCCTCGCTCACGTGCCCCGATGAGATGGGACGCGGGTCCGGGGCGATTCCCTGGCAGGCGGCGATCGCGGACACGAGCGCCAGCGCGGCGCCGGATCGCAGGCACCGGCCTATCCCGCCAAGGATAAATCCCTGCACTTCCCCAGCCTCGTGATGTGTGGAGACCCTGGGAATATAGATAGTGCGTCGGCAAAGAACTGAGACCCAGTTCCCCAATTGGATGACCTCATCCGACCGTTGGCTCTGCGCGGCCGTCAGCGCGAACCAATCTATTATTACCGGCCGCCTATCGGGCGGTACCCGTCCAGGCGCAGACTAGAGCAGATACATGTAGTTATCGACCTTAGCTCGCTTGCTGCCTGACATGGTCGAGGATGGCACAGTTGGCGTACCCAGGCCAAGCGTCGGGCGTCTCAATTTCACCCCTCCCGCGGGCCCGCTGCCAAGCGGTCCCTGGGAGCCCTGCGGGGGTATCCGCGGGCCGGGGCCACTGGCGCCCGCGGGCGGTGCGCGTGGCTAGCCCAGGGGCGCGATGTCGCGCACGTTGCGGATGAAGGGCCGATGATCGCGCAGCGCCTCGGGCAGCTCCTCGAGGGCGGCCTTGGCGGCCGAGAAGGTCTCGTACTCCTTATAGAGGACCCCGTACCAGAGGTTGCTGCGAATGCGCGTCTCGAACACGTAGTAGTCGTCGACCTCGCCGGCCGCTTCGCGTTCGCGCAGGAAACGCTCGAGATTGGCCCTGCGCGCAAAGTCGGTGAGCAGCAGCTGGATGCTGAAGTGACGCCCGTCGGCGGACGCGAGCCAGGCGCGGGTCGCCGCCAGGCGCGCCTCGGTGAGCGGCCCGACATCGGCCCTGCCCTCGGCAGCCGACGGCGACTTGTCCACCGGCGCGGCGGCTTCCTCCACTCGGCCGGCCGCGACCCGCTCGTCCTCGGCCTCGCCCGCCGGCGGCACAGGCTCGCCGGCGGTATCGGGCAGCGGCGTCGCGCCCCCGGCGACGGCGTCCTCGCGAGCCGCGGCGACCGGCCCTGCGACGACCGCCTGCGGCTCCGCCCGCGCGCCGCTATCGCTCTTCGGCGGCACGCTCAACGACTCCGAGAGCACCAGCCGACTGCCGTCATGCCTCGCCGCAGGCGCGGCGACCGGCGCCGAGGCCGGCGGCGCGCCGGGACCGTCATCGTCCGCGGCGGCCAGTGGCGCCGGCGACGCATCATTCGACAAAGCGGCCGTGGCACCCGCCGCCACCTCCGTCGTTTTCGCCGCAGGCTCCCCGGGGCTCGCGCCCGCCTGCGCCGGGGCGGCGTGCGCTGCGCCATTGCCGGTGGCGGCCTCGCCGCGGCCCGCGACAGCGCCTGCGCCGTGCTCGACGGCACCGCCCGGCAACCATCGGCGCAGCTGCTCGGCGACGCCGTCGGGGCGCTGAAGGAGCGTCCAAACCAGCGCTGCGACGATCAGCAGCGCACCGGAAACGAGAAAAGTCTCGGCCAGACCCCAGCGGCGGCGGCCCACGAACTGGCTGTCATTGATGGCGATCCTGACGTGGCGATTGCCGACATCGAAGGTGTCCTCGGCGAAAGCCGCCAGCAGCGCCTTGTCGGCGAGAATGTTGATACGTCGCGTGAGCCCTGCCGAGGCCTTTGCGAGACGCCGGTAAGCAGCGCCGCGAAAAATGTCGGGGCCACGATAGCCGACCGCGCGCATGCGAAAGTTGACGTACTCGCGCATCTGCTCGGGCGTGAACGGCTGCAGGTAGAAGCTGTGAGTGATGCGCTCCTTGAGCTGTCGGATCTCCGCCTTCTCGAGATTCTTGTCGAGCTCGGGCTGGCCGAACAACACGATCTGCAGCAGCTTGTCGCGATGGGTCTCGAGATTGCTGAGCAGGCGGATCTCCTCGAGGGTCGCAAGGGGCATGCTCTGGGCTTCTTCGATGAAGACCACTACCTGTCGGTTGTTCGCGTGCTTCTCGAGCAGACGCTCCTGGAGCGCGTGCATGACCTGCAGACGGTTGGCATCGGGCGCCACGTCGAGCTTCATCTCCAGCGCGATCGCGTGCAGAGTGTCTTCGGGTGAAAGGCTCGGGTTGGCGAGATAGACGATATCCACCGAATCGGCGAGACGCTCCTCGAGCATCCGGCAGAGCATCGTTTTGCCGCTGCCGACCTCGCCGACCACTTTGATAATCCCTTCACCGCTCGAGATCGCGTAGATCAACGCATCGAGGACCTCGCCCCGGCTGCCGCCCGGGTAGAAAAGCTTCGTATCCGGCGTTATTCGGAAGGGAGCGCGCTTGAGGCCGAAGTGCTCGTTATACATCGGCGGCGTCTCCGCCCTTGAGGCGCTGAATCTTGCTGTACAGGGTCGTGCGATTCACGCCCAGCAGTCTCGCGGCCTCG
The DNA here is from genome assembly GCA_011775625.1 of Gammaproteobacteria bacterium. Taxonomy (GTDB): domain Bacteria; phylum Pseudomonadota; class Gammaproteobacteria; order HK1; family HK1; genus JAABYT01. Next base: position 60,984 of record JAABYT010000041.1, on the reverse strand, counting down.
CTCAAGTTACCGTCGGCGAGCTTCAGCGCCGCCTCGATGTAGCGCTGCTCCCAGCTCGACAGGATCTCGTCGAGGCGGAAGCCGCCGGCAGTGAGCTGCTTGACGGAGTCTCCGTCAATCTGGGACTGGCTGTCGAACTCGGCCTCGAGCTCGGTCAGTCCGATGTGCGCGCCCGGATACTTGGCGCCGAGGCGTATGACGATGTTCCTCAGCTCACGCACGTTGCCCGGGAAGGTGTAACGGGACCAGCGCTCGGCGGCCTGATCGTCGAGCACGAAAGGCGGCACCTTCTCGGCATAGAGCGCGCGAAAGTGCTCCATCAGCAGCAGGCTGTCGTTGCCCCGCTCCCTGAGCGGCGGCACATCGATGGTCAGAACGCTCAGGCGGTGGTAGAGATCGTGGCGAAAGCTGCCGTTGCGGATCTCCTCGAGAAGATCGCGATTGGTTGCCGCGATGACCCGCGCCTGCGCCTGGCGTGGACGGGTCTCACCGACGCGATAATACTCTCCGTTCTCCAGCACTCGCAGCAGCTTGGGCTGCAGCGCGAGCGGAAATTCGCCGACCTCGTCGAGAAGCAGCGTGCCCTCGCCTGCGTCCTCGAAAAAGCCGGCCTTGGCATTGGTGGCGCCGGTGAACGCGCCCTTGGCATGCCCGAACAGCTGCGCTTCCAGCAGCTCCGGCGTGAAGGCCGCGCAGTTCACGCTCACGAACGGCGCGGCGGCACGCTCGCTCTGCTCGTGCAGAAGCTGCGCCACCAGCTCCTTACCGGTGCCGGATTCACCCTCGATGAGCACCGGGAAGGGGGTGTCGGCGAAACGTGCGATCTGGCTGCGAAGCGCATCCATGGCCGGGCTCTCGCCGAGCAGCTCGATGCCGCTCGTCGCCTCCTCCGGCCCCTGCAACTCGGCCTCAAGGATCATCAGATGATGATCGAGGCGCGCCTTGAGCAGCTGCGGATCGCAGGGCTTGGCGATGAAGTCGGCGGCGCCGAGCGAAAGCGCGTGCTGCACGTTGTGCTTGTCGCTCTGTCCCGACAGCACCAGGATTTTCATCGANNGGCTCGGGCGGCAGGCCCAGATCCACCAGCGCCAGCGCCGGCATCCGGTCGAGCTTCATGATGAGCTGCTTGGCTTCGCCGCGGCTCGCCACCAGGTGCACGTCGAAGTCATCGCGCAGCACGAACGCCAGCGACTCGCCGATGAGCGGGTCGTCGTCGATGAGAATCAGCCCGTGTCGCGCAGCCTTCTGGTCGGGCTTCGCCGTGGCCTTGGCCATGGGCAGGAAAACCTCTGGATGCCCTTGATAGACCTACTAATATAGTGGGCGCCGCCGGCCCGTGCACGAGCCGCGGGCGCGGCCGGCTTCGCGCGGTGGCGCCGCGGCGCGAGCCACCGGCCCCCGGCTAGTAGCGGTAATGATCGGGCTTGTAGGGGCCTTCGGAGGGCACGCCGATGTAGGCCGCCTGCTCCGAGGTGAGCTCGGTGAGCGCGACGCCGAGCTTTTTCAGGTGCAGCCGGGCGACCTTCTCGTCCAGGTGCTTGGGCAGCACGTAGACCTGGTTGGCATAGTTCTTCGGGTTCTGCCACAGCTCGATCTGCGCGAGCACCTGGTTGGTGAACGAGTTCGACATGACGAAGCTCGGGTGCCCGGTCGCGCATCCGAGGTTCACCAGGCGTCCCTCGGCAAGCACGATGAGGCGCTTGCCGTCGCCGAACACCACGTGATCGACCTGCGGCTTGATGTTGTCCCACTGATAGTCGCGCAGAGAAGCGATGTCGATCTCGGAGTCGAAGTGACCGATGTTGCACACGATGGCCTCGTTCTTCATACGCAGCATGTGCTCATGGGTGATGACGCCGACGTTGCCGGTGGCGGTGACGAATATGTCGGCCTCCGACGCCGCCTGCTCCATGGTGACGACACGGAAACCCTCCATGGCCGCCTGCAGCGCGCAGATCGGGTCAATCTCGGTAACCCACACGGTGGCTCCCAATCCGCGCAGGGACTGCGCACTGCCCTTGCCGACGTCGCCGTAGCCGCACACGACGGCGATCTTTCCGGCGATCATCACGTCGGTGGCGCGCTTGATGCCGTCGACCAGTGACTCCCTGCAACCGTAGAGGTTGTCGAACTTCGATTTCGTTACCGAGTCGTTGACGTTGATCGCCGGGCACTTGAGGGTGCCGTCGCTCACCATGTCGTACAGTCGCTTCACCCCCGTGGTGGTCTCCTCGGAGATACCGCGCACGTCATCGAGAAGATCGGCGTACTTCTCGTGCATCACGGCGGTCAGGTCGCCGCCATCGTCGAGGATCATGTTCGGTCGCCAGCCGTTTGGACCGAAAATGCTCTGGTCGATGCACCACCAGAATTCTTCCTCGGTCTCACCCTTCCAGGCGAACACGGGAATCCCGGCGGCCGCCATTGCCGCGGCGGCATGATCCTGCGTCGAGAAAATGTTGCAGGACGACCAGCGTATCTCCGCACCGAGCGCGATCAGCGTCTCCATCAGCACGGCGGTCTGTATGGTCATGTGCAGGCACCCGGCGATGCGCGCCCCCGCGAGCGGCTGGCTCGCCCGGTACTCCTCGCGAATGGCCATCAGCCCCGGCATCTCGGTCTCGGCGATGGCGATTTCCTTGCGACCCCACTCGGCCAGCGCGATGTCGGCGACCTTGTAATCGGGCTCGATGTTTTCAACCGGTTGGCTCGTCATTGCATTACTCCGCTGTCGTCTACGACCGCCTTGCCGAGCGTCAGTGTAAGGGTCGTGCGTGAAGATTCCGTCAAAGTCCCGCCGCCTCGCGCAGCGCCGCGGCGCGATCGGTCCGCTCCCAGGGAAAATTCTCGTCCTCGCGGCCGAAGTGGCCGTAAGCGGCCGTCGGCGTGTAGATGGGCCGCAGCAGATCCAGCATCTCGATGATGCCGCGCGGCTTGAGATCGAAATGGGCATTCACCAGTTCGCTGATGCGCCCGGCATCGATCTTACCGGTGCCGAAGGTCTCCACGTCCACCGAGGTGGGCTCGGCCACGCCAATGGCGTAGGAGACCTGCACTTCGCAGCGGTCGGCGATGCCGGCTGCGACGATGTTCTTGGCCACGTAGCGGCAGGCATAGGCCGCCGAACGATCCACCTTCGAGGGATCCTTGCCCGAGAACGCGCCACCACCGTGGCGCGCGACACCGCCGTAGGTGTCGACGATGATCTTGCGTCCGGTCAGCCCGCAGTCCCCCACCGGGCCACCGATGACGAAGCGTCCGGTCGGGTTGATGTAGAAGCGCGTGTCGTTGGCGAGCCACTCGGCGGGGATGGTGGGACGGATGATCTCGTCCATGACGGCCTCGTGGATGGTTTTCTGATCGACCTCCGGGTCGTGCTGGGTGGAAAGCACCACCGCGTCCACGCGACTCGGCTTGCCGGCTTCGTAACGAAACGTCACCTGGCTCTTGGCATCAGGGCGCAGCCACGGGATCGTGCCGCTGCGACGCACCTCGGACTGACGCTTCACCAGGCGGTGCGCGAAGGTTATCGGCGCCGGCATGAGCACGTCGGTCTCGTTGGTCGCGTATCCATACATCATTCCCTGATCGCCCGCCCCCTGCTCGTGGCTCGTGCTCTCGTCGACCCCCTGGGCAATGTCCGGTGACTGCTTGCCGATGGCGTTGAGGACGCCGCAGGTGTTGCCGTCGAATCCATACGCCGTGTTGTTGTAGCCGATGGCGTTGACGCGCTCGCGCACCAGGTGCTCGGTATCGATGATGGCCGACGTGCTGATCTCGCCGGCGACGATCACGACGCCGGTCTTGACCATCGTCTCGCAGGCAACGCGTCCGTTCGGGTCCTGCTCGAGGATGGCATCGAGGATCGTGTCCGATATCTGGTCTGCCATCTTGTCCGGATGGCCCTCGGAAACCGACTCCGAGGTGATCAATTGAGTGCGCGCCATGGATTGCCCGTCTGAAGGTCAAAAAAAAGACGGTAAGTGTAACCATTGAAGTGCGTTCGCCCAATACCCGCGTGGGTCTGGCAGCGACCCGCGCGTATCCGT
>JAABYT010000041.1:30669-56907 GCA_011775625.1 Gammaproteobacteria bacterium | reverse complement strand
AGCGCGGGCGAGCGCCCGGCGCCCGGCGTCGATGTCGGCGGCGGCGAGAAACGCCCGGCGGATGACCTCGCGGGCCGAGGCCGGGACCGCGGGCGACGCGGACAGGGCCATGCCCGGGCCCTGCTGCATCGACAGAACCACGTTCAACTGAGGGTGCCTGCGTACCATGTCGGAGGGAATCACGGCCGCTGCCACGTCGCCGTTGATGACGCGGCGGATACCCTCCTCGTACGAGCCCACCTCCACGAGCACCGGAGCACGGATTGGATCGGGGAACAGCTCCGCCAGACGCAGGGCCGCGAGACTCGGTGGTGGCGGCGTCGCCACCGGCTCTCCGAACAGCTCGTCGAGCTCGACGAACACCGTCGCGGGCCCGGTGACGACGCTGAACCCCGACACGCCGGCAACCTTTGCCAGCACCTCGTAGTCGAAATGACGCACGCGGTAGTCGGTGAAATGGCCTTCGTCGAGAACCAGGTGATACGCCTCGCCCCTGACCATCGCCTGCCAATGGGAGAGCACGCTGTCGGGGACAATGAGTGTCAGCCGATGCCCGCTCGCCTCCGAGAGGTACTCGGCGAGCGGCGCGAATGCCATCGAGGCATCGTCGCCTTGGGCCTGGGTCTGGACGACGAGACTGAACTGCCCGGCGTTCACCGCCGCGGCGGCGCCGAGCGCCAGCGCGGCGAGCACCGGCGCCAGTCCCCGTGCATGCGGTCGAACTCGAATCATCGCCAACTGAGCGGCCATCACCCGCAGGCGTCGCGGGTCCTCGCGTCGATGTGACAATGATAGTCGTCCCGCGCAACGCATGGGGGCGCGTTGCGCAACACGGGCCAGTACGTCAAAATTCGCCTTTCCCTGCGTACAGGTCGACTTCCCACAGGCTGACTGCCGATGATCGTGGCTGTCTCCAACAGCGGGCGCGTTTCGGTGTCCCGGGCGGCGCGAAAAGCGACGTTCGCGCCGGCTGAACGGCCGACGGCGTGCGGCCGTCGCTGAGCTGCAGGCATCCGCATGTCATCTCGTCGAGAAATCGCCAACGCCATCCGGGCGCTTTCCATGGACGCGGTCCAGCGTGCCAAGTCCGGGCACCCGGGCATGCCCATGGGCATGGCCGACATCGCCGAGGTTCTGTGGAACGACTTTCTGCGCCACAATCCCGGCAACCCGCGGTGGTGCGACCGGGACCGTTTCGTGCTTTCGAACGGTCACGGCTCGATGCTGCTCTACTCGCTGCTGCACCTCACCGGCTACCCGCTGCCGATGGAGGAGATCGTCAATTTCCGCCAGCTGCACTCCATGACCCCGGGCCACCCCGAGTACGGGGACACGCCCGGCGTGGAGACCACCACCGGACCGCTCGGCCAGGGTCTCGCCAACGCGGTCGGCATGGCCATCGCCGAGAAGGTGCTGGCCGCGCAGTTCAACCGCGGCGATCACGCAATCGTCGATCACCACACCTACGTCTTCGTCGGTGACGGCTGCCTGATGGAGGGCATCTCCCACGAGGCCTGCTCGCTCGCCGGCACCCTCGGGCTCGGCAAGCTCGTCGTCATCTACGACGACAACGGCATCTCCATCGACGGCGAGGTGCAGCACTGGTACACCGATAACACGCCGGCGCGTTTCGCGGCCTACGGCTGGCACGTGGTGCCCGATGTCGACGGCCACGATGCGGACGCGATCCACAGCGCTATCGCATCGGCCCGCGAGGCCGACGATCGGCCCTCACTGGTGTGCTGCAAGACCATCATCGGCTGGGGCTCACCCAACAAGCAGGGCAAGGAGTCCTGCCACGGCGCCGCGCTCGGTGAAGACGAGGTGCAGCTCGTGCGCGAGACCATCGGCTGGTCCCACGCGCCGTTCCACGTCCCGGACGACATCGCCGCCGCCTGGGATGCCAGGAGCCGGGGAAAGGCACAAGAGGACGCATGGGCCGCGCGATTCGAGGCGTACCGCGCGGCCTACCCGGAGCTCGCCGCGCAGTTCACCCGCCGCATCGAAGGCAAGCTGCCGGACGGCTGGGGCGAGCACGCGGACACCTTCATCGCCGAGGTTCAACAGGCCTGCGAGAACATCGCCTCGCGTAAAGCGTCACAGAACGCGCTCGAGGGTTTCGCTCCCAAGCTGCCGGAGCTGATCGGCGGCTCGGCGGATTTAACCGGCTCGAATCTCACGCTGCACTCGGGCTCGCGCCCGATCTCGGCGACCTCCGACGACGGCAACTACCTCTACTTCGGCGTGCGCGAGTTCGCCATGTCTGCGATTCTGAACGGCCTCGCGCTGCACGGCGGTTTCATTCCCTACGGGGCGACCTTTCTCACCTTCTCAGAGTACGCCCGCAACGCGCTTCGCATGGCGGCGCTGATGGGTGTTCCGAGCATCTTCGTCTACACCCACGACTCCATCGGCCTGGGGGAGGACGGCCCCACCCATCAGGCCGTCGAGCAGGTGGCAACGCTGCGCCTGATGCCGAACATGAGCGTATGGCGGCCTTGCGATGCGGCGGAGTCGGCCATCGCCTGGCGTCACGCTATCGAACGCAGGCAAGGTCCGACCAGTCTGCTGTTCTCGCGCCAGAGCCTGCCGCATCAGGCACGCACGCGCGAGCAGCTCGCAGACGCGGCCCGCGGCGGCTACGTCCTGCGCGACTGCGCGGGCACGCCGCAGGCGGTGATCATCGCAACCGGCTCGGAGGTCGCGCTGGCGGTCGAGGCGAGCACGATTCTCGAGCAGAAAGGTATCGCCGTGCGTGTCGTGTCGATGCCTTGCACGGACGTCTTCGATGCCGAGAGCGCGTCGTACCGGGAATCGGTCTTGCCGCCTTCGGTCAAAGCGCGCGTCTCGGTCGAGGCGGGCGTGACCGATTACTGGTTCAAATACATCGGTAATCACGGCCGCCCTGTCGGCGTCGACGCGTTCGGACTGTCGGCACCGTACGAGAAGGTCTACGAATATTTCGGGCTCACCGCCGAGTCGGTGGTCAGGGCCGTAGAGGAATCCATCGCCGATGTCGGCGCCGCCGCGGCAGGCATTGCCGCAGAGAAAATCGTCTAAAACATCGAGGACTCGTGATGCCCATCAGACTTGCGATCAACGGATACGGACGCATCGGCAGGAACATCCTGCGCGCGGTGTTCGAGAGCGGCCGCAGCGACGAATTCGAGATCGTAGCGGTCAACGACCTGGGGAACGCCGAGACCAACGCGCACCTCACCCAGTACGACACGGTGCACGGGCGCTTTCCCGGTGAGGTGAGCGTCGACGGCGATTATCTCGTCGTCAACGGACAGCGAATTCTTGTATGTGCCGAACGCGATCCCGCAAATCTCCCTTGGAAGAAGCTGGATGTGGACGTCGTGCACGAATCGACCGGGCTGTTCACGAGCAAGGAGAAAGCGGGGGCGCATCTCAAGGCCGGCGCCAGGAAAGTCATCATCTCAGCCCCCGGGGGCGCCGACGTCGACGCCACCATCGTCTTCGGTGTCAATCACCACAGCCTCAAGTCCTCGGACACGGTCATCTCGAATGCATCGTGCACCACGAACTGCCTGGCGCCGTTGGTGAAGCCGTTGCACGATCACATCGGCGTCGAGTGCGGGCTCATGACCACCGTTCACGCCTACACCAACGACCAGGTGCTCACCGATGTCTATCACTCGGACCTGCGCCGCGCGCGATCCGCGACTCAATCGATGATCCCCACCACCACCGGCGCCGCCAAGGCAGTCGGACTGGTGCTCCCGGAGCTCAATGGAAAGCTCGACGGCTTTGCCGTGCGCGTTCCGACCATCAATGTGTCGCTGGTGGATCTCACCTTTACGGCATCCCGGGCAACAGACAAGGACGAGATCGATTCCGTTCTGCGCGCGGCATCGGAGCAGGAACTCAAGGGAATTTTGAACTTCAACGAGAAACCCCTCGTGTCCGTGGACTTCAATCACGACCCGGCCTCCTCCACCTACGAGTCGGCACTCACGAAGGTGATCGACGGAAAGCTGGTGAAGGTCGTGTCGTGGTATGACAACGAGTGGGGCTTCTCCAACCGCATGCTGGACACGACGCTGGCGCTGGTGAACGCGCCCTGAGACATCGGCGTCCGCTGCAGAACTTTCACTGACGAACTATCTAAGGATCGCGATCATGAGTTCAGAATCAATCGAAACAGTCGCCAACGCCATGGTTGCCGACGGCAAGGGCATACTCGCCATCGATGAGAGCAGCCCGACAATCAAAAAACGTTTCGACTCCATCGGTGCGGAGTGCAGCGAGGAAAATCGCCGCGCCTATCGCGAACTCCTTATCGGCGGCGAAGGTATCAACGAGTTCATCAGCGGCATGATTCTCTACGACGAGACCATCCGGCAATCGGCGGCCGACGGCACACCTTTCCCACAGCTGCTCGCATCGCGGGGCATCATGCCCGGCATCAAGGTCGACGGCGGCGCCAAGGACCTTGCCGGCCACTCCGGCGAGAAGGTGACCGAGGGTCTCGATGGACTGCGCGACCGGCTGGCCGAGTACCGCGAGCTCGGCGCGCCGTTCGCCAAGTGGCGTGCCGTCATCACCATCGGCGGTGGGATCCCGAGCCGCGGCTGCATCTCCGCAAACGCCCATGCGCTCGCGCGCTATGCGGCGCTGTGCCAGGAGGCGGGCATCGTTCCGATGGTCGAGCCCGAGGTGCTGCTCGAAGGCGATCACAGCATCGAACGTTGCTACGAGGTCACAGAGGCGACGCTGCGCGCGGTCTTCGGCGCGCTGTACGATCAGCGCGTGGTGCTCGAAGGCACCATTCTCAAGGCCAGCATGGTGCTCTCGGGCAACAGGGCCGCGAAACGCGCCGGTGTCGAGGAAGTGGCCGAGCGCACCCTCGCGTGCCTGACGAACTCCGTGCCGGCTGCGCTGCCCGGGGTGGTGTTTCTGTCCGGCGGCCAGACGCCGGTGGAGGCGACCGCGCACCTCAACGCCATGAATGCCATGGCCAGCACGCTTCCCTGGAAGCTCAGCTTCTCCTACTCGCGGGCGCTTCAGGAGCCGGCCCTGAAAACGTGGAATGGCGACGCGGCGAACGGCAAGGCGGCGCAGGCCGCCCTCTATCATCGCGCCAAGTTGAACAGCGCCGCCTCCCTGGGACGCTACAGCGAGAGCATGGAAAAGGCTGCCTAGCCCGAGCGCATCAGGCGGGCGCGGCAACGCGATCGGGAAACAGGCGCGGGCGCGATTGATGCTCCGGTGTCAAAGCCTCATGACCCTTGCCGTTCTCGAGCCACGCCCACAGCGGCCGCCAGTCGTCGAGGCAGCGCTCCCGGCCGATGCCACCGAGCTCGTTCACCCCGATGCCGCGGGCGCTGGCACGCGGATAGCGGCGGGTCTCGCGCAGCCGCGTCGCGACGCTCAGGCCGACCGTCTCCAGCGCCATCTCGAGTGGCTTGAGCCCGCTGCGATAGGCGGGCACGCGGTTGACCACGGCAGCGATGCGCACCCCGTACTTGCACACCGTCTCGACCCGGCGCAGCGCCTCCACCAGCGAGAGCACCGCGTCGATGTCGATGGGCGACGGCAGCACCGGAACGATGATGGTGTCTGCGGTTCGCACCAGGTTGGGAAGATGCGGATCGGCGAGACCAGCGGGCGTGTCGACGATGACGCGCTCGGCGTTGAGCGGCACGCGCAGCTGGAAGCTGCGCGTCACGCCGATCGGATTTTGAAACGCGGCCACGCCATGGATAGCCGCGCGGGACTCGGGGCGCATCTCCAGCCAGCGGGTGCTCGAGCCCTGGGCATCATGATCGAAGAGCGCGGTCAGAAATCCCTGGCCCGCGTAGTACGCCGCCAGGTTGGTCGCGATGGTCGTCTTTCCACATCCGCCTTTCGGATTGAGAAGCATGATCGTTTGCACAGCGTCCCCCTGGCCGAGCCTGGTGCCCGCCGCACGGGCCCGCGACCGTGCCCACTGACGAGCCGTTCTAATGATGCGCGTTGCGAAATCTGCCTGCTGTCGACCCGAGGGCGGCCGCGCCATGCGGTGCCGTCGAAATCGGTTGTAATGTCGTGTCTTGGGCAGCCCGAACGTTTCTACCACAATGGTTACAGAGCGTCTAGGAACCAAGGTGGTGCCGGTTGGGCATAGCTGACAGGGCCAATTCGAGCGGCGCACGAGCCCGCTTCGGGCGGACTCGCAGCCGCCAGCGGCGCAGGTCCGGCGCGCTGGCCGCGGCCGCCACGATGGCGCGGGCTTGCGCGCTCTCACGCCTCGCCATCGACGCCGCGCTCGCGTTGCTGCTTCTGCTCGCACCGCTTGCCGCGAGCGGCCAGCAGCCGCCCCGGTCACCGAGCGCCGATCGGCTGCTCGCCGCCGTCGTCGGCCTCCGTGCGAGCGTGCCCGCGGACGCCCGCACGGCGGACACCCTCGGCACCGAACGCGAAGGATCCGGCATCGTCATCGACGCCAGCGGCCTGATTGTCACAATCGGGTACCTGATTCTCGAGGCCAGTCGCGTCGAGGTGCGCGTTGGCGAGGCGAGGGCCGTGCCTGCCGAGATCCTCGCCTACGATCACGAGACCGGCTTCGGGCTGCTGCGCGCGAGCGCACCTGTTGACGTGACGCCCATGCGACTCGGTACGTCGGCGAATATCGGCGAGGGCGATCGGCTGCTGGTCTCGGGCTTCGGCGGACCGCTGGCGGCCAGAGGCGCGGTCGTGGTCTCGCGTCGGGACTTCGTCGGATACTGGGAGTACCTGCTCGAGCGCGCCATTTTCACCGCTCCGCCCTACCCGCTTTTCGGCGGCGCCGCCCTGATCGATGGCCAGGGCGAGCTGGTGGGCATCGGCTCGCTGGTGGTCGCCGACGCCTACGAAGGTGAGCAGCCTCTGCCCGGAAACATGTTCGTGCCGGTGGATCGGCTCAAGGAGGTGCTTGCCGATCTGCTCACCTCGGGGCGCTCTTCGAAGCCTCCCAGGCCCTGGCTGGGAATCTACGCGAGCGAGATCGACGGGCTCGTCATGGTACGCCGGCTGGCGTCGGACGGACCGGCCGCCAACGCCGGAGTGCAACCCGGTGATGTCATCATCGGCGTGGCCGGCCGGCCGGTGACGTCCATGGCGGACTTTTATCGAAAGCTGTGGGCCGCCGCGAAGCCCGGCGATCGGGTGCCCCTGACGATTCTCAAGGGCGCCGACATCGAGGAGCTCGAGGTCACGGCCGGCGACCGCTACCGCTGGCTGCGCCTGCCCTAGCGCGCGACCGGCGATCAGCCGATCAGACGGTCACGGGCCTCGCGGTACTTCTCGGCCGTGCGCTCGATGACCTCGTTGGGCAGCGACGGCGCCGGGGGTTTCTTGTTCCAGCCGATGCTTTCCAGGTAATCGCGCACGTACTGCTTGTCGAAGCTCGGCGGGCTGGTGCCGACCTGGTATTCATCGGCGGGCCAGAATCGCGACGAGTCCGGCGTCAGCACCTCGTCGATGAGCACGATGGCGCCCTCGGCATCGAGACCGAACTCGAACTTGGTATCGGCAATGATAATGCCGCGCTCGGCCGCATAGGCGACGGCCTGCTCGTACAGCGCCACGCTCACGTCGCGGACCCGGGCGGCGGTCTCGGCGCCCACGAGATCGGCCATCACGTCGAAGCTGATGTTCTCGTCGTGATCACCCACGGCGGCCTTGGTCGAGGGGGTGAAGATGGTCTCCGGCAGGCGCTGTGCCTGTTCGAGCCCCTCGGGCAGGCGCACCCCGCTCACCTGGCCCGTCGCCTGGTAGTCTTTCCAGCCCGAGCCGATCAGATAGCCGCGCACGATGGCCTCCACCGGCAGCGGATCGAGGCGTTTCACGACGACGGCCTGCGCCGCCACCTGCGCGCGCTCCTCCGCGTCGCCGAGCACGTCCTCGAGAAGCAGCCCCGAGAGGTGATTGGGCACCAGTTCGGCGGTGCGCGCGAACCAGAAGTTCGAGAGCTCCGTGAGCACTGCACCCTTGCCCGGGATTGGATCCGGCAGCACCACATCGAAGGCGGACAGCCTGTCCGATGCGACGATGAGCATGTGCTCTTCGTCGACGGCATAAATGTCGCGCACTTTGCCGCGGTTGATCAGCTTGAGACTCTGGAGATTACTTTCGAACACGGTTTCGACTACTGCCGCCATCGTTCATCGGTCCTTTTGTGAATGATCGAGCCCGGGCATTGTACTCTGCCCGGCGCACCGACCGATACTTTCATCGTGTCTCAGCCTCACGGCCAGCGCGGCGAGCGCGCCATGCGCGGCAGATCGCCGCCGAATCCCGATGCATAACGCATGAACAGACGTTTGAGCGGCGGCAGACGGTCGACCGTCGAGAGCCCCAGGTTGCGCGCCGCGCGCACGGGCTCGAGCCGACTCGAGAACAACCACTGGAAGCCGCTGAGTCCCTCCTGCATGAGCCGATTGCGACCCTTGCGCCAGCGCTCGTAGCGCCGCAGATTGCTGCGGCGTCCCGGGTCCCGGCCCCGCGAGCAGGTGTCGTGGACAACCTCGGCGAGGGCGGCCGCGTCCTGCAGGCCGAGGTTGGCGCCCTGACCCGCGAGCGGGTGGACGGTGTGCGCTGCATCGCCGACCAGCGCAATCCGTTCGCCGACGTAGTCTCTGGCGTGCAGATGGCGAAGCGGGAACGCCGCGCGCCCGCCGACCGTCTCGAGGCGCCCGAGCCGCCACTCGAAGGCCTGCCCGAGGGCGTCGGCGAAGTCCTCGTCGGACTGCGCAAGCAGCGCCTGCGCGTGCTCGGGCAGGGTCGACCAGACGATTGAGCAGAAACGTCCGGGCAGTGGCAGGAAGGCGAGCGGTCCGTCGGGCATGAAGCGCTGCCAGGCGGTCTCTGCATGACCGCGCTCGGTCAGCACCGTTGCCACCACCGCCTCCTGGCCGTAATCACCGCCGTCACAGGCGATACCGGCGAGCTCGCGCAGCCGCGATCGGCTGCCGTCGGCAGCCACCACCAGGCGCGCGTGCAGTCTTGCGCCGCCGAGCCGCAGGGTCGCGCGATCGCGCTCGATCAGCAGATCCTCGACGGTGTCGGGCCGGAACACCTTGAGCGTGTCGAGGCTCGCCATGCGATGCTCCAGGGCGCGTTGCACGGCTCCGTTCTCGACGATGTGGCCGAGCGCTTCGGCGCCGATCTCCGCGGCGTCGAAATGCACGCGGCCGCCCCCGGTCGCGTCCCACACGTGCATCTCGCGGAATACGCCCATGCGATCGCACGGCAATGCGTCCCACACGTCGATGCCGCGGAGAATAAACTCCGAAGCCGGGGTAATGGCGCTCACCCGCAGCTCCCAGTCCTCGCCCATCGGCGGCAGTGGCTCGCTGGCCTCGATCACCGCCACGCGCAGGCCGGCCTTGGCGAGCGCGCACGCGAGGGTCGCACCGACGAGGCCAGCTCCGGCTACGGCGACATCGTAGTTCACGCTCCCAGGCCTCGGGTGAGACGGCTCTGGCGCCCCGCCAGCCCCATGGCATGGGCGCCGAAATAGCGCTTGACCGGCGGCATCAGATCGAACGCCAGCAGGCCCATGTCGCGCGCCAACACGAGCGGCGCGAAGCGGTTCGAGAACAGGCGCACCAGTGCGTCTGTGGCGCGCGCGACGACTTTTTGATCGCGGCGGCGCCACTCGGCGTAGCGCTCGAGAACCGCTGCGTCCCCCGGATCGCCGCCCTCGCGGACACAGCCTGCGACGATCTCGGCGAGCGCCGCGGCGTCGCGCAGGCCCAGGTTGAGGCCCTGTCCGGCGACCGGGTGCAGATGATTTGCGGCGTTGCCGATGACTGCGAGGCGCTCGCCCACCACCCGCGACGCGGTCACCAGGCTGAGCGCAAACGCACTGCGTGGCCCCGCGGATACGAAACCGCCGAGGCGCATGCCGAACTGCTCGGTAAGCGCGCCCAGGAAGGCATCGTCGCCGAGCGACAGCAAGCGCTCGGTGCGGTCCGCGTCCGCACTCCAGACCACTGCACAATGATTGCCGCGCAGGGGCAGAACCGCGAGCGGACCGTCGGCGGTAAACCGCTCGTAGGCAACACCGCGGTGCGCACACCGTGCTTCGACTTCGGCCACCACGGCCCGCTGTCCGTAATCACGCTCGCTCGCGGGTATCCCGAGCCGCTCGCGCAGCGGCGAGCGGCCGCCGTCACAGAGCACCACGAGCGAGGCCTCGACATGCGCATGCGCCACGTTCTGCGCCGCGTCGGTGATGGACAGGCGCACGCCGCTCGCACGCTCGCTCTGCACATCGTCGACCCGAGCCGGACGCAGCACGTGCACCGCATCGAGCGATTGCAGCTGCGCATGGAGCGCGCGCTCGAGAGAGGCTGCGCCGATGACGTAGCCGAGGGCATCCAGACCGAAGTCCTCTGCGGCGAGGCGTGCGAATCCGAAATGCCCCCGGTCGGAGACGTGGATCCGGGTGATGGGCGTGACGCTTTGCGAGATTGCCCCCCAAACGTCGAGCGCAGCGAGGATGCGACGCGAGCCCTCGGACAGCGCGATGGGACGCGCGCCGTGGCCGGAAGCCTCGAGAGGCTGCGCATCGCTGGCATCGACGAGGGTGACCGGCACGCCCGCGCGAGCGAGCGCGAGGGCAAGGCTCGAGCCGACCGGCCCTGCGCCGGCGATGGCGATCCGGCAAGTGACCTCGCTCGAGGTCGGGTGGCGGGCGCCGCGATTGGCGGGGGCGCTCACCACGGTTCAACCGCTCCCGACGACAGCCTCGATCTCGTCGACGGCTTTCGGCACGGCGGATGTGAGCACCTTGTGCCCGTCACGGGTGACGAGGACGTCGTCCTCGATGCGGATGCCGATGTTCCACCACTTGCGCGCAACCTGCTTGTCGCCCGAGCCCACGTAGAGACCTGGCTCCACGGTCATGACCATGCCCGGCTCGAGGACACGCCACTCGCCGCCGATCTTGTAGTCGCCCACGTCGTGCACGTCCATGCCGAGCCAGTGGCCGGTGCGATGCACGTAGAACTTGCGGTAGCGCTCCTTTTTTATGATGTTCTTGGCGCTTCCTTTCATGAGTCCGAGCGCGACGAGACCCTCGGCAAGCACCTCGACCGCCGCCTCGTGAGGCGCATTCCAGTGGTTGCCGGGTTTCACCTGCTCGATAGCGGCTTGCTGCGCCTCCAGCACGACCTCGTAGAGCGCCCGCTGCGCCTTGGAGAAACGTCCGTTGACGGGAAACGTGCGGGTGATATCCGACGCGTAGTAATCGTACTCGGCCCCGGCGTCGATGAGCAGCAAATCACCGTCACGCAGGGTGTCGTTATTATCGGTGTAGTGCAGCACGCAGGCATTGGCACCGCCGGCGACGATGGACGGATAGGCGGGGCGGCGACTTCCAGAGCGCTTGAACGCGTAACTCAGCTCCGCTTCGACCTGGTATTCGGTCATGCCGGGCCTGCACATGGCCATGGCGCGCAGGTGCGCGTCGCTGCTGATCTGCACTGCCCGCGTCATGGCACGCAGCTCCGCTTTGCTCTTCACCAGGCGCATCTCGTGGATCACGTTGTCCAGCGCGACGAACTCCCCGGGCGAGCTCACCCCGGCCCGTGAACGGGTGCGCACCCGATTCACCCAACCGATCATGCGCTGGTCGAATTCGGGGTAGTAGCCCATCGCGTAGTAGACACGCGGCTGATTCTCCAGCAGCCCCGGAAGAATGTCGTCGATATCGCCGATAGGAAAGGCATCGTCTGCGCCGTAGTCCTTGCAGGCGCCCTCGAGGCCGCTGCGTATGCCGTTCCAGAGCTCCATTTCCGGATCCCGCTCTCGGCAGAACAGGACGAACTCGCCGCGCTTTCGCTTCGGCACCAGCACCGCCACCGCCTCGGGCTCGTCGAAGCCGGTCACATAGTAGAAGTCACTGTCCTGGCGGTAGGGGTACTCGACGTCCCGGTTACGAATGCGCACCGGCGCCGCCGGCAGGATGGCGATGCCTCCCTCGCCCATCTCGTCCATGATTGCGCGCCGTCGCCGCGCGAAGTCTTTTTTATCCAAAGCCGGGGCGGTCTCCGAGTCGTCCTCAGTGCAGGCGGTGCACGCCGTCTCCGGGCAGCGGTCTGCCCCGCAGCTCCTCGAAAATCAGCATGACGCCGACCCGCATGTACTCGACGATCTCGCTGTAGTCAGCTTCGGAAGACTCCGATTCCTCGGCGTCGCTGCGCAGGCGGGTTACCTCGGAGAAATCCGACAGCACCTCCAGAGCGTCCTTGGAGAGACGCTTCTCCAGGTCGACGGCGCTCGCGATACCGTAAAGGAACCCGCTGCACCAATCCGCCAGCGCCTCGCTGCGCACGCCGAGACCGGCATCGTCGCCAGGAAGTAAAGGCACGAAATTACACTGCCCCGAGCACAGCGTTCTCACCGTGTCGGTAAGCACACGCAACAATTCGCTGCGGCAGGCTTCCCTGTCCTGCTGAATTCGTCCGGCCGGACCGAGCACCTCTTCGAGCCAACGCTGCGGCGCCTGCTCGTCGACACCGCACAGCAAGCCGCACAGCAATCCATGACATTCGGCGGCGCCCAGCTCTGCTCGTGCGCGCGCCAGAGCACGCGAACAAAGGTTGTAAGATGTGGCCATTGCACTCACTCTCGGGTGTTTCCAACAGCTGTCACGACGGCCCCCCGGCACCGTCTCGGGCCTGCGCAAACAGGCGCTCGGCCCGGCGTATGCTAACACCGACGCTCGGTTCCTCGAAACACGTCATCAGCGCGGTTTCCGCATGGCGTTGACCGGGCAGATTTCGCCCCCTATATTGACGAAACTTGGGCTAGAATTCATGGCAGATGCCAGCCGCAACCGGTTGACTTCGATGGAACGCGACCAGGACTCTTCGAGGATTGATCGAATGGATCTTCAGGCGCTGGAAGCCCAGGTCGATGAGCTCATCCAAACCTGTGAGCAACTGAGCGAAGAGAACCGCGCGCTGCGCGATCAGCAATCCACTCTCGTCGCCGAACGTGCAAACCTCATCGAGAAATCCGAGCTCGCACGCTCGCGTGTCGAGGCAATGATCGCGCGACTCAAGGCAATGGAAATCGGCACATGAGCAATCAGGCGGACGCAGTCACCATACAGGTGCTCGACAAAGAGTACACGGTCGCCTGCCCACCAGAGGAGAAACAGGCCCTGCTCGAATCGGCGCGGGTTCTCAACGAGCGCTTGCGAGAAGTGCGCGGCGGCGGGAAGGTCCTGGGTACAGAGCGCATGGCGGTCATGACGGCGCTCAATGTCATTCACGAATACAACCTTCTGCAAAAAGAGCAGGCGCAGCTCTCTGCCGATGTCGACGGAACGGTGAGACGACTGCGCGGCAAAATCAACGACGCAATCAGTCGACGCGAAAAGGCGGAAGCGATAGACTAATCATCGATGCCCTCTGCGGTGTTCGCGAGCGGCCTAGTAATCGCTTGAGCCTAATCGTCCACCCACGGGAGCTGACCGACGGTGTTGTTGTGCATGTCCGTCCTGGCAGCGGAAAGCCTGATACGCCACGAAAAGCTCCCTTTTGAACCAAACTGGTTCAAGGGTCATGGCGCGCCGCGGCATATGCGGAGGGTGTCACCCCTCACTGGCACGGCCGGCGCCGTAAGAGCGTTCGCCGCTCTTCTGATTCATCCATGACGTCACGCCGGGCACTGCGCGCCGAGATGCGCCGTCGACGCCGTGCGCTTTCCGCAGCCGAGCGTGCACGGCTGTCTCAATCGCTTGCCAGGCGACTCGGCGGCTCGCTGCGGGTAAGCCGCGCGCGCACGGTCGCCTGCTACCTCGCCAACGACGGCGAAATGGATCTCGGACCGATGATCGCCCGTATGAGAAGCCGCGGCACGCGCGTGCTGCTGCCCGTCCTGCACGGCGACGCGCTCTGGTTTCTGCCTTTCGAGCCCGATACCCCGCTCACGCCGAACCGCTTCGGCATCCCGGAGCCGGACGTGGCCGCCGGCAGCCGATGCCGCGCCCGGGATCTGGACCTGGTGCTGATGCCGCTGGTGGCGTTCGACGCCGCCGGCAACCGCCTCGGCATGGGCGGCGGCTACTACGACCGCACATTTGCCTACCTGCGAAGCCGCACGGTGTGGAAAAAGCCGCTGCTCGTCGGAATCGCCTACGAGTTTCAAAAGCTGCCGTCCCTGGCCCCTCAACCCTGGGATGTGCCCCTGCACGCGGTCGCAACCGAGAAATATTTGTATCGATTCGCGCAGATCTGATAATTAAAAGCTCATGGCCAATTACTGGTTGATGAAATCCGAGCCGGGCGAATTCAGCATCGACGACCTGCGTGCGCGCCGGTCGCGCACCGAGCCGTGGGACGGCGTGCGCAACTATCAGGCGCGAAATATGATGCGCGACGAGATGAGGCCGGGAGATCAGGCATTTTTCTACCACTCTGCCTGCGAGGAGCCCGGAATCGTCGGAATCGTGAAAATCGCCAGCGAAGCTTATCCCGATCCGACTGCGTTCGACCCGCAGGACAAGCACTACGACCCGAAGAGCGACCCCGACGACCCGCGCTGGTTTCTCGTGGACGTGAAATTCGTGCGCAAGCTCGGCCGCACAATCGGTCTCAGGGAGCTGAGGGGCCACGACGCCCTCGCAGACATGGTGCTGCTCAGGCGCGGCAATCGTTTATCGGTAATGCCAGTCAGCGCCGAGCACTGGAACTACATTCTCGGGCTGGAATGACGACCCTCAGCTGAGGAACAGGTCGTAGGCCGGATTGCCCGTCTCGTCCACGTACTCGTAGCCGATGTTGGCGAGAAACGTCTGAAACGCCGCATTCTCGTTCTCGGGCACCTGCACCCCTATCAGCACGCGCCCGTAGTCCGCGCCGTGATTACGGTAATGGAACAGACTGATGTTCCAGTGCTCGCCCATATGGGTGAGAAACCTCAGCAGCGCACCGGGCCGCTCCGGGAAATTGAGCCGGTAGAGCAGCTCCTCGCTGGCGCCGCCCGAGCGCCCGCCGACCATGTAGCGCACGTGAATCTTCGCCATCTCGTTGTCGCTCATGTCGACCACGGGATAGCCCCGTTCGATGAGGCCTTCGATGAGCGCCGCCTTGTCGCTGTCCACGTCCCTGAGCTCGACGCCGACGAAAATGTGCGCATCACGCTCGTCGGCGAAGCGGTAGTTGAACTCGGTGATGGAGCGGGCGCCGATGGCGTGACAGAACTCTCTCAGGCTGCCGGCTCGCTCGGGTATCGTGACGGCGAGCAGCGCCTCGCGCCGCTCTCCCAGCTCGGCGCGCTCGGCGATATGGCGCAGCCGGTCAAAGTTGACATTGGCGCCGCAGTCCACGGCCACCAGCGTGCGGCCTTCGATTGCCTCGCGCTCGACGTAGCGCTTCAGACCGGCCACACCGAGGGCACCCGCTGGCTCGGCGATGGAGCGCGTGTCCTCGTAGATGTCCTTGATGGCCGCGCAGATCTCGTCGGTGCTCACCAGCAGCACCTCGTCCACGCACTCGCGGGCGATACGGAACGGCTCCTCGCCCACCTGCTTCACGGCAACGCCGTCGGCGAAGATCCCCACATGGTCGAGAATCACCCGTTCTCCGGCCGCGAGCGCGTCGTGCATTGATGGCGCATCCTCGGGCTCGACTCCGATGACGCGAATCTGCGGCCAGAGCGATTTGACGTAGGCGGCGATGCCGGCGATGAGACCACCGCCGCCGACGGCAACGAAAATGGCGTGAATCTCCGGGCCGTGCTGGCGGAGGATCTCCAGTCCCACCGTGCCTTGGCCGGCGATGATCTCGGGGTCGTCGAACGGCGGCACGACGGTCATGCCGGTCTGCGCCGCGAGCTCATCGGCATGCGCCCGTGCATCGTCGTAGGAGCTGCCGTGCAGCACGATCTCCGCGCCCAGGTCGCCGACCGCGTCGACCTTGATCCTGGGCGTGGTCTTTGGCATCACGATCAGCGCCTTCACGCCGAGCCGCTGGGCGGCAAGGGCCACCCCCTGGGCATGGTTGCCTGCCGATGAGGCAATCACGCCCCGCGCCCGCTCCTGCGCCGTGAGACTGCAGATCTTGTTGTATGCGCCGCGCACCTTGAACGAGAACACGGGCTGCAGGTCCTCGCGCTTGAGAAGCACCTCGTTGCCGAGGCGACGCGACAGGCGCGGGGCCCGCTCCAGGGGCGATTCGCGGGCGACGTCGTAGACGCGCGCTTTCAGAATCCTCTCGACGTAATCTCTCGGCATGGCTTTCACGGCTCGGCTATCGGGTCCCACTGCCCTCGTGCCCGGGACCAGCTGTATATAATAGCGTGTCGGTGCTCGGACCAACCATACGATCCCACCCGCCGCGCATCGAGGGAGGCGCTTTCCGATGACCCAGGACGAAAAAAAACAGGCGGTCGCACGAGCCGCGCTCGAGTATGTGGAGCCGGGCACCATCATCGGCGTGGGCACCGGAAGCACGGCGAACTATTTCATCGAGGCCCTGGCCGGAATCAAGCACAAGATCGACGCGACCGTGGCGAGCTCGGAGGAGAGCGCAAGGCGTCTCGCGGGCCACGGCATCCCAGTCATCGATCTCAACAGCGTGAGCGATCTGTCGCTCTACGTCGATGGTGCGGACGAGAGCACCCGGCATCTTCATCTCACGAAAGGCGGCGGCGGCGCGCTCACCCGGGAGAAAATCGTTGCTGCCGTCGCACAGCGGTTCGTATGCATCGTCGACGACTCCAAGCTCGTCGACCGCCTTGGTGCATTTCCACTGCCGGTGGAGGTGATCCCGATGGCGCGGAGCTACGTGGCGCGGCGGATCGTACACATGGGAGGTCAACCAGAGCTGCGCGAAGGATTCACCACCGACAATGGCAACGTCATTCTCGACATACACAACATGGATATTCTGGAGCCCGCTCGGATTGAGTCCGAGCTGAACCAGCTCGTCGGCGTCGTGTGTAACGGCCTGTTCGCGCAGCGCCCGGCCGATGTGCTGCTGGTCGGACGCGACTCCGGGGTCGAAACCATGCAAGCCGGGTGAAGAGAGCTGAACAGTCGCGCGACAAAAGGCCGAGGAGCCACCCAGAATCGCAGTGGACGCTTCGAGTCGCTCGAGCGCGAGAGGATCGACGACGGCTGGGGGTGTCTCGACGAAGAACCCGATCGGCTCAAAACAATCCTCGGTGTCGACCAGAGCAGAACGGTCATCAGCTTCAACAAGAGCCCCGACCTGGCCTTCGATCGCTCCGTCAACCCCTACCGTGGCTGCGAACACGGATGCGTCTATTGCTATGCGCGGCCTTCCCATGCGTGGCTCGGGCTGTCGGCGGGTCTCGATTTCGAAAGCCGGATTTTCTACAAGCCCGATGCCTCGCAGCGCCTGCGCGCCGAGCTCGCCCGGCCCGGCTACAGGTGCGCACCGATCATGCTCGGCGCCAACACCGATGCGTATCAGCCCGTGGAGCGCAAGTTGCGTATTACACGCTCCATCCTGGAATTGCTCGACAGCTGCGGACATCCGGTCCGCATCGTCACCAAGTCGTCGCTGGTCGAGCGCGATATCGACTTGCTCCGGTCCATGGCCGAGCGCGGCCTTTGCGCGGTCGCCGTATCGATCACCACCTTCGACGTGGATCTGGTGCGCAGGATGGAGCCGCGAGCGGCATCGCCGGCGCGTCGTCTGAAAACCGTCGAGCGCCTCGCCAGCGCGGGAATTCCCGTCGAGGTGCCGGTCGCTCCCGTCATTCCGGCTCTCAACGACGGTGAGCTCGAGCACATTCTCGAAGCCGCGCGCAACGCCGGCGCCGCCGACGCCTGGTACACGCTCATCCGACTCCCACGCGAGGTGGCCGATCTGTTCAAGGACTGGCTCGAGCTGCATTACCCGCTCAAGGCGGAGCACGTGTTGAACCGCATCAGAGACGCACGCGGCGGCAAGGATTACGAATCCGAATTCGGCACCCGCATGCGTGGGCGTGGAGTGTTCGCGGATTTGCTCGAGAGGCGCTTTCAGCTCGCCTGTCGCCGGCTCGGGTTTCCGGGCATCGAGGCGCTCGACGTCACGCGTTTTCGTGCACCCCCCGCCGACGACGCGCAGCTGCGGCTGTTCTGAGGACTCACCGGTATGCGCGCTGCAACCCACATCGGCACTTCCGGCTGGCAATACGGTCACTGGAAAGAGGTTTTTTATCCGAAGAAGCTCAAACAGAAAGAATGGCTCGAGTATTACGCCCGGTATTTCGACTGCGTTGAAGTTAACAGCAGCTTCTACGGTCTGCCGACGGTCGAGACGATAGCCGCCTGGTGCGAGCACGTCCCTGCACGGTTCATTTTCAGCGTGAAGGCGCCCCGGCGCATCACGCATTTCAAAAAGCTCAAGAACTGTGAAGCGGAGCTGCGCGAATTGTTTCGTCGTTTGGAGACTTTCGACAGGCACCTGGGCCCGGTGCTGTTTCAGCTTCCACCGAGATGGCGCTGCAATCTCGGCCGGCTGGAAGGCTTCATCAGCGCTTTGCCCTCCGGGAGGCGCGTCGCTTTCGAGTTCCGTGACCCAAGCTGGCACAACGAGGACGTTTACGCCTTGCTGGAAAGCCGATCGATGGCTTTCTGCATCTTCGACAGCGGCGGCTTCACGGCGCCGATCGTGGACCGGGGCAATCTGGTCTACGTGCGGCTGCACGGGCCGGTTGCCGCATATACCGGCAGCTACCGCGCGCCGCGACTGCGCATCTGGGTCGATCGGGCGCAGGCGTGGAACCGTCGCAACAAGGAGGTGTTTATCTTCTTCGACAACGACGAGCGCGGCTACGCCGTCAAGAACGGCGCGCGCACCATCGGGTTGCTCAAAGCCGCTTGAGGCAAACGCCGCCCGCTCGCCCGGCGCCGCCCGCGTGCGCCGCGGGGCGATTTCTCAGATCCTGTCGAGAACGCTGCAGGCCTCGAGGCGGCCGAGCAGATTCGCGGGAGCGTCCCGGTCTCTAGGCCCGAATCGGGTCTCCAGCTTCGATTCGTCCACGTAATCCTGCGACAGAATCGAGGACGCCGCGCTCGACTCGTCCGGCGCGAGCGGCAGCTCGATGAATCCGCTCACGAAAAGTGAAACCTTCTGTGACGCTCTTGTGGGGATCCTGCCACGGGCTGCAGTCACGAGCCCGCCTGCAGAGCGCTAGAAGATGACCACACTGCGAATCGACTCTCCCTCGTGCATGAGGTCGAATGCGCGGTTGATGTCTTCGAGTGGCATCTTGTGGGTGATGAGATCGTCGATATTGATCTTCCCGTCCATGTACCAGTCGACGATGCGCGGAACATCGGTGCGGCCCCTTGCTCCGCCGAAAGCCGTGCCGCGCCAGACGCGCCCGGTGACGAGCTGAAATGGCCGAGTGGAAATTTCCTGCCCGGCGCCGGCAACGCCGATGATGACGCTCTCGCCCCAGCCTTTGTGGCAGCACTCGAGGGCCTGGCGCATGGTCTCGACGTTGCCGATACATTCGAAAGAGAAATCAGCCCCGCCACGCGTCAGATCGACCAGATAGGGCACCAGATCGCCCTCGACCTCCCGCGGATTGACGAAGTGCGTCATACCGAATTTCTTCGCGAGCTCCGCCTTGCCTTCGTTGATGTCGATGCCGATAATCATGTCGGCGCCCACCAGGCGCGCACCCTGAATGACATTCAAGCCAATTCCACCGAGCCCGAAAACCACCACGTTTGCTCCGGGGGTGACCTTTGCGGTGTTGATGACGGCGCCGATGCCCGTGGTCACCCCGCAGCCGATGTAGCAGACCTTTTCGAAAGGCGCATCTTCACGAATCTTCGCCAGAGCGATCTCCGGAACGACGGTGTGATTGGCGAAAGTCGACGTTCCCATGTAGTGAAACAGCTGCTCGCCGCCGGCGCGAAAGCGGCTGCTGCCGTCCGGCATCACGCCGCGTCCCTGGGTCTCGCGCACGGCCTGACAGAGGTTGGTCTTGCCGCTGAGACAGTACTCGCACTGCCGGCACTCGGGCACGTAGAGCGGAATGACGTGATCGCCCGGCGCGAGACCACGCACGCCTGCTCCGACTTCCACCACGACACCTGCGCCTTCGTGTCCGAGAATCGCGGGAAACAGACCCTCGGGATCCGCGCCCGAGAGCGTAAACGAATCCGTGTGGCATATTCCGGTTGCCTTGATCTCGACCAGAACCTCCCCCTCTCTCGGCCCCTCGAGCTCGACGGTCTCGATACTCAAGGGCTCGCCGGCTTTGTGTGCCACGGCGGCGCGCGTTTGCATGGTCATGAGCTCCCCTTGCTGGCTAAAATGGCGACATTCCGTCGGCACGGAATCGCCGTCGGAGACGGTAACACAAAGGTCACGGGGTATGTAGTATTGGCGGCCGAGCAGCGACAGAGACGGCTATGAGCGGCGAGAAAGCAGGTGATTCGGCCATTGAGGGGCCTCGAGTGCGCGTTGCGACGGCTGCCGATGGCGACGCCTTCGTGCGTTTCAATTGCGCCATGGCACTGGAGACGGAAAACAAGCGTCTGCCCGAGGAAAAGGTCGTCTCCGGCGTACGCTCGGTGCTCGAGGATTCCGCCAGGGGCTTTTACGTCGTTGCCGAGTGCAACGCGGAGATCGTCGGTGCATTGATGGTGACCTTCGAATGGAGCGACTGGCGGGACGCCAACTTCTGGTGGATTCAGAGCGTCTACGTGATTCCACAATACAGAAAAAGAGGCGTGTATCGAGCACTCTATCAATTCGTGCGCGAGCGGGCGCAGTCCGCGGGCGGCGTATGCGGCTTCCGCCTGTACGTGGAAAAAGACAACCTAGGCGCCCAGCAGGCATACGAATCGCTGGGCATGTCGAAATGCGATTATCTGATGTACGAGGAGCCTCTACGAAGTGAGTGAAGACGCCGCGAGCGCGGGTCTGTTGAGCGACACGCCGGCGCCGGGCGTCGCCGATGTGCGGGCGGCGGCGGTGCGCATCGCACCCCATGTCCACCTCACCCCGGTGATGCGTTGCACCGCTATCGACGACATGCTGGGGGCCCGCGTGCATTTCAAATGCGAGAACCTGCAGAAGGTCGGAGCGTTCAAGTTCCGCGGCGCGTGCAACACGCTGCTCTCGCTCACCGATGCGCAGATAGAGAGCGGTATCGCGACTCACTCCTCCGGCAATCACGGCGCGGCCGTCGCGCTCGCCGCCCGGCTCAGGGGAACCTCGAGCGTGGTTGTCATGCCGAGCAACACCTCAGCGGTCAAGCAGGCCGCGGTCGCGCACTACGGTGCTCGCATCGTTCACTGCGAGCCGAACGAGCAGAGCAGAACGGAGACGCTCGAGGGGGTTCTCGCCGAGGAGGGCCGCACGCTGGTACACCCGTTCGACGACGTGCGGGTGATCGCCGGTCAGGGCACGGCAGCGCTGGAATTCCTCGAGCAGGTTCCGGATCTCGACATCGTCATGGCGCCGGTGGGTGGCGGTGGATTACTGAGCGGCACGGCGACCGTCGTGGCCGCCCTGTCGCCTCGAACACGCATCATCGGCGCCGAGCCGGCCGCGGCCGATGATACCTTCCGCTCATTCCGCGCCGGTCACATCATTCCGGTCGGCGTCCCCGATACCATCGCCGACGGCCTGCGCACGACCGTCGGAGAGCTGACCTTTCCGATCATCCGCAAGCACGTGGCGGATATCGTGCGGGTCAGCGAGGACGCAATCGTCGAGGCCATGCGGCTTACCTGGCAGCGCACCAAGCTCGTGATCGAGGCCTCTGCAGCCGTGCCCCTGGCGGCACTCCTCGAAGGTGCGGTCGATGTCAGGGACGCCCGCGTGGGCATCATCCTGTCCGGCGGCAACGTGGACCTGGACGCGCTGCCGTGGTGAGCTCATTGTGCGCGCGCGCGGCGGCGGCGCTGCTGTTCGCGAGCAGCATGCTCATGGCCGGGCCGGCGCTCGCCCAGTGGCGCGTGGCGCAGGATAGACCGAGCGGATCGTCACAGAGGATCGATGTCGCGGTAGTCGAGAACGAAAGCGGTCACCGTCTGCGCTTTTACAGCGACGACACAGAGAACGTGCGCGCACTCTTCACTATCCGTGGCGGGTTCGACAGCATGGATCCTGGCGCCTGTCCCACATACCGCATCGACAATCGCGATCCCAGGCGCGTGACCTTCGAGGAGCAGCGCTGCCGGATCCTGCCGAAGCAGGTTGAGTTCACGCTCGGAAAAACGGGACTCAATCAGAATCGTGAGCTGAAGCGGATTATGAACGGCAACAATCTGGTGGTCCGCTACCGGCTGGGAAGCGGGATCTATCGCGAGACGCAGTTCACGCTGAGCGGCTCGAAGTATGCGCTGACTCTGGCGGTGCGGGATCGGGAGGTCGGCGGCGACGAGTAGAGCGAGCGAGGGGTTCTCGCGCGTCCCGGGCTAGGATGTTGCAGGAACCATCGCCGAGTCCTGCTGAACCTCCTCGTTCTCGATCTCGACCTTGGGAACAGCCCGGCACTCGTTGAATATCCGCTTGTCGCAACGAACGCAGATTCCGCGATCGAGGCGCTGAAAAATTGCGGCGATAGCCTCGCCCTTGGTTGGGAACAGGTCCTCCGGACTGACGTCCTGAAGATAACCACCCCGCTCCAGAAGCTTTTGCGCATCCTCCTGCAGCTGGTGGAAATACAGCTGTCCCCCCGCCTCGCGGCGAAGCCGGGCTTCGCGGGCGAGCATTTCCGCACCGGCCACGTCGATGAAGCTGATGGTGCGCGACATGATGAGCAGGTGTTTCTGCAGAGGATTGTGCTTGGCGATGACGCGCAGGCGCTCTGCCACGTAGTTCACCGCGCCGAAAAACAGCGGCCCGTCGATACGCACCATCTTCAGCTGCGGACATTCCGGCAGGCTCGGGTCGGTATTGAAGCGCTGCTTGGGAAGACGAGGATCCGGAACACGCACGAGCACGCGAGGCCGCGATGCCCGGTGCAGATAGATCACCAGGGAGAGAAAGACGCCCAGCATGATGGCGAAATCGAGCTCGAGGAACAGGGTTGCGAGAAAGGTGCCCCACAGGACCATGGAATCCGAACGGCTGGCGCGCACGATGCTTTTGATGTGTGCAAAGTCGACGATGCCGAAGGCGACGAGAAAGAGAATACCCGCCATGGCTGCGTTCGGCAGATGCGCGAGCAGCGGGGCTACGAACAGCACGATGATCATCAGGAGCAGCCCGGCGAACACCGCGGCGAGCGGCGTTCTCGCGCCGGCCTCGTAGTTCACGCCGCTGCGGTTGAACGAGCCGGTCGCCACATAGGAGGAGAAAAAGCTGCCGAAAATATTGGAAAGGCCCTGGCCGATGAATTCCTGATTGCCATCGACGAGGTCGCCGCTGCGCGCCGCGAGCGACCGGGAGATGGACACCGCCTCGGTGAGCGCGAACAGCGTCACCGCCAGGGCCGCCGGGGCCAGCTCCTTGAACATGGTGAGATCGAGGTCCGGGCTCGAGAGCGGCGGCAGCGTCGCCGGCAGGGCCCCCACCACCTGAATCCCCGGGGCCGGTCCGCCAACGTAGAGAAACCGGCTTATCAGCAGTGCCACCACGCTGCCCGCGACCATGGCGCTGATCATGTACGGAATGCGCGGCAAGCGGCGGCGGAAATAGACGCCGGCGGCAATCGTCGAGAGCCCGACGACGGTCGCATAGGGGTGGATATCGCCCGGATGGGTAGCGACGAAATAAAGCTTCTCCGCCAGATGCAGGCCGGCAGGCATGTCCATGCCGAAGAAGTTTTTCAGCTGGCTGGCCGCGATCAGCACGGCGGCGCCGGCGGTGAAACCTACCACCACGGAGTGGGAAATGAAGTTCACCAGTGCCCCCAATCGGGCGATCCCCATGGCCAGCTCGATAACCCCGACCATGAAAGTAAGCGTCAGGGCGTAGGCGACGTAGTCGACGCTGCCCGGGTCGGCCAGCACGCTCAGAGACGAGAACAGCACGATGGAAGCAGCCGTCGTCGGTCCCGAGACGAGCTGCCGGGAGGAGCCGAACAGAGCGGCCACCACGGCCGGAATCATGGCCGCGTACAGCCCGTACTCGGGCGGCATGCCGGCGATGGTGGCGAACGCGACGCCCTGGGGAAGGACGACGATGGCGCCGGTCACCGCCGCGATGGCATCGGCGCGCAGGGTCGTGCCGTTGACCTGCGGCCACCACTCGAGAAAGGGGGCGAATTTGGCCCAGAAATCGCGATTCAAGCCATCGACCCGATTCGCGCGGAGGGCCCGGGCGCGCGCCGCACGAATCGACTCCGGCGCCGGGTGGTGAGAGTGAGAGGCTGGATGGAGAACATTTTCGAAAGAGTATAACGCGCGAGGCGCGCTCGGTTGAGCGCGCCTCCGGATGCCGCGTTGGCCACGACAGGCCCGCGCACGCGCCCCGCGTGCCGGGGCGCGGGAAGGTGCGGTGCGCACGCCGCCCGGGTGCGGCTCATGGAGGCGGCTCGAGCGCCCGCGGGCGCCCGGCGCCCCATCGGGCCGCGCCCGGCCGGGAATCATTCTCGGCCGAAGCCGGTCAATAGATTCATACCCGAGCGGGAATTAATCCAATGACCGAGCTGCTCCTCTCGAAAGCCTGGCCGGCCCGAGTGCTCCGTATCACCGTGCTCGTCGCCATCGGCTGGTGGTTCGCCAAGGACTTCGTCCACGCGCAGCTGCCGGATTCCCTCGAGTGGCCGAAAACCGATTTCGAAAACACCCTGGTGGATCTGAGCGAGATTCTCTCCGGTGGTCCCCCGAAGGACGGCATACCCGCCATCGACGAGCCGGAGTTCGTCTCCGTCGGCGAGGCCAATGACTGGCTCGATGCGCGCGAACCGGTCGTCGTGGTGTCCATCGGCGGCGAGACCAAGGCCTATCCGATTCAGATTCTCACCTGGCACGAGATCGTCAATGACAGCATCGCCAATGTTCCGATATCGGTCACTTTCTGCCCGTTGTGCAATGCGACCATCGTCTTCGATCGGCGCGTCGGCGACGAGGTTCTCGACTTCGGCACCACCGGGCGGCTGCGCAAGAGCGACCTGGTCATGTACGACCGCCAGACCGAGAGCTGGTGGCAGCAGTTCACCGGCCGCGCAATCGTCGGAACCAGGGCCGGCACGGTCCTCGAGCGGATTCCAGCGAGCATCGTCGCCTACGAGGATTTCCGCGATGCCTATCCCGACGCCAAGGTGCTCTCCCGGCGCACGGGCTATCGCCGTGCCTACGGCAACAATCCCTATCGGGGCTACGACAGCGTCGACGATCGGCCTTTTCTTTTTTTCGATCCGGTCGACGAGCGCCTGCCGCCCATGGAACGGGTTCTCAACGTGAGCATCGGCAGAACCCACAAGCTCTATCCCTTTTCGATTTTCGACCAGCAGCCCGTCATCAACGACGAGGTCGAAGGCACGCCCGTGGTGGTGTTCAGTCGCCAGGGCACGCTCTCGGCTCTCGACGACACGGTGATCGCCAATTCGCGGAAAGTGCCGTCGGCGACCGCCTACGACCGGCGTCTGGACGGCAAAGTGATGCGCTTCGAGATCCGCGGCGGATACATCGTCGACAGGGAATCCGGAACGCGCTGGAACCTGTTCGGAACGGGCGTCGAAGGACCCCTCGCCGGTCGTCGCCTCGAGCCCGTCCCGGGCAGCGTCCACTTCGCGTTCGCCTGGCTCGCATTCAATCCCGACTCGACGATCTACGGACAGTAATGCGCGCTTTTGTATTCTGCGACGGGCGCGGTACCATCTGCTGAATGCTCGACGCCATAAGACGCTTCTTCGACACCAACCTGACCGTCGCCGCCGAGGCCAAGAATGCGGCCCGGCGCGAGCACGCCTACCGGCTCGCGGCAGCCGCGCTGCTGATCGAGATGACCCGCGCGGACCACGAGGTCAAGGGCATCGAGCGTGACGCGGTGGCGCGCGCGCTGCGCCGCGCCTTCGAGCTCGATGAATCGGAAACCGAGGAGCTGTTGGCGCTCGGCGAGCAGGAGGCCGAGCACGCGACATCACTCTACGAGTTCACGCGACTCATCAACCTGCATTTCGATGCGCAGCAGAAAGTGCACTTCGTCGAGCTGCTGTGGCAGGTGGCGCTGGCCGATGGCGAGATCGACAAGTACGAGGAGCATCTGGTGCGAAAGGTGGCCGATCTGACTCACGTGCCGCACCCTGCCTATATCCGGGCCAAGCACCAGGCAATCGAGCGCTCCTAGCCGACGATGCCGTCCT
>JAABYT010000041.1:19414-30658 GCA_011775625.1 Gammaproteobacteria bacterium | reverse complement strand
CTAATCGTTGCCGGTGGAGACGAAGTAGCGCTCGATGAGATCGGCGTCGTCGAAATGGCGAAGCCCCACGAACAGCGTCGCGTGCCTTCCCCATTGACGCATGGCGCCCGGCTCCGCAATGCCCATGGGCCAGAAGAACCAGCGCTCGCCCCGTTCCGTGCCGCGAACCAGGCCATCCGGCTCGAAAAGGCTGCGCCGCTGCCCGTGCGCTTTCGGCAGCGAACGCAGGGAGTCGTCGTCAGCGATGCTGTAGGCCTGGCCCGCCGATACCTGGTCGTCGAAATACAGGCGCTGAAGATAGTGCGTGCGATGGGCGAGCCGCAGCACCACTCTGCCCGGCCCCGGGCTAACGCGCTGCGGCACCAGCGGCGGCTCCTCGTAGCGCCCGCTCGGCGGTCTCTCGCGCAGGCGCGTGGTCGGCACGAACATGTGGTAGCAGCCGCAGTTGTGCATGCTGTCGTACATGAGCGGCCGGCCGTCGGCTGCCAGGGTTATTCGCAAAGTGATGCCGTCGAGTCGGCCCGAGAGCATGTCGAAGTCGCCCTCGGCAGGCCGGGACGGGAACCACGCGGAGTAGACGAGCTGCACGAGCGTGCGTCCCTCGAAGCGCGTGTGCGCGACGCGGCCGAACACCACCGGCCTGCGGACGTCGACCGATGGATTTCCGTCATCGGCCCAGAATGGCGCGCCAATGCGGTCGTTGTCGTCGACGACGTCGATCTCGTAAACGGGGGCAAAGGTCTCGAGCAGGCGTTCACGCTCGAGCGCCGACAACGACGGCATTCCGAGCGGCTCGCGTTGCGCGCCGCGCAGCTTCGCTTCGAGGGCGGGCGCCGCGATCGGCGCCGGCGCCGGCGCCGGCGGCGGCACGTAACGCACCAGGCGACCCGCGACGGCGAGCGCATCCAGTGAGCGGTCGAATTCCTCCCGCGTGCTCTTCTGATAAGCCTCGACTCCGGAGATGAACGGTACCGATGTGAAGGGGTACAGGCCGAAGACACGCTTGGCGATACTGTAGTCGTCGAGAACGCGCGCATTCTCGAGGAGCACTTTGCGGTCATCGGGAGAATCGAGAACAGCGTCGATGAGCACGTCGGCGCAGGCAGAGAGTCGGCCCGCGACATCGGCACCGAGCTCGCTCCTGAGATCGGCAGGCAGATTCTGCAGCTCGAAATGCCGCGCCCGGCGATCCAGCGCTTGCAGGTGGCGGACCCAGGCCTCGAAGTCGTCGCCGTCGGCGGCCGGCTTGACCGCATCGGCGGCGAAGAATCGCTCGATGCGCAGGTATGGAAACCCGTCGATACGCGCGGACTGCCCATCGGCGACACCGGCAGCCTCTGTCCGCGCATCCACGCTCCGGTAAAGATCCCGGCACGCCTCGACGCGTGCGTTGACGGCGTCGAAGACCGCCTCGCCCGCGGGAGGACGCGCAGCGCATGCCGCCAGAGCCAGCGTCATGGCCACACAACCGATTGTTCCGAGCCGATGCTTCACCGCAATGTTTCCCGAGCCAGGTACAAAACGGCGCTGTAGCGGACGATCTTACCGGCTGCGATGAAAAACAGCGCGCTCTGCCAGGACACGCGCAGCCAGCCGGCGGCCGCGCACAGCGGGTCACCGATGACCGGCACCCAGGATAGCAGCAGCACCGGGCTGCCGTAGCGTCGAACGCGCTCGACCGCGGGATAAAGCCCGGGCCGCTGGAGCCGTCCCGCCGGAAGCAGCCGACCGATGAGCCAGGAGCTCATGCCGCCGAGGGTGTTACCCGCCGAGGCTACCGCCAGCAGCGTGAGCGGCGCGTGCTGCTCGGCGTGCACCAGGTAGGCGAGCACCGCCTCCGACCCTCCCGGCAGCAAGGTCGCGGACACGAACGCGCTCGCGAACAGCCCCCAGAGTCCGGTGAGCGCTTCGTTCACCGCCCGGGGTGTTCGCCGCGCGCCCGCCGCCGATTCGCGAAAACGCCACCGAGCAGCACCAGGGCCGCCAGGGCGATGACCGCAACGTCGCCGCTTCGCGCATAAGGCGTCATGCCTTGCATGGGAAATATCTCACCTTCGAGGACCTGCACCTCGAACTGCGGCACCCGTGCCACCATGACGCCGTCGGGAGCAACGATCGCCGTGATGCCCGTGTTGGTCGAGCGCAGCAGATAGCGGCCGGTCTCGAGGGCACGCGCGCGCGCAATCTGCATGTGCTGATGCGGACCGATGCTGGTGCCGAACCAGGCGTCGTTGCTGACGGTGACGAGCACCGCCGCCTCGGGCAGCGCCGCCAGGACCTCGTTCCCGAAGGCAATCTCGTAGCACACCGAGATACCGAGGCGATGACCGCCGGCCTCGAGCAGCTCCTGGCCCGCGGCACCGGCGCTGAAGTCCGCCACCGGCAGGCCGAGCGCCTCGGTCACGGGCCGGATGAGCGCGTCCAGGGGCAGGTACTCCCCGAATGGCACCAGATGGCGCTTGTGATAGACCATCTCGCGCCTGCCGACCACGAACACGCTGTTGTAGAAGCGCTGCTTGTCGCGATCGAGCACGGGCACACCGAATACGACGTGGCTGTCGTGGGCGCGCGCCTCGCGTGCCAGCCGCTCGACATACCCGTCGAAGCTCGCGCGCAGTCCCGGAAGCGCGCTTTCCGGCCAGACGATCAGATCGGCATCCCAGTGCGCGCGCGTCAGCGTGAGATAACGTTCCAGGGTCGGGCCGCGCATCTCGGCAAGCCATTTGCGATCCTGGGACATGTTCCCCTGCACCAGCGCGACCCTGATCGCGTCACCCGCCGGCGCCGTCCATCTCACCATGGCGAGCAGCCCGGCTCCCGCCCATATCACGACGAGAACNNNNCCCGCACTGGCGGCCACGGCCCACCCGCTCAGATGGATACCGCCCACCGGCGCGAGTCCCTTGAGCGGTGAATCGAGCTGGCTGTAGCCCAGCTGCAACCAGGTGAAGCCGGTGAAGAACCAGCCCCGCACCCATTCGGCCAGCACCCACGCGGCCGGCATGAGCACGAGCAGCTGGGCGCGTCGGTCGACGATACCGAGTCGGCGCACGCCGTAGCCGACCAGGGCCGGATAGAGAGCCAGAAACATCACCAGCAGGCCTGTCAGGAACAGCGCCCAGCCGATGGCGATGTGGTTGAACTGAAAGCTTTCGTGGATCCAGAAGACACCGAATCCAAAGGCGGCGAGACCGTAGATCCAGCCGCACACGAAGGCGCGGCGCGCGGGCATCTCGAGCCATACGAAAAACAGCACCGCGACCGAGAGCGGCGCGATGGGGAAGGCATCGAAAGGCGCGAAGGAAAGCGGCAGTGCGAGCCCCGCGATCGCGCATGCGATCAGATCGCGCCGGCCGTCCAGCCTCATGCTCGACCGCGCCCGGCCACGCCGGATGTCAGGCGCCGGCTCGCTCCGCCGAGAGCACGCGCAGCAGATGGACGCGACGCTTGTCGGCGCGCAGCACTTTGAAGGTGACACCGCCGATTCGCGTCGTCTCGCCACGCCTCGGCAGACGGCCGAACGCCTTGATTACCAGACCGCCGATGGTGTCGAATTCCTCGTCACTGAAGTCGGTGTCAAAAAACTCGTTGAAGTCCTCGATCGGCGTGATCGCCTTGACCGTGCACTCACCGTTCTTGAGGCGTCGGATCAGGGTGCCTTCTTCGATGTCATGCTCATCCTGGATCTCACCCGTGATCTGCTCGAGAACGTCCTCGATGGTAACGAGTCCCGCTATGCCGCCGTATTCATCGACGACGATGGCCATGTGGTTGCGATTCTCGCGAAACTCCCTCAACAGCACGTTCAAGCGCTTGCTCTCGGGAACGAACACCGCCGGGCGCATGACGTCGTCCATGTCGAATTCGCTGTCTCCGTTGCGCGCATAGTAGGCGAGCAGATCCTTCGCGAGCAGGATCCCTTCGACCTCATCGCGATTATCACCGATGACAGGGAAACGCGAGTGTCCCGACTCGGTCACCGCGGCGATGAACTCATCAGGTTGGCTGCCCGAGTTCACGACCACCATCTGCGCACGCGGCACCATGATGTCGCGCACCTGCATCTCGCTGACGTGCAGCACGCCCTCGATCATGGCCAGCGCCTGGGCATCGAAGAGGTTGCGCTGCTCGGCGTCGCGGAGCACGTCGATCAGCTGCTCACGGTCCTGCGGCTCGCCGCTCAGAGCCTTGTTGAGCCGGGAAAGCCAGGACGGTGTCCCGGAGCCGTTACCGTTTTCGGGAGAGTCCACGCTCATGAGAGATCCGATGATTCGTAGGGATTGCCGAATCCGAGGCCTGCGAGAATGCGCGCCTCCATTGCCTCCATCGCCTCGGCATCGACGTCGCCATCGTGAGTGTGGCCGAGCAGATGAAGCGTGCCGTGCACGATCATGTGCGCCCAATGCGCATTCACGCTCTTCGATTGCTCGTTCGCCTCGTGCCGCACGACGGGCGCGCAGACTACGATGTCTCCGAGGATCGATACCTCGGCCCCCGGTGGGGAGTCGAAAGAAAACGAGAGAACATTGGTGGGGCCTGTATTGCTTCGGTAACGGCTGTTCAGATGCGCGCTCTCCGCCTCGTCGACAATGCGAACGGTGAGCTCGGCCCCGTCCCGTACATCGCCCACCGCGGCCGTCGCCCAGGCACGAATACTCTCGGGATCCGGTAGGTCGTCTTCTTCGCTGGCTATCTGCACGTTCACTTCGAGCGTCATTCCCGTTCGTCTTCCCTGCCCCCGCCATTGCGATCCTCGTACGCGTCGTAGGCATCGAGGATGCGGGCAACCAACGGATGGCGGACGACGTCCCTCGAGTCGAAAAACGTGAAGCTGATGCCGTCGACACCGCGCAGCACGTCTATCACGTGCCGCAGACCCGAGCGCTGTCCACGTGGCAAGTCGATCTGGGTGATGTCGCCGGTGATGACCGCGGTCGAACCGAACCCGATTCGAGAAAGGAACATCTTCATCTGCTCTACCGACGTATTCTGGGCCTCGTCGAGTATGATGAANNAAACCGAGCATCTCCTGGAGCGCATCGTATAGCGGGCGCAGGTAGGGATCGACCTTCTGCGCCATGTCACCGGGCAGAAAGCCCAATCGCTCTCCCGCTTCCACCGCGGGGCGCACCAGAACGACCCGGCGCACGGACTCGCTCTCGTAGGCCTCGACGGCACAGGCAACGGCGAGATAGGTCTTGCCGGTGCCGGCAGGACCGATCCCGAAATTGATGTCGTGGAGAAAAATGTTACGCAGGTATTTCGTCTGATTGGCGCCGCGGCCGCGGATATGACCTCGACGAACCTTGACGACAACCTCGTCGTCGCGCCGTTCCTCGAGGGCATCGGCGATTCCCGCTTCGTGCAGATAAAGGTGCACGCGCTCGGCGGTCAGCGTCTCCGCCTCGGCATCGGCATACATTCGACGCAGAATCTCACCGGCCGCGCGCGCGCCCTCGGGGGCGCCGCTCACCTGAAAACTGTTGCCTCGACTGACGATGTCGACATTGAGCCGGCGTTCGAGCTGCTTCAAATGCTGGTCGAACGGCCCGCACACGTTCGCCAGCCGCTCATTGTCGGCGGGCTCCAACCGTATGTCGCAAACGGTGTCGAGATCTTGCTTGGGTTGAACGCTCAAATGTAGTGATGAATACCTGGGCTGTGACGGAGTGACTGCGCGGGGACCTCAGGCGACGGCGGATGGACGCGTCGCGATGTCCACGAGCTTGCCACGAAGACTGTTGGGCAGGGCTTCTGTAATGAGCACGTCGACGAACCGGCCAATGTGATTCGGCCCGGCCGGAAAGTTGACGACCCGATTGTTCTCTGTTCGCCCCGAGAGTTGTCGCGAATCCTTTTTCGACGGGCGCTCCACCAGCACGCGTTGTATCGTGTCCACCATCGACTCGCTGACGGTCATGGCGAGCGTGTTGATGCGTGCCTGGAGAGCGGCAAGGCGCTTGCTCTTCAGCTCTCGCGGCACCGTGTCGGCAAGCTCGGCCGCCGGCGTGCCGGGACGCGGGCTGTAGATGAAGCTGAAGGAGTGATCGAAACGAACCTCGTCGATGAGGCTCATGGTCTGCTCGAAATCAGCGTCGGTCTCGCCGGGAAATCCGACAATGAAGTCCGAGGAAAGGCTGATGCCCGGCCGCACCTCGCGAAGCCGAGCCACTTTCTTCTTGTAATCTTCTACGGTGTAGTTGCGTTTCATCAAATTGAGAATTCGGTTACTTCCACTCTGCACCGGCAAATGCAGATGGCTTACGAGCTCGGGAACCTCCCCGAAAACGGCGGTCAACTCTTCGGAAAACTCACCGGGATGCGAGGTCGTAAACCGAATCCTCTCGATACCATCTATAGCAGCCGTGTATGAGATGAGCAAGGCAAGGTCGCAGGTCCCGCCGTCGTGCGTGGGCCCGCGGTAAGCGTTCACATTCTGGCCGAGATAGGTGATCTCCCGCACTCCCTGCTCGGCGAGGGCCGCGGTCTCGGCAATGACGTCGTCGAACGGGCGGCTGAACTCCTCCCCGCGGGTGTAGGGCACCACGCAGAACGAGCAGTACTTGCTGCAGCCTTCCATGATGGAGACGTAGGCGCTCGGACCGTCGGCGCGTGGCTCCGGCAGGCAATCGAATTTCTCAATTTCCGGAAACGAGACATCCACCTTCGGTGCACGCGAGCGCGCGAGTGCGTCGATGAGCTCCGGCACCCGGTGCAGCGTTTGCGGTCCGTAGACGATGTCGACATACGGCGCGCGCGCCTGGATGGCGGCGCCCTCCTGGCTCGCCACGCAGCCGCCGACGCCGATAATGAGCTCGGGTCGCGCCCGCTTCCACGTGCGCCAGCGCCCCAGCTGGGAGAACACCTTCTCCTGGGCCTTCTCCCGCACCGAGCAGGTGTTGATGAGCAGGACGTCGGCATCTTCCGGCACCTCGGTACGCTCGAGCCCGTGGGACGCGGCGAGCAGATCGGCGGTGCGCGCCGAGTCGTACTCGTTCATCTGGCAGCCGAATGTCTTGATATAGAGCTTTCGCGTCATTCCTCGTCCCGCTTGATGCGGCCGGTAAACGTACACTTTTTGGACCCGCTTTTCCACGCAAACGGCCGCCCTGCGGGGTGCCCCCGGGGGCGCCGCACGGCGGCGCTCATGGGGTCACGAGGCCGTCGGGCAGGTCGAGGCAGGCCGCGGCGGACGCCACCGGCCGCGTCGGCCGCCAGCGCCCGAGGGCCTCGCCGAGGGCGACCTTCTCCTCCTCGAGCAGCACCCCGCCGAGGGCGTTGGCGCCGATCTTTCCGAGGATCACGCTGCGCTCGTCGACGCGCTCGTAGAGCCGCTGCTGCGCGGCCATGACCGAGAACCAGAAGTAGGCCCGCAGGGGGTTCTCGTTCTCCGGCCGCCCGTCGGCGTAGCCGGGGCCGGGGACGCCGCCACCGGTTCGGAAGTACTCGGCCAGAAACCAGACCGCGCGCATCACCTGCGGCCCGCCGCGGCGCTCGTGTGCGATTAGGCAGTACCAGCCCATGGCCTCGGTCACGTCGCGTTCGACCCCGACGCCTTTGAGGTAAAGGCCGGCCAGCGTGTCGCGGGCGCGCACGTCGCCCGCGCCCGCGAGCGCCTGCAGCTCCGGCAGCGCACGTGCGAAATCGCCGCGCTCGAGCTGCTCCAGGGCCGTCTCCAGATCGGCCCGCGCCGGCGCCACGCCGCACAGCGCACAGGCGAGCGCGCAGGCGAGGCCCGTCAGCCGGGCTCGAAGGACCATTCGCGCCATCCCGCAAGGGCGGGAAAATACAGGCCGAGGCGTATGGGGCGGGATTCCATCGCCGCGAACAGTCGCGCGTAGCGCTGCAGCTGCTCCCGGTAACGCTGCTGCTCGCGATCGAGAAACGCGTCCACGTCGCCGCCCTCGTGGCGCCCGGACTTGTAGTCGACGATCCAGCGCACGCCGTCGGCGTCGACGAAGCTGCGATCGACGACCACGTCGACGAGCGCACCGGCGTCGAGGCCGGTGAGGGCGAACTCGCTGCGCGCGCCGGCGTGGGCGGGATCGAGCAGCCAGCGGCCGCGCTCGTCCGCCACCACGGCGGCGAGCGCTTCGGCAACCCGCTCCAGGGTCCCGGCCAGCTCCTGTTCGGGAATGCCGAGACCCGCCAGCATCGCCCGCCACGCCGGGCGCCGGCGTGCCAGGCGTGCCGCGTCCCAGGCTTCGGCGCCGTCGCGGGAGATCTCCATGAGCGCGCGATGCACCACCGTGCCCACGTGGCGCGCGGTCTCGCCGGCCCAGTCGAACTCCACGGCAAGCGCATTGCGATCCGCGGGCGGCTCGAGCCGATGGTCGCGGGCCTCGACCGCCGCCGGCGGCGGCGGCGGGCTCCAGCCGGGGGGCACGCGCCGCAGCTGCCGGATCGGCGCCGCGCGCAGGGCGGGCGCGGCCAGCGGCGCGTCCCGGTCCGCGCGCGCGAGCGCTTCCTCGAAGCTGCCCTGCAGCGCCGGCCAAAGGCGCCCCAGCAGGCTGGATTTCCCCGGTGCCACCAGCGTGGCGCCGTCGTTGACCGCGACGGTGCCGAGCAGGTGCAGCGTCCTGCGTGCCCGCGTGGCCGCCACGTACAGGAGCCGGCACTGCTCGTGCCGGTCCTTTTCCGCCTCCAGGCCGCGCAGGTAGTCGTAGATGGGCGGCTCGGCCTCGCTCGGCGATGGCACCGGCGCCAGCAGGATGTTGCTGTCCTCGGACTCACCGGCGCGCTTGGTCCAGGCGAGCAGACGGCGCTCGTCGGCGCGCACGCCGCGCTCCAGCGACGGCACGATGACGACGTCGAACTCGAGACCCTTGGCCTTGTGGATGGTCATGACCTCGACGTCGGCATCCTCGACCTCGGTGACGGCGAAGAGCCGCGCGGCGCGGCGCGTCAGCTCGTCGCCGTCAACGGGCGCGCCGGAGGCGTCGAAGCCGTCGAGCAGCTCGAAAAAGGCCCCGGCGTTGGCGAGCTCGCCGCGGCCGACGCAGGCCGGGCCGCCGAGCGCCGCCCAGGCGCCCTCGACCCAGCGGCGCAGCGCCCGCCGGCCGCGCTCGGCCACGGCCGCATCGAGAATCGACCGCACGCCCTCGGCACGCCGGCGCCCGTCGGCGCTGAGCGCCGGGCAGGCGTCGAGGTCCGCCAGCAGATCCAGCATCGGCGTGTCGTGGTCCCCGCCGGCGATGGCATGAAGATCGGCGAGCGTCAGCCCGCACCAGGGAGCACGAAGCAGCGCCAGCCAGGCGACGCGATCCGCCGGATGCAGAAGCGCGCGGGTGAGCGCCATGAGATCTTCCACCACCGGCACCTGCGCGAGCGGCTCGATGTCGACGCCCCGATAGCGGATGCCGGCCTCGCGCAGGCGCGGCAGGATCGCCTGCAGATGCGTGCGCGTGCGCACGAGCAGCGCAACGCTCGCCTGCGGATCGTCGCGACGCGCCCCCGCGACGAGCGCCGCCACCCGCTGCGCCTCGCGCTCGCGGGCGTCCTGCTGTTCGCCATCGCCCTCAGCGGCGCCGTCGAGCAACGCGTGCACGCACACGCCCGCGCCCGCGCCCGCGCCCGCGCCGGGCGCGACGCTGGCCCGCGACGGCGTGTAGCTCACCGCCCCGGCGATGGCGTCGTCGCGCGCGGACATGACCTGCGGAAACACCTCGTTGACCCACGCGACGATGTCCGGCAACGAGCGGAAGTTGGCGGCGAGGCGCAGCGACTCGACGGGCAAGCCGGCCAGCCCGTGCGCGGCCACGTCCAGGAACAGGCCCACGTCCGCCTCGCGGAAGCGGTAGATGGACTGCATGGGATCGCCGACCAGGAACAGCGTGCGCCCGTCGTCCGGCGCCCAGCCCTCGGTGAGCTGCTGCAGCAGCGCGAAGTGACTGTGCGAGGTGTCCTGGAACTCGTCGACCAGGATGTGGCGGATGCGGTAATCGAGCGCCAGCGCGAGATCGGTGGGC
The DNA here is from genome assembly GCA_011775625.1 of Gammaproteobacteria bacterium. Taxonomy (GTDB): domain Bacteria; phylum Pseudomonadota; class Gammaproteobacteria; order HK1; family HK1; genus JAABYT01. Next base: position 20,690 of record JAABYT010000041.1, on the reverse strand, counting down.
GCTTCGTCGGCGCCGAGCGCCTGGCGCGCCGCGTTGGTGATCTCGGAGTAGTCGACCCGGGCACGCTCGGCGAACACCACGCGCAGGCACGCGGTGGCGACCGGCAGCACGTCGAGCAGCGCATCGAGCACCTGCCACTGGCCCTCGGTGTAGGCGGGCTCCGGCAACCGGGCAACGCCGGCGAGCGCCTTGCACAGGGCGCCTGCGCCGACGAGATCGTCGAGCAGCGCGTGCGCCCGTGCGCGCATCTCCTGTAGGTGCGGCTGCTTGTCGGCGGGAAACCCGTCGCGGCGCGTCAACGACTTGCGCAGGGCGCCCGCCTTGGTGAGCAGCACCGCGCCAATGCCCTGCCAGAGCGGCCGATCGGCGGGTGAGGCGCCGGGTAACGCGGTCAGCCCGGCGCACGCCACGGCTGGCGAATCGGCGCCCGCCGCCGCCAGGTTCTCGCCCGCAAACGCGCACGCGGCGACCAGCTCGTCGGCGAGATGCGCGGGCACCGCCGAGCGCAACGCGGCGAGCGCGTCGCCGACGGCCCGCTCGAGCTCGCGCTCGAGCTCGGCGCGCCGCGCGGTGCCAGCGGCGCGACCCGGAAGCAAGTAGCGCAACCACTGGTCGCGCCGCGAGAGCATCTCCACCAGCATCGATTCGAAGCGTCTGACGTCGCCGTCGAGGTGCGTGATCAGCTTCGCGATCGCATCGCTCCAGGACGTGTCCTCGTTGAGCAACGTCACCACCTCGCGGGCGGCCTGCCGGTAAAGCGGCGAAGCGTCCTCGACGATGGACGCATCGCCACCGAGACGCGACAGCCACGGCATCTGCGTGGCAATGGCGAGACACAACGCATCGATGGTGAGGATGCGCATGCGCGCCGGCTGCGCCTCGAGTGACCAGCTTCTCTCGGCATCGCGCGCGAGCACGGCGCGCGCGAGCGCGAGGGTCGTGCGCTCGTGCCGATCGAGCGCGTCATCCTCGCCGCCGGCACGGCCCTTCGCGAGCGCATCGAGGATGCGCTCGCGCATCTCGCCCGCCGCCTTGCGCGTGAACGTGATAGCGATGATCTCCTCGGGATCATCGACGCCGGCGAGCAGCCGCAGGTAGCGTTGAATGAGCAGGCCCGTCTTTCCCGATCCCGCCGGAGCCTGCACGACAAAGGAGCGCCGCGCATCGAGCGCGGCGTCGCGCACGTGTTGATCGCTCGGCTCGTGCGACGTCACTGCTCGTGGATCCGGCAAAGCGGCTGCAAGCGGCAGTGTCGACAGGTGGTCGCGGGCGATTT
>JAABYT010000041.1:5007-19403 GCA_011775625.1 Gammaproteobacteria bacterium | reverse complement strand
GCCTCGCGGGCCCCCTGCAGCTTCGAGCCCTCGATGCTGTCGACCCCGGGGGCGAGGCCTTCGGCGCCGGCGAGGCCACGGTAGCCGAGCTCTCCGGGACGCAGCGCGCCGAATGCGAGCCCGACCACCGGGGCGTCACCGGCCTCGTCCATGGCCAGGACGTAGACCGGCAGCTGCGGCTCGTCGGGACGCTCACCGAACCAGTCCCTCGGCTCGCAGGGGCCGGTCTTGTAGTCGACGAGAAAAATCCCGCCATCGGCGAGCCGGTCGATGCGATCCGGGCGCAGCGTCACCGGCAGGCCGGCGACGCGCGCAGCGGCGCTGCGCTCGGCCTGCACCTCGAAGGGCGCGCGCGCGGTCTCGATGGCGAGCCAGGCGTGGGCGAGCAGCGCCAGGCGCTCCTGCTCCACCTGCAGCAGACGCCCGCGCAGGGTTTCCGGCCGTCGCCACGCCTCCTCGGCCAGCACCTGCTCGACGCCGCTGCGAACGAGCTCGGCACGCTCGTCTTCGCGCATGGCGAGCAAGCGCGACTGTGCGCCGAGCGTCTCCCAGATGAGCTCCAGCAAGCGATGCACGAGGTTGCCGCGCACGCGCGGATCCAGACTGCTGTCCGGCGCGATCACGTCGGCAGCGCCGAGGCGGTGGACGGCAAAGGCGCGAAACGGACATGCCGCCTGATCCTTGAACACCGACACGCCGCCCCGCACCGCCCGATCGGCGTCGACCGCCGGCGCGCGCTGGTCATCGAGCCGCTCGAGCGTCGGCGCCGCCGCGTGCACCCGCGCCGCATCCGTCGGCACGCGGCTCACGGCAAGCGCATCGGCCTCGCACGCGGGCAACTGCGCGATCAACGCGCTCGCGCGCAGCGCCTCGTCGCCGCGACGACGGGCGTGGCTCACCACCACCTGCTCGGCGCTCGCCAGCATGCGCCCGGTCCACTCGCGCGCCCAGGTGAGCTGCTGCTCGCTGCTGGCGCGCGGCATGCCGCGCTCGCGCTGAAGTGCGAGCGGCAGGAATGGATTCGGGCGCGCAGGCTCCGGCCACGCCTGGTCGTGCAGCCCCGTGAGCCACAGGTGCGAGTAGTCGAGTCCGACGGCCTCCAGCACGCCGAGAATCTGCACCGGCGCGGCGCCCGAGCGCGGTTGAAACACCTCTCGCGCCGCCAGCCGCTCGAGCTGCGACAACGCCTGGGCGAAATCGACCCGCGGCATCACCGGCGCGAGCGTAGCCAGTGCGCCGAGCAGCTCCCGCCATGCCTGCACCGCCTGATACTCGTCGCTCGTGAGCGCGCGATCGCCCGGCCAGCCCGCGCGCGCGAGCCACGACGAGAACTCCGCGGCCCAGACTGTCAGATCAGCACGCCTCGCGCTGCGCGCGCCGTGGCTGCGCAACGCGTCGAGCACGCGCATGAAAGCGGCGCCGGCGCCGCCGGAGGCTTCGTCGAGGCGAGCCGCCAGCTCGCGCAGGCGCACGAGCGTGTAATGCGGCTCACCGATGCGGCGCAGCTCCGCATCGAGACGCGCGCGCCAGCCGAGACGACCACCGCCCAGATAGGCCGATATCAGCCAGCGCCCCGCATCCTTCAGCGACAGCCGGCCGCTCATGGCACGCAGGCACGCGAGCGCGTCCGCCACCACGGGCACCTCGGCGAGCGGCTCGCCGAGCGAGACATTGAACGCACGCGGCGGCGACTCGGCGCCCGGGCGCGCGGCGCCCGGCGAGAACACGTCCTCGAAGATCGCCGCAACCCGGTGACGGACCGCCGCGAGCCCCGGGACGACGATACCGATGGGGCCGCGGGCACCGTCCTCGAGGCACGCGCGCGCCCAGCGGGCCGCCGCCTCGAGCTCGTCGTCCTCGCCGGCAAAGCTCACCCGCGCGATCTCTGCCGCACGCCGCGGCGGCTGCCAGTGCGCGACCTCCAGCCCGAGCCGCGCGAGCGCCTCGAGCACCGCCTGCTGCTGCGGCGTCGGCCGATCGAATCCGGCCAGCAGCACCCGGCGCGTGCCGGCCGCGGCGATCGCTTCGAACCCCTTGCCGGTCAGCCGCCCGGCGAGGCTCGCCGAGTCCAGCCAGTCGCCGCGACGGCAGTGGCTCGCGTAAGCGCGCGCCCAGGCGCGAAAGGCCCGCACCTCCTCGCTCGCGTAGCCGACATCGTGCTCCGGATCGATCTGCCAGTCACGCAGAAGCGCCCATGCGGCACGGGCATTGCGCGCCGTGTCGGCGGCGTGCAGCAGCGACGCCTGGCCGTCTCTCAGCGGGTGCTCGGCGATCACCTGCTCCCACAGACACGCATCCTGATCGGCGGAGAGCAGCGTCGGCACGGGCTGTTCGGCGCATGCGACGAAATCGTTCCAGCAGCGCTGAAGCCAGGCCGCATAGGGAACGATGTCCGGGCTCTCCCAGACGATCTCGCCGGCCGCCAGGCGGGCGCGGTCGAACTCCGAGCGCAGCACCCTCGACAGGCGCCGGTTGACGGTGAGGAGCGTCGTGTCTCGGTCAAGGGTATCCAGCGGCATCGACCCTCTTTATTCAGTGCGGACAACTCAGCCACCGGCGGCTCGACACGTCGGCGGTAAACGGCAGCCCATCGAGTGCGGGCTATGCTTCGGCCGGCGGCAGCCTGGCCAGCCCATCGATGATGGTGGCCGACGGCACGTGCTCGAACACACGCGGCGATATCTTGATTTTACTCGAGCGGTCGCCGCCTCCGAGGATGACGTACTCGGCATCCATGACGCGTTGGTCAATCCACAGAGGAAGGTCCTGCGGAAGACAGATCGGTGTCACCCCGCCGATCTCCATGCCCGTCATGTCGCGGGTCTCGTCGGCGCTCGCAAACGAGACCCGCCGGGCCTCGAGGCGCTTGCGCACGACACGGTTCACGTCGAGACGGGTCGTGGCGAGAAGCACGCACGCAGCGAAACGTTCGCCGCCGGTCTTGGCCTTGACGAGGATGGTGTTGACCGAGTGATCGAGAGGAAATCCGTAGCGCTCGCAGAAGACCGCGGTGTCAGCAAGCTCGGGATCGCAGTCCATGACCTCGTAGGCGAGCCCTGTCGCGTCGAGGAAAGCGTGAATCTGTCGAACGGTATCGGTGCTCAAGACGAGGCCGCCGCTTCACGCGCCTGGATCGCGTCGAGTCGCGCAAGCAGCTTTTGCGCGCGCTCCACCACCGGCACGTCGATCATCTTGCCGTCGATGCTGATCGCACCCGAGCCCGCGCGCTCGGCCTCGGCGTAGGCAGCGACGATACGCCGCGCGCGCTCGGCCTCCTCGGGCGCGGGCGTGAACACCTCGTTGAGCAGCACCGGCACGTTGCTCGGGTGGATGCAGGCGGCGCCCTCGAAACCGAAACGCCGGGAACGCTCGGCGGTTGCACGGTAAGCGTCCAGATCCCCGTACTCGGCGATGCTGCCGAGAATGCCGAGCGGCACGAGCCCCGCGGCGCGGGCGGCATAGAGAATCATTTGCTTTGGAACCGCGAGGGTTTCAGGACTGGGCACCAGGCCCGCAGACAGCGCGAAGTCCTCGCCGCCGAGCTCCATGGCGACGTTGCGCGCATCGGCGCGCGCGATCGCCTCGGCGTTCAAAAGGCCGACCGGCGACTCCACCAGCACGACGAAACGGATGCTGCCGCCCGCCATGCCCCGCTCGGCTTCGAGCTGCGAGACGTCGCGGGAGAGCGACTGCAGCGTGTTCGCATCGTCCACTTTCGGCACCAGCAGCGCGCGGACACCGGGAAGCACGGCGGCGTCGAGATCGGCGGCGGCCTGCTCGGGCTCCGAGTTGATGCGCACGAGCACGTCGGCACCTGCGCGGCCGACCTGCGCGACCGCATCGACGAGCTTTCGCCGCGCATCGGGGCGCTCGCCGACGGGCACGCTGTCCTCGAGATCGAGAATGATGGCATCGGCGCCCCGCGTGTGCGCCTTGTCGATGAAGCGCGGATTGTTCGCGGGAACGAACAGCAGCGAGCGCCAGACGAGAATGTCCGCAGGGTTGGGTGCGTTCACGCTCCTCTGCCCCCTTACAGCGTCGCCACCGGCGTCACCGGTGAGCCGACGGCCCCCGGCATGCGCAGCGGCGGCGCCGTCAACAGGCATCGGAAGCGCTTCTGCCGACGCATCTCCGCGGCCAGCTCGGACAGATACCAGAGCTCCCCGAGATGAACACCCAGCCGGAACAGACAGTGGCGGTGCAGCGGCAGACGCGAGCAGCCGCCGCGAGTGTCGCCGGTGCCGTGGGAATCTTCCACCGCCATGTTGTCGGTGGCAATGACGGCGATACCGCTGTCGGTAATCCAGTCGAGCAGACGATCGTCGTAACCGTCGAGCACCGCGCAGGACGCGTGCAGGAGCGCCGCGTCGGGCTCGCCGCCCATGGAAAGGATCATGTCGTCCCAGCCCGTATGCATGAGGAACATGTCGCCCTCTTCCACGACCACACCGTCGTGTTCGAAAACTTTCATGAGCGCATCGTAACCTACCACCGCGCGCTCGTTGCCGAAATGCGCGTGCAGGTCGACGAGCACGGCGCGGCCCTGCACGCTGGTCTCGGCCATGTTCTCGATTCCCAGCGCACGTGCGCCGAGGGCCTCTCTGTCCGCGTCACGCCCGATGTGCTCGTAGGCCCGGAAGCCGTTGTAGTAGACCGGCTCGGCGACGCCGTCGCCGTCGGCATCGAAAAGCTGACCGACGTGGGCGAGACTGTCCCACTGGGTCGAGTACTGACTGTGCAGGACCATCACCTCGTCGCTGGTGATGTCCATAACACCCGGTGTCTGGTCGTTCCAGATGTAGTTGAAGTAGACGTCGCCGCTTTCGAAAACCGGGGCGAACTTCGGTGGGTGGCGTTTCGGGTTCACGCTGTTGCCGCCCGGCAGATCCAGCGGCAGGCTGAGACAGAAGCTCTTGCCGTCGCGCACCTCGGCTACGCCCTGTTTGACCTTCTCCGCAGTGATCAGATTCAGTCGCCCGCGCTGATCGTCGACGCCGAAGTCTCCCCAGTTCGAGCCCTCGGGGCGATTTTGCCAGCGTTTTCTCATGCTTCACTCACCTCCGCCTGCCCGCACCAGGGCTCGGGCACGATTGCGGCGGCGTCGCCGCCAGCGGCGACGCCTCATGGCCGCGGGGGGCGCGACGACGAGCAGGAGATCGGCGTCCGCGATGCGGACGTTACGGAATCGAGGCGCACCATTCGATGAATCCGGGTCCATTCGAAATCGGATGCGCTAGTGTACACCAGCCCGTCGGGNNACTCGGATCAGGCCGCCATGTCGATCATGAAGCGCTCGCGGGCGAGATCATCGGCGACCTCGCTCGTCGGGCGCTGCTCGGCGTCGGAGCGCTCGAAGATTTCGCTGAGCGAGACGGCGATGCCGTTCACTTTGGTCACGACTTTCTCGAGATCGTATCCCGTGCGCTCGAAGGCGACGTCGATGACGCCGCCCGCGTTGATGACGTAGTCGGGCGCGTAGAGAATGCCTTCGCGCATCAGCAACTCGCCGTGCGCCCTGCACTCGAGCTGATTGTTGGCCGCGCCGGCAACGATGCGTGCCCGTAGCGTCGGGATGGTCTCGGAATTGAGCACGGCGCCGAGGGCGCAGGGAGCGAACACGTCGACGTCGAGGCCGAAGACGTCCTCGGCGCCGACGGGAGTGGCGCCGGTCTCGTCGGCCACCTGCGCGACGCGCTCCGCGTGGATGTCCGTCACCCAGCAGCGCGCTCCCGCGTCGCGGAGATACTCCACGAGTCGCTGGCCGACGTTGCCTACCCCCTGCACCGCGACCTTCGTGCCGTCGAGATCGCCGCGGCCGAGCCTGTGGCGCACTGCCGCTTCGAGACCCACGAACACGCCGCGGGCCGTGACCGGTGACGGATCGCCCGAGCGTGCCTCCCCGTTCCGGGTGCACTTGTTCGCAATGCCGACGACGTGCTCCGTCTGCGTGCCCATCTGCCGGATGTCTTCCACGCTGGTCCCGGAGTCCTCTGCAGCGATGTAACGTCCGGCGAGCTTCTCCACCGATCGCCCCATGGCGCGCATCAGAGCTTCGCTCTTGTCCTTGCGGGGGTCGCCGATGATGACGGACTTGCCGCCACCGAACGCCAGGCCCGCCAGTGCCGACTTGTAGGTCATCCCGCGGGACAGGCGCAGGACATCACGCAGCGCTTCCTGATCGCTCGCGTAGGGCCACATGCGCACGCCGCCGAGCGCCGGTCCAAGATTCGTGTTGTGCACGGCGATGATGGCGCGAAGCCCCGTGTCGTCGTCTTTGAAGAAAGCCACCTGCTCATGGCCATCGAAGTCATCGTGTTGAAATACGGACATTGGCTTGATACTCCGCTAAACGTGTTGCCGTGGCGGATCGGACGGCGACCGCGCGATCCGCGGGGGTGGGCTTCAGCCCATGCTGCCTCGGGCGGACGCGGCGCGATTGCGGAAAAGCGCGTGGCTGATGAAAAGGCGCGGCGGATGCGCGCAGAGCACGTGACTCGACATCGCTCACACTCCTCGAAGAGGATCGCTCTTCCGTGTAAGTGCTTTGCTAATCGGCGTATCGCGGCCCTCGTGAGGCCGGTGAGACGTCGAAGGCAGGCCCGCCTGCGTGGCAGGGCCCTTTTTTAAACCTAGCGCGACCCCCCGGGGAATCAATTGCCACCGGTCCCTGGCGTTAACGGCGTCACAGGAATGAGGTGCCTGCCGACACCCGTGGCCCGCCCGTCCCGGGGCCTCCATGGTGCCTGGCGATCCGGTAATATGGCGGCCTTCGAAGGCCGGCTCCCGCACCCGGGCGGCGGCCAGGCACACGAGGAGACGCGCAATGATGCGAGAGGACGGGACGTTCGCACGCGTGGGCGCCGGCCGCGAACGGGCACGGCGGCCGCGCATCGGCCGAAGCCGCGCCTTGGCCCTGGCCGGCGCCTTGCTGCTCGGCGCGGGCAGTCTCGATACGGCGGCCCGCGAAGCGCTCACCGGCGACCAGATCCGCGGCCTGATCACCGGCAACACCCTCGAGGGCAGCTACCTCGCCAAGCGACTGGTCATGGTTTTCTACGCCGACGGCGTCGTGCGAGGCTCCATGGGCCTCAGCGGCAGCGACTCGGGAACCTGGGAAATCGAGGGCGATACCTATTGTAATGAGTGGGTTACATATTTCGGCGGCGTGCGCCGCTGTTATCGCTGGATCCCCGAGGGCGACGCCTATCTTCTGGACAACGTCGATGCGTACAAGATTCAGCCGATAAAGGGCCGAATCGTCGCAGGCAAGCCCAAGGGCTATTGACGACTGTCAATTGGCCTGCCGCGCCCGGCGCCGGGCATTTTCGCCGAGGGCCTCTGCACGAAGAAACGCCTAATTATTTGGTATCCGTGGTCAAACAAGGCTAGTATTCGTGCACGACGGGCTCGGTCGGCGATTTCGCTGGTCAATCCCGCTGGTAAATTCGGGGCGAATTCGAAATAGGGAGGACCGACATGTCCGCGAAAATCGCACGTTTTACGACGGTGGCCTTGGCAGCGATGTTCATCGCGCTGGGCACTGGCTGTGCATCGCAAACTGAGATCGAAGAAATTCGCAGCATGGCGCGCGAGGCCAAGGGCGCGGCCGATCGTGCCGAACGGACGGCGAAACGCGCCGAGTCCAGGGCCGAAGAGGCCCAGCGCCAGGCGGAGCAGGCTCTCTCGGCGGCCAACGCCGCGCAGGCTTGCTGCACCGCAAACACCGAAAAGCTGAACCGCATGTTCAAGAAGTCCATGACCAAGTGATTCGCCCGGGGACCCGCCGGGGTCCCCGTCGATCAACGGTCGTGGATGGCTCGCCGCCGCCGGGAACCGGGTCCGCCCCGGGAAATGCCTGACGGGTTGCGGCGAGCGGCATGAACGACAAAGGGGTCCTCGGACCCCTTTTCGTTTGCCTGGCGGGCGGTTCGCCCGCTGCTCGCCTGCGGGCGAGGGAAAAGCTACTGCACGCGGGTGTTCTCGAGGAAATACGGCCACAGGACAAGCCCGCGGGACCAGCGCAGGCTGACGTTGAAGTCGTCGACAGGCGATGTCACGGGGCCCCTCGCCTCCAGCGTCAGGTCATCGGGCACGGGCACGATGTCCACGTTTTGGGCGAGCTTGAGCTGCACGATGGTCGGATCCGATACGGCATAGGGAATCCCGGTCAAAGTCTCCACGACCGCCGTCACCTGCTCCCAGCGAATGTGCTTGGCCTGCTCCTCGGAGGTGACCGCCACCACCTTGCGCATGGCGTCGCTCGAGGGCAGCGTGCCGCCGAGCTCGAGCTCACCCGCCGCGGGATGCACTTCGACGTAGAGCACGCCGTCCCGCCAACCCGTCTTCACCGGCTGGTTGACGACGTGCACGGGAGTATCCACCGGCACCGATTCGAACATACTGACAATGTCTTCGGGATACATGCGCACGCAGCCATGGCTGACACGCATGCCGAGACCGAACGGCTTGTTGGTGCCGTGAATCAGATAGCCTTTCCTGCCGAGCGCGAGCGCGTGGGTGCCGAGCGGATTGTCGGGCCCGGGCGGCACCGACATGGGAAGCGGATTGCCATCGGCCTCCGCCTCCGCGCGGATCGATTCCGGCGGATACCAGGTGGGGTTGGCGACCTTGGCCGCGATGTTCGTCGTCCCGAGCGGCGTGCTCCAGCCCACCTGGCCGATGCTCACGGGATGCGTGATGACCCTGCGCTGCGGTGCGTCGATGGGATCCGGATAGTAATAGAGACGCATCTCGGCGAGGTTGAGGACGATGCCGTTGCGCGGCGCGTCAGGCAACACGAACCGGGAGGGAATGACGATCAGCGTGCCGTCGCCGGGGATCCAGGGATCCACGCCGGGATTGGCGAGCTTGAGCTCTTCGAAGCCGACGTTGAAGCGGCGTCCGATATCGAGCAGCGTATCCTCTTGGGTGGCGATGGCGCCCTGCAGGTGACCGACCACCGCGTCGCCGTCACCCGGAAGCCAGAAAGTATCGGCGCGGGCCGCCGACACCGGGGCGAGCACGATCGCGAGGGCCGTGACAGCAAAAGCCGCCAGGGTACGGACAGGATGCCGGTATCGGGACATGCTCGGGTATGGTCGCGCTGAAATTCGAATCAGCTAGGAATAATAACTTAAGAATCCGACCTTCGCAGAAATCACCTCAGGTGAGCTGCGGGGAAGCCGCACCGCGGACACCTCCCCGGGTATCGCAATCACGCGGTAAACGCTTCAGCGGGGCACGTCGCGAAGCCCGGTAGTCGCCACCGAGCCAGGGCCTCAGTGGACGTACCGCGGCAGCACTTCGTAGACGCCGTCTTCGAACTGGCCGAAAAGCTCCTCCACCTGCGGATGGTTCACGGGGCCGCCGGTGTCGTCGATGAGCAGGTTCTGCTCCGAGACGTAGGCGACGTAGGTCGTCTCCTCGTTCTCGGCGAGCAGGTGGTAGAACGGCTGGTCCTTGCGCGGCCGCACGTCCTCGGGGATCGATTCCCACCACTCCTCGGTGTTGTTGAACTCCGGATCCACGTCAAAGACCACGCCTCGGAATGGATATACCCGGTGGCGAACCACCTGGCCGATGCGGAATTTCAATGTCTTTTCGTCACTGGCCATGATGCTGTCACAGATTGTGCCTTACAGTGCCAAGATCAAGTGCCCGCGGTTGCCCCGGCTCGTTGCCAGGCGCCCCCGGCCACCGGCGCCTCCAGAGGGTGCGCGTGCACCCACCAGTCTACCCGGTCGCCGGCCACTGCGAAGACAGCGGTGGCCAGCGTGTAGCCTGGATCCGACCCGCACCGCCTTTTCCGGCATATCGGCAAATCGGCTTGCGCGCAGTCGCCGAGCACCACCAAGGCGTCACGGCCCTCCAGGGCCCCGGCCGAGATGAGCGCCTCGCCGCGCCGCTGCCGGCTCGCCGAGGAATCCGCTACCTCTTGAGGTATATCGGCGCATTCGGCGAATACTAAATGATTACTGTGCACCGCAACATCGGTGACGCGATGCACGACACAGACGCTCGCGGGCGCCTCCACCGAGAGCAGCGTGGCGCGGCCCGCCTGGCCCAGATTGTGGTGAAAGCCGCTGGCGCGGTCGCGCCGCCCGACCACCTCCAGGGCCGTGTCCAGATCGGCGCTTGCCAGCACCGCCCGCGCAATGATGTGGCGCGGGATCCCGACCACCTGGTCCCGCGGTCGGATGTGGTTGATCGTCTGCACCAGACCCGCGTCGTTGAACGCGAACGTGTGCCCGGGCAGCAGGCCCGGAGAGCAGAAGCTCGTGAAGCCGATTCCATGGAACGGGCGCACGCGCGCGAGGAAGCAGTGGCCGTCGAGCTCGGCCTGGTCGTCCTCGTTGTGAGCGATGATGGCGGGCTCGTTCCCGCACGCGCTGATCATGACGGTCGTGCAACCGGCATCTTCGGCGTGACTCTGATCGCCCCCGCCGGGAACGTCGCCACGACAGTTCCACAGGAAGATGTCGTCGAAGTCGGCGCCGGCCCCGTCGGCGATACCCTCGATCTCGCGCAGGTGCTCGGGAAACGCATCGCGCGCCGCTGCTGCGAGCGCCGCGAGCCGATCGCTTCCCGACCACGTGCGCTTCAGTGCCCGAAAGCGCTCGAGATGAACCACGATGCCGTGAAACGCGTGTGCGCCCGCTTCACCGAGTGCGCGGCCTACCTCGTAGGCATCGCCCGTCACTTCTACGCTGTGCACCAGACTCGCGTCACGCGATCGCGATATTCATAATCGACCGCCGGCACTATACACTGTTCGAACAGCCACAGCCCGCAACGACTTCAATACATGCCATCGAAGCTCTCACTGATCTCCGACGATTACGGCCGCGCCGGGCGTCTGGGTCGCGTGCACGTGGTGGTGGCACCCGAGGACCAGCCGCCGTTCAGCATCAATGCCATCGCGGTGGAGGAGGATACCCATCTTCTTCTGAGCAGCGAAGGCGCCATCGATGAGCCCAAGGAGACGTTCGCAGAGCTGGTCAGCGCCGCCGCCGAGCGGCAACCCGAGACACCCGGTAGCGTGCTCGTGCGAAAGGCCGAGCCTCTCGAGTTCCTCGCCATCGTTCACGACATCGACTGCGAGCCCACATGGTGCGAGGCGTGGATCGCCTCGGCCATCAACGGCATCGTCGAAGAGGCGGAGTGGCGTCAGCTCGAGGCCATCGGCATGCCGCTGCTCGGCACGCGCCACGGCCACATCGAAGGGCGGCGCGTTGCGCTGTGGCTGGCGCGTTGCCTGTCGCGAGCGAGGTTCCGACACCTGAAACGGATTTGGATCGTCGCACCGCCGGGCAGCGAGACAGAGCTCATGTGGGTCCTGCGCAACGAATTCGGTGCCAGACGCTAGGCCGACGGAATCCACGGTGTTCGACTCTCTGTGGACGAAGCGAGCCCTGCTCCTGGCGACGATGGCGTGGCCGGGCATCGCCTGGTCTTCGGACAGCGCCTGGCACTACACCATCGACCAGCACCGGCAGGAGCAGCAGGCGAACTTCTGCACATCACAGGAGGGCGTCGAGGAGATCGCCGGAATTTTCCATCGCTACGGACCCCGCACCGGTTACGCAGCGCTGGCCGAATCCGCGAATTGCTCGGTGAGCGTCGAATCGTTCACGCCGCGAAAGGTGCTCACCAGCGTCACCATCTCCGAGGGCAAACCCGGCGAGTACCGTGTGCGCTTCGTCGAGGTCGAGAACGATCGCGGCGACATCATCTACCTCGTGACGACCCGCGAAGTCGTCGCCGAATGAAGCTCGTCCGCGGGAGCGGGCGCTGATGGCCGGCTGGCTCTGGATCCCCATCACGCTTTTCGCCGTGGTCATGCAGACCGTGCGCACGGCGGGCCAGAAGCATCTCACCGGCCATCTGGACCCGATGGCGGTCACCCTGGTGCGATTTCTCTTCGGCCTGCCTTTCGCCGCCCTCTATCTGGGATTCATCGTCTCCTGGTCCGGCAGGGGTCTGCCGCCGTTCAACCCCACCTTCTTCGCTTTCGTCGTCCTCGGCGGCGTCGCCCAGATCGTCGCCACCGTGCTGCTCGTCTACCTCTTCTCGCTGCGCAACTTCGCAGTCGGCACCACCTACGCGCGCACCGAGGCCTTTCTCACGGCTTTCATCGGAGTGCTGCTGTTCGGCGAGTGGGTGAGCTTTCAGGGATGGCTCGGTATCGTCGTCAGCGTCGCCGGCGTCGTCGCCCTCACCATCGCCCGCAGTCATATCGACGGCAGCTCGCTTCTGGGACGATTGTGGAATCCGGCCGCCGCCATCGGCCTCGGATCGGGGCTCGGCTTCGCGCTCGCATCGCTGTCGATACGAAAGGCAAGCCTTTCCTTCGGCATCGACGACTTTCTGCTCACCGCGGCGATAACGCTGCTCATCATGGTCATCCTGCAGACGTTCATCATGATCGTCTACGTCGCCGTCAGGACGCCGGCGCAGTTGCCGATAATCACCCGTCAGTGGCGCGTGTGCCTGTTCGTGGGCGTCACCTCGGCACTGGGCTCCATCGGCTGGTTCACCGCCATGACCCTCGAGCGGGCGTCCTACGTGAAGGCGCTCGGCCAGGTGGAGTTCGTGTTCGCGCTGCTGATCTCGACTCTCTTTTTCCGGGAGCGCACCACGGGCCTCGAGCTCATCGGGATGATTCTGGTAGGAGGAGGCGTCGTTGCGCTGCTGCTGGCGGCCTGAGCAGCGACCTGTTCTTGGACCGCCGGTGATAATCTGTTAAACGGTGGTGCAATCGCTGACTACCCGGGGGTGACAGCACGCATGTTCTACGAGACCAAAAATCATCACGGGCTCGAGCGCAATCCATTCAAGTCTTTGATTGTGCCGCGCCCCATCGGCTGGATCAGCAGCCAGGACCGTGACGGGGTCGTCAACCTCGCGCCCTATTCTTTTTTCAACGGCGTCTGCTCCGATCCGCCGATGGTGATGTTCGCGAGCGAGGGAACCCACATGGAGGGCGATTCCAAGGATTCCGCCACCAATGCGCAAGCCACCGGTGAATTCGTCTGCAATCTCGCGACCTGGGAGCTGCGTGAGGCCATGAACGCGACCTCCGAGCACGTGCCGCGCTCGGTCAACGAGTTCGAGCTCGCAGGACTCACGCCGGCGCCCTCCCGGCTGGTCAAGCCTCCGCGGGTGAAGGAAAGCCCCGTGCATCTCGAATGCACCCATCTGCAGACGGTGCAGCTGCCGGGCAACGATCCCGAGCACCCCACCCTGGTGGTATTCGGAAAGGTGGTGGGCATCCACATCGACGAGAGCATCATCAGCGACGGCATGATCGACATGAGCGTGTTCAAGCCCATCGCCCGGCTCGGCTACATGGACTACACCGTGGTGGACAACGTCTTCACCATGCTGCGGCCGTAGATGCGCTCCGTGCTGCGCAGGTCCTGAAGGCCCATGCAGATCCTGCAAAGCGCATTCGGGTTGCTGGTATTCATCGCCATCGCCTGGGCGATGAGCGAGAACCGCCGTGGCGCCAGCGTGCGCGTGGCCGTCGTCGGTGTCGCCGCACAGATCATTCTCGCCGCGCTGCTGCTCAAGCTGCCGCCCCTGGAGGCCGCGCTCGAGGCGTTGAACGATCTGATACTCATGCTGCAGAGAGCTACCGACGCGGGCACCTCGTTCGTGTTCGGTTACCTCGGCGGCGGCCCCCTGCCCTTCGAGGAAACCCGACCCGGCGCGAGCTTCGTGCTCGCCTTTCGCGCGCTGCCCCTCATCATTGTCGTGAGCGCGCTGACCGCGGTGCTCACCTACTGGCGCGTTCTCCCCTGGATCGTGCGCGGCTTCGCGGCGCTGCTGCAGAAGTTCCTCGGCGTCGGCGGCGCCGTCGGTCTCGGCACGGCCGCCAACGTCTTCGTCGGCATGGTGGAGGCGCCTTTGTTCGTGCGCCCCTACCTGGCGGCGCTGAGTCGCAGCGAGCTGTTCGTGATCATGGTATCGGGCATGGCCACCATCGCCGGCACCGTGCTGGTGCTCTACGCCACCGTCATCGGTCCCGTGATTCCCAATGCCGTAGGACACCTGTTGACGGCGTCGCTCATCAGCGCACCGGCCGCCATCACCATCGCGCTTCTCATGATCCCGCAGAGCACGCCGTCGACGGCCGGCGCGTTCGTCCCGGAGCGCGGCGCGAGCAGCACCATGGACGCCATCACCCGCGGCACGCGCAGCGGGCTGGAGCTTTTTCTCATTGTCATCGCCATGCTGCTGGTGCTGGTGGCGCTGGTGTTCCTGGTCAACGCGGTGCTCGGCCTGCTGCCCGCGGTGGGCGGTGCGCCGCTGTCGCTCGAGCGCCTGCTCGGTTACGTGATGGCGCCGGTGTGCTGGCTCATGGGGGTGCCGTGGAGCGAGGCGCCGGCCGCCGG
>JAABYT010000041.1:3470-5000 GCA_011775625.1 Gammaproteobacteria bacterium | reverse complement strand
GCCCTGCCCGCCGGGACGCTCTCCGATCGCAGCGAGCTCATCATGACCTACGCGCTTTGCGGCTTCGCCAACTTCGGCAGCCTCGGCATTCTGATCGGCGGACTCTCGACCATGGTGCCGGAGCGCCGGGACGAGATCGTCGCCCTCGGGCTGCGCTCCATCGTCGCCGGAACGCTGGCCACCTGTTGCACCGGCGCCGTGGTGGGTATCCTGTCGACGTGACCGACGAGGTCGAAGAGGAGAGCTTTCCGTGTCCTCGAATCCCGCACAACCGGCCGCCTCAGCCTATCCCTATCCGTTGCTGATCCGCCAGCTCCTGCACACGCCGCTCACCACCGCGCCGCACCAGGAGATCGTCTACGCCGACAAACGCCGCTACGACTACGCGACCCTGCGAGAGCGCATCGGCCGTCTCGCGGGCGCGCTCGCCGATCTGGGCATCAGGCCAGGCGACACGGTGGCGGTGATGGACTGGGACAGTCATCGCTATCTCGAATGCTTCTTCGCCGTACCCATGATGGGCGCGGTGCTGCACACCATCAACGTGCGTCTGTCGCCGGAGCAGATTCTCTACACCGTCAATCACGCCGAGGACGACGTCATCCTCGTGCACGAGGATTTCCTGCCCATCATCGAAGCCATCCGCGAGCGCATCGAGCGGCCGTGCCGATTCGTCCTCATTCGCGAGGGCGACGAGGTGACCGCGCCTTCATTCCCGATCGAAGGTGAGTTCGAGTCGCTGGTGGAGAACGCCCGACACGATCATTCCTTTGAGGATTTCGACGAGCAGACGCGCGCGACCACCTTCTACACCACCGGCACCACCGGCGATCCCAAGGGTGTCTTCTACAGTCACCGCCAGCTGGTCCTGCATACCCTCAGCCTCACCGCCGCCATGGCCATGGCCGGTGATCATGGACGCTTCTGCCGGGACGACGTCTACATGCCGATCACGCCCATGTTCCACGTGCACGCGTGGGGGATGCCGTTCATAGCGACCCTGATGGGCGTCAAGCAGGTCTACCCTGGACGCTACGAGCCCGAGAAGCTGCTCGATCTCATCGCGAGAGAGAAAGTCACCTACTCCCACTGCGTGCCGACAATCCTGCACATGCTGCTCACCTGCCCGAAGGCGAACGAGGTGGATCTCAGCAACTGGAAGGTGGTCATCGGCGGCTCCGCGCTGCCCAGGGGGCTCGCGAAAGCGGCGCTCGATCGCGGCATCGACGTCTTCTCCGGCTACGGCATGTCCGAGACCGGCCCGGTGCTCACCCTCGCGCATCTCGAGCGCGGCATGCTCGCCGGGGGCGACGACCAGGTGCTCGATCTTCGCTGCAAGACCGGACGTCCGCTGCCGCTGGTGGAGCTCGACATCGTCGACGGCGAGATGCGAAGCGTCCCCCATGATGGTCATAGCACCGGCGAGGTCGTCGTGCGCGCACCCGCGCTCACCCAGGGTTATTTCAAGAACGCCGAGACATCGGAGGCGCTGTGGTCGAACGGCTACCTGCATACCGGTGACATCGGCCA
>JAABYT010000041.1:0-3417 GCA_011775625.1 Gammaproteobacteria bacterium | reverse complement strand
TCCAGTCTCCCCGGCGTCGGCGAAGCCGCCGCCATCGGCATACCGGACGAGAAGTGGGGCGAGCGCCCGCTCGTGCTGATCGTCCCCAGACATGGACACGAGCCGATCGTCGATGCCAATGCCGTGCGGCGACACGTGCAGAAATACGTCGACCGGGGCGAGATCTCGCGCTGGGCCGTGCCCGAGCGGGTGGAGATCGTCGATGTCATCGACAAGACCAGCGTCGGCAAGATCGACAAGAAGCGCCTTCGCACCCGCTACTGCTGAGGGAACCCAGCGTGGCGCGGGCCGCCGGCGCGTCTGCGAGTCGGGTTAAGATTACCTGAATGGACACCATCACCCAGATCGCGCTCGGCGCCGCCGTCGGCGAGGCAACCCTCGGCCACAAGGTCGGCTCGCGCGCCATCCTCTGGGGCGGCATCTGCGCTGCGCTTCCGGATCTCGACCTGCTGGTCCCGCTCGGCGACGTGGTGCGCAATTTCACCTACCACCGCTCGGCGTCGCACTCGCTGATCGTGCTCGCGGCGCTGACGCCGCTGATGGTGTGGCTGATCCTGAAGGCACATCCACAAACCGCGGCGTACCGGACTCGCTGGTATCTGCTCGTCTACCTGGCGTTCGCGACCCACGTGCTGCTCGACTGCTTCACCGTCTTCGGCACCCAGGTCTTCTGGCCCATCGACAACACACCGGTGGCGTGGTCGAGCGTATTCATCATCGATCCTGCCTACAGCCTGCCGCTCATGGCCGGCGTCCTGGCAGCTCTGTTTATGACGCGCAGCCGGCCCACTGGACACCGGCTGAGCTGGGCCGGCCTGGTCTTCAGTAGCGCCTATCTCGTTTTCACACTCGGCGCCAAGCTGCACGTCGAGCAGGTTGCGCGGCAATCCCTAGCCGAGCAGGAGATCGCCTACATACGTCTCCTGAGCACACCATCACCCTTCAATGCCCTCCTCTGGCGGGTGCTGATCGTGGAGGAAGGCGGCTATCGCGAGGGCTTCTATTCGTTATTCGACGAGAAACGGGAAATCCGCATGCAATCCTACTCGAGTCAGCCGCAACTTTTGCAGGGAATCGAGGATCACTGGCCGGTGAAACGCCTGCAGTGGTTTACCCGGGGTTTCTACTCGGTTTCGCGAATCGGCGAGGACGTTGTCATCACGGACCTTCGCATGGGCGTCGAGCACAGCTACGTGTTCCGATTCAAGGTCGGAACCACAGGCAACCCCCACTCGAATCCGGCGGCCGCCGAGCGCCTGCCCTCCATGCGCGCGCCCGGGCGGCTCAAGAACGTGTGGATCCGGATCTGGAACGCGGACACCACAATCTGAAGCGTTCATTTATAATGGGCACGTTGACATTGCGAACAACGCGCCCGTAGCTCAGCTGGATAGAGTACCTGGCTTCGAACCAGGTGGTCGGGGGTTCGAGTCCCTCCGGGCGCGCCAACCATGCGCGATCACATCAATCCGTACTTGAAGAACGGCAAACGCGAGCTGATCCTCATTTCTCCGTACTTCGTCCCTGGAGACAGGAGTGTGAAGGCACTCATCGATAAGGTCGAGCGGGGTATCGACGTGGAGGTGATCACGAATTCGTATTTGTCCAACAATCACTCAGTCGTGCACGCCGCCTACTCGAGATACCGTGAGGCGCTGCTCGCAGGCGGGGCCAAGCTCTACGAGGTGAAGCGGAGCTCGAGGAAAGAACGCCCGGAGGACAGTGTAGCCTTGACAACACGCGCACTGAAGGCGGCGTATTTGCGGTGATCTGACCGGTTGAGCACTGCCTGGGGTCGGCAGTGCCGATGCCTTAACGGCATCGCCCCTTATCTGCTCCTGTTATCGGTTTGGTTGAAGACGTTGATGCACTAGATGTCGTCAGTACCGTGCTGCGCCATCCGTGCGGCGATGACCTCGACCGTAAGCTCGATATGCTGATCGGAAATTCGACACGCAAGCTCGGTGTCGCGCGCCAGTGTCGCCTGGAACAATGCTTCGTGTTCGGCATGTACGTCGCGCGGTACGGTTCTTTTGGTCAACGATATGCGCAGGTAGCGGCTCGATTGGGCAAACAAAATGGCGCGAAAGTGCATCAACCAGCGATTACCACACGCGGCTACCAGGGCATCGTGAAAGGCCTGGTTTCGTTGTTCCCAATCGGCCGCGAGTCGGACTGCATTGGTCGGTAGTTGCTCCTCGACCTTGCTCAGACGATGGAAGGCGGCCACGATGCCAGCCTCCCAATCGTCATCCCCTCTCGCTATCGCTTCGCCGAGGGCCTGCGCTTCGAGCAGCTTGCGCATGGCGACAATTTCCCGAAAATCGGCGAGCGAAATCGGCGCCACCCGGAATCCTCGCTGTCCCTCGGTCGTGACCAAGGTATCGGACACCAGTCGCGAAAGCGCCTCGCGGACGGTGCTCGATCCGACCTCGTAGTGACTGCGCAGGTGCTCTATCGGCAGCCGGCTGCCCGGTTTCAGGCGCCCGGACAGGATGTCCTCGCGCACCGCCGCGTATACCGACTCGATGGCCGTCTTGGCACTCGGCGGGTTGTCGTGCGCGCCGGCGCCCGATTTGTGTAGAGGCAGGTTCATGGTCCCCGATGGCTGTCCACAGCCGCGCCCGATGCGCGGATGAGGCACTATAGCGCAATATCGTTGAAACAAACAAATATCGATATAATGTTTGACAAACGACATAGGCGAGTGTTCTCATAGATTTGTGTGAGTCCGTGGTTCGATGGAGGTAGCGTCCACAGGTTCGAACTGCAGGCAGATCTTTCTGCACTGCAACAATAGGCCATGAACATGGTTTCCCAACAAGACATAAACGACGACATCGGGCTCGTATGCCGCATCTATCCACGTACCGACATCAGCCCCTGAGTGTGCCGGGCGACCTGTCCAAAGCCCTCACCTGCCGACGGTACGGTTTCGAATAACCAGAAAGATGAAGGAGGTATCACCATGGGAGTGCTAAGAATCGGCCATGTCAATCTGCGGGTGCTCGACATGCAGGCGACATTGCACCACTACGAGAACGTGCTGGGCCTGATCAAGACGGATCGCGACGGCGCCGGCAACGTATACCTGAAGGGGTGGGACGAATGGGATCAGTACTCCATCATGCTGTCGGAGTCCGATCGCGCCGGCATGAACCACATCGCCTTCAAAGTGGAAAACGACACGGACCTGGATATCCTGAAGCGCCGCATTGCCGACTGGGGTGTTGCGGTCGAGGAGGTGCCCGCCGGTAGTCTACATAACTGTGGTCGGGCCATCCGCTTCAACATGCCGAGCGGCCACGAAATGTATCTGTATGCGGAGAAGAAACGTGTCGGCAAATCTGTCGGTACGGTCAATCCCCATCCCTGGCCTCAGGATCTGAAAGGCGCCGGAGTGCACTGGCTGGATCA
>JAABYT010000031.1:1230-1583 GCA_011775625.1 Gammaproteobacteria bacterium | reverse complement strand
AGACCAATCTCGCCGCGCTCCGTGGCGATGAGTCGCGCAAGCACCATGTTGGTGAGGAATGCGGCTACGGCAAGAAAGATCGCCGGCAGGATTCTCGATATGGTTCCGAGCTGGTCGAGCTCGTTCATGAGAAACCAGTTCGAGATCTGGTCGGCGCGCGCGATGGCCCCGGTTCCGCCGTATCGCTCGAGAAGCTGATCCAGCCTTTGAATGACCGTCGCCGGCTGCACGCCGCGCAGCAGCGTGAGCGACACGTCGTTGAAGGCACCGGCGAGATCGTAGGCGGCCTCCAGGGCCGTGCGCCCCATCCAGCCGACGCCGAAGTGCTCGTCGTCGGGCATCAGCGCGCCCGG
>JAABYT010000031.1:0-1170 GCA_011775625.1 Gammaproteobacteria bacterium | reverse complement strand
AGGACGAAGCCGTGCGCGTCGGCGAAAGGCTCACTCAGGACCACTTCGTTCTCCCGACCCGGCGCGACCAGTCGGCCCTGGCGCAGGGCAAGCTTGTTGAGAAGCGACTCGCCGTGCTCGGGGATGGAAATGAGGCGGCCGATGGCGGGATCCGCGAAGTGCGGCAGGTCCAGAATGGCGTACTTGGATATGCGCGTCTCAACCGTCTGCACGCCCGGGATATCTGCGATGCGTCGGGCGAGGCTCTCCGGTGCGCGCTTGACGCCGGCAAAGACGTGTGCGAAGCGATAACGCTCGTAGTACGCCTTCGCGGTCTCCTCGAGAGAGTCGAGCGCTGTCAGCGACATCACCAGCACGCCGACGCCGGAGGCGATTACCAGCCCGACCGCGAGCACCTGGCCCTTGAGTCGCCAGAGGTCGCGCACGAGCTTGAGATCCAGGGAACGCATCAACTGCTCACCAGGAAAGCTCGCGCGCCGGTCGGCGTTCGGCATTGGCAGTGACCTCGACGATGCAGCCGTCGGCAAGTCTGACGACCCGATCGGCCATATCGCCGATCGTCGTGTTATGCGTGATAACCGCCGTGGTCGTGCCGAGCTCGCGGTTGACCAGCTCGAGCGCCTCCAGCACCAGAATCCCCGTGGTGCTGTCCAGCGCACCCGTCGGCTCGTCGCAGAGCAGAATATCCGGACGTTTTGCGATAGCGCGCGCGATGGCTACGCGTTGCTGCTCGCCGCCGGAGAGCTGCGCGGGAAAGTGATCGATCCGTTCGCCGAGCCCGACTATCTCGAGCGCGGCTGCCGGCTTCATCGGCTGCCTGGCGATTTCGGTCACCAGCGCCACGTTCTCCCGCGCCGTGAGGCTGGGGATCAGATTGTAGAATTGGAAAACAAAGCCCACGTGATCACGCCGGAAGCGCGTCAGTGCGGCTTCGTCGGCGGCGGTTACCTCGGTGCCGTTGAAATAGACCCGGCCGGAGGTCGGCACATCCAGGCCTCCGAGAATGTTGAGGAGGGTCGACTTGCCGCTGCCCGAGGGTCCGAGCAAGACCACCAGCTCGCCCTGGGTGAGCGCCAGGTCGACGCCGCGCAGCGCGTGCACTTCCACTTCGCCGGTCCGGTAGATCTTGGTCAGAGCCTCGGCGCGCAGTGTGGTGGGCGAGGGCGGGGT
>JAABYT010000037.1:356-3464 GCA_011775625.1 Gammaproteobacteria bacterium | reverse complement strand
GGCATGATGGGCCCCGGTATGGGTCACGGCTACGGCATGATGGGGCCCTGCGTGGGGTACGGCCACGGCAAGGGACCTCGCCACGGGCGGCATCGCGGCATGATGGGGCGCGGCATGGGAATGTACCGGGATACGGACCTCACCGCCGCCGAGGTCAAGGAGATCATGGAGCATCGGCTCTTTCACAGGGGTAATCCGCGCTTGCGCGTCGGCAAGGTGGAAGAGCGGGATGATGACATCATCGTCGCAGAGATCGAGACGGTGGACGGGTCGCTCGTGAACCGCTTCGAGATCGACCGCCATACCGGACAGATGTGGCAGGGCGAGTAGCTGCTTGACGGAGACCGCACGTTGGAAGCACCCGAAAGATTCGATGCCGTATACCGCGGACTTGCTGTGACCGGTGGACAGGCACGGGCTCTCCGGGCAGTCACCGCGATTGTATTGGCGGCCATTTTGACCGGCTGCAGCGAATCCGATGAAGATGCGGTGAATTCGATGCTCAAAACCGCCAGCAGCTCGACCGAGAAGCCGGTCGCGGAGTCGACGACGGCGCCGCAGAAATCCGCGGCGCCGGAGCGCTGGTATGGTAGCGAGCACGTGGCCCGCGGCGGCACACTGTTCGCACAGCACTGCGCAGAGTGTCACGGGAAGAACGGCGAGGGTGCCTCGAGCTGGCGGCGGGCAGGTCCCGACGGCAAGTACCCGCCGCCACCGCTGAACGGCACCGGCCACGCCTGGCACCATCCGATTCAGGTTCTCGGCGCCCAGATCAAATGGGGTGCGCCCGGCGGACAGGGCAATATGCCGTCGTTCGGAGATCGCCTGAGCGATCAGCAGATCATCGACGTCATTGCCTGGTTTCAGGATCGATGGACGGACGAGATCTACGCCCAGTGGTGGGAGCTCGAATTGCGATCAAGGCAGTAGGCGCCTCGTACTCGCGTTAAGCGCGAGGACGGATGCGAACACCGTCGGTGATGCGATCGCTCGGCGATATGATCACACGCTGCCCGGATTCGACACCGGCGGTCACCTCCGCCTCGAGGCCAGTCCGCCGGCCGAGCTCGACGGTGCGCAGTCGCGCCCGGCCATTTTCTTCGACGAACAGCGCCCAGTCCTCGCCGTGGCGGAAGAGCGCAGTCAACGGAACCTTGCGCACATCGGTACCCTCCCAAAGCACGACCCGCACCTCCACCTGATACCCATGACCGAGCCTCTGCCACTCGGTGCGCGGGCTGGTGAAATCGATGATGACGTTGACGCGCTGCTCCTCGATGCCGAGGGCAGAGATCTTGGTCGTGCCGAACGGCTCGACCAGGCGTACCTCGCCAGCGAGTGCAGCGCCGCCACCCCATTCATCCATGATGACGCGCTGGCCGGGCGAGATTCTCACCGCGTCGGCGGACAGGAAATCGACCACGACCTCGAGATCCTCCGGATCTCCGATCTCGAGCAGCGGATCGCCGGCTTCGACGACCCCTTCGCTCTTGTGCAGAATACGTAAAATTTTTCCGTTGACGGGAGCGAGCAGGGGCACGCATTCGCAGGCACCATGGGCTGCCTGGGTCTGCACGGGCGACATGAGTTGCGCCTGCGCACGCTGCAGCTCGAAGACGCGCACCTGCAGGCGTGCCTTGACCGTTGCGACGGCGGCGCGGCTCGTCTTGTAACGGCGTTCGGCGTCGTCGAGGTCGCGTTCCGAAATGGTCCTGGTCCGGTAGAGGCGACGCGCGCGCTCGAGCTCGCTGATGGCGAAGTCGAGTTCCGCTTCCATTTCGACGAGTTCAGCCTCGGCGAGTGCCTTGTTGGCTTCCGCGGCGCTCAGAGCGGCGCGCGCCTGGGTCTCGCTGCGCAGATCGAGAAAGGCCGGGTCGATTGGCTCGATCTCGGCGACCACGGTCTGCTCGGCGACGACGGCATCGCCGACCTCCGCGTCGATCCGGAGCGCTCGGCCGGCGACGGGCGCCGAGAGCACAAATACGTCACGCACGCGGGTCTCGCCTTCCTCGTCGGCAGTGACAACGAGCGGCCCCCGGGCGACAGTGGCGAGATCGACGGGAATCGGTTGCGGGCGGAACGCGTAGACGAGCCCGGCGGTGAGCGCCGCGCCCAGCAGACCCCACATGATCCATCGACGCCATGCAGCATCCATTGATCCGATCACTCCCGGGTCTTGAGAACAGCAATCAGATCGAGCCGGTCGAGGCGGCGCCGGACAATCGCGGCTGAGATCATCGTCACGGCTAAAGCGAAGAGCACAGAAAGGCCATACGTCGAGGTCTCGATCACCAATGGTACGCGATAAAGCTCGGTTTCGAACGCGGTGGTCATGATCCAGGCGAGCCCGCGGCCCATGAGGCAGCCCACCGGCAGCGCCACGAAGACCAGCAGCGCGACCTCGCCGAGCAGAATGTAGGAAGTCTCGATCTTGCTGAAGCCCAGCACCCGCAGCGTCGCAATCTCGCGGCCCCGCTCAGAGAGTGCAATCCTGGCGCTGTTGTAGACGACCCCGAANNGCCGGAACATCACCCCCGAAACCTCGGGAATATTCTTGAGCTCGGCCAGCAGCGCCGGCTCCGAGGCTTCGTCGACCAGCAGATTGACGTACTCGACGCTGGGGCGCTCGCGAAGCATGCGATCGAGCGCCCGCAGATCCATATAGGCGGGCACGCCGATGTAGGTTTCGAACAATCGAACCACCGGCACGTGCCGGATCGGCCGACGGCCTTGCCGCACCTCAACCCAGATCGAATCGCCGACCGCGACGCCGAGCTTCTCGGCCAGCTTGGTCGACAGGACCAGCCCGTCGGGCGGAACCCGCACGATCTCGCCCTTTGCATCGTAGACCAGATGCAGACTCGCGTCCGGCCGCACACCCTGGAGCGCACCCCGGTGGCTGCGTGTGCCGACCCGGAAGTCCGCGCTGACGATGCGCATGGGCTCCGCCGTCAGGACACCCGGCATGCGCTGGAACTCGTAAACGGCTGTGGTCGATTGCGGCTCCACCAGCGCGACCATCGTGTCCTGACGCTGTGCCTGGTAGAAGTAGACGTCAACGATGTGCTCGATGGAGTCGAGCCACTGATAGGCCATGACCAGAACCCC
>JAABYT010000037.1:0-287 GCA_011775625.1 Gammaproteobacteria bacterium | reverse complement strand
GGCCGCATGGCCTCGGCTGGCGGCAGAAGGGCAGCGCGGCGCACCGCTCCCAGGGTGCCCGCGAGTGCGGCCGCCAGGCTTACGAGCGCGCCGAGGCCGAAGACGGCCGGATCCGCGTGCAGGAAAAGGAACGGGAACCGGTAGAATTCGGCGTAGATCTCCGTATTCACCTTTCCGAGCCAGGCGCCAACGGCCCATCCGATGACGATGCCCACCATGGCCATGGCGATGACCATCTTGGCGTAGTGCCAGCCGACCTCGGCATTGCTGTATCCGAACGCTTTCAT
>JAABYT010000010.1:57558-58748 GCA_011775625.1 Gammaproteobacteria bacterium | reverse complement strand
GGCCAACATGCTGGCCAACGCCCACGGCGGCCGGGTGACCCGCGTTTACACCACCGCGCTCCGGGGCTTCTGCGCGAAGATGCCGGGCGAGGCGGCGGCGCGGGTCGCGGCGCAGAATCCGGCCGTCGCCTACTACGAGCCCGACGCCATCGCCTTCGCCTTCAAAAAGCCGCCCTGGGCCGGCGGTGGTGATGGGGAAGAGGCGGCTCCTGACCCGCAGATCACGCCTTGGGGCATCGACCGCGTTGGCGGCGCCGGCGACGGTACCGTTGCTACGGTTGGTACCGCTTGGGTGATTGACACGGGCATCGATCTGGATCATGCCGATCTCAACGTGGACCCCCGCTGCTACAACGCCGTCCTCAGGGGCAAGAGCACGTGCGACGACGGCAACGGTCACGGCACCCACGTGGCCGGCACCATCGCGGCCATCGATAACAATATCGACGTGGTCGGCGTGGCGGCCGGCGCCACCGTCGTGGCGGTGCGCGTGCTCGACAACAGCGGCTCCGGCAGCTACTCCGGCGTCATCGCCGGCGTCGACTACGTGGCGGCCAACGCGAGCAGCGGCGATGTGGCCAACATGAGCCTCGGGGGGCCCTACAGCCAGGCGCTGAACGACGCCGTGATCAACGCGGCAAGCAGAGGGATCGACTTCGTCCTCGCCGCCGGCAACTCCGGCGCTCATGCCGGTAACTACTCGCCGGCGAGCGCCGAGGGTGCCAACATTTACACCGTCTCGGCCATCGACAATCTCGATCGCTTCGCCGGGTTCTCCAACCACGGCAATCCACCGGTCGACTTCGCGGCGCCGGGCGTGAGTGTGGAGTCGCTGCGAAGAGGCGGCGGCACCGACATTTTCTCCGGCACCTCCATGGCGGCGCCCCACGTGGCCGGGATTCTGTTGTTGGGACCGATAAGGTCGGATGGATCCGCGTCGGGCGATCCCGACGGCACACCGGATCCGATCGCGCATCGTTAGCACGCCTGGCCCGGCAAGCGGTGCGCGTGCGCCGCTGCCGGCGTCAGCCGGTATCTTGCGGAGACTCGAACAGCTCGCCCTGGGCGGGCATTGCCGTTTCGGCGCGCGCCGGCAGGCGCCAGTCCCGCGCTGACGCGAGCACGCGCCCGGCGAGCGCCACGCCGCTCGCGTAGGCGCCCTCGATGCGGGACTCCACGAGCCAGTCGCC
>JAABYT010000010.1:57153-57511 GCA_011775625.1 Gammaproteobacteria bacterium | reverse complement strand
GCTCGAAGCGTTCGTCACGCGCGCGAGCGCCTGCAAAAGCGCCGCCGCGATCGCCTCGGCTTGGTCTTCCAGATGCGCCTGCGACCACTCCGTGCTCGCGTGGGCGACCCAGCACTCGGCGTCGGCGCGGCCGGGCTTGCTCGCGTTGCGCGCGATCCACGCGAGCGGCGAGCCTTCGACGAAGGCGGCGTCGAAATCCACCGCCAGTCGCTGCGGGAATGCCGCCATCAGCGCCCAGCAGGGGCTCGAGCGCACCTCGCGCGCGACGGCCGCGAGCGCCTCGCACTCGGCGAGCAGCGGCACGCACTGCTCGGGCGTCATCGCCACCAGCAGCACGTCGAACGCGCCGAGGTCAGCG
>JAABYT010000010.1:54228-57080 GCA_011775625.1 Gammaproteobacteria bacterium | reverse complement strand
GCGAGCGCGCTCGCCCCGGGCACCGCGACGAAGCGCTCCGCCGCCTCGCTCTCGCTGATCATGCCCGAATCGTCCAGCTTGACGATGCGCGCCGACCACCGTGCAACGCAGCCCTCTTCGATCCACGCCTGCAGGTGCCGCCGGAAGCTCTCGCCGCGCGCGGTGAAGTACTGGGCGCCGTGATCGAAGGCGAGCGCGTCCGCGCGCCGCGTGGCCGCGCGCCCGCCGACGCCGCGACTGCGCTCGAACACGCAGACCTCGATGCCGTGGTCCGAGAGGGTGCGGGCGGTCACGAGACCGGCGATGCCGGCGCCGATGACCGCGACCCGCGGCGAGACGCCCGGGTCGCGGCGCACGATGCGCTCGCCGTAGCGCGCCACGTTCATGCGCCGGGCGTGCTGCGCCGTCGGCCGCGCGCGCACCGTGCCGGCCACGGGCCGCTCGGGCTGGAACGCCCGATCGAACAGGCCCAGGCAGTAGAGCAGGCCGCCGTAGGAGTTCGGGTCGCTGCCGTCGAGGGCGTAACGGTGGTTGAGATCGATCATGAGCTCGAGTGCGCGCTCGGGCGTCGCCGTCCATTCGAGAAACGCCTTGCCCCAGGTCATGCGCAGGTTGTTGTGCAGCTCGCCGTGGACGAGAAGCGCGCGCTGCGCCGCATCCCAGAGCGCATCGCCGGTGGTCGCGCGTGCCAGGCGCTCCCACGAGTAGTGCGCGCGGCGTTCGTCGGCGCGGTGTGCGTCGAGGGTCTCGCGCGCCCATGCGGGTAAAGCCCCGAGTGACTCCACGTCATCTGTGTAGAAGCAGAAGCTGTGCGCGAGCTCGCGCCAGATGAGCAGCTCGTCGAGAAACTTGTGCGCTCCCGGCGACGGCCGCGCCGCCGCCTCGCGGGCGATGCGAAGCGGCGACACGTGACCGTGGTGGAGGTAGGGCGAGAGACGGCTCGCGCCGCGCGGCCAGGGGGCGGTGGGATCGTTGCGCAGCTTGTCGTAGCCCGCGAGGCCCGCGTCTTTGAATGCCTCCCAGCGCGCGTATCCGGCGCGTGATCCACCGCGCGTCGCGGGCACCGGCGCGACGCCGTGATCGATGTCGCAGCGCGCGCAGAGGGCCGCGATGTCGGCGGCGGCCAGATCGACGGCGTCGAAGCCGAGGGATCCCTCGAAGCGCGCCGGCGTCGCGTGGATTTCCGGCCAGGCGCGGGCGACGCGCGCATCGCGAGCGACCTGGGTGTGCTCGCGAAACGCATAGGCGCGCTCGAACCTGCGCCCGACCAGCCCCATGGGCAGGACGCACGCCGTGTCCACCGCCCACAGCGGCGCCTCGATGCGCCGGGCGAGGGCCTCGTGCCAGCGCGGAAACGGCGGCGCCGGGAAGTCCTCGGTGACGACCAGGGCGGCCCGCCGGGCGATCGCCGTCAACGGACCCGGCTCGCTCGCCGTGCGCGCCAGGTGAAAGACGTGACGCACGCCCTGTGCATCGAGCGCCGCCTGCACGTCGCGCGCGCCCTCCATGATAAAGGTGTGATGGCGATCGGAGTTGAAGCGGTGGTGGGCGCCGAGACCCTGATAGACGAGCAGCGGCAGCCCGGCATCGAGGGCCACCGTTGTGGCCACATCGAGCGCCGGGTTCTCGTCGGCGCGCACCGCGTGGTGCATCCAGTAGAGCACGAGCTCGCCGGCGGCGGGCGCCTTCGCATCGCCGATGGCCCGGGTGCGCTCGCTCAGATGCTCCGGGAGTGCGCTGATGGCCACGGCGGATCGCGCTCCTCAGCGCAGCGTGACGTCGATCACCCGCGGCGCCGTCGCCGACCCGCCCGCGGATTCGATTTCCACCGACACCGTATCGCCGGGGCGCTTGTGCAGCAGCACGAGCTTCACATCGGCGAAGCCTTTGACGCGCTGGCCGTCGACGGCGAGGATGCGATCGCGCGCCTGAATACCCGCCGCCCCGGCGGCGCTGTTCTCGCTGAAGCCGGCCACCTTGACGCCGTCGTCGTCGCTCTCGAGCATGACCCCGAGCAGCCCCGCCCGCGGCAGCTCGAGCGGCTTCGAGTCGAGCAGGAAATCGCCGTCTTCGAGATAGGCGGCGCTGTGCACACCCTGCAGCACCACGGCCGATGCAACCGGATTGCGCTGCGCGAGGCGCTCGGGGATCCCGGAGCGCAGCGCGTGTCCGTCGCCGGCGAGCACCACGACGCGCCGCCCGGGGTGTGCCTCGAGGTAGCGGGCGGCGGCCTGCGCCATGCCCGTGTCCCAGAGCAGCTGAACCTGGAGGAACGTCTCGAAATTGCCGTGGCTGCGCTCCGGATGCTCGTCGAACACCGCTTTCAGACGCGCGCGGTAGCCGTCGTCCACCCGGTCGAGCCCTTCCGGCAGCTCGGCGCGCTCCGCCTCGCTGAGGCCCGCGATACCTTGGCGCCCGACTTTTCGCGTGATCTCCGAGGGAACGTTGAGCGCGACGAGCGCAATGCCGTTCTCGCGGGCGAAACTAAGTATGGGCTGGTAGAGTCGAAAGTCGTAGCGCCAGCGCTCGTAGTACCCGCTGGCGCGGAGCATCGACGCCTCGTCGATGCGGCCTTCGACGAAGGCATCCAGATGAGGCTGTGACGGTTGTTGGAAGAACTCCATGGCGATGGCGATGTTCGCATCCCGCGCGTGCAGCCGGCAGATGATCTCCAGCTGATTGAGATGATGATCGAGACGATCGTGGAACTCGCCGACGAACACCACGCGCCGCTCGGCGAGCGTGTCCACCAGGGCGTCGAAATCGAGCGCGCCGCCGTCGGCCGTGCGCACCGCGGGTGCGTGCCACCCGGCGCGGGCGGCTTCGGGCGAGCACGCCGTCGATGCGCCGGC
>JAABYT010000010.1:53544-54100 GCA_011775625.1 Gammaproteobacteria bacterium | reverse complement strand
GCACGCGCTCAATCCGACGCTGCGCCGATCGTTCACCACGATCTGGTGGTGACCCTCGATCCGCAGGCGCGCACGCTCGCGGTGCTCGATCGGATCCGGTTTGCCGCGCCGCCTGCCGGCGGCGGGGCAGGGCTCGCGTTCACTCTCGACGCCGGCCTCGAGCCGAGCCTCGAAGATCCGCAGGCGCGCCTCGTGCTCGAGAGACAGGGCAGCGCGCCGGCTCCGTTCAAACGCTATGCAATCNNACCGCGGGTGCGTGCCACCCGGCGCGGGCGGCTTCGGGCGAGCACGCCGTCGATGCGCCGGCAATGTGCGCGGTGACGAGGGCGAGCACTGCGGCGAGTGCGACGATGGCCGCGCGCGCGGCCGCCGCGCGCGGCGCACGGCTTTGCTCGCAGGGATGGCGACGTCGGTCGCGTCTCGCGGGATCTGATTGCATGAAACGCTGCCTGTCCTGCGTTTGTCTGATTCTCGCCGCGCTTGCCGGCGCCGCGGCACGCGCTCAATCCGACGCTGCGCCGATCGTTCACCACGATCTGGTGGTGACCCTCGATCC
>JAABYT010000010.1:44127-53456 GCA_011775625.1 Gammaproteobacteria bacterium | reverse complement strand
AGGCGCGCCTCGTGCTCGAGAGACAGGGCAGCGCGCCGGCTCCGTTCAAACGCTATGCAATCATGCCCGGAACGTCACGCGAGACCCTGACATTACGGTACCGGGGCCGCCTCGCGCAACGCTCGGGCGCGGGCCCGGCGCTGCTCGGGCACATCGGTCCCGAGGGCGTGCTCATGACCGGCGCCGGGCGTTGGTACCCGCGCTTCGCCGACGAGCGCGTCACATTCACCCTCGAGGTGCGCATGCCCGCCGGCTGGGCCGCCGTCAGCCAGGGCGAGGGCCTGCAGCACGCGTCCGACGCCGCGGGCAGCGTATGGCGCTGGCGTGAGGGCGAGCCCCAGGAAGACATCGTGCTGGCCGCCAACCGTTTCACCGTCTATTCGAAGTCCACCGCCGTCGCCGAAGCCATGGTGTTTCTGCTCGAGCCCGACGAGGCCATCGCCGGGCGTTACCTCGAGGCCACGGCGCGCTATCTCGATCTCTACCAGCGGCTGATCGGACCCTACGCGTACAAGAAGTTCGCGCTGGTCGAGAACTTTCAGGAGACGGGCTACGGAATGCCGTCGTTCACGCTGCTCGGCTCCCGGGTGCTGCGCTTCCCGTTCATTATCGATTCATCCTATCCCCACGAGATCCTGCACAGCTGGTGGGGCAACGCCGTTTACGTGGACTATGCGAGCGGCAACTGGAGCGAGGGTCTCACCGCTTACCTCGCCGATCACCTGATGCAGGAGCAACGCGGGCGCGGCGCCGAGTACAGGCGGCGCGCCCTCGAGAAATACCGCAACTACGTCGACAGCGGAAAGGATTTCCCGCTCGATCGATTCCGCAGCAAGCATGGCGAGATCACCGAGGCGGTCGGTTACAACAAGACGCTCATGTTCTTCCACATGCTGCGGCGCCGGCTCGGAGACGCCGTCTTCATCGACGGCCTGCGCCGGTTTTACAATGATCAGCGCTGGCGCTTCGCGAGCTTCTCCGATCTGCAGGCAGCCTTCGAGAGTGCGAGCGGCCTCGAGCTCGGCTCCATGTTCGATCAATGGGTGCACCGCGTCGGCGCGCCCGAGCTTCGCATGGACCCGCCGCGTGTCGAGAAGACACGCGACGGATACCGTTTACGCGGGCGCATCGAGCAGCAGCAGGAGGGCCCCGCGTACCGGCTCGATGTCCCCATTGCGGTGGAGCTCGAGGAGGGTGCGCAGGGTGTCAGGTACGTGCTCGTCATGACGGAGAAAGCGCTCGAGTTCGATCTGGCGTTCTCCACCATACCGACGCGCTTCGCCGTCGATCCCGGCTTCGATCTGTTCAGGCGCCTCGCCGTCGCCGAGAGCCCGGCGGCACTCGGCGAGCTCTTCGGTGACGACGATGCCGTCTTCGTTCTGCCGTCGGATGAAAATGAGAGCACACGCGAGGGCTATCGCGATCTCGCCGAGCGCCTCGGCGCGAAGCCGGTGTCTGCCGACAATGCGCTCTCGGCCCTGCCGGCGGAGCGCGCCGTGTGGCTGCTCGGCTGGGAGAACCGCCATCGCGCGGCCTTCGAGAACACCGTCACCGATCAGGGGGTGCGCTTCGAGCGCGGCAGCGTGCGCATCGAAGACGCCGCTCGCGCGCGCGATGTGGAGTGCATCGTGATGGTCGGCCGCGAGCCCGCGCCGTCCATGCGCGCCATCGGGTGGATCGGCTGCGAGAACCCGCGCGCCATCGCCGGGCTCGCCAGAAAGCTGCCCCACTACTCGAGCTACGGCTACCTGAGCTTTCAGGGCGACGCGCCCACGAACGTGCTCAAGGGCCGCTGGCGGCTGACCGACTCACCGCTCGTCGCCCGTCTCGATGCCAGGGCCCGCCAGGGCCCGCTGAACCTGCCGGCGCAGCCGCCGCTGTTCGCCAACGGCGCCGCCCGCTAGCGACACTCGCCCATACGCAGGGCTGCTGCCACCGCCCGCGGCACCAAGCGATGCGTGCGATTTCCGTACTCGTCTGAGGGGTACAGATCGAGGCAAAATCACGTCAAATGGCTTAGGGTGCGAAAATAATGTATCGAAGTGGCAAGATGATCTGATAGCCTAGTCAGAACAGCTTTAAGGCAGTCTCGCAGTGTAATGAGAATGCAAAAGCTCAACTTCGGCGGTTTGACAGGCCTTGCTTTGGCATCGATGGTCGCGCCCGCGATTGCCGTGGAACCGCACGAGGTGGCGAGAGATCTAGAGCCGAGTATCGTGCGGATTCTCGTAATGGGACCAGACGCTGCTGCCTCAGGATCGGGCTTTCAGCTGAATGGCGCCGGCCACGTTGCTACCAACTACCACATTATCCAGCCGCATGTTGAAGCCGATTGGGAGATATTTGTTGTGCGCAGTGGCGCTGCTGCTGATGGTGACCGGCTTGCTGCGACTCTAGTCAAAGGTTTCCCCAACGAGGATTTGGCGATTCTCCAGGTTCAAGGACTGGAAGGGTCACCTGCGACGTTGAGCGAGGTCGACAAAGAAGAATTGGCTAAGGGCATGCCTATTTACTCCATTGGTTACCCAGTAGCGGGCCGCAGGCTGGGACTTGGCGGGGAGCCCAGCTTTACTTCAGGTGCGATGAGCCGCTCCATCGTCGGCTCTTGGATGGAAGGCAGCACGCAAATACGCATCATTCAACATTCTGCTCCGACGAACCCGGGCAATAGTGGTGGACCCGTCGCTAATGCGTGTGGCCAAGTGGTAGGGATCAACTCCCAAAGAGAATTAGCCGTTGTGATCGGGCCTGGAGGGCTGGCAATCCCGACCGATTTCATCCAGGGCGTATTCTTTGCATCGCACGTTTCTGTGCTTATTCAAAAACTCAACGAGCTAGGCATACCATACACAGGATCGCGGAAGGCATGCCTGATCTTCATGGGCGTGGCATCGACGAACTGGTACATTTATGGCAGTGCTCTCGCTTTCCTTGGCATCACGCTGTTTGTGCTGCTGCTGTTCAGACCACGAACTTTGTTCCGGGCCATTGATAGATGCCGCTGCGCGGCGCAGGACGGCGCCAAGGCCATCGCGCGCGTAATACAAGACCGACAATGACGTCTCATTGATATTTCGACGACGGCTTGTCTCGGCATCAATGTGACGGAGGCGTCCAAAGAGATAGAAAAAGCGGCGGCGCCATAGAAAGGTTAACGATTTCGTCTGTTTGTGCACAAAGCGGACCTGTCGGGCACCTGTTCAAAAAGGAGTCTTTGCATTGGGTTACAATGCCCCGGGAGTCCTTTTGCCCTTCTTCGGTATTCTGGTCTCACCGATGCTCGCTCCTGAAGTGATGGCTGCCATCGGCTTCGGTGGTGAGCAACGCACTGAGACTGCAGACTGTGAACCTCGAATCATTGGAGGGAGACACCAATGAGGTCTGGAGCATTTACTGTTACTGCCGCGACCCTATTTCTTTTTTCAGCCGGCAATATCGCCTGGGCGGACGCACCGACATTTCCGCATGACATGCCATGGGGCGGGGGCTGGTTCATGATGCCAATCATGATGCTCATTTTCCTCGCTATTCTGGCCCTGTTTGTGGTTCTGATCGTTCGAAGGTTGTGGCCCTCGGGGCTCCCAGGCGGGTCCGGGGAGAGTACCAAAAGAGCGATCAGCATCCTCGAGGAGCGATTCGCCCGCGGTGAGATCGAAAAAGAGGAGTTCGAGGAGAAGAAGCGTATCCTTGAAAAATGAAACAGGTGAATTTCGATCACCCGCCTTTGGTCCATGGCTGACTGTCTGATGCGGTTTGGACGGATTTTTGCACATGGATAACGCTGTCGCCCTCGTCCAGGCGTATCTTCGCATCAACGGCTACTTCACGGTGGCTGAGTACCCGATATTGGAGACGCACGGCAAAAATGCTGTGCAAATGGCGACCGATATCGACATTCTTGCGTTCCGCTTTCCGGGCGCAATTCGGCAGGTTGTCGGCAAGCGCAATGAAAAATGGCAGCGGGGGCTCTCAATACCTGATCCCGACCTGAAAGTCCCAAGCGGGGCGCCCGATATGATCATCGGAGAGGTCAAGGAAGGTCGTGCTCGCCTTAATAAGAGCATGCGAAATCCCTCGATTGTGTCGGCTGCTCTTGCGCGCTTTGGATGCTGTGCCGCCAAACACGCAGAGGGGACGGCACAGAAGCTGCTTGCCTCCGGCCGCGCGAAAACGCCGGAGGGCCACATGGTGCGTATCGTCGTGTTCGCATCCGGTGGAGCCGAAGAGCGGCGTTTCCAGGTTCTAACCCTTGCACATATCACCGACTTTTTGCGGAGCTATCTGCGCGAGCATTGGCAGGTTCTCCATCATGCCCAGTTCAGGGACCCGGTCCTCAGCCTTTTAATGACGCTCGAAAAGGCAGGGGATGCCGCGCCTGTGGAGGAGGATTCTTGACATGCCGATTGATCCGGTTTGCAGCCGCGAGGTTGACCTTCGAACCGCTCATTCAATGAAGATCGTCGATGGCAGGGGCATCTATTTTTGCTGCGATGACTGCGCTCGCACCTTCACGGCGCAACCCCGGAAATACGATGACTTGAATGCCCACAGGCGCCTGACGATTGGTGTTATGGGGTCGGCAGCCGACGATGAGCCGACAAAAGCGCGGAACACTGCTTTTGATCTTGGCGCAGCGATCGCATCAAAAGGCTTTGTTCTGATTACCGGGGCCTGTCCGGGCCTGCCAAATGAGGCCGCGCGCGGGGCAAAACATTCGGGAGGCCAATCGGTGGGGATTTCTCCGGCGTTGAGCCTTCACGAACACCTTTATCGCTATCACTCACCCGCAGATGCATTCGACGTACTGGTTTATACCGGGAGCGGCCTGATGGGCCGCGAGGTCACGAATATTCACTCGAGCGATATGGTCATTATTCTCGGGGGACGGTCAGGAACGCTCGGTGAATTTGCGATTGCCTATGACGAGGGCAAGCTCATCGGCGTACTTCAGGGGACGGGCGGCATCAGCGACGAGATCGAACGAATTATAGACACCTTTAATAAGGATACCGGCGCAAAGCTCATTTACAGCCGAGATCCAGCAGAGCTCGTGACCGACCTTGCCGGTGAATACGAGAACAGACACTTTCGGCGTCCGTCGTGTTTCTGCGATGCAGGCGCGATGCCGCCAGGCTAATTAAATTCCATGGAATCGACCGGTATGCGAATTGCCCTCAAGACGCCCAACGAATGCCCGTTCTACCTTCGTCCCTTCTTCTGGAACCAGCGTCGAAAATACGGGGCTGTCTTGGAATCTGCACTGGCGTGGGCACGATCACCCAAGCTTTTTCTTGGTGTGGCCTTGCTGTACGGAATGATCGAAAGAAAGTCCTCGCCTCTTGATCCGGCGTTGCGTTCCCTTGTCACGGTGCGTGTATCCCAGATTAATTTGTGCCGATTCTGTGTTGACCTGAACACGGCCACGTTGCTGAAGCGGGGGATCCCGTTGGAAAAGATTGAACAGCTCGAGAACTGGCGCAAGAGCGATCTTTTCGATCCACGGGAGCGTGCTGCGCTGGATTATGCGGAAACGGTGACGCGTTCGGATCAAACGATGGGGTCGAATGTATTCGACTGCCTGAAAGGTTTTTTCGAGGAGGACGCCATTGTGGAGCTCACCGGCCTGATCGCCTTCCAGAACATGTCGAGCAAGTTCAACAGCGCGCTTGGTATTCCAGCGCAGGGTTTCTGCCGGTTGCCCAACCAGTGACTGTCTCGACAGAAAGGTGAAGTCTCAGGGTGTCTGCCGAGAGGTGTGAAACCAAATCGACGGGGCAAAAAATGCTCCAGCGAGTGGAGAACAGCCTGTGACTAATCCGAAAGCGATCATGGGTCTCGGTGTTTTAGCGACGTTCGGCGCATTCATGGGTATTTTGGCCGATGTTTTCTCCGCTTGGGCACCGAGCACGAGTGAGATGGAGACGGCATTTTCGGTCAGCCTGGAGAGCATAAGGGGCCTTTATGAGAATAAGCCCAGGTGGACCTATGTGCTCGGAAATTATCTCGGCGTGTTTTTTATCCCTCTTCATATCGCAGGATTTTTCCTGGTCTATCAGGCTTTGAAACCTGCCAGTGCAAAGTGGGCCATGATATTTCTGGTTCTCGGCCTGTACGTCACGCCAATCGGTGTCGGCTTGCACGGCACGCTCGCTTTCGTCGGCGATATCATTCAATCTCGAGACGCCGGTCTCATTGAAGGTATTCGGGATTACTGGGAGCCTTGGGCATACTCTCTGGTGTTCTTATATGCGATCGTCTCGGTTTTAATCTTGATGTTGATTCTCACGGGTAGAACCCTCTACCCGCGCTGGACTGCGCTCGTCAGCCCGATTGTAGTCGTGGTGGTTACAGGAATTGTCATCGCCATTCTTCCTGACAGCGCCACCGGTCTGAAGACATTCCTTTCTGTTACCGGCCTGAACGCGCCTTTGATGATTTTCTTTGCCATTACCACAGGGGTCCTGCTGAGATATCATAGAGCCTCGCTGTCGCTTTAATGTCTGCAACTTGCTTTGCAGGTGCTCCAATGGAACCAAAGCCGGAAACTTTCGAGCAAGCGTTCCCCAGGTTGAATGCCGCGGTTACCGAGGCCTTCAACCGTGGCGACGTCAAGACCTGCGCCGGGTTCTATTCCGAAGACGC
The DNA here is from genome assembly GCA_011775625.1 of Gammaproteobacteria bacterium. GTDB lineage: Bacteria > Pseudomonadota > Gammaproteobacteria > HK1 > HK1 > JAABYT01. The sequence continues at coordinate 46,814 of JAABYT010000010.1, read as the reverse complement.
CATCCTGTTCCTCTCGGACCGGCCTCCCATCAGGGGGCGGGCTGCGATCGAGGCCGCGCTCGGGGAATATGCCAGCGCGGGCGCGAAACTCTCACCCGTGGAACCGATGGCGATCAAATCGAGCGGCGACATGGGTGTTTGCGCCGGAACCTATGTGTTCGAGGTGCCGAGCGAGAACGGCGCGCTCATCGAGTATCGAGGCAAGTTCGTCACCGTCTTCATGCGCCAACCGGACGGATCCTGGAAGGCCGTGATCGACTCGCTGCTCAGCGATACGACATGAAGGTGTGGTGCGGGCATGGGGGCGCGAGCATAGTGCACGTGACGGGGTCAGCCGGCCCGGACTGAAGGTATGGATCGGGACGGCCGGTCTCCTTTTAAGGGAGCGCCATGACAAAGCAGAGCTTCTCGACGCGGGACGCGGTCAGGGATGTCTACGATCGGAACGCCCGTTTTTACGATCTTGCCGTCTGGGGCTATTACCTCGCAGGCATGCCGATCCGCAAATGGCGCCGCATGGCGGTTGCGGCCCTGCAGCTCCGCCCCGGCGACACGGTCGTCGAGGTCGGCTGCGGGACCGGTCTCAACTTCGAGCTTCTGCACAAGGCGGTTGGCCCGAATGGCAGGATTGTCGGGATCGATATCTCCGAGGGGATGCTCGAGCGCGCGCGCGCCCTGGTGCACGACCGGGGATGGCAGAACGTCGAGCTGGTTTGCGGCTCGGTGTCGGATTTCGAGTTTCCGCAGGGCATCGGCGGCATCGTCGCGATGGGTGTGCTGACCTATGAGCCGGATTTCGACAAGGTCGTCGAGCGCGGCGCGAAGGCACTGTTACCCGGTCGCAGATGGGTCGTTCTCGACTACAAGATGCCAGGCGGCTGGCAACGTATATTTGCGCCGCTGTTCATTGCTCTCGGGAGCAGCTTCGGCGTCTCCAAGGACCTCATGAATCGCCATATCTGGGAAGCAGTCGAGCGCCACCTTACTAACACGCAGATGCGAGAGCTCTATGGCGGGTTTGTCTACATCGTCTCGGGTGAGGCGCATTAAGCACCGGACCACTCGAGCTCGCGCGGGAGCGGGCAAGTCTGGACCGAGGCGGGATTCTGATCCGGCAGGGACCATTCCGGTTATTCGGTGGGCAGGCGACTCCGGGTACGATGGGCGGCCGGATAGCTCGACCCGAGCCGGCCGGGTCCGCCGGCATAATCCGTCGTGCCCGCCCGGGTCGTGTCCCGGACCGACGCGCGCCGGGCGCATTCGCGGTGCGGGAGACCTCCCATTAGGGAGCCCTCATCCGGTGCGCACCGCTCTCAATCCGTAAAGCAGCGCGAGGTAAATTCTCTGGCGAGGAATCAGGCGGCGGCGCTCGGGCGCGCTGCGATCTCTCCGTGCCAGCGAACCAGGTTCTCGGTGCCGCTCTCGGGAAGCGCGACCTCGATGCGTTTCGCGAACTCGATGGTGACGAAGGCGGTGATGTCGGCGATGGTGAGTGCCTGTCCGGCGATGAACGCGTTGTCGGCGAGCTGACGGTCGAGCATCTCGAAAAAACGCCCGAGGCTCTGCTTGCCGCGCTCGACGAGCGCCGGGATCTGGGGAACGCCGCCGGGCATGCCGGCGATGCCCCGATCCGCGAACATGGGAAGACCGTTACGCACCGCCTCCGCGGCGGGCACGTAGCCGTTGAACTCGCAGCGCCGGTTCCACATCTCCACGATGGCCTTGTCCTTCGCGTCGGTGCCCATCAGCGGCGGCTCGGGATGCAGCTCCTCGAAGTAGCGGCAGATGGCCACGGACTCGGAGATGCAGGTGCCGTCGTCGAGCTCGAGCACGGGAACGGTGCAGAGCGGATTCTTTTCCATGAAGGATGCTTGGAACTGCTCGCGCTCGCGCGTGTTGACCTGAACGACCGGGATCTCGACGGATTTCTCCGCGAGGAACATGCGCACGCGGCGCGGGTTCGGTGCGAGCGCGAAATCGTACAGCTTCATGGCATTGTTCTCCTATCGGTCTGCGTTCGGCCGGCCGCCATTGTCTCACGACCGGGCTGGCGGCGATCAGGTGTATCGTTTCGCGGGACGCCGCGGTCAGCCGGAACCAGACGGGCCATCTTCCAGGTGGCCGGGGTCGGGATAGCGTTGCTCCCCGGCGCGTACCGCCACCGGCAGCTGGTTCTCCTGCGGCGCCAGGGGGCAGTGCCAGCGCGGGTTGTAAGCGCACGACGGGTTGTAGGCGTAGTTGAAATCCACCACCAGGCGCCGTTCCCGCTGCCCCAGATCGGCGTGCTTGATGGTGTCGAGGACGTATCGCCCGCCGCCGTAGGTCGTGTCTCCGTTGGTCAGGTCGCCGAACGGCAGAAACACGCCGCCGCCGTATCCCATGATCCAGAAAAGCGACAGGGACAGATCCCGGTCCGCGTGCCGGAAATGCACTTTGCCGAACCGCCGCATGCGGATCGGTCCGTCGTCTTTGAGCCGCACCTCGGTCACCTCCGGCTCGACGTCGGTGTCGATGGCGAGCTCGAAGCGCCAGGACGGATCGTAGGCGTAGTAGGGTAATCCCTCGAAGCGGGCTTTTTGCGCACGGGAAAGCGCCGACTGGGCGTGATGGCGAAACAGCCGGTCGCGGCCGCGGCGAAACGCCTCACTGCGCTCCTCGAGCGTCGCTTCCGACCGGCGCACCTGCGC
>JAABYT010000010.1:43841-44117 GCA_011775625.1 Gammaproteobacteria bacterium | reverse complement strand
GCTGCGCTGTGATTCTCGAGGGGGGCCGGCATCTTGAACGAGACTTGTCGTTGAACGGGTGCGAGGCGACGGCGCGTCGACCCGCCCTTCATGCCGCTCGGGCGATGAGATCGGACAGGGACTGAAAGCCGTTCGGGGATCCGCGCGCACAGGTTACGGAGACCCCCTGCCGATTGCAAATCCGCCGGCGCCGCTGCGATCGGGCCTGCAGTGCGCCGGGGGCGTCGCCGTTTCTCCCGGCTGCCCGCTCAGCGCCTGTGATGCACGGGCTCCATG
>JAABYT010000010.1:42744-43775 GCA_011775625.1 Gammaproteobacteria bacterium | reverse complement strand
GGCTTCCACATGTTCCTGAGCTCGCCCTCCCAGGGGCCCGGATCGTAGCGGGTGTCGGAGCCGAGCCCCCAGCACCGGCCCACCCTGTGCGCGACCTCTTCCGAGATCAGCATGGCCGCCCAGTCGTTCATGGGACCGTAGCCGGTCGCCAGGACAATGAGATCCGCGGGGATCTCCTTGCCGTTGTCCAGGGTGAGCGAGCGCTCGTTGATGCTCGCCACCGACGCGGCGTGCTCGAGCGCGATGGCGCCGTCGATGATGAGCTGTGAGGCGCCGACGTCGATGTAGTAGCCCGCGCCGCGGCGCAGATAGGTGGCGTGGATGCCGGCGCCGTCCTCGCCCAGGTGATACTGGAAGCCCGCGGCCTCGAGCGCGTCGTAGAACGCGGCATCCTGCCTGCGGATTTTCTCGTAGACCGGCCGCTGCCATTCGGGCATGAGCTTGAACGGCACCGATGCGACGCGCAGATCGGCGATGTCGGTGGTGATCCCGGCGCGCACGGCCGCCTCGGAGTAGAGCGGCCCCCAGGCATGCTCCATGAGGCTCTCCGAGCGCACGACGATGGAGGGCGAGCGCTGAACCATGGTGACGTGCGCGCCCCACTCGTAGAGATCCGCGCAGATGTCGTGGGCCGAGTTGTTCGAGCCGATGACCACGCAGCGCTTGCCGGCGTATTCCTCTCCGCCGGTGTGCGCGCTCGAGTGACACAGCCTGCCGGAGAAACGCGCCGCTCCGGGAATGTCGGGAACGTTGGGCACGCCCGACATGCCGGTGGCGAGGATGAGATGCACCGGACGCAGCCGCACCTCCTCACCGGCCCGGTCGACCGTGACTTCCCAGCTGCCGGCGTCCTCGTCGTAGCGCGCGCCGAGGCACTCGGTGGATCCCCAGTAGTCGATCTCCATCACCTTGGCGTACATCTCGAGCCAGTCGCCGATCTTGTCCTTGGGGCTGAACACCGGCCAGTGATCGGGAAACGGCAGGTACGGCATGTGGTCGTACCAGACCGGGTCGTGAAGACAGAGCGATCG
>JAABYT010000010.1:42310-42716 GCA_011775625.1 Gammaproteobacteria bacterium | reverse complement strand
AGGCGCGCGGCCAGCGCGAGCCCGCCCTGGCCGCCGCCGACGATGAGGCAATAGGGCTGGCGCAGGTAGCCAAGCTCTGCCTCGTCTTTCATCTTGCGCTCGAGCCAGCTCGAGCGGTGCCGGACGACCCCGTGCTCGACGCCGAGCTCGCGCGAGTCGTTGGCGCCGGTCCTCTCCTCGAAGCCGGCGAGGCTCTGCAGCGTGGTCAGCAACGTCCAGCAGCGCCCGTCGCGCAGCCGCAGGTGGCCCTTGCCGTGCCCGCTCGCGGTCTCGAAAAGAATCCACGCTTCGGTCACGCCGTCGGTGGTGCGCGCGTCGCCGAGAAGCTGCCAGGCGAGCGGCCGCGTCGTCGCCAGGGTCGCTTCGAGCATGGCCGCGATGGCGGCCCTGCCTTCCAGGGTCTTCA
>JAABYT010000010.1:39553-42223 GCA_011775625.1 Gammaproteobacteria bacterium | reverse complement strand
TCGTTCGAGTCAGCCTCGTTCACCGGATGCGAGTCTCCATGATGAGCGCGCCGACATTATCCATGATGCGCGCGCGATGCGGCTACGAGGCAAGCGCTGACGCGTCCGCCCCGGCTCACTTTGCCCGCCTTTCCTTCAACTCCTCCACGTGAGTGATGAGCGTGTCGACGGTGTCCTTCAGCAGATCCAGCTCCTCGATGCTCAGGTCATCCAGCTGCTCGAGGTTGTATTCGATGGTGTCGACGATTCGTTTGGCGGGCCGCTGCATGGGGCGCATGAAGTACGCGGTGACCGTGGCAACGATGGTGCCGAAAAAGAGGACCGAGCCGACGACGATCCAGATGGCGCCGACGAGCTGCGCGATGTCGGATTTCGGCGTGTCGGCGATGCCGGCTGTGGAGAACGCCGCAACGCTCCAATAGAGCGCATCTCCGTACGACTCGATGGAGGTCTGCTCGATCTTGCTCTCCGCGAGATAGAAAGCGGCCGAAAAGACCAGCCACAGAAATACCAGCAGGAACATCATCTGCACGATCGGCGTGTGGACGACGACGGTTCTGATGAAGCGAAGCAATCGGCTCGCGCGCTTTCTCCCGCCGCTGCGCAGCCCCGGCTTTTTCATGTCGCAATCACTCCCGAGAGGTTTTGGTTCCTGAGCGAGCGCACGTGCCCGAGGGCGCATTCACGAGCCCGTACCTTCCGATCGCATATCAGCATCGACAGCGACGTCGCGCGCCCTGGAAATATCCGAAACCCGATGTCGTCGGTCATGCTGGTGAGAATGATCGATCCCGATCGAGCCGCCTCCTGCCGAAGCGCAGACGGGATCGGCGGCGGCCCCCGACGGGGAATCCTAACACGCTTTCCCGGCGCGGCAGCGATGCCCGGCCGCCACGAAGCCGGCTGCGTTGCCGGCGTCGCATCGCCGCGCGTACCGGGCGGGCCTCGGCCGACATTTGAACGGCTGCGCCCCGATCTTGTGTGCAATACGGGTCGCCGACGACAATAGGCCACTCACCCACGGAACCGGCTGCAGCATGCGACCCGCGCGACAGTGGATGGAACCGCTCCTCGCGGGCGATCGGCCCGGCCGGGCCGATCGCCGCCTCAGCCGCCATGATCGTTCGCGGCGCCGCGAGCCCGTGCGCTTTCACGGCCTTTTCTCGCATCGTGATGATGGCGTTTGCGTCGTGGCGAGCGGATCGGCGCGGGGCGGGCCATGAGCCCTGGTGCGGAAACGCCGAGCGGAGGGGCCGACCAACGCATCGCAACCCCCTGGGCGAGCGACCCGGAGACGATCCTCAGCACGCTCGGCACGTCCGTCGAGCGCGGCCTCTCGCCCCATGAGGCACGCCTTCGCCTGCGCCGCTTCGGGCCCAACCGGCTGCAGCAGATCCGGCATCGAAGCATCTGGCACATTCTCTTCGATCAGTTCACGAGCCTGATCGTGGCGCTGCTGGCCGCCGCCGCCGCGGCCGCTTTCGCCTTCAACGAGATCATGGAGGGTTTCGCGATCATCGGCGTGATTTTTCTCAATGCGCTGATCGGCTTCGTGACCGAGGCTCGCGCGGTACGCTCGATGGAGGCGCTGCGCGAGCTCGGCCGCATGGATGCTGCGGTCAGGCGAGGCGGGTCCGTTCAGATCCTGCCCGCGAGCGAGCTCGTTCCCGGAGACGTGGTGATCCTGGACTCGGGCGACATCCTGAGCGCCGACGTCCGACTGATCGCCGCCTCGCGCCTGCAGGCCGATGAGTCGCCGCTCACCGGCGAGTCGCTTCCGGTCGACAAGCACGTTCGCCCGGTCGCCGCTGATACGCCGCTTGCCGAGCGCACCTGCATGCTCTTCAAAGGCACCGCTATCACGCGGGGCTCGGCAGAGGGCGTCGTCGTCGCGACCGGAATGGCCACCGAGCTCGGCGGGATCTCGTCGCTGGTCGCAGCGGCCGCGCCGGAGACGACGCCGCTGGAAAAACGCCTCGATCGGCTCGCCCGGCGTCTCATCGGTCTCACGCTCGCCATCGCCGCGCTGGTCGCCGGCGCGGCGGTCATGTCGGGGCGGGGCCTTTATCTGGCCGTCGAGATCGCCGTTGCGCTCGCCGTTGCCGCCATCCCTGAAGGCCTTCCCATCGTCGCCACCGTCGCCCTGGCAAGAGGCATGTGGCGCATGGCGCGCCGCAACGCGCTCGTCGAGAAGCTGGCGGCGGTCGAGACCCTGGGCTCGACGACCATCATCCTGACCGACAAGACCGGCACGCTCACCGAGAACCGCATGACGGTGGTGGAGCTGCGGCTCGCGTGCGGCCGGGTGCAGGTGGGAGGCGTCGGACTCGAGCTGAGCGGCGAGTTTCGAAGCGACGATCGCCGGCTTCGCGTCGGCGACGTGCCCGAGCTCGGCGAAGCGCTGCGAATCGGGGTGCTCTGCAACAACGCCAGCCTCGATTCGCACCCCCCGGGCCAGGTGTCGGCCATCGGCGATCCCACCGAGGTCGCCCTGCTCGTCGCCGGCGCCAAGGCCGGGCTCGATCGCAGCGAGCTTCTTCGCCGGTCGCCGGAGCTGCGCGAGCTCGCCTTCGATCCCGAGTTCCAGCGCATGGCCACGCTGCACGAGGAGAACGGCGCCGTGCTGGCCGCGGTGAAGGGAGCGCCCGAGAGCATCATCGAGCACTGCGC
>JAABYT010000010.1:36319-39545 GCA_011775625.1 Gammaproteobacteria bacterium | reverse complement strand
CTGGCGCTCGCGACGGCCCGCGTCGCGACGCCATCGGCATTCCAATTCGAGGGACTCACACTGCTCGGTCTGGTCGGCTTCTTCGATCCGCCCCGGGAGCGGGTGCGCTCTGCCCTGCATGCGTGCCAGGACGCGGGGATCCGCGTGGTGATGGTGACCGGCGATCACGGCGGCACCGCGTGGAACGTGGCCCGCGCCGTCGGATTGGTCGATCCGCAGCGCGAAGAGGCGATGGCGTACGTCGACGGGCGCGCGCTTCCGCCACTCGAAGAGCTCTCGGAAAGTGCAATCCGCGATCTGCTCGATGCGCGCATCATCGCGCGCGCAACGCCGCGGCAGAAGCTCGACCTCATCGAGCTGCATCAGCGAGGCGGCGCCGTGGTGGCGATGACCGGAGACGGCGTCAACGACGCGCCGGCCCTGAAGAAGGCGGACATCGGTATCGCCATGGGAATACGCGGCACCCAGGTCGCGCGCGAGTCCGCCGACATGGTGTTGAAAGACGACGAGCTCGAGACCATCGTGGCCGCGGTCGCCCAGGGCCGTGCCATCGTCGCCAACATCCGCAAGTTCGTCATCTACCTGATGTCGTGCAACGTCAGCGAGATCCTCGCGGTCGGGCTCGGTGTCCTCATGCAGGGGCCGCTTCCGATCCTGCCGCTGCAGATCCTGTTTCTGAATCTCGTGACCGACGTCTTTCCCGCGCTTGCGCTCGGTGTGTGCGAGGGCAGCCCGGCCCTCATGCAACAGCCGCCGCGCGATCCGCGAGAGCCGATCCTCACGCGCCGCCACTGGCGCAGCGTGTTCACCCTCGGCGCCATCATCGCGATCAGCGTGCTGGCTGCGCTCCTCGTAAGCGTCTTCTGGCTGGACAAGCCGGAGCGGGAAGTGACCACCATCGCGTTTCTCACCCTTGCCATGGCGCAGCTCTGGCACGTGTTGACGATGCGCAACAGGGAATCCGGCTGGATCGGCAACGAGATCACCCGCAACCCCTGGATCTGGGGCGCACTGGCGCTGTGCATGCTGCTGCTGCTGGTTGCGGTGTACTGGCCGCCGCTTGCGGCGATCCTCTCGCTCACCAATCCGGGTCTTTCCGGATGGCTCGTCGCCATCGGCTTCAGTCTCGTTCCGCTCGTCGCCGGGCAGCTGAGCCTGCTGCGGCGCTTCGATCGGCTCGTGTAGTCGGGTCCGGGCGAAGCGTCGGCGGCGGTTCGAAGAGGCCTGCCGCGGCTCTTAAGCAGCCGGCTCAGAGCCTGACGCGATTGAGCCTCAGCGCGTTCGTGACCACCGAGACCGAGCTGAAGCTCATTGCCGCCGCGGCGATCATCGGGCTCAACAGAATTCCGAACGCGGGATACAGCACGCCGGCCGCAATCGGCACGCCGACGCTGTTATATATGAATGCGAAGAACAGGTTCTGGCGGATGTTGCGCATGGTGGCGCGCGAGAGGCGACGCGCGCGCACGATACCGCGCAGATCGCCCTTGACCAGCGTCACGCCGGCGCTTTCCATGGCGACGTCGGTGCCGGTGCCCATGGCGATGCCGACGTGCGCCTGGGCGAGCGCCGGCGCGTCGTTGATGCCGTCACCGGCCATGCCGACGATGCGGCCTTCGGCCTGGAGCCGCTTCACGGTCTGCGCCTTCTCGTCGGGGAGCACGTTGGCGACGACCTCGTCGAGGCCGAGTCTGGCGCCCACGGCCCTGGCGGTGGTCTCGCTGTCGCCGGTCAGCATGACGATACGCACGCCCTCCTTGTGCAGGGCCTCGATGGCGGCCGGTGTGGTTTCCTTGATCGGGTCGGCTACCGCGACGATGCCGGCCGCCTCGCCGTCGACGGCGACGAACATCACCGTCTGGCCGTCCCGGCGCAGGTCTTCGGCGCGCTCGGCCAGTGCGCCCGGATCGATACCGAGGCCTTCGAGCAGCTTGGTGTTGCCGAGCGCCACTGGACGTCCACCCACCTCGCCGGTGACGCCCTTACCGGTCACCGATTCGAACGACGTGATCTGTCCCAGCTCGACACCGCGCGCCTCGGCGCCCTCGACGATGGCCGCCGCGAGCGGATGCTCGCTGCCGCGCTCGATGGTGGCCGCGAGCCTCAGCAGTGCCGGCTCCGCCAACGGGCCGGCGGACTCGACGCCGACCAGCCGTGGCTTGCCCTCGGTGAGGGTGCCGGTCTTGTCCACCACCAGCGTGTCGACCTGGCGCATCACCTCGATGGCCTCGGCGTCCTTGAACAGCACGCCGAAGGTGGCTCCCTTGCCGGTGGCGGTCATGATGGACATGGGGGTCGCCAGGCCGAGCGCGCACGGGCAGGCGATGATCAGGACCGCCACCGCATTGATGATGGCGTAGGCCATGGCCGGCTCCGGTCCCACCAGCGCCCACACGATGAAGGTGACGACGGCGATCAGCACTACGGTTGGCACGAAGTAGCCCGCGACCACGTCGGCGAGCTTCTGGATGGGCGCGCGGCTGCGCTGCGCCGCGGCCACCATCTGAACGATCTGCGCGAGCAGGGTATCGGCGCCGACACGCCGCGCCTCGATGATGAGGCCGCCGGTGCCGTTGACGGTCGCGCCGATGACCGGGTCGCCGCTCTGCTTGGTAAGCGGAATCGGCTCGCCGGTGATCATGGACTCGTCCACGGCGCTCTCGCCCTCGACGACGACGCCGTCCACCGGCACCTTCTCGCCGGGGCGCACGCGCAGCCGGTCGCCCACGTGCACCTGGTCGAGGGGCACGTCGCTCTCGCTGCCGTCGGCATCGATGCGCCTTGCGGTCTTGGGCGCGAGGCCGAGCAGCGCCCGTATGGCCGCGCCGGTGCGGTTGCGCGCGCGCAGCTCCATCACCTGACCGAGCAGAACCAGCGTCACGATCACCGCCGCCGCCTCGAAGTAGACCGCCACCTTGCCGGCCTCGTCGCGAAACGAGGCCGGGAAGATGCCGGGAAACGCCGTGGCTATCGCGCTGTACACGTACGCCACGCCGACTCCGAGGGCGATGAGGGTGAACATGTTGAGGTTGCGGGTCACGACCGACTGCCAGCCGCGCACGAAGAACGGCCAGCCGCCCCAGAGCACCACCGGCGTCGCGAGCACGAGCTCGAGCCAGGTGAGCGTGCGCGGTGTCGCGAGCCATTCGAAGGAAAGTCCCACCACGCCGCCCATGGCGACGATCACCAGCGGCACCGTGAGCGCCGCGCTCACCCAGAAGCGCCG
>JAABYT010000010.1:36103-36273 GCA_011775625.1 Gammaproteobacteria bacterium | reverse complement strand
GGGCAGTCGCCGGGGGCGTCTCGAACCACCTCGGGATGCATCGGGCAGGTGTACTGCGTGCGCGTCGCCGCCGCGACGGGCAGCTCCGGCTCGAGGGCCATGCCGCACTTGGGGCAGGCGCTCGGACCATCCTCGCGAACTTCCGGACACATGGGGCAGATGTAGGCGCC
>JAABYT010000010.1:29902-36006 GCA_011775625.1 Gammaproteobacteria bacterium | reverse complement strand
CGGTGCGGGGACTGCGCGGACACGGCCATGCCGCAAACGGGGTCGCGAAGCGGCTCGCTCGCGCCCCGATCGTGTCCCTCAATGTTCGGCTGCGAGGGCACGATCATCGCTCTCCGGGAGATTTCCTGCATCGGGCAGAATGGCGGCGCTCATTCACGGTTTTGCTCCGGGCGTGGCAGCGAAGCAGGCAGGCCAAGGGCGAAGATCTCATCGAAGCCTTCTCGTTTCATCTTGCATCCTGCGTCCGTATTCCTGGTCCCGCGCCACGCGCCGCCGGCTCAGCTTACGCGAGCAGCCGCGCCTCGCCGCCTCAGGCGGGGTCCGGGCCCCGCGAGGGCCGGCTCAGCTGTATCTCCAGCGGCCTGGAGGTGTCCAGGTGCACGTCGCGCTGCGGGAAGGCGATGACGATTCCGGCTTGCGCGAACTTCTCGTACACGGCCTGGTGCAGTGCCGTCACCGTAAGCAGGCGATTGTCCAGTGAGCCGATGTAGCAGCGCAGGTAGAGCATCAGAGCGTCGTTCCCGAACGCCTCGAAGGTGGCCAGCGGCTGAGGATCCGCCAGCACATTGTCGTTCTCGGCAGCCGCCTCCTTCAAGAGCTCCAGCGCCTTGCTCACGTCCGAGCCGTAGGCGACGCCGACATTGAGCATGATCCGATTCAAGGAGTCGGACAGCGTCCAGTTGAGCACCTGTCCGGTGATGAACTCCTTGTTCGGTATGATGAGCTCTTTTTTCTCCCAAGTGAGAATCGTCGTCGCGCGGATGCGGATGCGCGAGACGAACCCGTCCGCGTTCCCCACCGTCACCACATCTCCGATGCGCACCGGGCGCTCGAGCAGCAGAATGATTCCGGAGACGAAGTTGGCGACGATTTCCTGCAGTCCGAAGCCGAGACCAACGCCGAGCGCTGCGACCAGCCATTGAATCTTTGACCACTGCAGACCAATCGTCGACAGGGTAGCCATGACGCCGATGGCGATGATGGAGTATTTGCAGAGCGTCACGATCGCGTAGTTACCGCCGGTATCCAGACGCAATCGCCTCAGGAACGTGAACTCGAGAAGACCTGATAGATTTTTTGCAGCAAACAGCGTGCCTGCGAGAATGAGCAGCCCGACGATGAGATCAGCGAGGTTGACCGGAAGCTGCCGCTCGACCCCGTCAACCAGAGCCAGCTTGGAGAAGGGGAGGTTGACGCGCTCCAGGAGGCCGAGCGTGGGAACGAGATCGCTCCATATGGTCCCGATGCTCAGGATGAGGCCGAGGAAGACACCCACACGAATCACGGTGCGGGCCTGCTCGCCGAGCTCGTGGTAGTCGACCTCGGGAACTTCGATCTCGAAGCCGCTGATGCCTTCCGGTTCCTCCTGCCCACGCTCCGCGCGCGCCTCCTCGCGCTGGCGCAGGGCGGCAGCGAGACGCGATTGACGCTCGGTCACGTTGAACCAGCGAATGAGAATGTCGTTCAGCAGACGAAGGCCGATGAGCAAGCACATGGTTTCGCCGAAAATCAAATAGCCGAGCGTGCGTGCGGCTTCCTGGTAGCCGAGGCCGGACATGACACAAAGCGCAAGCGGAATGCCGAGGATGAGTGGGAACCACAGGAACCACAACCTGGCCTGCCAGTCGTCTTCGTGATCCTGCAGGTACTTTCCAAAAGGCCCGGAGCGACCGAACGATCGCCAGAGAAAAACCACGATCGCAACAAGGGCTGTAATCAGTGCAGGCCGGCCGACTCCCACGATGTGCTCGAGGCGAAGGCTCTGCATCGCGACGCTCGTGGTGAAAACCAGGGGAAGCACCACCCATGGCAGCCACAGGAGTCCGACGTGCAGTCGCCTGCACACATCGGGCGCCCAGCGAAAATGGCGCGGCCCGAGTCCGGAAGACCTGGTAAGCCAGCGAAGCAGACCCAAGACATAGGCGAAGATCATTATCTCCCACATCGCATCGGCGACTGCCAGGCTGAAGTGCGCCTCATCGGGCGTCGGCTCAGCGGCAAGCAGCCTGGAGAAGAACGCCAGGGATATGGGCAGGCTGAGCGCCGCCACCAGCGTATAAGCGAGTGCCTTCAGCGTGAGCGTAAAGGATTCCGTGCGAATGCGGCGGGTTCGCTCGGCGAGAGCCGGTAGCTCACGCTTGGCCTGCCGTCTCACCACGAAAACAGCGATGACTGCGAGGAGAAAGAGCGAGGACACGAAAGGCGTAGCGACAAACGATGCAAACGCCTCCTTGATGGCATCAAGCCAGTTGACGGGAGAAATAAGCCAGAGGAGCCCCGTGGGTGTCGCAGTCAGGTCCTTGGGTGAAAGCGGGGGCAGTGTGGGAATCCAAAGGAGCTGCTTGCGAATGAAGCTGCTCATTTCGGCCACGGTCTGAGCGATCTCCTTCTCTGCCGTATCGAGGGCAACGAGCCGTGTCATGTAGCGGTTGTAAGCGTCATGGAGATCTGTCAGGGTGTCGCGCTTGGATCGCAAAAGCTCCATGGCCCGCTCTCGGAGCTCTTGCGATTTCGATTCGACTTCCTCGGGCGGAATTGATGCCATGAGCGAATCGACTCCGGTGTCGACGTCGGAGAGCGTCCGGCGTTCATCTTCAATATCGATGCGCCTGTTGATGACGTCGGATATCTCTCCTTGCCGTTGCCGGGCGCGCTGCCGGTACTCCAGTGTCGAAGGCAGCAGATTGAGCCGCCGTTGAAGGAGCCGGCCGATGGCTTGCGAGGCGCCGTAGGTCGAAACTCTTTCGCGAATCGTAGAGAAGCTGTCATTGAGCTCGCGCAACAATTGGGCGGCGCTGCGCAACGATTCGTTCAGTGTGTTTTCCCGTTCAATGGCGCTCTCGATGTCTGCTTTGAGCTCTGCGTTCTTGCCGGCGATTTTCGCAATCGCTTCGGGAAGCTCGGCGGTTGTCGCAAGGGTCGCGGTTGCTTCCAGGCGGTCCACCCGCGCCACATCCTCGCGCTCCCTCTGTAGCAGCTGATCGAGCTCCTTCACCTGGGCTTCGAGCGCAGACGCTCTGGCGAGCGCCACATCGAGCTCACGTGTGATCAGCTCTACCAGCAGGTCATGGTTGAAGGTGCGAAGCCGGTGCGCTTCGAGCGTGGATTCTTCAAGCGCCTTGCGCGCGGTCAGGAAACCCCGTCGGGCCTGCTGAAGAATCGGAGCCTCGCCTGGAGCAGGTGCCGCGTTGAGCTGCTCGTTCAGCCGCTGCACGCTGCGTTCGCGCTCGACGTAGTCCGCCAGCAGCGTGCTCGCCGCCCGAACGAGCTCTGCCTTCTCGGCCTGGTATCGATCGGCCGCGTCGCGGGCGGCAAGAAACTCGGCGCGCTTCTGGCTGATAAGGGATTGCAGCGTCTCGATGCTCGCGCCGCTCGGTAAGGGCTCCGGCGCGGGGGGATTGTCGAGCTGCTGGCGGAGCTCGACAATTCTCGACGGCGCCGAATCGATGCGCTTTTGAAGCAGGTCGTTTTCCGACCTGAGCTTTTCGGCCTGCGAGGCCGCCGTTTCGGCCTGTTCGATGAGCTCGAGCACTTTCGCCTTGATGTCGGCTGTGAGCGTGGTGTCCTGCTCAACCTGCTGCCTGGCGGCTGCCGGATCCCTGGAGGCGGCAGCCGGCGCCGGCTTGGAGTCGGCGGCGCCGGTCTGAGCGGGGGCGATCGAGGGGATCAGCAGCCCGGCGACCAGGCAGGCCAGCACGGCGTAGGGCCAGAATCGCTCAGTCTGTCGCTTCAAAGATGAATCCTCTGCCGTGTTTCTGCTTCAAACCGGCGCTAGTGTACATCACCGCACTCGGCCAGGGCCGCCTGTTCAGCCTGCGATCGCTGCTACGCCGACCGAGGCGGTCGTCAATGCAGACCGGCCTGGCGCAAACGGGCAGCCAGCTCCTCGAGACGCTTCTTCTCTGCATAAGGCTGGGTCTCGAGGTACGCCTCGAGGGTGAGATCGGGCTTTATCCGCAGCACCTCGTCGATGGCTGCGCGCGCAGCAGCGTGGTTGCCGATGGCGCTTTCCGCCGCAGCAAGCACCAGCCATGCGTCGAGTGCGTCCCGGTTGTGCTCGATGATCACGTGCGCGGCGGCGATCGCTTCCTCCAGATGTCCGGCGCCGTAGTAGGAGCTGGCGAGAATTGCTGGGTAGATTGTCGGTGCGATGGGGGTGAGACGCAGCGCCCGCTCGGCATACTGAATCGCCTCCTCGGATCGATCCACGTAGTTGAGCACGTTTGCAACAGCCGCGGCGCTCACGTCACAGCTCGGTCGTAGATTGAGAGCGCGCAGGGCCGCCTCGAGCGCCTCGTCGTGCTCGTTGCGCAACAGATGCACGTGCGCCATGACCATGCTCGCGAATCCGTTCGGGTCTTCCAACGATTGTGCGCGTCGGGCGAAGTGCTCGGCGCGTTCGAGCGCGTTCCTGGAATCAGTGGTCAGAGCGCGAAATCCCTGCCACCAGTATGTCCACGACGCCATGGCCAGCGGTAGCGGTGAATCCGGCTCGAGATCCGCGGCCGTCTCGAATTCCCGCTGGGCGAGAATGAGATCTTCGCGGGTTCCCGTGATGAGATGCGACCAGCCGTTATAATAGTGCTGCAGCGCCTCGCGGTTTCTCAATGACTGACGTGTGACGTGAGAGCGCCTGCCGGAGACCAGCTTAACATCGAGAGCAGAGATAATCGCATCCGTGATCTCATCCTGGATTCTGAAAATGTCGTCGAGGGTGTCGTCGTAGCGTTCCGCCCAGATCTTGCTTCCATTCATCGCATCGGTGAGCTGGGCGTGAACCCGAAGGCGCTCGTTCGAGCGCCGGACTGTTCCCTCGAGCAAATAACGCACTCCCAACTCTCTCGACACCGCCTGTGGACTCGGGTCATCTTTGCGGTAGCGCAAAGTGGAAAAATCGCTCGCGAGGAAAAGACCCGAAAGCTTTATCAGCTCCGTCATGATCTCCATGGTCAGG
The DNA here is from genome assembly GCA_011775625.1 of Gammaproteobacteria bacterium. Lineage (GTDB taxonomy): Bacteria > Pseudomonadota > Gammaproteobacteria > HK1 > HK1 > JAABYT01. Next base: position 31,052 of record JAABYT010000010.1, on the reverse strand, counting down.
CCGTCGGCAAACTGCGCGACGGCCGTGTCGTCGTCCAGGCATTTGAACGGTATTACCGCGAGCGAGGGTTGCTCGGGTAGTTGCAGCCACGTACCGTCGTGCGAGCGGAATCGCCTCGCTGACGGCTCCGATGCGTTGCCGACTTCGAGTAAATACGCCGCGACACGCCGTGGCAGATTCTTCAGGCGTCTTTCGCCCAGATAGGTGACGCGCACGTCGCGGGCCTTGTCGTCGAGCGCCTGCCTGACCCGCTCCGATACGCAGATGCCCCCGGGCGTGCACAGGGTTTCCAGCCTCGCAGCAATGTTGACGTCCTCACCGTAGACATCGCCTCGGCTCGGTATGACGATGCCCTCGTTGATGCCGATACGAAACTCGACGCGTCGGGACGCGGCTATCGGCTCGTTGATTTGAAGCATGCGCTTCTGTACCGCTACGGTACACGCGACCGCCTCTGCGGCGGATTCGAACGTGGCGAGAATGGCATCGCCGGCATAGTGGTGGACGCTGCCGCCGTGCCCTGTGACAGATGCGGTAAATATGTCCAGACATTGCTCGAGCTGGCGGTGTGTGGCGTCCTCGTCTATGGCGCAAAGACCGCTGTAGTTTGCGACGTCGGCATAGACGATCGCAGCTTGTCGTCTGGAGAGGGGTTCCTCCGGAATCTCGGACGGTTCCGTATCAGACGNNCCCTCGCGATACACATCTCCGGTGGCGCAGTGCAGACCGCCGCCGAAGGGATAGGCATCGCGAAACGGCACCGGGATAACCTCCATGCCGAGCTTGTCGAGCTGTTCCATCTGGTGGTGCTCGCTCGCTTCCACGCAAACCGTTTCGTGATCCAGGATGAGGCAATTCATCGACAACCACACGCTCGAGTAGCACAAGGGCGGCGGCTGATTGTGCGCAGGAGGGGCAGCATCGATGATTTCCCAATCATTGGCCTCGAAGATGGCGCGTTGCTCATCGGGGAGGCGTCGCTGAGGATTGTTGATGATGAGCCCGGGGCGCAGCGTCACGAAGGTCGCGTCGATGTGAATGGGGTATGGATCGCCCGGAAAATTGACCGAGTGCACCCGATGCCCGGGAAAGTGCCGCTGTAGCCACTCCATGCCGCGGCGGTTCGTGGTGAGGCCGTGCTGACAGAACA
>JAABYT010000010.1:24920-29884 GCA_011775625.1 Gammaproteobacteria bacterium | reverse complement strand
GCGGTTCTGCGCAGGCGCTCTTCGATGGTGATCTCGTTGAAATATCCCTGCTTGTAGGAGTCGTCGGTAAGGCGTGGTCGCGGAGCCTGTTCCCAGCGGAATTCGGGATCCTCGTCGAAGTAGCGTTGCATCAGCGGGTGATAGGCCAGGTACTCCCAGTAGCGGCAGCGGAACGACATGGGTGCGCTCAGTATTTCCTTGCCTACGGTCAGCAGAACATCACGTGGCGGCATGCAGCCGAACATGGCTCCGGTTTCGAAGTCCGGCGTGCTCACGGCCTGGTTCCACTCGAGCGGGCTCGGCCGGTCGACACGAATCCCGCGGCCCTCGAGAATGTGGACGAGATTCTCCAGCTGCTCGTTGGCTCTTTCGACGGTCTCGGCGGGGCGCGGACCCCACATACCCCGCATGTCGCTGTCCTCCGGAATCTTGGCCTCCGTGGCGGGCTCCGACGGGGGGATACAGGTATTGTCGGCCCTGCCCACGATTACGTGGCGCAAGGGGTCGAAGTCATTCCACGACGAGACAGTGGTCTTTGCCATCTGCAGCACTCCGAATTCGAGCGTGACGAAAACAGCGACATGCTAATGCAGGGGGCACCCGTACGGAAGAAGCGTTGAACAGCCGGGCGTGGGCAGGCTAACCTCACACCTCTTTCCGACCAATGCCGGTGGTAATGGCGATGATTCGTATCGAGGCAGCGGCGTGTCTCCTGGCCTTTTCAGTGCTCCTGGGCACCACGGCGACGGCGTCGGCTGCGCTTCCGCTGGCGGGCGTGTCCGGCAGCGAGCAGCAGACTACGCTCGAGGAGCTGCCCGATAAGCTCACAAAGGAGGAGGTCCGCGACCTGCTGTCGAGGCTCTCCGACGATCAGGTGCGCGCGCTGCTGACCCGGGAGCTCGACAAGCGAGTCGCGGAGAGCGAAGCCGAGGCAACCGAGGACGTCGATGCCATGGATGAGCTCCACGACGCCCTCGAGCGGTCGCGTGATCGACTCGCTCAGATTCTGAGCGCATGGGAAGAGCTTTCGACGATGCCCGGCCAGATCCGCTCCCAGGCCACGCTCGCGGGGACCGTGTCGTTGTGGGGTGTCGTTGCCGGTATCGTGCTCATGCTCGTCGCCGGCTGGATCGCCGAGGCGCTGCTGCGCCGGGCCACGGGAATGGGCAGGACGGCGGCGCCACACGCCGCGCCGCAGACCTTCGTCGCGCGCCTCGGCGCCTCGACTGTGCGGGCGCTCGTGGGGCTTTTCGCCCTGCTGGTGTTCTTCGCTGCCGCATTCACGGTCATGTTCCTTGCCACCTGGGACAACGACGGGGCGGAGCCGCTTTTCGTCATGGTCTTGAGCCTGGTGGTCATCATGAGGGCCATCGCGATCGCCATCGACACCGTGCTGGCGCCCCGCAGCCCCGCCCTGAGGCTCGTTGCTCTGAATGACGACGACGCGCGCACGCTGCGATGGCGTCTGCTCGTTCTCGCAGGCTTTATCGTCGTGGATATGATCACGCTCGAAGCACTGGACGTGTTCGCCATCGACGCTCGCGTGACCGGACTCGTCAGGTTCATCCTCGTGACGATTTTCGTGATTGTGTTGGCCGTCATGATCTGGCAGGCCCGGGACCGGTACGCCGCGATCATTCGCGGCGGCAGTGACGAGCAGGAGGCCGGCATGGGCGACTTCGTCAATACCTTTGCGGCGTACTGGCACCTTTTCGCCATTGCAGCGATCGTAATTCTCTACGTTTTAGGCGTCGCGCGACTCGGCATGGAGGGAGGCCGGTCTGGTTATCCCGGTACCAAAACATTTGCTCTCTTGATGCTGCTGCCGCTGCTCGATGTCGCTCTGCGCAGGATAATTGCGAGAATGTTCGGGTCCAGCAGCGAGGAGGCGGGGAGGTCAGAGGCGGAAGCTTCGCTGCTTACTCTGGCACCCGCGAGCGCCGCGGAGCAGGCCTCTCGGCAGATTGCCAGCCAGGAGATTCAGGCAGTCGTTCTTAGAAACCTGCGCATCGTGCTCGGACTCGTGGCGCTGCTCGTCGTGATGAGCTTCTGGGGGGTGGAGGTGCAGGCTGTGGTCAAGGGCATAGCCGGCGAGCGGGTCGGCACCGCCTTTTTCGATATCGTCGTGACGGTGTTGCTGGCTTATGCGATCTGGGGCGTGGTAAAGGCCGCCGTCTCCTATCACATGGGATCGGATGAAGGCCCCGAGGGCGAGGGCGAGGGCGAGGCCGCCGCGTCAGGTGCAATCGGTGGCGCTGGACAAAGTCGTGCGCAGACGCTGCTGCCACTGTTTCGCAAAGTCATTCTGATCACACTGATTATCATGGGTGTGCTGCTGGTGCTGTCCGCGCTCGGAGTAAACATCGGGCCGCTCATTGCCGGAGCCGGCGTGGTCGGTATCGCTATTGGCTTCGGCGCCCAGACGCTGGTGCGCGACATCGTATCGGGTATCTTTTTTCTTCTCGATGATGCCTTTCGCATGGGTGAGTACGTCGAGATTGGGGAAGTGCGAGGCGTGGTCGAAGGTATTTCGGTTCGTTCGCTGAGGCTTCGTCATCACAACGGCCCGTTACACACGATTCCCTTCGGCGAGATCCGGCATCTCACCAATTACAGCCGCGACTGGGCCATCATGAAATTCGAGCTCCGCCTGCCTTTTGAGACCGATATCAACAAGGTGCGAAAGATCATCAAGCAGGTCGGCCAGGAAATGGAAAAAGACGAGGAGCTCGCACCGTTGATGCTGGCGCCTCTGAAATCGCAGGGTGTCAATCGAATGGAAGACTCGGCGCTGATCGTGCGGTGCAAGTTCACGGCAGTCCCGGGCCAGCAGTTCTTCGTGCGTCGCGAGGCCTTCACCCGCATCCAGAAGGCGTTCGAGGAGCACGGGATTCGCTTCGCGCCGAAGCGTGTCATCGTCGAAGCGGCCACGCCGGCGCTCGCGTTAGCGGGCGCTGCCGCGCTCGAGGCCGAAGACGCGCAGGCTGGCACCGCCAAGAAGTCCGACGACAGGGGCTGAGGGTATGCGGTTATCGTGATCGCGCGCGTTCGGGCCTGGGTGCCCCGATTTATCTTCCTTTCGAGATCGGTCTCGTCGTCGACGACGAGACGGGCGGCTCCCATCGAGAGCGCGCCCCCTTCACGCTAGCGCCGGTATCTGCTCGTGCCAGTCGGTGGCGCGCTGGTACGCATGACCCACAGCAAGCAGGCGCGCCTCGGCGAAGGGCCGCCCGATGAGCTGAAAGGCGCTCGGCAGCCCGTTGCTGGTGAATCCGGACGGTACGCTCAATGCCGGCAGGCCGAGATAGCTGACCGGCAGCGTGCAGCGGATGATCGATCCGATCACCTCGGGCATGTTCCGGGCACCCTTGACGTCGGTTTCCGCGATCGTCGGCACCGGCGTCGACAGCACCGGTGCGTGCAGAACATCGGCTTCGGCGAACGCGCCTTGCATGATGTCAGCGAGAAAATGCTTGCGAAGGTGCAGGGATTCCAGATAACGGGAGGCCGGAATGTGGAATCCCGGCTCTATGCGCTTTCGAACCTGATCGCTGTACTGGTCACCCCGCTCGCGGATCTGGTTGCCGTGCACGGCGGCGCCTTCCACCGCCATCACCAGCTTCCCCAGCCGTGCCAGCAAATCGAGATCCGGCACCCGCACCTCGACGATCTCCGCTCCCTGATCGCGTAAAACGCCGAGGCTTCGCTCGAGCAGCGCTCCCACCTCGTCGTCCACGTGATCGTAGAAGCCGTTGACGGGTACCCCGATGCGCATCCCGCGGATCCCGGCGTCCAGCAACCCCTCGTAATCGGGCACGGGCTCCCGGCTGGAAAGGGCATCGCGCGGGTCGTGGCCGGCGACGATGGACAGGATGCGCGCGCAGTCGCGCACGCTGGGCGTGAGCGGGCCGACGTGCTCGAGGGAGTAGCACATGGCCATGGCGCCGTGGCGGCTCACCCGGGTCAGGGTCGGTTTCAGGCCGACCACGCCGCACGCCGCTGCCGGCAGCCGGATGGAGCCGCCGACGTCGGAGCCGAGGGCCGCGAAAACCAGTCTCGCCGCCACCGACGCGCCCGAGCCGCTCGACGAGCCGCCCGAGATGTGGGCAGGATTCCAGGGATTGCGGCAGGGACCGAAGTGCTCGTTGTGCCCGGTCGGGCCGAAGGCCCACTCCGACATGTGCAGCCCGCCGAGATCGAGCGCGCCCGCGGCGTCGAGCCGGGAGAGCACGGTCGCCGTGGAGTCGGCGATGTGCTGGCCGCGAAGCGGGCTGCCGCAGGTGGACAGACGGCCCTCGCGGTAATAGCAGTCCTTGTGGGCGAGGGGCACGCCGTGCAGTGGCCCGCGCAGCTTACCGGCGGCGAGCTCCTCGTCGGCGAGGCGCGCGGCTGCCAGGGCTTGCTCGGCGTGCACGTGCACGAAACAGTTGAGCTTGCCCTGCATCGCTTCGATGCGATCGAGACAGGCGCGGGTCAGCTCGGTCGAAGAGATGCGTCCGGTGCGGATGGCCTCGGCCGCTTCGACCAGCGAGCGAAACGCCGGCTCGCTCATTTCGGATCCCAATCGTCTTTGAATGCGTGCAGTGCCGCGTGGAACGCGGTGGCGTCGACATCGAAGGGCAGCAACGGCGCGTTCTCGGCGACCGCGTCGACGAAGCTCTCGACGATGGGTGCGAGCTCGGCGGCTCGTTCACTGGAGAGCTCGAGCTGCTGGAGCTGCTCGGCCTGCTGCTGCAGCAGCCGCGCCGTATCCGATTTCATGGGCGGGTCATCCGCTCGAGGGAAAACGCCGACAGGCTAGCGCATCTGCCATCGCCCGGGGAAGCCTCGCGGGAGCCGGCGGGCGGGCGCCGTCTTCGCGGCGATCCCTTCGGCGGCGCCGGCCCGGATGCCGGGCAGGCTGGCGAGCCCGGAAATGAGACGGCCCCCTTTCGGGGGCCGCCGGACGCCGAGTCGAATCGGCG
>JAABYT010000010.1:20802-24873 GCA_011775625.1 Gammaproteobacteria bacterium | reverse complement strand
GCCGCGTCGAAAGAGATGCCGGCCGTGACAGCGACACCGCTCGCCTGCGCATCGAACTCGAAGTTTCCGCCCTTGAACTTGTCGAGGGACTCCTTGTGCTGGAAGCAGATGATCTCGCGGTAAGCCTGGCCTCCCAGCTGGAAGCCGATGGTCACCTGGCTGAGCGTGGTCGAGCCGATGAGCTTGCCCTTCTCGTAGACCAGCCCGCTGCCGTGCGCTCCACCGATTCCGATGGCGCCCTTGCCGACGGTGGGAAAGACGGCGTAGCCGTGAGCGGACTCGATGAAGCGTTTGATCTTCGGGTTGGACCGCTCGAACTCGGCGAGCGCCTCCTTGACCTCGGCTTCGGTAGCGGCGGCCCAGGCGCTCTGACTGGCGGCCGTGAAGACGAGGGCGATGCAGGAGGCCGTGATAAGAAACGATCGACGTAGCATGGAAATCTCCGTTTGTTAAAAGCAGTCACTCGGCGCCAGGAAGATACCGGGCCGGGGCCGGTATGTGCAACTGAAAGCGTGCCGGCGATGCGGTTGCCGTGCAGCCTGGCCGGTCATCCCCCGTCGCCCGGCCGCGCCGGGGCGCAGCGCTCCGGCAGCGAGGGCCGCAGCAGCCAGCCGATTACCAGGGTCGCGGCGAGCGCGCCGATCAGCTGCGCGACCACGAACGCGGGCGCGTGGGCAGGGAAAATGCCGGAGAAGGTGTCGGTGAAGCTGCGTGCGATGGTGACCGCCGGGTTGGCGAAGGAGGTGGAGGCGGTGAACCAGTACCCGGCGGTGATGTAAAGCCCCACGGCGTAGGCGACCGCCTCGGGGCGAAAGCGCAGGGTGCCGAGAATGGTGCCGACGAGGCCGAACGTCGCCACCCACTCGGAGAACCACTGGGCTGCCCCGGCCCTCGAGGTCTCCGAGACCTGAAGAAGCGGCAGCTCGAACATGGCGTGGGCGACCAGCGCACCGACCAGCCCGCCGATCACCTGCACGCTCACGTAAAGGAGCGCCTCGCCGGCGGGGATCTCGCGCCGGATGGCGAAGGCGAGGGTGACGGCGGGATTGAAGTGCGCGCCCGAGACCGGTCCGAGGGCGAGAATGAGCACCACCAGGATCGCCCCCGTGGGCAGGGCGTTGCCGAGAAGCGCGAGGGCGACGTTCCCGCCATCCAGCCTGTCGCCCATGATCCCCGAGCCGATGACCACCGCCAGCAGGGCAGCGGTGCCCAACGCCTCGGCGACGAGCCGCCTGCGAAGGTCGAAGCGTTGCGTGCTCGCCATGCCGGCCCGGGTCAGCGCGAGGAGCGGCCGCCTGCGCCGGCGCGACGCTCGCTCGCCGACGCCCCCGGCAACAGGCTCGAGCAGATTTCCGGGTGGCCGCCGCAGCAGTCCTCGGTGAGATACGAGAGCAGATCTCCCATGGCGTCGAGCTCGGCTGCGTAAATGATGCGGCGCTGCTCGCGGCGCGCGCGGATGAGCCCGGTGCGCTCCAGGTGCCCCAGATGAAACGACAGGCTCGAAGGGGGGAGCTGCAGATGCGCGGCGATGTCACCGGCCGAGAGTCCCCCGGGGCCGTTGCGCACCAGCAGACGGAAGACCCGCAGGCGGTGCGCGTGGGCGAGGGCGGCGAGCGCCGCCACGCATTGCGATTGATCCATGGTTCGACTTTAGTCGAATCATCGAATAGTCACAACTTCCCGGCGCGGCTGCCCGGGGGCGGGATGGTCCGCCGCTCGCTGTGAGAACCGGCGGCGATCACCGGCCACCTGTCGGCGGCGTTTCGCTTGCGCCTACAATACGGGAGTGAAGCCAACGCCCATCGAATCGTTCGATCTGCACCCGGGCCGCGTTCTGGCGCGCAAGTACGAAATCGTCTCGCGTCTCGGTGTTGGCTGGGAGGGCGAGGTCTACAAGATCCGGGAGAAGAACACGCACATCGAGCGGGCGGCCAAGCTGTTCTTCCCCCAGCGCAATCCGCACAACAAGACCGCAAAAGCCTATGCCAGAAAGCTGCACAAGCTCAGGGCCTGCCCCATCGTCATCCACTACCACACCGAGGAGATCGTGCTCCTGCGGCGACAGCCGATTACGGTTCTCGTCTCCGAGTACGTGGAGGGTGAGCTGCTATCGGCATTCCTGAAGCGCCAGCGCGGCAGTCGGCTCCATCCCACGCAGGCGATTCATCTTCTATACGCGCTCGTTCTGGGTATGGAATGCATCCACCAGGCACGCGAGTATCACGGCGATCTACACTCGGATAACGTCATCGTCGAGAGCTACGGACTGGAATTTCAGCTGAAAATCCTCGATTTCTTTCAGTGGCAGGGCCCGAAGCGAGCTGTTTTGCAGGATGACATCTGCGATCTGGTGCGAATTCTCTACGACTCCCTCGGCGGTGTGCGCTACTACGCCAAGCAGCCCAGGCAGATAAAGGCCATCTGTCTCGGACTCAAGCGGTCTCTGATACTGAAACGCTTTCCCACCGTCAATCATCTGCGCCAACATCTGGAGGCTCTGCGTTGGGATTGAACGATCGGCCGGATCAGAGTCGTGCGCACTTGTTTTTCGAGCAGGATCTTCTGGAAGAGACGACGTTCGACCTTGCGGGGGGCGTCGTTGCACTCTTTTCCATGCGATGCCCGGGTAAGGATACGCCCAACGAAGATTCCATCGGCATCATCCCGACCGGCACCGACAGCGGTGTTATCGCTGTAGCCGATGGTCTTGGTGGTGCACCGGCGGGGAAACAGGCATCGTTTCTGGCCATCCAGAGTCTCGCGGGTGCAATCGAGGCGGCGCTCAGCGAAGAGGCAGAGATACGCACCGGCATCCTCAATGGTTTCGAGGCCGCCAATGAAGACGTGCTCGCACTGGCGATGGGTGCGGCCACAACCTTGACCGTGGTCGAGTACGACGGCCGTTTCGTGCGTCATTACCATGTCGGAGATTCGATGGTCCTTCTCACCGGCCAGAGAGGCAAGGTGAAGATGCAGTCGATTCCGCACTCGCCGGTCGGTTACGCCGTCGAGGCCGGGCTTCTCGATGAGAGCGATGCCATGCACCACGAGGAGCGGCATATGATCAGTAATGTCATCGGCAGCACCGACATGCGCATCGAGGTCGGATCCGCCGTCGAGGTCGCGGCGAGGGACACGCTGCTGCTCGCGAGCGACGGCCTGTCGGATAATCTTCACATATCCGAGATCGTGGAGTGCGTGCGCAGAGGCCCGCTCCCCAAGGCCGCTCGGCGCCTGGCAGCGCTGGCAGGCGAACGTATGGAGGACTCGGCTGATGGTGAGCCCTCGAAACCCGACGATCTGACGTTTGCGATTTTCAGACGCTCGCGATAGCGTCCTGCCGGGATCCCGTATACAAGATCATCTGAGACTGGCTATTGCGGTTTCGTCACCATGACGACAAATCCCTTTGACGCCCTGATCGAAAGAGCGCGCTCTGACCCGCGCCACATCGTGCTTGCCGAAGGTGAGGATGAGCGCGTCATAGAAGGTGCGGCGCGCGTCGTTGCGGAGGGTATTGCCAGTATCACTCTGCTCGGGCGTGAAGGGGTCATCCGAGAACGCGCGGCGGATTACGGGCTTTCCACGCCGCCTTTTGCCATTCTGGATCCGGCCGCCTCGGATAAGCTGGAAGAGTACGCCAGGCACATTCACGCGCTTCGCAGTGAAAAAGGCGTCAGTCTCGATGAAGCGCGAAAAATCGCCGCCGATCCGCTTTTTTTCGCCAACACGATGGTCAGTCGCGGCGAGGCCGCAGGCTCGGTAGCCGGCGCCCACTACACGACAGCCGATACCGTTCGCGCCGCGATTCAGGTGCTCGGCATGAAAGCGGGATACAGTCTGGTATCGAGCTTTTTCATCATGCTGCTGCTCGAGTCCTATCACCAGATCAACGGCGCGCTGATCTTTGCAGACTGTGGATTGGTGGTGGACCCCGATGCCTCCGAGCTCGCCCAGATCGCCATCATGTCGGCGGACACGGCGCGCACCATGCTGGCGATGGAGCCGCGGGTGGCAATGCTGTCCTTTTCGACTCACGGCAGCGCGAAGCACGCCCTTGCGGACAAGGTC
>JAABYT010000010.1:19745-20739 GCA_011775625.1 Gammaproteobacteria bacterium | reverse complement strand
ATCGCCGGGCGCGCCAACGTGCTCGTCTTTCCCGATCTCCAGTCGGGCAACATCGGCTACAAGCTGGTGGAGCGGTTTGCCAACGCACTCGCCATCGGGCCGATCCTGCAGGGACTCGAAAAGCCCGCCAACGATCTTTCCCGCGGGTGCAGCGCCGACGACGTATACCGGGTGACGGCGGTGACGGTCGTGCAGGCGCAGGCGTCGGATACCTGAATCCCGGGCGACGCCTGCGGCTGCGCGCCTNNGCCATGGCCACGATCTCGAAAACGTCTTCCCCCGACCGTGACTACACGGCCGAGGCGCGCTACTACGATCCGGCGAACGCCTTCGACTTTCGCTGGCCGCGGGTTCCGCGCCGGCAGTTTCTCGCCGAGCGCGATCGCGCCTTCGATGCCGGGACGCCGACCGCACTGATCCCCCTCGATGCCAGCGACGCCCTCGCGACGCCTTATCCGGCTACCACGCCCTCGTTGCTGGCCCAGTACGTGCGTCTGCGCCGCGGCGAATCCCTCGCATGCACGCAGCGGGCCTCCGGCGAGGTGTATCTGGTGATGCACGGTGCGGGTCGAAGCCGCAGCGGCGCCGATACCGTGGCGTGGAGCGAAGGCGATCTGTTCTGCTTTGCAGCCGGGCAGGAAACGCTGCACGCGGCCGCCGACGAGGACAGCCTGCTCTTTTGCGTCTCCGACGCGCCGCTGGTCGCCTTTCAGGGTCTCGCCCCGAGCGACCCGGGCGATTCCATGATCGAAACGGTGCATTGGCCCGCTGACCAGATCGACAGGCATCTCGCCACCGTCTACACGCGCGAGCGGACCGAGAACGAAGCGGGCCGCGCCGTGCTGTTCTCCAGCCGCGCCCTCGCTCCGGCGCGCAACATCCTGCCGATGATGGTGGCCGCCATCAACACGCTCGAAGCGGGCGGCGATCAGCGGCCTCACCGCCATAACGGCGTCGCCATCACGCTCGCGCTCCAGGGCGAGGGTGTCTACTC
>JAABYT010000010.1:19337-19729 GCA_011775625.1 Gammaproteobacteria bacterium | reverse complement strand
ACCGAGCTTCACTCCCATCACAATCGCGGCAGCAAACGCATGCGCAGCCTGGTCATACAGGACGAAGGCCTGCACTACTACACGCGGACCCCGGGTTTCTCGTGGGATTGAGCCGTGGCTGAGGAGGGCGCGGATGCGCGCGGCCTGAAGTTCCTCACCTTCGATCTCTACGGCACCGTTGTCGACATGCAGGGCGGGCTGACCGAGGCGGTGACGCCGTTTCTGCAGGAAAAGGGCTGGCAGGGGCGCCCGCATCAGTTCGTCACCTGGTGGCGGCGTACGCACTTCGAGAACTCCATGATCGATGCCCTGTGCGATCGCGGCCACACGCCTTATCGCGAGATTGGCCATCGATCCGTCTCCCACGTGATGGATCGCGCCGGCATTGCGCA
>JAABYT010000010.1:16846-19296 GCA_011775625.1 Gammaproteobacteria bacterium | reverse complement strand
AGCCCTACGTCGGTTTCGACTTCGACGCGATGATCTCGGTCGAGGAGGCCGGTTATTTCAAGCCGCATTTTGCGACCTATCGAAAGGCGGCCGAGCTTCTGGGTGTGGAGCCCGCGCGCATCATGCACGTCGCCAATCATCCCTTCGACTGCGTCGGCGCAAAGGCAGCTGGAATGCGGGCGGCTTACATCGATCGGCGCAAGCGGCCGTTCGGAGACACACCGCACGCGCCGGACGTGACGGTGGCGGATTTCAGCGAGCTGGCGGGCGTGCTTCTCGACTGAAGCGCGTCATTTCCACCGCCGCGGACTGCGACACCAGACATCGCTCAAATCCTCGACCAGCAGCGAGCAGAGCACGGCGATGATGCCGACGACGATGGCCGTGACGCCGAAGCCGGTGGCACGCTCGCGAATGATTTCCGCTTCGTGCGCGCCGGCGCCGAGCAGGGAGAACAGACCGAGTAGCACGAAGCCGATGCCGAGCAGCGTGCCGCAGATTCTGATGGCGGGCTGGTTTCGATGGATACGCAGGCGCATGGCAGGCATGTATTCTGACAGAAAAATCCGGGACCATAGCGGTCAGATATCGAGCAAGCGGGGAATGGTGCATGAGCGAGACCGTTGACTACTATCTGTCGCTGAACTCGCCCTGGTCGTACCTCGGCCACCGGCGCTTCGCCGCCCTGGTCGATACCCACCGTCTCTCGGTTAACGTGCACCCGGTGGACTACGCGGCCGTCATTTTTCCCGCCACCGGCGGGCTGCCGCTGCCGAAGCGCTCTGCCGAGCGCCAGGCTTACCGGCTGGTGGAGCTCGAGCGCTGGCGCGAGCATCTGGGCGTCGCGCTCAACATCGAGCCGAAGTTCTGGCCCGTCAACGAGGTGCCGGGCGCCTGCATGGTGCTGGCGGCCGGACAGTCGGGAGGCGGCGCCGCCATGGCGCTCGCCGGCGCGCTGCTGAGCGCGGTGTGGGCCGGGGAGCGCGACATCGCCGACCGCGCCACGCTGCTCGCCGTCGCCGGCGAGTGTGGGCTCGACGCCGCGGCGCTGATGGCGGCGGCGGACACCGATGAGATGGTCAAGCGGCGTATTGCCGAATCCGAGCAGGCGGTCGAGCGCGGTGTCTTCGGCGCACCCTTCTACATTTACAAAGAGCAGCCTTTCTGGGGCCAGGACAGGCTCGACATGCTGGAGCGCGCCGTCGGCAAAGCCTAGGGTGGCGGGCCCGGGCAGGCGCGGCGGCCGCGGCCCGAACCCCGGCCGGCGGGTGGCGATGGCGGGCGGCTTTTGCCCGTTTTGTGCGCCAATCGACATACGGCGCGACCGACGCGGCGAAAAAATCGACAGACGGCTCTAACTCGCGGCCGCGGGTCGACGATAACAAAGCAGAAGCCGAATCCAGAGCGTTTGTCAGCGGGCGGGCGAGGTTCGACATGGCCAATCATCCTCACTACGAGAATCCACCCAAGCCCTCCAGCGGGGGGCCGGTTACCAGCGTGCAATCGAGCGTCGTGAAGCGTTTTCAGGCGGCGCGGGCGAGGATTGAGCCGCGCATGCAGGCAGCGGCGCGCCATTTCACCGATTTCGTCACGCTCGCCAACGAGATGCCGTCTCATGAAACATGGGACTACAGCCTGCGGGGATTCGGCGCCCTTTGCACGACCGGCGCCAAAAATTTCTCAGTCGACATCGACAACCGGGAAAAACCGGAGCGGGTATCGGTGTCGTTTTATCGCTTCGGCCCGGCGGATCTGTCGGCCCTTCCCACCTCGAGCCAGGCTTACGCGGAGCTCATGAACTGCCTGCCCGGATACGGTCTCAAGTTTACCGGCTCCACCGCCGGCAATCTCAGCAAGATCGCCGTCAAGCCCTACGTTCCGGTGGAGCTGCGCCTGTACGCGGACATTCCGGGAAAATTGATCCGGCTCCTGCTTCGCAATGTGGAAGACCTCGGCGTCGTCCAGTATGCGCTCGAGCCCGAGGCGCTGGACGTGAAGTTCATGGCAGCTCTCGATGCCCTGCTGCTGCACAAGCCCGGCAACTTTCACAAGCTTGCCGGCAAGCCCATCGCCGACGCGCCCGCCAAAACCTGAGGCGCAGCAACCGGTTCTTCGGTCGAATCGCGCCGGCTAGCGCGCGGTCACGGCACTCAACACCTCGGCGTTAACCACCACGGCCGGATCCAGGCTGCCGTCGAAAGCCGCCAGCACGTTGCGCGCGGCGCTCGTTGACATGGCGATCTCCGCCTCATGGGTCACGCCGGCCACGTGGGGACTGGTAATCAGCTTGTCCAGGGCAACCAGCGGGTCGTCCGCTGGCAGAGGCTCGCGGTCGAAAACGTCGAGGCCGGCGCCGGCGATGACATTGCCTTCGAGGGCGTCGCGGAGCGCGCGCTCGTTGACGATGCCGCCGCGCGCGCAGTTGACGAGGTAGGCGGAAGCTTTCATGC
>JAABYT010000010.1:3526-16840 GCA_011775625.1 Gammaproteobacteria bacterium | reverse complement strand
GACCACGTCCATATCCGGAAGAGCCGCCCGGTAGTCGTCTACGGGCGTGCAGCCGGCCGCGGCGATTGTCGACTGGTCGATGTAGGGATCGCAGGCAAACACCTTCATGTCGAACGCGCGGGCCAAACGGCCAACCCGCGACCCGGTGCGGCCGAAACCGATGATGAGCACGGACTTGCCGGCGATCTCCATTCCGCGCAGCGAGTTGCGTATTTCGAACTCACCGCGCTTCACGGCCCGGTCGAATGTGAAACCGCGCTTGGCGAGCGCGAGAATCATGTACAGCGTGTGCTCGGCCACCGACAGCGCATTGGCATCGATGGCGATGGCAAGCGGTATGCCTCGCTCGGTGAGCCGCGCGACATCGACGCTGTCGTAGCCGACGCCGTGACGCGAGACGATGCAAAGCTCGTCCGCCGCATCGATGATCGCCCGGGTGACGGGTCTCGCCCGTGCAATGATCGCGTGCGCTCCCCTGGCCTCGCGTATCGCAGTCTCTTCGGAGATATCGCTCGCAAGGGCGACCTGGATGTCGTCCCGTGCTCGCAGCAGCGCAACGCCGGCATCGTGAATGGGCTGAAGAAGAAAAACTTTTCTGGTCACTGTGGAGAGCCCCCGTCAGTGAATGTCGGCGGCGCCTGCAGTTGCTTTCTCGAGCTTCTCGATGTCGAAGTCGCCGCTGCGCGCCGCTTCCAGGATCACCGCCTCCCTGCGCGTGAGCAGATCCACGGCCCCCGGCAGCTCTTTCACGGCCGCCTCGGGAATGACGACAGCGCCGTGCCGATCGGCATGAATAATGTCGTCGTGCACGACCCGCATGCCGAAGATGGTCACCGGCGAGCCGAAGTCGACGATGCGCACGTGCGCGTGGCTCGGCCCCACCTTGCCCGCGAGGAGCTGGAACCCGGGTGCGCAGGCGTCGAGATCGCGCATCGAGCCGTTGGTGATGCCGCCGGCGCAGCCGAGTCCCCGGTGGACGGCCGTGTTGACCTCGCCCCAGAAGGCCCCGTATCCGGGAGCGGCGTCCAGATCCTCGATGACGGCGATGGTGCCGCCCGAGGCATCCGCCACGTACTCGTAGTAGCGCGCACGCCGGGACTTGACTGCGTCGGCGCTCTCCTCAGGCGGCGTGGTTGCGCGGATAGTGGCGGTGCGCGCACGCCCGATCACGGGCGGCAGCTTCGCATCGAGCACCGTGAAGGCGCCGGTGGTGAATCCCGTCGCCCGCCGCTCCGGGACGACGATCTCCAGCGCATTGCAGATCGTCGGCGTGTCCCAAGCGGTGAGAAGCGCGAGATCGTCCGGGGTGATCGTGCTCATGGGTATCTCCACTCGAAACCGTCACCGATGTGGTTTCCCGAAAAGCGCTTTCGGGGGCGTGGAGATTAGCACTCCGCCTGCGGCGGGTCATCCGGAAACCCGCGGGAGCTTCCGGCGTTGCGTCGGGGTGGCTCGACCCGGTGGCGCGCGTCGCGCAGCGAGCCGGCAAATGCTCCCGAATCGTCTTTGCTCCGCTCCGGGGGGGGGAGTTGCATCCGCGCGGCGATCGCCGGGCTTGCGCGCTCTGCGCGCGCGCAGCCACGCGCGATGCCGGGCAGGGACGACGGTCAGGGACGACCGGATCAGTCGAGCCAGCCCCCCACCGCCTGGATGGGGCGCGGATCGCCGACGGCGCTGATCCACGCCGCGACGGCTCTGCGCTCGGCCTGCACTTTCACGCGCGGCAGGGAGAAGCTCGCAAGGTGTGTCGAGGATTGCCGCATCGTCGTGTGCGTGTCGTAGCCGAGGACGACGAAATCGTGCGCGAGCGTGCGGCCGTGGTTCTCGCCCGCGCGAACCTCGGTCTCGAGCCCGAAGCCGAGTATCGCCACGTGCGCCTCGAGCTCGGCGCTCGCCGGTCCCGCCGGCGTGAACTCGATGCTTCCCCGTTGCGCGTCGATGCTCAGACGCAGCCTTCCGGCCTGCTCGGGGCGTGCCAGCCGAAGCACGGGCAGGGCGAACCACGCGCGCCACTCCTCGCCGGCGAGCACGAAGCCCGGCGTGTAGACGGTGCTGACGTGCCCGCTGCGCGCATAGTCCCGCTGCCGTTTGCTGTAGACGGGGGAGGCGAAACGATCGCGCCAGCCGATGTAATCCCAGTAGTCCACGTGGAAGGCCACCGGAACCACCTCGCGCCACAGGCGGGGATCGTCGCGCAGCGCGCTGATCCAGCGATCCGCCGGAGGGCAGCTGCTGCAGCCCTCCGAGGTGTAGAGCTCGAGCAGGCTGACCCGGGGTCCGGGGCTTTCGAGCTGCACCGTTGCGCCGGCCGCCGGGGCGGCGTGGACGACGAGCAGCGTGGTGAGAAACGCGATGCGCAGACGCATGGGCGTGCTCCTCGAGACGGCCGTGGGGGAACCCTGATTCATGCGAGACATGGATATCACCAATGGCGCGGCAATTCCTCACGGAAGATTCACACCCGCAGGGCGTCTCGCGCAAGGATGCGGGCAGGCGACATCGCAGGGCGGCTGATCTACCATGTAATCAATACCCTCATCCCGTGCCATCGGTTCGCCGCCATGAAGGACCACTATTACTTCGATAACGCCGCCACCAGCTGGCCCAAACCCGAGGTGGTCTACACCACCATGGACCAGTTCTACCGCAACTACGGCGTCAATCCCGGCCGCGCCGGTCACGAGCTTGCCGTGGAGGCGGAAAAGATGATCGAGGAGACGCGGCGCCTCCTCGGGCTGTTCTTCGACTATCACGGCGATCCTCACCGTGTCGTTTTCACCCAGAACGCCACCGATTCGCTCAACATCGCCTTTTTCGGACTGCTCCAGAGCGGCGATCACGTGGTGACGACACGCCTCGAGCACAACTCCGTGCTGCGTCCGCTCGCGCATCTCAAGCGCGACGGCGGCGTCGATGTCACCTATGTGGCGCGGGATGCGCAGGGGTACGTGGATCCGGACGACATCCGCAGCGCGATCACCGACAAGACCCGCATGATCGTCGTCAATCACGCTTCCAACGTGCTCGGCGCGGTGCAGGATCTGGAAGCCATCGGCCAGATATCGCGGCAGGCCGGCACGCTGTTCGTCATCGACTCCTGTCAGAGCGCGGGCGTGCTGCCGATCCGCATGGATGCCTGGGGCATCGATGTCGTGACCTTCACCGGTCACAAGTCGCTGTTCGGTCCGATGGGCATCGGCGGCATGATCGTGCGCGAAGGTCTCGACGTGCGTCCTCTTCGCGTCGGCGGCACCGGCGTCGACTCCATCGATCCCTATCAGCCGGAGAAGTACCCCTATCACCTCGAGGCGGGCACCGTCGCGCTGCCCGGCATCGCGGGACTCAACGCTGCACAGAAGTGGTTCGCGTCTCTCGGCCGTGAGCAGGCGGGCGATACCGAGGGCAGCCTCTCGCATACCGAGGCCTGTCATGCGGCGCTTGGTCACATCTTCGAGCTCGAGCGCGGACACATCGACCGGATGCTCGCGGCGTTTCGAGACATCGACGGCGTCAAGATCTACGGGCCGGCCGGCAATCGCCTGCGCGTCGCAACGCTCTCCATCAACGTCGGCGAGCTTCCGGCTGACCAGGTGGGCGTCATGCTCGACGCGGATTACCACGTGTGCGTGCGCGCGGGACTGCACTGCGCGCCGCTGGTCCACGAGGACGAGGGAACGGTCGCACAGAACGGAGCGGTGCGTCTGTCGCCGGGCTATTTCACCGACGACGAAGATCTCGATCAGATCATCGAGGCCGTCGGCGAGATTGCGAGCTTCGCCTCGGCCGCCTGAGCGCCTGCGCCGCTGTGATGTCCCGGGCCGTTGAAACGAGCACCTGCGTCGACGCCGAGCCGTTTGCGCTGCAGGTGACCGACGACAGCATGGAGCCTGAGTTCCCACGGGGTTGCGTCGTCGTGATCGATCCAACCGGTGCAGTGAGAGACGGCGCTTACGTCTTCGCCGCGCTCGACGGCGGGTACATTCTTCGCAGGCTGCGGCTGGAGAACGAGCGCGTGTGGCTCGATGCGCTCAACGACGCTTATGCAGCGCGCGAGCTCGATGAAGGAATCGCGGCAGTCAAGGGTGTCGTCGTGCAGCGCGCCGGCGCGCGGCGCCGCGAGCACAAGCGCTACGACTGAATCGGTGCTTCAGTTGGCTCGCCAGGCCGACGCCAGCACCGCGCGAGCCGATGAGCTCGACGATCCTCCCCGGCTCGACGCGCTCAGCTGCCCCCTGCCGCCGATCGCCTTTTCCACCACGTCGCGAAAGCGCGGTGCCTTCATGTAGCCGACCACGCGATAGGCCGGACGCTCCTGCCCGTCGGGGCCGAAGAACAGGATCGCGGGAGGCCCGAAAAGATTGAAGCGCTTGAGCAGCGCCTGGTCCTTTGCGTCGTTGTCGGTGACGTCGGTCTGCAGCAGCACCGTCCCGGCGAGTGCCGCTTTGACTTCGTCATCGCGGAAAGTGTAGCGCTCCATCTCCTTGCAGCTCACGCACCAGTCCGCGTAGAAATCGAGCATGACCGGCTTTCCCGAGGCGACCGCGGTCGCGACTGCCGCGTTCAGGCCATCGATACCCTTCACGCGTTTGAATTCGAGACCCTCGCCGGCGGATTCGCCATTCGAGGCGAGACGTTCGAGCGGGCGCCAGACATTGTCGCTGCCGCTGAAGCCACCGACCACCAGTGCAACGCCGTACACGAGCACGATGATCGCCACGCCTTTGCGCAGCCGCCACCGCGAGGTTGTCTCGCCGGTCAGCCTGTCGAGCGCGCCGAAATAGATGGCCGCCATCACCAGCAGCGCGCCCCACATGAGCAGCGCCACCCAGGTCGGCACCAGCCGTTCCGCGAGATAGATGGCGACTCCGAGTAGCACCACGCCAAAGACGCTCTTCACCGAGTCCATCCAGGGACCGGCGCTCGGCAGCAGCCTGCCGGCGGAGGTCCCGATGGCGAGCACCGGCAGCCCCATGCCGATGCTCAGCGCAAACAGCGCGAGACCGCCGAGCACTGCGTCGCCGGTCTGGCCGATATAGATGAGTGCGCCCGCAAGCGGCGCCGCGACGCAGGGACCGACGATGAGCGCGGACAGAAAACCCATGATGCCGACGCCGATGTAGGTGCCGCTCTGCTGACGATTGCTGGCGCCGGTGAGTCGGGCCTGCCAGCTCGCCGGGATCTGCAGGTCGTAGAGACCGAACATGGCCAGCGCCAGCAGCACGAACACGGCGATGAATGCGCCGAGCACCCAGGGATTCTGAAACGCCGCCTGCAGGTTGGCGCCGAGCAGCCCGGCAAGCACGCCGGCCGCGGTGTAGGTGGCGGCCATGGCCAGCACGTAGGTGAGCGAAAGCGTGAAGGCTCTGCGGGTGCCGAGCGACTCACCCTGGCCGACGAGAATGCTGGAGAGGATGGGTATCATGGGGAACACGCAGGGCGTGAACGTGAGCAGCAGCCCGAGGCCGACGAATCCGAGCAACACCAACCACAGATTGCCTCCGGCCAGCGAGCGCGCGATGCGGTCCTGCTCGGGCAGCTCGACGGACTGTGTCAGCCCGGGGCTGGCGGGTACGCTCTGCGCCGCCGGTATGTTGATCGCCAGCTGCTTCTTTATCGGCGGGTAACACAGTCCCGCGTCCGCGCAACCCTGGTAGACGACGTCGAGTGTCACCGTCTGCGCTTTCGCATCGGCGCGCTGCAGGGGCAGGGTGGCCTGAACCGCGTTGTAGTAGACCTCCATCTCGCCGAAATATTCGTCGACCTTGCTCTTGCCGTCGGGAAGCACGGGCTCGTCGACCGCGATGCCCTGCGCATTGGAGATCGCAAATTGAAACTTGCTCCGATAGAGGTAGTAGCCGTCCGCAATCTGCCAATCGGCAACGACCGTCTTACCATCCGTCGCCTCGGCGCTGAAAACGAATGCCTCGTCGGGCTGCAGAAATTCCGGTTGCGCTTGCGAGCCGGCCAGGCTCTGAGTGAGTCTCCGCAGCACATCGCGCGCTGTAGAAGAAGGGGAGGACGCAGAGCTCGCCGCGCCGGCGGATTGTGCAGAGCTTTCCTCCGGCAGGTGAAACGCCTGCCCATCGGGGAGCGGCTCTCCCCCGGAGTGCGTCGCCGACGCGGCGCCGGCGAAGAGAAGCGCGACCCCGCACACGAGGGCGCGCGAGCCGAGCGAGAGGCTTGTGGTCATCGTTCCGCCGGCAGTCCCGCGCTGCGCCAGGCGCTCATGTGGCCCTGCAGCGCCCGCAGCTCGGTGAAGCCCTGCTGCTCGAGAAAGCGGCCGGCGTGACCCGCGCGCACGCCGGTCTCGCAGTAAAGCACCAGCTCCGTGTTTCGATAAGGCCGCAGCTCTTCGAGGCGGCGCTGGAGCTCCTGCAGCGGGATGTTGACCGCGCCGGGCACGTGGCCGCTTTGATACTCTCCGGGAGTGCGTACATCGACGAGCAGCGGCGCCTCGCCGCGCTGCAGCCGCTCGACCAGGAGGCGCTGGGCGAGGGTCGTCTCGAGATGCGACGCCCACGCGAGCGAGGGTGCCCCCAGCACCGCAAGCCACAGGGCAGCTGCGCTCAGACAGGCGCGCTTGGGGGAAACAACGCTCAGAGGAGCCCGGATCACCGCCTTTTCTCTACAATCCGCCAGCACACGTAAACAATTGGACCGGCCTGCCGCGCGGCTGGTTCCGCGCCGGGGCCTCCCCGGATTGTACGCCGGATCGGCGCCGATTTCCGGCCTCCGCGCTCACGCCGAGGCCGCATCGCGGCGCCGGGGATTGCCGCGGGCCTCTTTAAATGGGCGCCTCCGCCCGGCAGCACCAGCCGAGCGCGGGCGCAAGCGCGGGCGGGCTCGGGTCGCCGGGGGTGGCGGCATTGCCAGCGCTCGGCGCGCGCCCCTAGAATCGGGGCGGTCAGCCGATGTCCGACGCGCAGCACACATACGACTACATCATTATCGGCGCGGGCTCGGCGGGCTGCGTGCTCGCCAACCGACTCTCCGCCAACCCGGCGGCCAGCGTGCTGCTCATCGAGGCGGGCGGCCGCGACTGGTATCCGTGGATCCACATTCCGGTGGGTTACTTCAAGACCCTGCACAATCCGCGCTACGACTGGTGCTACAAGACCGAGCCCGACCCGGGGCTCAACGGGCGCAGCATCGACTGGCCGCGCGGCAAGGTGCTCGGCGGCTCGAGCGCCATCAACGGGCTGCTCTACGTTCGCGGACAGCCGCAGGACTACGATCACTGGCGCCAGCTCGGCAACGCCGGCTGGACCTGGGACGAGGTGCTGCCTTACTTCATGCGCGCCGAGGATCAGGAGCGCGGCGCCGACGCCTACCATGGCGTCGGAGGGCCCCTCAGCGTCTCGAACATGCGCGTGCGCCGCGAAGTCTGCGATGCGTTCATCGAAGCTGCCGCCGAGTGCGGTATCCCCGCGCGTGACGATTTCAATCGCGACGACCACGAAGGCGTCGGGTACTTTCAGCTCACCGCGCGCAAGGGTTTCCGATGCAGCACTGCGGTCGGCTACCTGAAACCCGTTCGACGGCGCTCGAACCTGAGTGTCGTCACGAAGGCGCACGTGGAGCGCATTCGATTCGATTCACGACGCGCAACGAGCGCTGTCTATCGCCGATCGGGAACCCGCATCGAGGCGCGCGCGCGTCGAGAGATTATCTTGAGCGCAGGCGCCATCGGCTCGCCGCAGATTCTGCAGATCTCGGGCGTCGGTCCAGGCGAGCTCCTGCAACGCCTCGATATCCCCGTCGTGCACGCGCTGCCCGGCGTCGGAGCGAATCTTCAGGACCATCTGCAGATCCGCTCGGTGTACAAGTGCCGCCGGCCAACGCTCAACGACGAGGTGAACAACCCGCTTCGCAAGATGCTCATCGGGCTCGAGTACATTCTCTTGCGCACCGGTCCCATGAGCATGGGCGCGAGCCAGGTCGCGGCGTTTGCCAAAACCGATCCCATGCTCGAGACGCCGGATATTCAGTTCCACTTCCAGCCGCTGAGCGCCGACAAGCCGGGCGCCGGCCTGCATCGTTTCTCGGCTTTCACGTCCTCGGTGTGCCAGCTGCGCCCGGAGAGCCGCGGTTACATCGAGATTCGATCGCCCGACGCGGGTGCCGCGCCCGCGATCCATCCAAACTACCTGTCATCGCTCACCGATCAGAACGTTACCGTGGCCGGTATGAAGCTCTCGCGCCGGATCTGCGCGAGCCGGGCGATGGCACCGTTCGTCAGCGAGGAGGTGTTGCCCGGAAGCGACGTTCAGAGCGACGAGGCGTTGCTCGAGTGCGCCCGCAACATCGGCCAGACCATCTACCATCCCGTCGGTACCTGCAAGATGGGCTCCGACGAACGGGCGGTGGTCGATGAGCGCTTGCGGGTGCACGGGGTGGAGGGACTGCGCGTCGTCGATGCCTCCATCATGCCGACCATCACATCGGGCAACACGAACGCACCGACCATCATGATCGCGGAGAAAGCCGCGGACATGATTCTCGACGATACGGGGGGCGTCAGCGCGTAACCGGTGGCGGCGCGGTCGTCTCGCGTACGACCAGCGTCGCCTGCAGCTGCGTTTTCCGCGGCGTCGATGTTTTCTCGAGCTGCGCCAGCAGATAGTCCGCGGCGCGGCGGCCCATCTCCGCGGCCGGCACGTGGATGGTGGTGAGGGGCGGATCGACGTTCGCCGCCAGATCCAGATCGTCGAACCCGGTGATCGAGATCTCGTGCGGCACGTCGACGCCGCGTGAGCGGCACTCGAACAGCACGCCGAATGCGAGCACGTCGTTGCCGCAGATAATGGCCGTCGGTCGGTGCGGCGATGCGAGCAGCCGGCTTGCCGCGCGACGTCCCTCGGCGATCTCATACGCATGCTCCACCAGCTGCCCGTGCGCGAACTGGATGCCGCGATCCGCCAGCGCCGCCCTCACGCCTTCCACCCGGGCCGCGGCCCGGTCGTTGCCGATCCTGGTGCCGGCGACCATGGCGATGTCGCGGTGTCCGATGTCGAGCAGGTAGGAGGCGATCTGGTAAGCCGCCTGGTGGTTGTCGAAGCCCACACAGGGGTGTGAGCTGTTTTCGTCGTACAACCATGTGGTCACGTACGGCAGGTGCTTCTTCTCGAGCAGCCGATACACCAGCTGCTCGCGCTCTTCACCGACCAGAATCAATCCGTCGATGCCGCGTTCCACCAGGCTCTGCACCTCGCGTTGCTCGCGGGCGTAGTCGTAATCGGAGCTCGCCAGAAACAGCGTGCGGCCGTATTCGAACAGCCGTGCCTGCAACGCCTGGATGTTGCGCGCGAATATGGCGTTGTCGATGGTGGGTACGACGGCGCCGATGGTATTGGAACGCCGGCTGGCCAATGCTCTGGCGGCACCGTGGGGCACGTAGCCGAGCGCCTCGACCGCGCGCTGGACCCGCTCGCGCAGCTCCGCGGTGACGGTTGCCGGTTGGTTGAGCGCGCGCGAGACCGTCGCCGTCGACACATCGGCGAGTCTGGCCACGTCAGCGAGGCGCGGCTGCGCTTCCAGGAGGTCCCCGTGCGTTTCCCCGGCGTTCGCCGAAGGGCCGCCGGCGTCGTCGCCAGCATTGTCCATGGCGTCGTAATTCCCTACGCGATCAGGCAGTTACATAGACACACGCGCGCCGCCCGGCGTTCGGCCCGGCGCGCGCGGTCTAAATTGACATTTGCCCAGCAGTACTACACTCTTGCGGGCATAAATGAAAGCGCTTACAGCGCGACAATAACGCTCCATGGAAGGGTGCGCCGTCGGGAGGACCGCCGGGCTCGCTGCCTTTCGAGCCCCAGACAAAGCCCCTTGCCCGATTCGCCGTATCGCTTTCTGAAGAGCCCTCGAATCTGAACCGGGTCGCCACACGGCGGATGCGTCTGCTCGGCGCGGCCCTGCTCGGTGTGGCGTCGCATTTTCGTGGCGCCGGGGAAAATGCAACGACCACGAGTGTCTGGAGGAGAACTGGAATGGGCAGACGATTAACAGCTTTGTTGGGAGTCATCCTGGGGATGACTCTTCTCGTAAGTGGCACGGCGGTGGCCAAGACGGTCATCCGTGTGCAGTCGGTCATCCCGGCGAAGGCCGACGAGGTGACCATGCTGAACGACTTCGGCGCCAACGTGAGTGCGCTCACCAACGGCGAGGTCGAGATCAAGGTGTTGCCGGCGGGCGCCGTCGTCGGTGTGAAAGAGACTCTCGAAGCAGTCGACAAGGGACTCGTCGAGGGCGGTTTCGCCTGGACGCATTACTGGTCCGGCTATCATCCCGCGGCCATGCTGTTCGGCTCGCCGGTTGCCGGCGCCGGTGTCGGCATCGACAACATCGCCTTCGTGTCCTGGTACATGTACGGCGGCGGCAAGGCGCTCTACGACAAGCTCTGGAAAGAGATGGGCATGAACGTCAAGGGACTCATGCTGCAGCCCGTCGGCCCCGAGGCGCTCGGCTGGTTCAAAGAGCCCATCAACAGCATGGCGGACTTTCGCAAGTACCGCTTCCGCACACCGCCGGGCATTCCGGGTCAGACCTACAAGGACATCGGTGTTGCGGCCGTCGCCATGGGTGGCGGTGACATTCTTCCCGCGCTCGAGAAGGGTGTCATCGATGCGGCCGAGTGGTGCTGCCCGAAGCCGGACAGCGTGTTCGGTTTCCAGAAGGTGCTGAAGCACTACTACCTTCAGGGACTTCACCAGGTGGTGGTCAACGCCGACATCTACATCAACGGTGATGTCTGGAAAAAGCTCACGCCGCACCAGCAGAAGGCCATGGAGATCGCCGCCGACGCGTCTCTGATGCGCTCGCTCAGCTATCGCATCTACGAAAACGGCAAGGCGCTCAAGGATCTCACCGAGAATCACGGCGTCATCCTGCACGACACGCCGGCCGATTACTTCACCGAGTACATGAACGCGGCCAAGGCGACGCTCGAGAAGAACGCCGCCGAGAACGCCTTCTTCAAGGAAGTCTGGGATTCCCAGAAGGCATTCGCCGATGTCGCCGTTCCCTTCTGGGCCGGCGCTCAGATGTCGAACGCGAGCCTCGGTATGGCGCACGCCAAGAGTCTCCAGAAGAAGTAGAAGTAGTCGCTTTTTAAAGTGCTCATTGCGTTTTGACGCAGGAAGGCGGGCCGCCTGGCCCGCCTTCCGTTTTCTGTGCAGCGGGGGGCGTGCGTGACGGACATCGCGGACGAACTGGTTGCCGATCGAAGATCGGGTAAACCGGGGCAGCTTCCAGAGGACATGCCACGCTGGATGGCGATCCCCATTACCTGGATTGACTGGTTCAGCTACTGGGTCGGCATGACCGTCTGCTGGCTGACGGTTCCGCTGTTCGGCGCCATGGTCTACGAGGTCGTCGCCCGCTACGCGTTCACCGCGCCGACCATGTGGGCCTATGACATCAGCCGCATGCTCTACGGCGCGCTGTTCATGCTGGGCGCCGGCTACGCGCTCTCGAGAGGCGTGCACATCCGCGCCGATTTCCTCTATCGCAACTGGTCGGTGAAAAACCAGGGACGCATCGACGCTTTTCTGTACATCTTTTTCTACTTCCCGGGTCTCATTGCCTTTCTGGTGATGGCCACCGACTTCGCGTATCTCTCGTGGATGCGCGGTGAGCGCGGCATGGACACCGCGTGGATGCCGCACATGGGGCCCATCAAGACGGCGCTTCCCGTCGGCATCGTGTTGCTTCTGATTCAAGGCGTATCGGAGCTTCTCAAAAGCCTCTACGCCGCAACCCGTGGAAGGTGGCCGACACAATGACGCCTGAAGTACTCGGATTGCTTCTCATCGGGTGCATGCTGTTCGCCATATTCATCGGCTTCCCGATCTCGTTCACGCTGATATTTCTAGGCTTCGTCTTCGGTTACATCGGCTTCGGCGATCTTGTCTTCTACCTCATGACCTTCCAGTTCTCGTCGGTCATGCTGGAGCAGACGCTCGCCGCGGTGCCCTTGTTCATTTTCATGGGAATTCTCATGGAGCAGGCGGGACTCATGGAACGCCTGTTTCAGGCGGTTCAGCTGATGCTGTCCCGCGTGCGCGGAGCGCTGTTCATCGCCGTGCTGTTCGTCTCGACGATCTTCGCCGCGGCCACCGGAATCGTCGGCGCATCGGTGACCATCCTCGGCATCATGGCGGCGAAGACCATGAACCGATCCAAATACGACGTGAAGCTCGCTGCCGGCACCATCACCGCCGGCGGCACCCTGGGGATCCTCATACCGCCGAGCATCATGCTGGTGGTGATGGGACCGATCCTCGAGGTGCCGGTGACGGACCTGTTCGCCGCCGCTGTCATTCCCGGCTTCCTGCTGGCTTTCCTCTATACCGGCTACGCGCTGCTTCGCTGTTACCTCAATCCTGAGCTGGGCCCGGTGCTTCCCGAGGAGGAACGCGCCGAGAGCATGGGGCATGTCTTCGCGGAGTTCTGCAAGGGCCTCGTTCCGCCGGCAGCGCTGGTGTTCTCGGCGCTCGGCAGCATCCTTTTCGGTCTCGCGACCCCCACCGAGGGCGCCGGCATGGGCGCGGCGGGAGCCCTTCTGCTGACCCTTGCCTACCGGAAACTCACCTGGAAGGGCATGCAGGACGCGCTCGTCAAGACGCTCGAAATCTCGACGCTGATTCTGTTCCTGGTGGCGGCGTCGAACTTCTTCGGCGCGGTGTTCTCCCGGCTCGGGACGCCGACCATGCTGACCGAGTATCTCCTGATGCTCGATCTGTCACCGATGCTGATCCTGTTCCTGATCATGGCGTTGATCTTTCTGCTCGGCTGGCCGCTCGAGTGGGTTCCGATCGTGCTGATCATCATTCCCATCCTGCTGCCGCTCATCGATCAGCTTGGATTCAATCTGACCTGGTTCGGGATTCTGGTTGCCGTCAATCTGCAGACCGCCTGGCTGTCGCCGCCTGTGGCCTTGTCGGCCTACTTCTTGAAGGGTGTGGTCCCGGAATGGGATCTGAGAGACATTTACATCGGCATGATGCAGTTCATGGTCATTCAGGTGTTTGGGCTGCTGCTCATCATCTTCTTTCCGCAGATTGCCCTGTGGCTACCGGGCGTTATCTACGGAAACTGATTAGGACATACACGGAGCGTTCAACTCGATGGCTGTTGAATATTTGAAGAAAGCCTCCAAGACGCCTGCCACGGGCGAGGACGACACACGCACGCGTGTCGCCGAGATGTTGCGTGATATCGAGGAGGGCGGCGAGGCCCGCGCCCTCGAGTACGCGCAGGAGCTCGACGGGTGGAGCGGGGATGTCGTCGTCCCTGAAGACGAGATCGCCGCCGCCG
>JAABYT010000010.1:0-3443 GCA_011775625.1 Gammaproteobacteria bacterium | reverse complement strand
GCGGGCTGTTACATCCCGGGCGGACGCTACGCGCACATTGCATCAGCGATCATGAGCGTCACGACGGCAAAGGTCGCCGGGGTGGAGAATGTCATCGCCTGCTCGCCACCGCGAAGAGAGGGCGGAGTCCATCCCGCGATTCTTTATGCGGCGGATCTCGCCGGTGCCGATACCATCCTGGCCCTCGGCGGCGTGCAGGGGATCGCCGCACTCGCATTCGGTCTTTTCACCGGCCACGCGGCCGACATTCTGGTCGGCCCCGGCAACCGTTTTGTCGCCGAGGCCAAGCGCATTCTCTACGGCCGCGTCGGCATCGATCTGTTCGCCGGTCCGACGGAGATTCTCATCATCGCCGACGACACGGCCGATCCGGACATCGTTGCGTCCGATCTGGTGGGGCAGGCCGAGCACGGCCCCGACTCCCCCGCGTGGCTCGTCACCACCTCGCGCCGGCTCGCCGATGAAACGCAGGAGCGGATTCCCGGCTGCGTCGCGCGGCTCGACGAGCCGAATCGAAGCGCCGCGGAGAGCGCGTGGCGGGACTACGGTGAAATCGTGCTCGTGGATGAGCGTGAGGAGGCCGTGCGCGTGAGCGACGACTACGCGCCGGAGCACCTGGAAGTGCACGCCGCGGATCTGGACTGGTGGCTCGTCAACTTGCGCAACTACGGCTCGCTCTTTCTCGGCGAGGAGACGACCGTCGCCTACGGCGACAAGGCATCGGGCCCCAATCACATCCTGCCCACGAAGGGCGCAGCGCGCTACACGGGAGGTCTTAGCGTCGGCAAGTTCATCAAGACCGTGACCTGGCAGCGCATGACGCGGGAAGCCAACCGCGCCGTAGGCGCGGCCAGCGCGCGCATCTCGCGCGCGGAAGGTATGCTGGGTCACGCGCTCACCGGCGACGATCGTCTGCACAAGTACTTCCGCGGGGAAGAATTCAAGCTCGAGGCTTGATCACGGTGAGCGCATCCGAGCAAACGCAGGCGCTCTTCGACCTCTCCGGTCGCGTGGCGGTGGTGACCGGTGCGAGCTCCGGCATCGGCCGCGCCATGGCCGTCGCTCTGGCAGATGCCGGCGCCGCGGTGGTGCTGGTGGCGAGGCGCGAGGACGCGCTCGAGTCCGCGGCATCGGAGATCCGCGCCCGCGACGGTAAGGCCGTCGCCGTCGCAGCGGATCTCTGTGATCGAGATGCTCTTCAGGATATCGCGCGGCGTTGTCAGCAAGCCATCGGTACGGTGTCCATCGTCGTCAACGCCGCCGGCGTCAACCTGCGCGAGCCGGTCGATACGATCACTTCCGAGAGCTGGAATCACACCATCGATCTCAATCTCGCCGCGCCGTTCTTTTTCACCCGCGAGTTCGTCGCCGGCATGCGTGAGCACCAGCACGGGCGGGTCATCAACATCGCCTCGCTGCAATCGTCCCGGGCGTTCGCCAACGGACTCGCCTACGGGGCATCCAAGGGCGGCGTATGTCAGCTGACCCGCGCGATGGCCGAGGCGTGGTCCCGCGACGGCATCATGTGCAATGCGATCGCCCCGGGCTTCTTTCCAACCGAGCTCACGGTGCCTCTGTTCTCGAATCCGGAGCTCGCATCGCGGCTCGCAGAGCAGACGGCTGTCGGAAGAAACGGCCGGCTGGAAGATCTGCGTGGCATCACGGTATTCTTCGCCTCCGACGCATCGAACTACATCACCGGGCAGACGCTTTATATCGATGGAGGATTCACGGCCAAGTAGTCGGCACTCGACCGTGGCATTCATATAAATGAAAGCACTCGTTTACACCGCTGAGAAAGAAGTCCAGTTCCGGGACGAGCCTGCGCCCGAGCCGAGTCCGGGAGAGGTCGTTGTTGCCGTCGATGCGGTCGGCATCTGCGGCTCGGACATGCACGCCTATCTCGGACACGATCCGCGCCGCGTGCCACCGCTCATTCTCGGTCACGAAGCCGTCGGCCGCATCATGGAAGGAACGAATGCGGGCAGCACTGTGGTCATCAACCCGCTGATTACCTGCGGCGAGTGCGACGAGTGCCAGGGAGGCCGTCCGAACCTGTGCGCAAAGCGCGACATCATCGGCATGTACCGGGCGGGAGCCTTCGCCGAACGGGTGGCGGTCCCTGCGCGCAATCTCATCGAGATGCCCCAGGACATGGACCCGGCTCATGCCGCGCTCACCGAGCCTGCCGCAACGGCGCTGCATGCGGTGAATCTCGCGGCGAAGGCCGCGCATCGCCCGGTCAGCGAATCGCGCGCGCTGGTCATCGGCGGTGGCTCGGTCGGTTTGTTCTCCGCATTGGCTCTGAGGGACCAGGGCGCCGCGGAGCTCGAGCTGGTGGAGACCAACGCCCTGCGCCGCAGGACCATCGAAGAGGCGGGCGTCTGCAAAGTCGTTGATCCCATCGCCGAACCTCTCGGCGAATCCCGCTTCGAGATCGTCATCGATGCCGTCGGCGGAAAGCTTTCCCGCGAGTCGGCGATCGCCGCCGTGCGTCCGGGCGGCGTGGTCATGCACATCGGCCTTCTCGATAACGACGGTGGCGTGGACGTGCGCAGAATGACGCTTCACGAGATCACCCTGATCGGCACCTATACGTACACGCCCGTCGATCTGCGCGCGACCGTCAGGAAGCTCTACTCCGGTGCTTTCGGCGATCTCGGCTGGGTCGAGAGGCGCTCCCTCGAGGACGGCGCCGGCGCTTTCGACGACCTGCTGCACGGACGCAGCGCGGCGCCGAAGATCGTCTTGTGTCCCTGAGCGGAAACGAGCCTCCTCGCCTCTGCTCGTGCGCNNCCAGGAGGAAAGCACATCTCCGTCGCCGAGCTAAGCGCGCTGTTTCAGGTCATTCTCGTGGACCTGGTTCTTGCCGGCGACAACGCCATCGTCGTCGGGATGGTGGCGTCCGGTTTGCCTGCCGCCGATCGACGGCGGGTGATCATCATGGGCATCGCGGTGGCGACGCTGATGCGGGTGGCGTTTGCCGTCGTTACCGTTCAGCTGATGCAGATCGTCGGCCTCATCCTCGCCGGAGGGCTCTTGCTGCTATGGGTGTCGTGGAAGCTGTGGCGTGAGATCGAAGCGCAGCGCAAGGAGCGAATCGCAACCCGAGCCGTGCTCGAGGCGACCATCGGAGAGGCAACCGATACGCAAGCCGAATCACCGGAACAGGCGCCGGCAGGTGCCCAACCCCGCAAGAGCGTAGGGCAGGCCGCCCTTCAGATCGTTGTCGCCGATCTGTCCATGTCCCTCGACAATGTGCTCGCGGTTGCAGGCATCGCGCGCGAGCACACCTGGGTGCTCGTCATCGGCCTCGTCTTCTCGGTCGCGTTCATGGGGCTCGCGGCGTCGTACATCGCGCGCCTGCTCGATCGGCACCACTGGATCGCCTACGTCGGCCTGGCGATCATTTTCTACGTGTCAGTCGAAATGATCGTCGCGGG
>JAABYT010000050.1:3023-3260 GCA_011775625.1 Gammaproteobacteria bacterium | reverse complement strand
ACATCATCGACCTCCACCGGATGCATGCGGCGAATCCGGCCGACGATCCGCGGCACCGGATTCGGATGCCCCGAGCGGTCGAGGGCGGTGCCGGGATTGTCGATGTCGACGCCCTCGAGCGCCGTCGCGAACCGGTTCGAGTAGCTTTCGCGGCGAATCTCGCCGTCGGTGATGATGTCGAGGCCGGCCGCTTCCTGGGCACGGATGGCGAGCAGCGTGGCGTCGTCCTGGGCTTCG
>JAABYT010000050.1:1139-3013 GCA_011775625.1 Gammaproteobacteria bacterium | reverse complement strand
AGCCGCCACAGCTCGCGGGCTCGGGTGCGTGGCGGGAAACGCCCGGAGAGCTTCTCGCGGTCAATCAACCACTCGGGCTGCGGGTAGCTGCCGACGAGCGTGGTCGGAAACAGCATCGGGCGGCTCCTCCTCAGAAGTCATGCACCATCGCGCACACCGACGGCTCGTCCGGTACCGCAAAGAGGTGCCTGCGAGCTATTGTCAATTATGTCGGACGGCGGGTCGACCCTTCAATCGGTTCCCGCTGGTGTCTTGACTTGCGCTCGGTGTTCTTTGAGCATGGACGGTGCCGTGCGCATCGCGTGTGAAGCGCCGCAACCCGTTTCATTAAGCAGTCGATCGGGAACTCCGTGGCACCCATTCACATCCAATTTACCCGCTTCTCGGCTTTCTACAGTCCGTTGATCTCGACCATGTCGGGAGGGTTTCTCGCTGCCGAAGGGCTCGAGGCAAGCCACTCCATCGCCGCGCCCGGCAAATCCGCTATCGACGCGCTCGTCGACGGCAGCGCCCACGTGGTTCAGTCGGCGCTCTCCCAGGGGCTTACCTCGCTCGAGAAGGGCGAGGAGCCGGCGGCGTTGCACTTCGCGCAGGTCAACGAGAAGGATGGTTTCTTTCTAACCGCGCGCGAGCCGGATGTGGACTTCCAATGGCACAAGCTTCGCGGCCGCAAGGTGCTGGTGGATCACGGCGGGCAGCCGCTCGCCATGTTCAAGTTTGCATGCCACAAGATGAACCTCGACTTCGCGTCCATCGATGTGGTAGATGCCGGCAGTGGCGCCGAGATGGACGCAGCGTTTCGCGCGGGGCAGGGCGATTATATCCATCAGCAGGGTCCGGCGCCCCAGCAGCTCGAGCACGACGGCGTCGGGCACGTGGTCGCAGCGGTTGGTGATGCCATAGGGCCCTGCGGATTCTCGAGTCTCGCGGCGACGCGGGAGTGGCTGCAGACGGACATGGCTACAGCGTTCATGCGCGCCTACCGCAAGACGCGGCGCTACATGAATGAGACACCTGCCGAGGAGATCGCGGCGGCGGAAGCGGAGTTCTTCCCCGATACCGATCGCGAAGTTCTGGCGAAGACCATCGCCGCGTACCAGCAGCTCGGCTGCTGGACCCCGCACGTGGAGATCACGCCGGCGGCGTACGCGGTCACCCTCGATGTCTTCGAGCACGCCGGCCGGCTGTCCAGGCGTTATCCGTATGAGTTGGTCTGCGCCGCCCCGCCGGCTGAAGACTGACAAGGGAGAGTGGCGATCATGAGCGATGAATTGAATGGCAAGGTTGCCATCGTCACGGGGTCGGCGCGCAATATCGGGCGCGCGATTGCCCACGCGCTCGCCGATCGCGGGGCGTCGGTCGTGATCCATGGCCAGGGAGACCAGGCCGCAGCGGATTCGGTGAGAAATGAGATTGCAGAAAAGGGTGGCGATGCCATCGTGCATCTTGCCGAGCTCACCCGTGAGGAGGCCTGCCAGGGTCTCGTCGATGCGGCGCTCAGCGCCTTCGGGCGTCTCGACATTCTGATATGCAACGCCGCCATTCGGCGCCAGAAGCCTTTTCTCGAAACCAGCTTCGCCGAGTGGCGCGAGGTGCTCTCGGTGGATCTCGACAGCGTGTTCATCATGACCCGGGCCGCCGCGCCGCATATCATCGCTGCCGGCGGCGGCAGCATCGTGTGCCTCGGCGGCTCGCCTTCGCACATGGGTGCCAGCGGGCGTGCCCATGTGTGCGCGGCAAAGATGGGGGTGGTAGGACTCACGCGGGTGCTCGCCAGGGAGTTCGGCGAGCACGGCATCAACGTCAACGTGGTTGCGCCCGGTCACGTGGACACTGCGCGCGGTGCGTCTGCCGGACAGAGGTCGTCGGTGCCG
>JAABYT010000050.1:0-1125 GCA_011775625.1 Gammaproteobacteria bacterium | reverse complement strand
GGCGCCTGAGCGCAAGCGAGCCCGGCGCTTCACTGGAAAGTTTTCGCTCTGGATTCCTTCGCGCATCGGTAATACCGTAGCGCTCCAGAACAACAGGAGCTGATAGCCATGCTCGACCAGGCACGCGCAGAGCTTGCGCCCACCGGCGTTCTTCGCGCCGGCATCAATATGTCGAACTTTCTTCTGGTTACCGGCAAGACCCCGCAGGGTGACCCGGACGGTGTCTCTCCGGACATGGCGCGGGCGGTCGCCGAGCGCCTGGGCGTGCCCGTGGCGTTCGTGCCCTTCAAGACTCCCGGTGAGCTGGCGGATGCCGCCGTCGAGGATGTCTGGGACATCGGCAACATCGGCGCGGAGCCGGAGCGCGCCAGGACCATCTTGTTCTCGCCGGCCTACTGCGAGATCGAGGCGACCTACCTGGTTCCGGCCGGCTCGCCTATCGAGAGCGTCGAAGAGGTCGACCGGGAGGGCGTGCGCATCGCCGTCTCCCAGCGCAGCGCCTACGAGCTCTGGCTGAGCGACAACATCCAGCATGCCGAGCTGATGATGGCCCAGGGCATCGACGCCTCGTTCGACCTGTTCGTCGAGAACAAGCTCGAGGCCCTGGCGGGGCTGCGGCCGCGGCTGGTCAAGGACGTGGAGAGGCTTCCCGGCGCGCGTATCCTCGATGGCAGGTTTACCGCCGTGCAGCAGGCCATCGGCACCAAGCCCGACCGCAAGGCGGGCGCCGCCTTCCTGCACGATTTTGTCGAGGAGGCGAAGGCAAGCGGCTTCGTCGCCGGGCTCATCGAGAAGCACGGTGTGACGGGCCGGCTGACCGTCGCGCCGCCGGCGTGATTCGCGCGCGGGCTAGACAAAAATAATCAGCGGCAGAACCGCGTTGCTCACGGAGAGCAGGTAGTCGAAGACGGGCAGGCCCACGACGTAGAGCCCAATCAGGGCCAGCAGCACCAGGTTACCGTAGCGCGCGTTGTAGTAGCGGTATCGGGCCGCCAGCTCGCGGGGTAGAAAATAGGGCAGGATGTAGTGCCCGTCCAGAGCGCCGATGGGAAGCAGGTTGAAGATCATCAGCAAAAGGTTTATCTGCGCGAGATAGAGGAAAAAGAACTCCGGGCCGCGGTCGCT
>JAABYT010000033.1:55946-98916 GCA_011775625.1 Gammaproteobacteria bacterium | reverse complement strand
ACAACGTCATGGATGCCGCGATAGCATCAGTGAGCACCGGTGATCTTAGCAATGCCACACTGTCCGACGGCTACGGAACGCCCAGGTCGACCACCGTGGAACCATCCATCAACATGCGCGTCAAAAAGTACGGCCGCACCACCGGCCTGACCAAGGGCCGAATCAGCGCCATCAACGCGACCGTGAACGTTGGCTATAGTACCGGCGTTGCGAGATTCGTTGGCCAGATCATCATTGAGCCGGGTGACTTCAGCGCCGGTGGAGACTCGGGCTCCCTGATCGTCGTCGACGGAAAGGGACCATCCAAGGCTGACGACCGCAAGCCTGTCGGGCTGCTGTTCGCAGGAAGCGCTTTTATTACGGTGGCCAATCCCATCGGCCCGGTACTCAGCCGTTTTGGCGTGACCATCGACGGGGACTAAGCAAACTCGTTTGGCTGCTCGAAGCCGGGTGTCGCCGTGAGCCGGGTGACTGCTTTGGCGGGAACCGTGTGCGTTGCGGTGGCAACATTCGGCTGTGGTGACCGAGCCACAGGGCAGGACCGGGAAGCGGGGATCATGCCGGACAAGACCATCGAAGCCGTGCTGGCAGAGCATACCGACACCCTGATGGCGATCCCCGGCGTCGTCGGAACCGCCCAGAGCGAGTGCGACGGAGCGCCCTGCATCAAGGTGTACGCGGCCGAGATCACCGATGAGCTTCGCAGCCGTATCCCGCCGACTATCGAGGGGTACACCGTCTCGATACAGGAAACCGGACCGATACGGGCACGCTGACGAATTCCGATCTCAGTCGTTAGGATTGCGCCGGGGACGCTCACCCGTCGCACGCGCCTCCCGGTGGGCGATATAGGTCACGCTGGCGACGATGACGGCGCCGCCGAACAGGGTCCATATGTCCGGCACCTCGGAGAACACATAGAAACCCAGTAGCGCCGCCCAGACCAGCTGAAGAAAGGAAAAGGGCTGCAGAACGGTGAGCTCCACCGCCTGCATGGCCAGGGTCAGGGTGTAGTGGCCCGCCGTGGCCAGCACGGCGGTCACGAACAGCCAGGCGAGCTCGGTAAGGGTGGGCGCGCGCCACACCAGGAGCGCGGCGGGCAGCAGCGCCAGGGTCACGAACACCGACATGTAGGCGACGATGCTGGCGCTCGACTCGGTTTCCGTGAGCTTCTTTGCGATCAGGAACGAGCACGCGAACAGCGGTGCCGCGGCCAGCTGGGCCAGCGCGCCGAGCTCGATTTCGACGGCGCCGGGACGCAGGATGATCAAGGTGCCGACGAAGCTCACCAGCACCGCGGCGATGCGTCGCGCGTGCAGGACCTCGCCGAGATAGATCGCCGCGCCGATGGTGGTGAAGATGGGCGCCGTGAAGCCGATGGCGGTCACCTGGGCGATGGGGATGCGCGCCATGGCGAAGAACCACAGCATCACCGCGGTGCCGTGGGCGACGCCGCGCAGCAGGTGCAATCCGATCCGCGAGGGCTTTTTGCCCGACGCGACCATGCGCAGCAGCAGCGGCGCGATGAGCACGATGCCGAAGGCGTAGCGAATGAACGCCGCCTGTATCGGGTTCATGTCGGTGCCGAGATGGCGGACGACGCCGGTGACGCCGACGAACAGCAGGCCCGTGACCAGCATCCACCAGATGCCCCACAGATAGCTGCCGCGGGCGCTGGCGCTCACCCGCGCGTTTTCGTTCTCGGCAGGCTCACGCCCCAGGGATCGGGCAGCTTGCCGATGGGTACCTCGATGAGACTCGGGCCGGCGCGGCCGAAGGCCTGCTCGATCTCGGCGCGTAATTCCTCGGGCGAGCCGGCGCGCGCGCCCGCCACGCCGAAGCTCTCCGCGAGCTGCATGAAATCGGGATTGCGCAGCTCCGATGCGATCACGCGGCCTGCGTAGTCGTCCTCCTGCATGCGCTTGACGTTGCCGTAGGCATTGTCGTTGAAGACCACCGTGACCACGTCGATGCCGTGCTGCACCGCGCTCGCGAGCTCCTGCACGTTGAACATGAAGCCGCCGTCGCCGTTCACCGACAGCACCGGCCGACTGGGAAGGGCGACCTTGGCGCCGAGGGCCGAGGGGAAGCCGGCGCCGAGGGTGCCCTGGTAGCCCGTGGACAGAAAGGTCCTGGGNNAGCGCGTCGCGAATCGCCTCGATGTAGCGCGCCTGGGGCGCGAGCTGCTCGCCCAGCTCGGCGAAGATGGAAGACTTCAGCGCGGTGAGCGCTTCTTCCCGGGATGCGCGCTTCGCGTTGTGCTTTGCGAGCGCCGGGACCAGGGCGGCGAGGGCGTCCCGGGCATCCGCGACGATGCCGACGGCCGGGTGTCCGAAGCGCACCATCTGGGTGGGGTCGATGTCGATGCGCACCACCTGGAGATCTTTGTCCTTTCCCCACACCTGCAGCTGCTGCTGGCCGCGCGAGCCGACGACGAGCACGACGTCGACATCGGGCCACAGCCGGTATCCCACCGGCAGCGTGTGCGACAGATAGTGACGATCGCTCACGATGCCGCGGCCCATGCGGTGCGAGATCACCGGCGCCTGCAGCATCTCGGCCACTTCGAGGAGCTCGCCGCCGGCGCTCACGGCGCCGCCGCCGCAGACGATCATGGGATTCCTCGCCCTGCCGAGGAGCTTCGCCGCCGCCTCCACGGCTTCGGCGTCGGGCTCGGGGGATGGATAGCCGTGCACCGGGTCGAGCAGCGTGACCTCGGTGGCGACACCCAGGGTATCCATGGCCATCTCGATCTCCACGGGTCGCACGACGCCGCTTCGAAGCTGCTTGAAGGCCTCGCGCATTCGATCCGGCACGTCGCTCGGGTACTCGATACGGCAGCACCACTTTGTGAGCCCCCCGATCAGCGCCTGCTGATCCGGGATCTCGTGGAGCAGGCCGTAGCCCTTGCCGATGGCGCTGGCGGGCAGCTGGCCGGTGATGGCGAGCACCGGCGAATAGCAGCCGTAGGCGGTGGCGAGCGCGGCGGTGGTATTCAGCAATCCCGGTCCCGGCACCACGGCGTATGCGCCCACCCGGCCGCTCGCCAGCGCGTAGCCGTAGGCCATGTAGGCGGCGCCCTGCTCGTGACGCGGCTGGATGGCGCGGATGCTGTTGCCCTCGTCGTAGAGCGCGTTGAAGAAGTGGTCGAGCTGGACGCCCGGGAGCGCGAACAGGGTATCGATGCCGTAGGCTTTGAGTGATCGGACGATGGCCTGGCCACCGGTCATGCGCGTCATGGTCGGCTTTTCCTCTGCTTTGCTGATCGTTGCTCGTCGACGATGCTGTTCCAGTCGCCCCGCGGCTCCCAGCCGAGCCGCTCCCGGGCGCGATCGCTCGCGAAGACGCTCGCGGTGGGGCTCGACTGATAGCGCGCCGGGTCGCGGATGTCGGGCAGGCGCCCGTAGGCCCGCTCGAGCCGCGGCAGCAACGGCTCGTGCCCGATGCCGTCCACGGCGGCCACGTTGAAGGCGTCGAACGGCTCGCCATCGTAGTCCAATGCCATGCGAAAGCAACGCGCCGTGTCCTCGGAGCGCACGTAGCCGCGAAGCACCGACAGGGCGCCGTAGGGCGCCTCGCCATCGTCGCCGGTGGCGCCCGCCGGTGGATCGGATTCCGGGTCCTCCAGGTCGAGCTGCGCGAGTATCGCCGCTTCGCGCTCGGGACGCACGATGAACGTGGGTCTCAGGCAGGTGATGGCGAGCGATCCGCGCGCGACGAAGCTTCGGCAGGCGACCTCGATGAGCTGCTTGGTGAGGCTGTAGGTGGCCTTCGGCCGTTGCGCGTGGCCCTCGTCGATGGGCAGGTAGTCCGGCATCCCATCGTGACCGAGGCCGTAGACGGCGGTGCTGCTCGCGACCACGATCTTGCCTACCCCTGCACGCTCCGCGGCATGCAGCAGATTCCAGGTGCCCTGCACGTTGGTTCTGAAGTAAACCTCGTCCGGAAAGTCGTTGCCGTCGTCGATGCCCGCCAGATGCACGACGGCATCGTGGCCTGCAATCGTCGCGGAGAGTGCCTCGAGATCGAGAATGTCGGTGTGGCGATAGGCGACCTTGCGCGAAGACGGTTTGATATCGAGCACGGTCACGTCGCAGCGATCCCGGAGCGCGTCGACCACGAAGCGACCCAGCAGACCGCTGCCCCCGGTAACCACGACTTTGTCGAACCTCACGACGGGACCGCGGTTCAGAGCTTGCCGGTCTGCATGGCGCAGAGCAGATGGAGCTCGCGATGCACGGGATCCCGCGCGACGCGCTCGCCCAGCCGCAGCGCCTCGCCCTGGGCCTGCGCGCGCACTTCGGACTCCGACAGGGTCAGCACTTCGCGATTGCGCATGATGGTGCGCCCGGCGACCACCACGGTCTGCACTTCCTTGCCGGTGGCCGCATAGACGAGATTCGGCACCAGCGTGCGCACCGGCGCATCGATGATGGGAAGCAGGTTCGGCGTGTCGACGTCGACGACGATGAAATCGGCCTGCTTGCCGGCTTCCAGGCTGCCGATGCGGTCGCCGAGCCCGATGGCCCGGGCACCCTCGATGGTGCCCATGCGCAGCACCTCCCAGGCCGGCATGACTTCCGGGTTGCGGTAGTGGATCTTGTTGAACAGCGCCGTCAGCTTCATCTCGTTGAAGATGTTGCTGCAGTTGTTGCCGCTCGCCTGATCCGAGCCGAGTGCGACGATGCCGCCTTTCTCACGAAAACGCTGCGCCGGTGGCACGATGCCGTCGATGATGCCGATGCTGCCCGAGCAGAGTGCCATGCGTGCGCCGCTCGCAGCGATCAGATCGGTCTCCTCGTCGCTTGCCTCCGTGAGATGCACCGCGAGCAGGCGATCATTGAGAAGTCCGTTTTCTGCCATGAACGCCGGCGTGCGCTGGCCGTAGCGCTTGAGCATCTGGTCGATCTCGCGATCGCCCTGGGCCACGTGCACGTGGAGCATGAGGTCGCGCTCCTCGGCGAGGCGACCGACCTCGAGCAGCTGCTCGCGGCCGATCATGTCGGTTCCCTGGGGACCGAGCATGGTGGTGATGCGCCCGCCCTCGGCGCCGTGCCAGCGATCGCAGATGCCGATAGCCGCATCGATGGAGGCGCGTCCCGCGTCCTCGTCCAGGGGGTAGAGGTCGCCGAGCTTCCAGCCCGCCATGCCGCCCGGCGGCAGCGCGTTGATGGTGGGCGTGAGGCACGCACGCAGCCCCGCCTCGGCAAAGCACTCGGCCCAGCCGGGGTAGGGGCGCACGAAGTCGCCCATGGTCGTGGTGCCGGCCTGCATGGCCTCGACGATATTGAGACGCGTGCCGGCGCGCGCCGCCTCGTCGTTCATGTGCCGCGAGAAAGGTGCCAGTCCCTTCTGCATCCAGTTGGCGACATCCTGGGCGACGCCGCGCACCACCGCGTAGACCGTGTGCATGTGCGCATCCACGAGCCCCGGCAGCACCGCGCATCCCGTGGCATCGAGCGTCTCGGCAGCCTGGTAGCGCGGCGAGAGCGCCTCGCTCGGACCGACGTCGACGAGGGTGTCGCCGCGCACCGCGAGCGCGCCGTCGCGCACGTAGCCGACGCCCTCACCCTGCATGGTGAGCAGATGGGCGTGCAGGACCAGCAGATCGACGCTCTGCGGCACACGGAACTCCGGGGTGGAACAGGGACTGGAGCATGCCCGAGGCACGGGAGGCGTGCAATCACCGGGCGTATTGTGAGCGGCAGGTGAGTCGGCTACATTCCGCCCGAAGTTGTGGTGTCCGCGGGGAGACGGGTCATGACGGCGGTGATTCGAGAAGGTCGCGTGGCGGCGCGCCAGCACGGGGCCATGGAGTACTCCCAGGCGCCGACGGATCTCGATGCGGTGCGCATGTACCGTCTCGGGCGGGTGCGCGAGGAGCTCCGCAAGCGGGACTACGCCGCCATCGTTCTCTACGACCAGCTCAACACCCGCTACGCCACCGATGCCACGGACATGCAGATCTGGTGCTCCCACAACGAGAACCGGTTCGTTTTCGTGCCCGCCGAGGGACCCGTGGTGCTGTTCGAGTACGCGGGATTCGAGCACTTGTCCGAGGGTCTTCCCGGCGTCGACGAGGTGCGTCCGGTGACCGCGTGGTACTACTTCGGCGCCGGGCCGCGCATTCACGAGAAAGTCGGCGTCTGGGCGGACGAGATCGTGGATCTGGTGAGCCGTTACGGGGGCGGCAACAAGCGCGTCGCCATCGACCGCTGCGGGCCCCTGGGCGTGCTCGAGCTCACCAGGCGCGGCATCAGCATCCACGACGGCTTCGAGGTGATGGAGAATGCGCGCGAGATCAAGTCGCCGGGCGAGATCGCGCTCATGCGCCACGCCATCGACGTGTGCGAGCAGGGCCTCGAGGTCATGCGCCAGGCGCTCGTGCCGGGCATCAGCGAGAACGCGCTGTGGGCCAAGCTCCACGAGAGGAACATCGCACTCGGCGGCGAGTGGATCGAGACACGCCTGCTGTCATCCGGGCCGAGGACCAATCCGTGGTTTCGCGAATCCAGCATGCGCGTCATCGAGAAGGGCGACATGGTGAGCGTCGACACCGATCTCGTCGGCCCCTACGGCTACTGCTGCGACATTTCCCGCTCCTGGATCTGCGGCGACGGCAAGGCCAGCGACGAGCAGCGCCGCCTTTACGCGGCGGCGCTCGAGCAGATCGAGCACAACACCGCGATGCTCAAACCCGGCATCACCTATCGGGAGATCGCCGAACGTGCCTGGAAGATCCCCGACGAGTTCTACGCGAACCGTTACAGCTGCATCCTGCACGGCGTCGGCCTGTGCGACGAGTATCCGTCCATCAAGCACTTCGGCGAATTCGAGCTGCACGGAAGCGACGGCGTGGTCCTGCCGGGCATGACCCTGTGCGTCGAATCCTACATCGGCGCCTCGGGAGGCCACGAGGGCGTCAAGCTCGAAGAGCAGATTCTGATCACGGAGGACGGTCACGAGAAGCTCAGCCGCTATCCGCTGCAGCTGGAGCTTCTTTAGAGNNAGTCGGCTGCCAGCGCCGGCTCCTCGCTTTCCGCGAGCGTCGCGATGGCGGCATCGACGCCGCCCTTGCCGTGGGGCACGCCGCACATCTGCATGGCGAGCTCCACGCTCGCCAACGCGCCGAGCACCATGTGCTCGTTGATGTCGCCCATGTGACCGATGCGGAACGCCTTGCCGGCGAGACGCCCCAGACCGCCGCCGAGGGATGTGTTGAGACGGTTCTCACAGGTTTCCCGGATGCTGACCGCGCTGTAGCGCTCGTCGACACGGATGGTGGAGACCGAGTTCGACTGCTCCCTCGGCAAGAGCGCGTTCAGCTCCACCGCGCCGGCTTCGGCCCAGACGTCGATGCCCGCGCGGATGGCATCGGCGAGCCGCCGGTGGCGGCGAAAGATGTTCTCGAGCCCTTCTTCGTTGACCATATCGATGGATTCGCGCAGCGCATACAGCAGATGCTCCGGGGCGGTGCCGCAGAACCACATGTAAGCCTCCTGGTCGAGACGCCTGCGCCAGTCCCAGTAGTGGCGCGGCAGGGTCGCCTCGTCCGCGTGCGTGAGCGCCTTTGGGCTCGCCGCCACCAGCGCGAGGCCCGGCGGTGACATCAGCGCCTTCTGCGACGCCGCTACCGCCACGTCGACCTTCCACTCGTCCATGCGCAGATCCGTCGCCGCCAGCGAGGCGACCGCGTCGACCATGAAAAGCGCCGGGTGCGAGGCCGCGTCGATGGCCTTGCGGACCGCCGCCACGTCGCTGGTGATGCCGGTGGCCGTGTCTGTTTGCACCATGAGGATCGCTTTGAGCACGTGATTCTTATCCGCGCGCAGCCGGTCCTCGACGGCATGGGGATCGACGCCGTGACGCCAGTCACCGGTGATGAACTCCGGCTCGAGCCCCAGGGATTGACCCATGCCCGCCCACGCCTCTCCGAACACGCCGGTCTCGAAGACCAGGATACGATCGCGCGGCGACAGGCAGTTGCTCAATGCCGACTCCCAGGCGCCGTGGCCGTTGGCGGCGTAGATGAAGGTTTCACCCGCGCGGGTGCGGAATATCGGCTTCAGATCGTCGAGGCAGGATCGGGACAGGCTGACGATTTCCTCGCAGTGCAAGTCGAGCGCAGGCCGCTGCATGGCGCGCAGCACCCGATCCGGGATGTTGGTAGGACCCGGCGACAACAGCAGGTTTCGCCCGCGTCTAATCGTCATGTGTCGATTCCGTCACGATGGATGCGCTCGGCGGGAGGCACGCGATGCTCGAGGCTGCGGCACTCTAACCGGGCTGAACGAACTCGTACAGCTCAGTATACAGCCCTGCGGGTGGCAACCAACGAAACCTGCTCACCCCCGTGCTCGGCCGACTGCGCCTGACCCGCCGTGCCGGCGGAGCCTGTCCGGCCGCGGCTAGGCGAGCACGCCCCGGATCTCCAGCTCGGCTCGCAGCAGCGGCGCCGAGCGGAAATGATGGGTCATCAGGCCGGCAGTGGTGGCGCCTTCGATGTAGGAGGGCGTGTCATCGATGAACAGTGCCTCCCCGGGAGGCACCTCGAGCCGTTCCATCAGGCGCAGGAAAACCAGCGGATCGGGCTTGCAGGTGTCGAACTCGTAGGAGAAGTGCGCTCGCTCGGCGAAGATCTCCGCGACCTCGGGGAACACCCGGTCGATGGACTCCTTGAGCAGCGGACCGTTGTTGGTGAGCAGCGCCAGGGTCGCGTTGCGCTTGACGCGGCGCGCCATGTCGAGCACCTCGAAATTCGGCTCGATGGAGATCGCCCTCGCTTCGAGCCACTGCTCCCTGCTCAGGTCGGCGCCGATTCGCTGGCAGAAAAGGCGGTGGTACTCGTCGGCGCTGTAGCGCCCGGCATCCCCCTCCTCGTCGAATCCCTGCTCCCAGATGACCTCGTTGATGATCTCGGCGGCGACACCGGTCATCTCTTCGAGCCGCTCCAGGCGTTTCTCGAAGTGATACCGACAAAGCACGTCGTCCATGTCGAATATCACGGCTGTGGGTATGGTGCTCATCGCGGATCTACGGCTGCATTGAAAGTGGTCAATGATCGGCGATTCCGCTCGCGGCTGCCAGTGTCCCGGCCGGGCGTTATCGTGCGCCGGGCTCTGATCGCATCGGGGGGTGGTGGCGCCGTGGACTATACCGACAGCTGCTACAGCAGCACGGCGCCGACCGCCAGCGCGCCACGGCCGGCGGGCGGGAGGAGGGAATTTATCCCGGGTGAAACGCGACGAGCGTGGAGCGCGTCAGCACCAGTTCTTCTTGGCGTGTCCGGGAGGGCAATGAGAGGGACCGCCGCCGATCTCCACCTTGACGGGCTCGACCTTGACGATATCCGGGTCCATTTTCACCCTGGGTCCACTGACCGTGCACGCACCCAGCAGGACGGCTGTCGCCAACACAACACCGATGGATTTCATGACCTAGATTCCTTTTTCGAGACCGGTACTTAGGTCAATATCGGCCAGAAATCGGCCGGCTGTAGGGGTGACGCCGTTCTACGGCTAATCGGTGTAGCTGCGGCGATTGGCGTGGATCTCGGCGTGTCGCTCGATGGCGAGCGCGATGAGCTTGTCGATGAGCTCGGAGTAGGGGACACCGGATGCTTCCCAGAGCTTCGGATACATGCTGACGGAGGTGAACCCCGGCATGGTGTTGACCTCGGAGAGAAAGACTTCCAGGGTTTTTGCGGCAATCAGAAAATCCACGCGGGCGAGACCCGCGCAGTCGAGCGCCAGGAAAGCCTGCACGGCCGTCTCGCGAACCGTATCCGCGATGCTCTCGGGAAGATCGGCGGGAATGACCAGACGGGTTGCATCGTCCAGATACTTGGACTCGTAATCGTAGAACTCGTGGCTGGGAAGGATCTCGCCCACCACTGAAGCCACCGGCTCGTCGTTTCCCAGCACCGACACTTCCACCTCGCGCGCATGCTCGACGGCCGCTTCCACGATGAGCTTGCGATCGTATTGTGCAGCCTCCTCCATAGCCGTCACGAACTCGGCTTCGTCTCGGACCTTCGAGATGCCGACGCTCGAGCCGAGATTGGCGGGCTTCACGAACCACGGATACGGGAAGGCGGATTCGCATTCGGTTCGCACCGCCTCGGGATTGTCGCGCCACCTCTTGCGCAGGAACACGCGGTAGGGCGCGATCTTGAGCTGCCGCTCCCGAAACAGCGCTTTCATGGCGGCCTTGTCCATGCCGACGGCAGAGCCGAGCACTCCCGATCCCACGTAGGGAATGTCCGCGAGCTCGAGCAGTCCCTGCACGGTGCCGTCCTCACCGAGAGGTCCGTGCAGAACAGGGAACACCACGTCGAGCGGCTTGCGTGCGCCGTCGGCACCGTTATCGAGCCGCA
Source organism: Gammaproteobacteria bacterium (assembly GCA_011775625.1). Lineage (GTDB taxonomy): Bacteria > Pseudomonadota > Gammaproteobacteria > HK1 > HK1 > JAABYT01. Next base: position 88,541 of record JAABYT010000033.1, on the reverse strand, counting down.
TCAGTGAGTGATCCTTCGGTTGCGGAAGGAGGGCGACGCGATCGCCTTCGAGCGCGAGGGCAGCTCCGGGTCCTTCGAGCAAGCGGGGATCCAGGCGAAGCCACTCGCCGGATTTGGTGACGCCGATGGGGACGAGCTCGTACTTGCCCCGATCCATCGCCGCCATGATGGAAAGACCCGAGCGCACAGACACCTCGTGCTCTGCGGAGCGCCCACCGAAAAGAACACCGACGCGTAGACGCTTATCCGGCAACGCAGGACCCTCGTTGACTGTTCTCTCAAGCGTGGCGGGGGAACGTGGCAGAATTCTGGCCAATCGCCGCCCAATCCTGACTTTAGACCAAATACGCCGCCCGCGGGGTGAGCAGGTTCGGCCCCGGCGGGCGCTACTCGGTCATGGTAGGGAACACCATCGGCGCCATCTCGTCGGCGCTGCGCCCTCGCCAGTCGTTCGCCGGTGTGCGCGCAAGCGATCGCTTCTGCGCATCCTGGAGTCGCGCACTGGCCCCTGCGTAGTCCATGGTGAGGACCTTTCCGTCCGCGACCACCCGCCGGCCGTCCACGTACACGTCGCGCACGGCGCGATCCGCGGCAACGTAGATGAGACTCCGCATTGGCTCCCTCAACGGCATCATGGAAGGATCGGCGATGTCGACCAGCACCAGGTCAGCGCGGCATCCCGGCGCCAGCCGGCCGATATCGTCGCGCCGGAGCGCGCGTGCGCCGCCCAGCGTCGCGGCATTGAAGACATCGCTCGTGTTCAAGTCGTCGACGCTCTCGGCGATGACGCGCGCGTAGTAGGCGGCGGCGCGCATCTCCTCGATGTAGTTGTGCGGATAGGTGTCGGTGCCGAGCCCGATATTGATGCCGCGACGGATGTAGTCACCGAACGTGCGCAGCGTGATGCCCCTGCGCGCGAACACGGTCGGGCAGTGAGCGACGTTGACGCCGTTATCGGCGAGCAGGGACAGATCCTCGCGGGTCGTCCAGTGCAGCCATGGATGATGATCGAGAAAGATGCCGTGCCCGACGATCGTGCGCTCGCCGAGCACGCCGATGTCGCGCATGTATTGGATCGGCGTCCTGCCGTGGCGCCGCTGAATCTCGTGAAACTCGGTGACGCTCTGGGCCGCGTGGATCTGCCACGGCAGATTGCGCTCATCGGCGTAGTCGTAGGCATCGCGCAGGGTCTGTCGCGAGCATGTGTCGATCTGCGCAGGATAGACCATGCCGCTCAGGCGTGCGCAGCTGTGCTGCTCGGCGCGATCGATGGTCAGCCTCGCAAGCTCGAAGGCTTCGCGTCCGGCGCCTTCGTCCCATGCGTACTCGAGGCTGTGACCGTCGCGGGTGTACCAGCGCGCATCGCGAAAGCCCGGTGCCACCACGGCGCGCATGCCGCTCTTGGCTAACGAATCGAGCCACCCGTCGTAGGGGCTCGACAGATCGGTAACCGTCGTGCAGCCGCTCAGCAGCAGCTCCGAGAGCGCCACCTCGAGGCTCGCCAGGCGGCCTTCGGCGTCGTTGTCGAATACGGTGAGAAACTCGTAGAGCGAGCTGTGATGAAAGCCGGGGCTGCGCGTCTCGTCGGTGATCCCCTTGCGCAGCGGCTCCCCCGACGGATGCGAGTGGATGTTGACGAGGCCCGGCATGACCAGCCGCTCGCGCCCGTTCACCTCCTCGTCCACGCCCCCCTCGTAACCCCGGCCGACGTGCACGATGGTGTTTCCCGTGAACACCACGTCCGAGTCGCGCAGGTACGCGTGGCGTTGACCGGCGCCGTCCCAGGCGACGACCCAGGCGGCGTTGCGGATGATGGTGGTCTTTTCCACTCAGTCGACCGGTTCGCACACAGGCGCACAGGTGCAGCCGCGCAGGCCGAACGCTTCACGACGCGCCGCTGTCCTTTCGGGAGCAGCGCTCACGCGGTGCTCGCCTCGAGGTGGCGGCGNNTCAATGATCACGCGCCGCGCCTTGGGAAGGCGGCGCTCTATCTCCTCGGCGGCAGCGAGGAAGTCATCGACGTCGTGCTCGCCGTTGAAGATCAGCACGGGACATCCAATCGATGACAGTCGATCCATGACTGAGACCACCGGCTTCGGCGTGGCGGTATCCAGCCACGGCTTACCCGTGTATCGCAGCACCATTTCCCAGTGCTCGTCGGCACGGCAGCGCTGCGGCTCGTTTCTGATCACGTTGAACCACTCGCCATTCACGTACCACTCGCGGCGCGCGGCGTCGACGCCCTCGTTGCGGGCGGCGGCGCGGCAGCGGCTCATGGCATCGACAATGCTCGGCAGATCGATCCCCGGCGTGGGCGGGCCCTCCAGCGCCAGGCTCAGGAACCGCTCCGGGAACCGGCTCGCGAGAATGAGCCCCACCGCCGATCCGGTGTGTGTTCCGAGATAGTGGGTTTGCTCCACGCCGGCGGTGTCCATCGCCGCGAGCACGCTCGCCGCATACTCTTCGAAGCCGTAGGGTCCCGGCAGCGCCTCGGATTGACCGTGTCCCGGCAGATCGATGAGCAGCAACCGGAAATCCTGCTCCAAGGCGCGCACCTGGGCGGTGAAATAGTCCTGGTTATGGGTTGCGCCGTGCACCATGGTGAGCCACGGCGCCGATGGCCGGTCGGTGACGGTGACCGTCGTGCTGCTGGGGATCTGCAAGTTCATTTATGGGGCATTCTGACGGAGAATGGCCGCTCGTAGAACCCGGCCCGGGCGTGACAGGCCTGCCGGCGCAGGACGAGCGGGAGCAAAAAAGATGAACGGCGCCGAAAGCCTGGTGCGAACCCTGGTCGATGCGGGTGTCGAGGTCTGCTTCACCAACCCGGGAACCTCCGAGATGCACTTCGTCGCGGCCCTCGATCGCGTGGCGGGGATGCGCTGCGTGCTGGGCTTGTTCGAGGGCGTGGTCACCGGCGCAGCCGACGGCTACGCGCGCATGAAGGACAAGCCGGCCTCGACGCTGCTGCACCTGGGACCGGGGCTCGGTAACGGGCTCGCGAATCTGCACAACGCGCGCAAAGCGCAGACGCCCATCGTCAACATCGTCGGCGACCACGCTACCTACCACGTGGAGTACGATGCGCCTTTGACCGCCGACGTCGAGGGAATCGCCAGACCGGTGTCGGCGTGGGTGCGCACGTCGCGCGATGCGCGCAGCGTCGCCGCGGACGGCGCCGAAGCGGTGGCGGCGGCGTGCACCCCTCCGGGCCAGGTCGCAACCCTGATTCTGCCGGCCAACACCGCCTGGGAAGCGTCCGACGGGCCGGCGGTCATGGCGCCCGTGCCGGCTGCGCCGCGGGTGTCGGCGGAGCGCATCGCGTCGGCGGCCGCGGTGCTGCGATCCGGCGAGCCGACGGTCCTGTTCATGGCCGGCAGGGTCCTGCGCGCCCACGGACTCGAGGTCGCGGGCGCTATTGCTGCGGCCACCGGCGCGCGCCTGATGGCGCAGATGTCCAACGCGCGGCTCGAGCGCGGCGCCGGACGCGTCACCGTCGAGCGCGTGCCGTATCCGGTCGATCAGGCGCTCGCCGTGCTCAAAGGGGTCAAGCATCTGGTGCTGGTGGGCGCCAAGGCGCCGGTGGCCTTCTTTGCCTATCCGGACAAGCCGAGCCGGCTGTGGCCGGAAGACTGTGCCGTGCACACGCTGGCCGAGGCCCACGAGGACACCGGGCACGCCCTCGAATGGCTCGCCGAAGAGCTCGGGGCGAGCAAAGCCGGCGTCGTCCTGCAGAGCCCCGCGCTTCCCGAGCTGCCCGCCGACGGGCCGCTCGACATCGATTCCATCGCCTGCGCCGTCGGCGCGCTGATGCCGGAGAACGCCATCGTCGCCGACGAGGCCATCGGCTCCGGGCGCGGCCTGCATCCGTTCACGTGCGGCTCGCCGCCCCACGACTGGCTGCAGATCTGCGGCGGCGCCATCGGCCTGGGGCTGCCCATGGCGACCGGCGCGGCGGTGGCGTGTCCGGATCGCAAGGTCATCGGCCTGCAGGCCGACGGCAGCGCCATGTACACGGTGCAGGCGCTGTGGACCCAGGCCCGCGAGGGACTGGATGTGACCACGGTGCTGTTCGCCAACCGCGCTTATGCGAGTCTCAGGCACGAGCTCTTCAACGTCGGCGCGCGCAATCCCGGACGCAAGGCCCTCGACATGCTCGATCTCGGACGGCCGGATCTCGACTGGGTCTCGCTCGCCCGCGGCATGGGCGTGGAAGCGGCGCGCGCGACCAGCAACGCGGAGTTCATCCGCGCGCTGCGTGCCGGGCTCGCAAGCGAAGGGCCGTACCTGATCGAGGCGGTGGTGTGAACAGGCCGCTCGAACGGATGACGAAACACTGATTGGAGCACCACCGATGTCGAACGTGCGCCTGGACGTGAATTTCTGCCGTGGCTTTTTTCCCCCGCTCGCCAACGGCGAGGCGTATCTCGAGAATGCGGGCGGATCCTACGCGCCGCGACACGTGATAGAGGCCATCGAAGCGTACATGCGCGAATGCCAGTGTCAGCCGAGCTGGCGTTTCGCCGCGTCGCGAAGCGCGCGTGAACGTCTCGACAGATCCCAGAGTCTGATAGCGGAGGCCATCAATGCGGATCGCGACGAGATCGTCATCGGTCCGTCGACCACCCTCAACGTCTACGTGCTCGCACACGCGCTGGCGCCGCTGCTGGAGCGGGGATCCGAGATCGTCGTCACCAATCAGGACCACGAGGCCAACGGCGGCGCCTGGCGGCGCCTGGCCGAGAGGGGGGTCGTGGTGCGCGAATGGCGCGTCGATCCGCTCAGTGGCGATCTCGACCTGGAGGCTCTCGACGCGCTGCTCGGACCCCGCACCAGGCTCGTCTGTTTTCCCCACGTATCCAATATCGTCGGCTCGCTGAACGACGCCCGCGCCATCACCGCCAGGGCACACGCCGTGGGTGCGATGGTGTGCATCGACGGGGTCGCCACCGTCGCGCACCAGCTGCCGGACATGAAAAGCCTCGACGCCGACTTCTATCTTTTCAGCACCTATAAGATGTACGGGCCGCACCTCGCGGTCCTGTACGCGAAACGCGAGCACATGGAAGCGGCGAGCAATCAGAATCATTTTTTCCACGAAGGCAACGTACCCGAGAAGCTCCATCCCGGCGGGTTGAGCTACGAGTCGGCGGCGTCCATCGCAGGCATCGTCGACTATCTCGAAGCCGTGCACGCGCACCATTTCGATGCCGAGGACAACGACCTGCGCGCGCGACTCGCCAAGGTCTACGGATTGTTTCAGACGCAGGAATCGTCGCTGATGGCGCGCGTGCTCGACTACCTGGCCGGGCGCACGGACATCCGCCTCATCGGTCGGGACACGAGCGATGCGACGAGAAGGGCGCCGACTTTTTCCGTCACCGTCGCTGGGCGCGACCCCGGGGACGTGGCCGCCCGGCTCGCCGAGCGCGGTGTCTGCGTCGGTCACGGTCATTTCTACGCGTATCGATGCGTGGATGCCCTTGGAATCGATCCGGCCCGCGGTGTGTTGCGGTTCTCCATGGTGCACTACAACACCCTGGAGGAGGTGGACCGTTTGACGGCGGCGATGGACGCGATTGCCTAGACGCGCAGCCAGGCATGAAAAAACCGCTTCTCACCCGTGAAACGCTTCTCGACGGCAGTATTCGCGAGCACGTCTTTCGCAATCCGGAGCTGCGGCGCATGGTGATCCCGGACGAGGAGCGCATCGCGTCTCTGCGCGCGACGCTCGCCGAGGCGCCGGCCCGGGGCGATGTCTGGGTCTTCGGCTACGGTTCGCTCATCTGGAATCCGGCGTTTCACTTCATCGAGAAACGAACCGCGCGCGTCCACGGATATCACCGCCGGTTCTGCCTGTGGACGCCGCTCGGGCGGGGCACCAAGGACAATCCCGGCCTGATGCTCGGTCTCGAGCGGGGCGGGGCGTGCCGCGGCGTCCTCTATCGCATTGCCGAGGAGGCGGTCGAGAGCGAGCTCGACATCCTGTGGCGCCGTGAGATGTTCACCGGCGCCTACCGTCCGACCTGGGTGTCGGCACGCACTCACACGCAGACCCTGCCCGCCATCGCCTTTGTCATCAACCGCGCACACAGCCGTTACGCCGGGCGGCTGTCCGACGATCGGGTTGCCCGTCACATCGCCACGGCCGAGGGCCCCATGGGCGCCTGCCGCGACTATTTGTTCGAGACCGTGGCCCACCTTGCCGAGCTCGGCATCCGCGATCGCGGCCTCGAGGCCATGGCGGCGAGGGTTCGGGCCCATGGCGGCTAGGCCGCCGCCGGCCGATGGCGTGTCTCTCGGCGGCCGCCAGATGCTATGGTGGGAGCTATGGTCCGGGTAACGTCACCGCTCGCCTGGCTTGCCGCCGCGCTGCTCGTCGCGGCCGGCCCGAAGGCCGCCGCCGGCGAGGCGATGGCCGAGATCGTGCCGCGCGCCGACGACGTGAGTCTGAAGCTCAGCATCGAGAACATCGATGGGACGCCGGTCAACGTCCCCGAGACCCACATCCGCCAGATTCCCGCCGGGGATCGCTACATCGGCGTCAAGATCGAGTTCCGCAACGTTTCCGCCGGATCGCTGCTGACGGGACTGGCCGCTTTCTCGCTCATTGCCGGCGCCGTCGACGAGAAGCCGCCGGTTCACGAGGGGCTGTCGTTCACGGCGCTGCCGGGGCACCGCTACCTGCTCACGGGCGCCATCGTCGACGGTAAGCCGAAGGTATGGGTCGAGGTGGAATACGCCCCCGATGACCCGGGGAACGACCGGAAATAGCTTCAGTCCGAGCGGCTGGTGATCTCCACCAGGTGATAACCGAACTGCGTCTTGACCGGGCCGTGCACTTCGCCGACGGCCTCGTTGAACACCACCTGGTCGAATTCCTTGACCATCTGCCCCGGCTGGAAGCTGCCGAGATCGCCGCCGTTCCTGCCCGACGGACAGTTGGAGTGGGCCGCCGCAATCTCGGCGAAGTCGGCGCCGTTCTCGATGCTGGTCTTGAGCTTCTGACATTCGTCTTCGCTATCCACGAGGATGTGTCGGGCGGTGGCGGTCGGCATATCGAATCTCCTGAGTGGGGTGTGTCGTCTGCGCTGCCGCCATGATGCCAGTAATGACCGCGCGCCGCCACGCGAGCGCGGTGCGCGTGCCTGTGTCATGATCCCGGGCGTGGACTTTCTCACGAGTGACGTGCTTGCCGCGCAGCGCCGCGTGCGCCACGGATTCTTCACCCGCCGCGGCGGCGTTTCCCGCGGCCTTTACACGTCCCTGAACTGCGGGCCCGGCTCCGGAGACGACGCCGGCCGCGTTGCCGAGAATCGCTGCCGGGCGGTTCGCGCGCTCGGCTTTCCGGCGGGCGCGGACGTGGCGCTGAACACGCTGGCGCAGATCCACAGCGCGGAGGTCGTCGCCCTCGCCGAGCCGCTCGCCGAGGGCCGCTATCCGAGGGCCGATGCTCTGGTGACGACGACTCCCGGCGTCGCCGTGGGCGTGCTCGCGGCGGACTGTGTGCCGGTGCTGCTCGCCGATACTGCCGGTGTGGTCGTGGCAGCCGCCCACGCGGGATGGAAAGGCGCCCTCGGCGGTGTCATCGAAGCGACCGTCGCGTCCATGGCCGATCTGGGGGCACCGCCCGAGCGAATAGTGGCGTGCGTCGGTCCGTCGATTCAGCAGCCGTCCTACGAGGTCGGTGAAGATTTACGGGCGCGTTTTCTCCAGGCGGATCCGCGCAACGATGCGTATTTCCGGGATGCCGATCAGGGTGGGCATTTCATGTTCGATCTATCAGAATATGTCATGCACCGCGTTCGAGCGGCGGGTGTCGTCGAGGTCGAGCGAATGGCCCTCGACACCTACACCGCCGAGCAGGATTTCTTCAGCTACCGCCGTGCCACGCATCGGGGCGAGCCGGACTACGGCCGCCAGGTTTCGGTAATTGCGCTGATCTCTTGAGCCGGGGTGAAGGATATGAGCGACCACCACCATGACCACGACGCACCGCTGCCCGATACGGTGTTGCGCGTGAAGGCACTCGAATCACTCCTGACCGAGAAAGGGCTCGTGGATCCGGCGGCCCTCGACGTGCTCATCGATACCTACGAGACCAGGGTGGGTCCACGCAACGGCGCCAAGGTCGTGGCGAGAGCGTGGGTCGACGACGCGTACAAGAAACGACTGCTCGAGGACGCCACCGCGGCGATCGCCGAGTTCGGTTTCCAGGGCCGTCAGAGCGAGCACATGGTGGTGCTCGAGAACACGGCCAAGGTGCACAACATGGTGGTGTGCACCCTTTGCTCCTGCTATCCGTGGGCAGTCCTCGGGCTGCCGCCGGTCTGGTACAAGTCTTCGCCGTACCGTGCGCGCGCCGTCATCGATCCGAGGGGCGTGCTCGAGGAGTTCGGCGTGGCGCTCGACGAGGAGGTGGAGATTCGCGTCTGGGACAGCACCGCGGAAATTCGCTATCTCGTGCTTCCGCAGCGTCCCGGGGGCACCGAAGGGATGGACGAGGAGGCGCTCGCCGACCTCGTCACCCGCGACTCCATGATCGGCGTGGGCCTCGCCGGCTCGCCCGGCGGCGTCTGAGCGCAGGGACGGGGCCATGAACGGCGCGCACGATCTCGGCGGCATGCACGGTCTGGGTGCCATCGACCCGGAGTTCGACGAGCCGGTGTTTCACGAGGAGTGGGAGCGGCGCTGCTTCGCCATTACCCTGGCCGCGGGATTCCTCGGCAAGTGGAACATCGACATGTCGCGCTACGCGCGCGAGCGCATGCATCCGGCCGATTACCTCGGGACCAGCTACTACGAGCACTGGCTGCACGGCCTGCAGACGTTGCTGGTGGAGCAGGGGATACTCACCGAAGAGGAGATCGCGGCACGCATGCTGGAGCTCACGGGAGAGCAGGACACGTGAAGCCGTTGAAGGCGGCAGACGTCGAGCATGCGCTGCAGCACAGTCGCGGCGCACGCGTGAACGAGGACGTTGCGGCCAAGTTCCGGGTCGGCGATCGGGTGCTGACGCGCAACATCAATCCCATCGGTCATACGCGCCTGCCGCGCTACGCGCGCGCACGCCATGGAACCATCGCCTGCGACTACGGTGTGTTCATCTTTCCCGACACCCACGCCGTCGGCGAGGGCATGAAGCCGCAGCATCTGTACAGCGTGCGCTTCACGGCGCAGGAGCTGTGGGGAGCCGACGCGTCTGCGCGCGACAGCGTGTATCTCGATCTGTGGGACGACTATCTGGACCCCGCCTGAGGCGTCTGCCGTCATGAGCCAGTCCGCCGATCTCTCCGAGCTGCCCTCACTGCCGATGGATGAGGACGGTCCGGTTTTCGCCGAGCCGTGGCAGGCGCAGGCATTCGCCATGACCTTGGAGCTGCATCGGGCCGGGCACTTCACCTGGAAGGAGTGGGCCGCACATCTTTCCGAGGAGATCGGCGCGGCGCAGGCGCGCGGCGATCCGGATCGCGGTGACACTTATTATCTGCACTGGCTCGCGGCGCTCGAGAAGCTGGTGGCCGAGAAGGGCCTCACCTCGGCGGCCGAGCTCGATACGCGCAAGACCGAGTGGGACGAGGCGGCCCGTCACACGCCCCACGGCGAGCCCATCGAGCTCGGCAAGGGCTAGCCGAGCGCGGCCTTCAGCACGAAATAGAAAATAATCGCCAGAAGCGCGCCCGCCGGCAGCGTCACCACCCACGAGATCAGGATGTTGCGGATAACCCGCAGATTGATGGCAGCGATACCGCGGGCAATGCCGACGCCGAGCACCGCGCCGACCAGGGTGTGGGTCGTGGAAATGGGCAGGCCGGTCCCGGACGCCACCACAACGGTGGTCGCCGCGCCGAGCGTCGCGGCGAAACCGCGGCTCGGCGTGAGCTCCGTGATGCGTTCGCCGACCACCGCCATGACGCGAAATCCGTAGGTGGCCAGCCCGGCGACGATTCCGGCGGCGCCTACGATCAGCACCCACAAGGGCAGTGGGGATTTCTGAACGACCTCACCGCCGCTCTGAATCACGCCGACAATGGCCGCCACGGGCCCGATCGCGTTGGCAACGTCGTTGGATCCGTGGGCGAAGGCCATGGCGCAGGCGGTGAAGACCATCAATACGGCGAATACGCGCTCGACGTTAGCAAAGTGGAAGTCTCGATCCGCTTCCTTGCTGCGTCGAACGCGCCGCACGAACACCATGCCGCCGATCATCGTGACCACGCCGGCGGCGACCGCGAGCAGGTAGCTCTGCCACGTGGACAGATCCATGCCGACATGCTTCAGGCCCTTCAACAGGGTCACCAGTGCGATGATGAAACCGACCAGGAAGATGTACATGGGCACGTAGCGTTTGGCATTGCGGAACGGATCTCCGGCGTCGAAGATAAGGCGTTGTACGCTACGAAACAGCACGAATGCGAGGACACCGGCGATCACGGGCGATACAACCCAGCTCGCGACGATGGAACCGACCTTTGCCCATTGCACCGCCGCGACGCCGATACCCACCATGCCGAAACCGATAATGGCGCCGACGATGGAATGCGTCGTCGACACGGGCCAGCCGAAATGCGAAGCCACCAGCAGCCATAGTCCCGCTGCCAGTAATGCGGCAAGCATGCCGAATACAAGCAGCTCGGGGCTGCCTGAGAGCAGCGTCGGGTCGATGATGCCTTTGCGGATGGTGGCGGTGACCTGACCGCCGGCAAGCACCGCGCCCAGAAATTCGAAAATTGCCGCAATGACGATTGCCTGGCGCAGCGTCAATGCCCGGGATCCTACCGACGTGCCCATGGCATTGGCGACGTCGTTGGCGCCGATCCCCCACGCCATGAACAGGCCGAATGTGGCCGCCAGCATCAGGTAGACGTTGGCGTGCTCCACGGAGCCCTAACGCGCCAGCATCAATTGCAGGCGACTGCCGACGCGTTGCGCGCGGTCGCCGATGTCTCCGGTCCAGTCGATGATGCGGTACAGGAACATGACGTCGATGGGCGGCAGCTCGCGCTCGATCGCGAATACTTTGGCGCGCACGTCCACCTGGATCTTGTCGGTATCGGTCTCGATTCGGTTGAGCTCCGTGATCAGCTCCTGCACCAGCTCAACCTCGGCTCCGCGAAAGCCCGTCTCCACCAGCTCGTCGAGCTCGTTGACCGCCTTCTGTGCCTGCAGGCAGGCATCGATGCAGCGTTTGACGAACTCTTTCAGCTTCGGGCCGAGGTCGGCCGGAAAAGACATCTGTCGGCCGCGGATGAGACCGGCGATGTCCTTGGCCCGATTGGCGATGTTGTCCTGCATCGTCAGCACCTCGAGCAGATCCCGGCGTTCCACCGGCAGGAACAGGCTGCGCGGCAGGCGCAGACGCAGATCGTGCTTGAGATCGTCGGCTTCGTGCTCGAGCACGACGATGCGCTCCTGGACTTTGTTCACCCCCGGCGCATCTGCTCGGACGACCGCGTCGAACAGCGGCTCGAGCTGTGAGGCGCACTCCACGACCTTGGCCATGTGTTTCTGCAGCGGCCTTACCGGTGATGCGCCGAAGAGATTCGCGATGGGGTTGAACGAAGGCATGCGCCGCGAACCTTAACATCTCGAGCCATCCAGCGGAAAGTGCGGTGGCCGCCTCGGCCACGCTCAGTCCGTGCCGGCCGTGCGCCGGCCCGCATAGCGCCGCGCGCCGAGCCAGATGCCGATGGCTGCCGCGACGACCAGCGCAAGGGCCGCCGCCGGCGCGGGGTCGGTGCCCATGTAGCCGATCGCTGCCACCACGCTGGCGACTCCAACGACCAGCAGCGCCACTGCGGCTGCGCGCGGCACGCGCTCGTGATAGCCGCCGATGGCGACGATTGCGATCCAAAGCACCACCACGCCGAGCAGGCTCGCGGCGAGACCGAGGCGGTTTCCTTCCATGGACGTGTAGCCCATGGAGAAGCCGGCCGGCCGCGGTGACTGGTTGGCATAGAGCTTCTCGAAGGAGAAATGCACCCCTTGAGTCGGCACGCTCAAGCGCAGCGGCTCGCCCATCACCACGCCTTTGGCGCTGCGCGCGCGGGCGAGCTCTTCGTTCAAGGCGGCGCTCGGCACCTCGCGCCCGTTGATCACCGGGTCGAGGGTGCTGTCGGGCTTCCGGTAACGAGGTCCATGGGGCAGATATACGTCCCATCTGGTGTGGGTCACCACCATGTCCGGCGTCGGCAGGCGACCGCTCACCGTGCCCATGAAGCCCATGGAGGCGGCCCGCGTGGCGTAGACGATCTCCACGGGGAATCCCGTCGCGGAATTGATCATCTTGATGAGCACTGCGGAGCCTTTCTCCGTCGGGTCGGCGAGGGCCGGCTTTTCCGGTTTGCCGTCGACGAACACGGACCAGACCTGCGTCTGCGGCGGAAGTTCCAGCCGCAGGAACTGGCGACGGCTGTTGCGCACGTCGAAACGCGCCGTGCTGACTGCCAGGCCGTCACGGGTGTAGAGCGTCGAGTAGTTTGCCTTCTCGATGGCCGCCACCTGCACGTCGATCTCGCGGTGCCGGGTGATCTTCAGGGCGAGCCGAAACGGCGGCTCGGCGTGCACGTACTTGTAGGCGAGCAGGATCGGGTTGGTGGTTTTCAGCACAAGCTGCTGAGGCAGCTCGTTGACGTCGAGGGACGACAGCTGCTCGACGGTCGCTGCCTGAACCTCCAAGGCGCTCAACGCCTCGACCGCGATGCGGCCGTGCTCCACCTCGGCCTCGGCGACGCTCACGGTCGGCACTGCGGAGGTCGGCTCGCCGTCTGCCATGATGCGCTCGTAGTTCACCTCGAGACGAAATTGACCTTCCATCTCCTGGGTGAAATCGATGTCGATGGCCTGATAGGGCTCTCCGGGGGCGACGTCGAAGCTGCGAATCGACGGTCCGGTCACGTCGAGCACGTTGACATTCGGCGGCACACGCAGGGCAAGATGGAGTATCGCGCCCGACTTGATGTTGATCTCCACCGTCGCCGAGCCTTTCATGGTGACGTCGCCGATGGACATCAGCGTGTCCACCTGCGCATCGAACTTGCCCTGCTTTCGCTCGGGCGCCACCGCGCTGACCACCAGCTCCGGCGTACGCCCGGTGTACTTGTAGGTGTGCGCGACGCTCATGCTGAGCTGATTGCGCACGAAGGCCGGCAGCTGATTCTCGCCGACCCGCACGATACGCTCTTCGCTTATCGGCTGCAGGGTGAGCTCGGGGCCGGCGAGTAACGCCACCATGCCGCGTTGCCGGTGCACCTCCTCGGCGGCAAGAAGCGGCACGGGAATCGGCTCCAGCGCGCGGGCACCGCCGCCGAGCAGATACTCGTAGGCGATGTCGAGCGCGAACTCGCCCTTCACCGCACGATCGAGGAAAACGCTGATGGTCTTCAGCGCATCGCCGCTCTCGGTAGCCTCCGTCCAGTCGGATACGCCGCCCGATGGCGCCTTGATGCTCGTCACCTGAGCATCCCCGGGCAATTGGAGCTCGAGCAGGTTGGTATCGCCACGATTGATCTCGTAGACCACCAGAGCGCGTACGTGCAGCACCCCTTCCTCGGCGTGCACCGCGTGGTACAGGGTGGCGTTGGCACGCACCTGGGCGCGCACGTCCTCGGGCACGGCGTCGATCCACGAGAACGTCACCGTCTCGCTCATGGGCACGAAAACGCTCGCGAGCGTCGCGTTCTCGCCATGCGTTGTCACGACGTTGGCCCCGGGTGTCACGCTCACCTCCTTCTTGCCGGGCAGGCTCAGCTCGAACTGCGAGACCGGAATGCGTGGCACCTGAAGCGTCGCGCTCGGTGGGCCGTTTTCGGTGGTTACCGGGACCTGAAACGTGACGCTGACCTCGTGCATGCCGCGGCCCTTGACCACGGTCTCGAAGTGCCCGTTCTCCTCGATGACGGTTGCCGCCTCGCCGTCGACGCGCACCTCACCGAGCGTCACGCTGCTCGGCATGAGGGGCAGGTTGACGAACTCGCCTTCGAATATCTCGACATGGAAGATCGCGTTCCAGACGAGAGCCCCGCCCTGGATTTCGCCCGTGTAGCGCGCCCGGCTCACGGCGTGGGCATGGCGCGCGGCCGATCGCCAGGTCACCAGAACGATGGAAGTGCTCGGGATCTTGGCGGTGAAAAACGTCTGCTTGTCTCGCTGCGTCGACGCCACATTGGCAGCGGGAATGATCGCCAGGTCCACGTCCGCACCGGGGTAGCTCAAGACGAAATTAGTGGCGGCCGCCTGCGGAATCGGCAGCGCCAAGGTGTAGCCCGACTCCGAGCGGCGCGCATCCATACCGTAGCTGAGCTGCATCTGCACCGTGCCGGCTTTGTCGGTGCTCCACGCGAGACCATCGCGTCCCTGCACGAGCTGCACGGGTCTACCGTTGACCGTGGCGCCGGCGAGCGCTGCGCCCGGCGGCAGGATCGGCACCAGTGTCCACTGGTTCTCGAACGTCTCGATGTCGATGGTCGCCTCGACGCGCGCGGTGGTGTGCTTTTCGTCGTCGATGACGGTGACGTTGACGTGGGATACGCCGATGGCAAAGGCGGCAGGTGCGGGTTTCGGCACCTGGCTTGCCTGCTCGACGAGTCTCCGATAGGTGTCGAGCGGTACGCGCACCTCGCCGCCGTCCGGATCGGTTGCCGCCTGCACGGCGCTCGGCATGCCAATGCAGATCATCAGCGTCAGCAGTAGCGTTCTCATGATTGCAAGCTCCTGTGTAGGCGGCGTGGTTTACTTGTAAGGTGGAATCAATCGTCGATGGGCGACGTAGCGCAGCGAGTCGGCGAGGTGCCGGCGGTGCTGGCCGGCGACCGGCTGCGGGGAAGCGAGCAGCTCCAGGTACCGATCGAGGAGCGCCACGTCCTCGCGAAGCGCGTCGTCACCGTCGAAGCCCCGGATCTCCAGGCGCATGCCGCTCAAGAGATCCCGCACCCATGTCAGTGTCTGCACGGCGCCCGTCGCATCTCCGCCATCCAGCTGCTCACCTGCCCTTGCGGCCGAGCGCGCGAGCGCGTGGGCGAGCTGGTTCTTGAGCACGTTGTGCTGCAGGGGCCCCGGACCGCGGCGCCCGTCCTCGAGGGCGAGCCGGGCGCGCGCCACGCCGTTGCGTCGATAGACGAGATCCTTGTAGCGCACGCTGACGTCGGCGACCGGTCCCGGCCCCGGCACGACCACGTCGAGGAGGACGGCGTGGCTGTCACCGGCAAAAAAGCTCGGCATGACGATCTGAATGCCTTCCTCGTCCTCGCCACGGTCGGCGCGAATGCCGACGTTGCGCGCAAGACGCCGATCGATGCTGCGCTCGGCCTCGCGCACGCGCCCGGCGGCGCGCGCGGAGAGATTCTCCGAGCCGAGCACGTCGACGAGCTCGACGCCCGGTGCCAGGCGGATGCGCAGGCGCACGGCGCGGGCCACGGCGCGGCTCGCCGCGTGCAGCTCGCGATCGACGAGCTGCGCGGCGCCCTCGGCGGCGCTGAGCACGCGCCGATGGCCCTGGCCGAGGAGCACCAACCGGTCGATGGAGGCGACATCGGCGCCGTCTCCGAGGGCGACGACGCTCAGAGCGATTCCGTCGACCGCGTTCTGGTGGGCCATGCGCTCGAGCGGCTCACGCTGCTCGGTAAAAGGCGCCGTCGAGACCAGCAACACGAGACTCGCACCCAGCGGTGCCGAAGCGTCGTCGCCCTGGCGCACGTTCTCGGTGGCCGTTGCCAGGGCGGCCAGCAGGTCCATCGCCGGCCTGCGCTTTTGCACCGTGTCCGCAAACAGCGACTGCATGGCGATGCGCACGGGCCCGTGGCGGAAATCGGCCGGCGCCACCAGCAACCCGCCGGGATGACCGGCGACGGTGATGGAGAACCGGTCGCCGGGCTGACGGGCCCTGGCGAGCGCCGTCAACAGAGCGCGCAGCTTCGCGCCGGTGGCATCGTCGAGGGGGCGGCGCAGATCCAGCACCACGCCCACGTTCATGGCCGGGCGCAGGCCGCTGCGCTTGTGCGATGCCTGCAGGCCGACCTGGACCCGCAGCCGCGAACGACCTTCGACGGCGCGCTTGTCGGCGTGCAGATAGGCGGCCAGGGCCGCGTTCTGCGGCACGTCGAAGGGCATTCGGACCTGCCGCACCGCCGTCTCCAGGCGCGCATCGCCGATGCGGGCGGCGAGCGCGCCGCGGTTCCAGCCCTGCAGGCGCGCCTCCAGCACACGAATGGCGGGGTCGCCCGGCACGTAGGTGTTGGCCCAGTAGCCGGAACGCGGCTGAAACCGCAGCCCCGCCAGGCGTTCCTGCGCGGCGAGAAAATGCCGCGCAGCTTCTCTGGGTCCGCGCGCGCGCTTCGCGGCGCTCTCGCCGGTGACTTGCCGATCGGCATCGCCCTCGTTCTTGGCCTCGGCTGCGCGCCCCGGCAGCCGCGCCTGCAAGCGCGGGAGGCCGGACTCGTCGCGGGCGGGGAGATTGCTCCACAGCGGCTCGGTCGGCGGCATGTCGGCGGGCGCCGCATCGGCATGCAGGCGGGCCGCAGGCGGGCGGGTGAGCACGGGCTCCGACGCCGGCGCTTTCTCGGCAAGGCGAAGCGCCCCGGCGGCGCCCTCGGCTTCGTGCGGGCGCGCGCCCGGCGCAATCGGCGGAGCCTGCCATTGCGCCGGCCCCTGCGCGTGCACGAACGCCTCGCGAGCGGATTCCGCCAGCCCCAGGCCGGCGGCGAGAATGACCGCGGCGGCGAGCGCGGCGGCCAGCCGCGGCGCGTTGCGGCCCGTGCCGCGGCCTGTCATGGCCGGCTCGAGCGGTCGGCGGTGTCGGTACCCTTCCATGGGTACTGTCAACGGACGAGAGCGCGTGTGGGGTTAAGTCTCCCGGCGGCTCGCGAGGAGCAGGGCCAGGCCGACCAGGCCCACGCCGAGCCATTGACCGCTCTTCAGGTGCTCGTCGAGAGCCAGCACGGCGATGAAAATCGCCATCACGGGCTCGAGGCACAGGAACGTCGCCAGGCGCACGGGTCCGATGAGTCGCACCGCGACGAACATGGTGATGACGGCGGTGGCGAAGACGGCGATGACGACGGCGATCAATGCAACGCCGAAAGGCGAATTCGGCAGCGCCACCGCGTCGAATGCGAGCGTCAGGGTGGCGCCTCCGAGCAAGGCCATGGCGCAGGCGTAGAAGGTCGTGCGCGTCGTGCCCGCTGCCGCGATGGTGCGGCTCGCGATGAGGAACGAGCCGGCCACGCCCACCGCCGCCAGCAACGCGAAGCCGACGCCGGCCGTATTCAGGGTCTCGAAGCTCACCTGCACGGCCAGGCCCACGCCGAGCAGAGCGAGGACGATCGCGAGCAGCTCCAGGGTGCCGGGTCTACGCCGCTCGATGGCGCTCACCACCAGCAGCGTCATCATCGGGTAGGTGTAGAACACCACTACCGTCAGGTTTACGGGAATGAAGCTCACCGAGGCGAGCGTGCCCCCGGAGATCGCGACGAAGCACACGCCGACCGCGGCGCACGCAAGCATCAATCGCGGCGCCATGCGAAAGCGCGTGCCGGTGGCATGCAGCCACAGCCCGAGCAGCACGACGATCGCCAGGTAGCGCAGCGTCATGATGGTCAGCGCATTGGCGCCGTGATCGTAGGCGAGTCGCGAAAGCGGCAGCGCCGCGCCATAGCAGAGCGCCGAGAGCACGGCCATGGCGATTCCCCAGCCTCTGCCCACCACCGGTCAGTATACGATTGGGCAGCCGTAGGGGCGGGTGATGGAGCGTGATACGGGCTTGCCCGCCAGGGCTTCGTCGAGCGCCGCTCCGACGTAGTCGGTGGCCTGGTGCACATCGGCGGCGCGGACGGTGGCTTTGTCGTCCATGCCGCCCATATAGACGAGCACACCGGCGGCATCGATGATGAAAATTTGCGGCGTGACCTCGACGTCGTACTGGCGCCCCATGCGCCCGTCCGGGTCGAGCAGAATCAGGGTCGGCCGCGCACGGTAGCGGTTGCGGAAGCGCTCGGCCCCACCGGCATCCATGTAGCCCGGATGACTCGGCGCCGTCGAGGTCACCGTCAGCCAGACGGCCCCCCTGGCGCGCGCGTCGTCCTGCAGCGACTGCATGTTGTCGGAGTCGTAGTGCTTCCTGACGAACGGGCAGTCCCGATTGGTCCATTCGAGGATCACGTGCGAGCCGCGGTAGTCCGAAAGCCGCCGCCGGTTTCCGTGCTCGTCGACGGCGGAGAACTCGGGGGCGGGCTCGCCGATGGCGACAGCCGGCACCGGGGGGCTCTGCCCCGCGGCGGTGCCCGCCTGCAGAGCAAGGGTGGCCGCAACAGCTATCAGACAGGTCAGCCTGATCACATGCGTTTTTCCAAAACAGCGAACAGCGCGGCGCTATTCTACCGGGTCACGGGCCCGGGTCGAGCTATCGCCGGCCGGCCGGACTTGTTATGGTCGCGCGCCATGAACGCCGAAGCGTCCCCCGAGCCCGTCCTCGCCGACGGTAGCGCGCCGCTTTCAAGCGCCGATCTGCTGGAGCGATTCGACAGCCTCGGCATCGTGCACCGCACCGTGCGGCACGTGCCGGTGTTCACCGTGGCGGAGTCGAGAGAGCTGCGCGCGGACTTTCCCGGCGGCCATTCCAAGAATCTGTTTCTGCGCAACAAGAAAGGGCGCATGTGGCTGGTCACGTGCCTCGAGGACCGAGACATCGATCTCAAGGCGCTCGCGGCACGCCTCGAGGCAGGGCGTTTCTCTTTCGCCAGTGCCGAGCGTCTGATGCGCCACCTGGGCGTGGTGCCGGGAGCGGTCACGCCGTTCGCCGTGATCAACGACCGCCAGGCGGCCGTGCAGATGGTGCTCGACGCGGGTCTGCTCGCGCACGATCCGCTCAACTTTCACCCGCTGGACAACGCCATGACGACGGCCATCTCGGGCGACGATCTGCTGCGTTTTCTCGCCCATGCGCAACACGCGCCGCAGATCGTGGATCTCGGCTGAGCGAAGATCTCAGTCGCTTTCCCGGCCGATGTATTTCTTGACCGTGCGCCGATCGAGATCGATGCGCCGTGCCACCTGCTCATAGGATCCCAGCTGCGCATAGAGCATCCGGCAGTAGCGGCTGGTGAGCTCGGTCGCCGTCACGCGGCCCTCGCGCAGAGCCTGCGCGAGCGCGTCCTCGGCGTCTTCGTCGTTGCCGGCGGTGGCGCCGTCGTAGCGGCCGTTGAGCAGCACGCGCCGCACGGCCTGCTCGAGCTCGCGCACGTTGCCCGGCCATGGATAGGCATCGGGCAGCGATGCCTCCAGTGACGTGACCACCCTGTCGGTGAGCGGCGGCGACGCTTCACCGGTGGCGCGCGCGATGATCAGCGAGACCAGCTGCTCGAGCTCGGCGGGATGCTCCTCAATGCGCTTGCGCAGCGGCGGCACCTCGATCACGTCGGAGCACAGGCGGTAGAGGAAATCGTCGCGAAAAGCGTTGCTTTCGCGGAGCTGCGAGAGCGATCGGTTGGTTGCGGCGATGACCCGGCCGTCGAAACGCACTGGCTCGTGGCTGCCCACGGGCGAGAAGCGGCGCTGCTCGAGCACGTTCAGCAGCTTTATCTGAATCGGCACCGATACCTCGCCGATCTCGTCGAGGAACAGCGCACCGTAGTTGCTGAGCCGTTCGAACAAGCCCCGGTGGTTGTCGATGGCGCCGGTGAACGCGCCCTTGCGATGCCCGAACAGCTCCGATTCGATGAGGCTCTCCGGGTACTGGGATAGATTCGCGGCGACGAAGGTGCTGGTGAAGCTCGCGGCGAAGCGCCCGCGTCTCTCGTCGTAGGGGATCAATCCCGATCGGCCGATGGCCGCCGCCGCCGCTGTCTTACCGGTTCCCGTCTCGCCGAGCACGAGTGTGGAGAAGTCCTCCATGCGGTTCCACAGGTGGTTGACGTAGGTGCGCACGTCGGATGTGAAGACGTTGTTCCACAGCGCGTGGCGCAGGCGTCTCATGGCGGGGCTGTCGCCGAGCAGCGAATCGGCGATGAAGTAGTACGCCCTTCGAATCTGGTAGAAAAGCGCCACGTATCGGCCGGCGTCGTCGCGCGCGAAGCCGCAGGCGCTGAGCTCGTCGAGCAGCGCTTGTGCAAAAGGCGCCGCGGCAGGCTCGTCGCCGGCGGCCAGCTGCTCGATGATGAGGCGGTCGAAATGCTCTGCGCTGCGTTGATAGGCGCGGAACAGCAGAGCGTGGCTGAACAGATCGCGATCGCGCGACGCCACGTCGTGCACGACGCGAATGCCGTCGGCGGCGAGCGCGCTCAAGCGGGCCTCCACCGGGGGCAAAAGGGCCGCGAAGGGATGCTTGCGGCCGACGCCGGTCCCGGGTGCATCCGGGATTAGGGCTCGGACCTCGGCGCGGGCGTCGTCGAAGGGGTTGGAGAAAATGATCTCGGCGACGGCCGCGAAGAAGCGCCGGTCGTCAGGACTCAGCTGCATGGGCAGGGCTCACCGCGTGTACGTTTCATGCTCACTGAGTGTACAACGCATGCACGAATTTTCCATCCGGGATGCCCCCGGCGCGGCATCGGCGGGTCAGAAGATCGCCAGCTGCGCGTCGGTGATGGCTTCGAAGCTGGTATCGAGAAAGTGCAGGATGCCGTTGGCGGCCGGTGCCAGCTGGCGTTCGCGATAGTGCTCGTAGTCCGGCTTGGGAATGCCGTCCCGCACCGGCTCGGGGCCGTTCGCGGTGATCACGTACCGGATCCAGCGCCCCGGCTTGTCCAGCTTGCGCGCGGCCTGGACGTGGGGCGGCACGTTGCGCGTGTACTCGTCGATAGCCCGGCGCAGGCGCTTGCGGTAGACGAGCTCCTCGTCGAGCCTGCCCGCGAGCAGGTCGGCGAGCGTCTCGCGCAGGTACTCCTCGAAAGGCAGACCGAGAAAAACCCGCCGGTAGAGCTCGCGTTGGAAGCGCCGCGCGAGCGCCGTCCAGTCGGTGCGTACGCTTTCGAGACCTTTGAAGATCACGTCGGTGCCGCCGTCCGGCGTGCGCACCAGGCCCGCGTAGCGTTTCTTGCTGCCGGTCTGCTCACCGCGCACGGTGGGCATGAGAAAGCGCAGGTAAAGCGTTTCGAACTCGATCTCGAGAAACGAGTCGAGGCGGAATTCCTTCGCAATCCGCTCTCGCCACCAGGCGTTGAGCGTTGCGGCGAGATCGGCACCGACGGCGTTTGCCTCTCGCTCGTCCACGTCGCCGCCGAGAAGCACGAACAGCGAGTCGGTATCGCCGTAAATCACCGCGTGCCCCTGCGCTTCGATGCGATCGCGGCTCGTCTGAATGATGGCGTGCCCGCGGCGCGTGATGCTGCTGGCGAGACGGGCGTCGTAGAAACGGCAGCCGGGTGAGCCGAGCACGCCGTAGAAGGAGTTCATGAGGATCTTCACCGCCTGGGAGAGCGCCGCGTCCCGGTTTCGCTTGGCCTCGTCGCGGGCCTGCCAGAGCTCCTCGATGAGCTCCGGGAGAATGGCGCCCTGACGCGCAAAGCTTGCCTCGAGAAAGCCGGGCACGGCGTCGTCGCCGGGCACCGCCAGGCCGAGCGGATCGATCTGGAAGGTGCGGATGATGCTCGGGTAGAGGCTCTTGAAGTCCAGCACCAGCACGTTGTCGTAGAGTCCCGGCGCGGAATCCAGGACGTAGCCGCCCGGGCTGCCCGGCCCGGCCGCCGCGTCGCCCACGTCCGGTGCCACCCGCCCGCGCCGGTGCAGGCGCGGCAGGTAGAGATTGTCGAAGGCCGCCACCGATCCGCCCAGCCGGTCCATGGCGAGACCGGTGAGCTCGGCGCGGCGCAGCGCGAAATCCACGAGCCCGGTGTGCGCAAAGATCGCCGTCACCAGTCGGCAGTCTTCGATGTTGTATGCGGCGAGCCGCGCGCGATCCTGACGGTAGAGACGGTTGATGGCAGCGATCTTGTCGTCGCCGGCCGCTTCGGCGCCGAGATCGTGCTTACCGCGTCCGAGCAGCGCCTGGGCCACGGACTCGAGCTCGAAGCTCTCGAAGTTCCAGAATGCCGCCCGCAGCCAGTCGATGCCGTCGAGCACCACGCGTCCCGGCAGGCGCGCGACCCGCGTGCCGCGCGGGCCCTGCGGCGCGAGGATGGTGGCGCGATCGGTGCCGCGTCCGACGGCGAACTCGACGCCCAGCGCGCGGCAACGGCGCTCGATGAGATCCAGATCGAAGTTGACCACGTTCCATCCGAGGATCAGATCCGGGTCGTTCGATGCCAGCCACGCGAAGAAAGCCTCGAGCAGGGCGCGCTCGTCGGTGCACAGCTCGACGCGGGCCCCTTCCACATCGATCGCGGTGTCGGAGATCATGAACACGACCGCGTCATCGCCGCCGTGCACGGCGATGGAGTAGAGCTGTCCGGAGAGCCCGTCGCTCTCCACGTCGATGCAAGCCTGGGACAGGTGCGGGCGGTGCTCGGCGGCCCTGATGGCCGGATTTCGAAACTCGAGATAGCCCGGCATCTGCCGCGCCTCGCCGCGCAGCTCGAGCCCAGCGTGCACGAAGCGCTCCATGAGGAAACGATCGGCGGGCTTGAGATCGGATTCATAGAGGATCGCGCCGCGCCCGCGCAGGCTGTCGCGCGCCGCCACGAGATCCCGCTGACAACGAAAGTAGAGCCCGTCTACCGGTATGCCTTCGAGCGTCTCGAGTGCGAGAGGCTTGCGCTCGTCGCGCCCGGGGTGGATCTCGCGCGCGTCGAGCGGCGTGTCCCTCTCGATGAAGCAGACGGCGCGCTGATCGTCGACGACGACCCGCACCGGGCCGTTCCCGGATACCGCCCACAGCACGATTTCGAGGCCGTCGCCCACATCGCGCCACTGGCGGGTGAGCAGGAAGGCGGTGATCGACGTCGACACGTTAGCGCGGGCGATCGCCCGCGAGGGTGATGCGCTGCATGGCGCGGCGGTAGCCGTGGTAGTCGTTCAGAGGATAGTGCTGCGCCGCGCGATTATCCCAGAACGCCAGCGAGCCGACCCGCCAGCGGAACCGGCAGGTGAACTCCACACGGATCTGCTGCGCGTACAGATACTCGAGAATCGGTGCGCTCTCCTGCTCACTGAATCCGGCGATGCGGACCGTGTGTCCGGGATTGATGTAAAGGGCCTTGCGACCGGTCTCCGGGTGGGTGCGCACGATGGGATGCTCGGCGCTGTTCACCGTTTGCCCGGATCCGCCCGGCCGATCGCGCACGCGATCGGCGCGCGTCGCCGCCGCGATGTCCTTGTCCGAGGTGTTGATGGCGGTGAGTCCGTCGAGCAGGCGCTGGAGTCCGGGCGACAGGCTCTCGTAGGCCAGGAACATGTTGGCGAAGAGCGTATCGCCGCCGACCGGCGGCACCTCACGGGCGAGCAGCATGGTGCCCATGGGCGGTTTTTCCAGGTAGGTCGTATCCGAATGCCAGATGCCGCCGAAGTTGACGCGCTCATTTTCTTTCTTGATCACCTCGGTGATCTCCGGATAGCCGTCGAGGCCCTTGACCATGGGGTACTCGCTCGGCTCGCCCATGCAGCGCGCAAAGGCGAGGAAGCGATCCGGGCTCAGGGATTGATCGCGGAAGAAGATCACCAGGTGGGTGAGAAACGCGTGCCGAAGCTCGGCGATCAGCGTGTCGTCGAGCGTGCCGGAGAGGTCGACCCCGCTCACCTCGGCGCCGAGGGCGGGGGAGAGCGGCTCGATGCGGATGCGGGTGTAGTCCATGGGGTCAGCTTTGCAGCTCGAGCGCGACCCGGCCGAGTGCGCCGAAGTCGGCGCATACCGAATCGCCGGGGCCGATGGGCGAGGGTTCGCCGCAGACCCCGGTGGTGACTATCTGACCGGCTTCGAGGCCGCAGCCGCGCAGGCCGTGGCTGTTGGCGAGCCAGGCGAGCGCCACCAGCGGCCCGCCGAGCACGTCGGCGCCGCGCCCGCAGGTCACCTGGCGGCCGTTGACGGCGAGCGATACCGGATGCGCCGCGAGATCCAGCTCGCGCCACTCGGCGGTCGCCGCCTCGCCCGCCACGAACCAGCCGGCACAGGCATCGTCGGCGGCGAGCTGCGCGCCGCCGGCGCAGGCGAAGTCCCGGAAGCGCGAGTCGGGTAGCTCGATGGCCGGATGCAGCGAGGCCACGCAGTCGAGGATCTCGTCGGGGGTGTAGGGCTGCGCGCGCGGCGGGATGTCGCGCGCGAGCACGAATGCGAACTCCGCCTCCGCGACCCGCATGTGGTTGTCGGCAACGGGAATCGGCGTGTCGCCCTTGGCCACTCTCACCGCCAGCAGGCGTCCGCCGAGGGGTTGCTGCACACCGATGTGGCGCTGGCCGGTGACGTTGGTGGCGGCGATCTTCCAGCCGACGCTGGATGAGCCCGATACTTCCTCGAGCATCGCCTGGGCCGCGTAGCCCTCTTCGATACTGCGGGGGCGGCAGCTGTCCGGCAGTCGCTCGAGGCGCTGCCCGCGCTCCCAGCTCGCCCAGATGGCCTCTGCCGCCGCCCGCGCACGTTGGTCGCTCATGGACACGCTCCGTAATCTGCGCAAGCACCTCGGCCGAAGACGCCAGTACAAGCCGAAAGCGCCGGCAAGTCAATGCAACGAGCAGCGCGTCCATCGCTCAGTGCGAGGGCAGAGAAGCGGATTGCATCGCGCTCCTGCAGCGCATCGATCGCGCGTCCCGCGCGCACACAACGATGCCGAACGCCGCGCATGGCCTGCACGGAACGCGTCTGCAACGGCGGCCGGCGCGGCGTCGTTGTCCTCTGGGCCCGCCTCCGTTACCCTGTGGCCCCTTCTGGACAGAGAATGACGGTCATGGCACTGGCGACCGAGGCGACCGCAAGACTGCACGCCGATCGGTGCAGCTGAGCGCGCATCACCAGGAGGCGACGGCGGCGTAGAGCAGGCGCAGCGCGAGTAAGGTCAGGACCACCTTGAAGAAGCGCGCGAATACGTCGTGGGGCAGGCGGTCGAGCACGCGTCTGCCAATCAGGGTTCCGACAAAGCCGGCGCCGATCATGGCGACCAGCAGCGGCGCCCAGGGCAGGAACGCGAATCCGAGAAAGCCGAAGGCGACGACCTTGAGGGTGTGCTGCAGGGTCATGCAGGCGCCGTGGGTGGCGACCACCGCGTGGCGCTCGAGACGATCCGGGCTGATGAAGCTCGCCACGAACGGCCCGGTGGCGCCGACGAACATGGTGCAGAAGCTGCCGAGCATGCCGACCACGACGAAGCCCCGATTGGGAATGGTCGAAGTCTTGAGCTTCGGCAGCCAGACGCTGGCGAGGATGAACATACCCAGCACGATCTGCAGCGTCGGCGTCGGCAGGGCGACGAACAGCTTTGCGCCGACGGCGACGCCGAGCAACGAGCCGAGCGCGAACGGGACGACGATATGGCGATCGATCTGCCGGCGCATGAGGGCGGCGCGACCGGCGTTCGAGCCGAGCTGCACGACACCGTGGGTCGGAATCAGGATCGCCGGCGGCAGAAAAGTGGCCATGACGCTCAACAGCAGCAGCCCGCCGCCGATACCGGCGGCCGCGGTGAGCGCGGAGGTCAAAAGACTGAGCGCGACCAGCCCCGTGGCGGCCAGCGCCGACACGCCCGGGGGCAGAAGCGACGTGGCTAGCGCTTCCACTTCAACCGCGCGGTGAACGATACGTGGCAGAGGCCAGCGACAAATCCAACCGGTATCGTGAGACCACCGAGTCCGTCCTCGAGGAAGCCGGCGAATTCCTCGCCGGTTTTCGCTCTCTCATCATGGCAACGGCAAGCGCCGATGCCGTTCCCGACGCGAGCTATGCGCCGTTCGTGCGCATCGACGACAATGCGTTTTATGTCAATCTGAGCGATCTGTCCACGCACACGGCTAATCTGCTGGCGACGCAGCGGGTGAGTGTCATGTTTTTGCAGGCGGAGGAACATAGCAAGCAGCTCTTCGCGCGTAAACGCTTGAGCTTCGAGGCCGAGGCCGATGTCGTCGCCAGGCACTCGCCCGAGTGGGAAAGGATACTGGATCTGTTCGAGCGCAAATTCGGGGACGTCGCCGAGCTGATTCGGCCACTCGAGGACTTCAGGCTGTTCCGGCTCCAGCCGCGCGGCGGCGTGTTCGTGCGAGGATTCGCCCAGGCCTTTCCCATCGGGCCGAACGAGCTCGAGCGGCTGCGCGCGATCAACGATCTCGAGGAACGATGAAGCACCTTCGCAGCCTGTGCGTATTCTGCGGCTCGAGGACCGGCGCCGATGCGGCTTACTCGCGGGCGGCCGAGCACCTCGGGCGGCTTCTCGCCCATCACCGCGTGCGTCTCGTCTACGGTGGAGGCAGCATCGGACTCATGGGTGTGATGATGCAGTCGGTGCTGGATCACGGCGGCGAGGTCACGGGTGTGATCCCGGAATTTCTCATGCACCGGGAAGTCGGCAATCCGTCCCTCACCGAGCTCGTGGTCGTCGACAGCATGCACACGCGCAAGCAGCGCATGTTCGAGCTCGCCGACGCCTTCGCCATCCTTCCCGGCGGTCTCGGCACCCTCGACGAGACCATCGAGATCATCACCTGGAAGCAGCTGCGGCTGCACGGCAAGCCCATTGCGGTGCTGAGCATCGATGATTACTGGTCCAGCTTCGAGGCGCTCATCGACCGGGTCATCGAGCAGGGCTTTGCCGATGCGGGCATCCGCGATCTGTACTCGGTCGCCGCCGATCCGGAGTCGCTGCTCGCGACGCTGGACGCGCGCGCTGCGGCGTCTTCTGCCGAATCCAGCCGGCGCCTCTAGGCTCAGGGCGCCTTGATGAGCTTCTGAATTCCCTCGAACTGACGGATCCAGGGCGGATTCTTTCCGACGTCGGGTGGCAGCGCCGCGACCGCATTCTGGGCCTGGGCTTTCCCGGGATAGGCGCCGTGAACGGCGGCATACCATTGCTTGCCGTCGCGCTGAAAAGCGAAATAGGCGACCGGCTCGCTGAAGGTGTGCTTGTCGAGAAAGGCGCGTACCTGCGCCTCGTCGTTGGTGGCCAGCAGCTGCAGGGTGTAGTCATCGGGCTCCTGGGCGAGAAGCCAGCCCTGGTCGCGCACACCGCCAGCCGCGGCCTCCGCCGCCGGAGCGGATGGGCTCGGCATCGCCGGGCTCCCGGCAGCGGCGGCGGTCGTCGTTGCCGTTGCCGCCGCCGGCGAGGCGCTCCCGGCCGGTGCCGGCGTGCTCGCGACAGCCACTTGCGTCGAGCCTGCCTGCGGCCGGCTGGCCGGCGAATCGGTCATGCTGAAGAGCCGCTTCGCCTGCGCATGACCGTTATCCGCCGCCCGCCGGTACCAGCGGATGGCGGTCTCCTCGTCCTTCTGCACGCCGCGCCCGAAGTAGTACTGCGTGGCGAGATTGAACTGCGCCGGCGCGAAGTCCTGGTCCGCGGCCTTGCGCCACCACTCGGCGGCCTTCAGGTCGTCCTGCTCGACGCCGTTACCGTTCTTGTAGGCATTGCCCAGGTTGAACTGCGCCGGCGCATAGCCCTGGTCCGCGGCGAGACGGAACCACTTTGCCGAAGCCTCCATGCTCTTGTCGACGCCTGAGCCCTCGAAATAGAGGCTGCCGAGGCTGAACTGGGCGAATTTGTTGCCTTGGTCGGCCAGGGGCTGCCATATGCGCAAGGCCTCGGCATAATCGCCAGCGAGATAGGCGCGCTTGCCGGTTTCGTAGTCCTCCTGGGCCAATGCCGGCGGCGTCAGAATAAAGGAAGCGACCAGCAGCGCAGCCATGACAGGCCGCATGACAGTCCGGCTTTGCCACCGGGTTTTTCGTTGCACGGGTGGTGAACCGGTGATGCGACTCATCGGGAATTGTCTCACGTGCGCCTCCTGCCCTGGGCCCATCGAGCGGTTACGGGGCTTCAGAGAAGCGTAGGTGGCCGTCGGGTCGAACGCCAGTCTCGCTGATGACCCCGCGTATCTTAGCGGACCTTGATCGAAATGAATTGGCCCTCGGATCAGCTTTTTCTCACCGAAGCGCGCCTCGCGGCGCTGGCCGAGCGCTGCGCAGCGGCGTTTCGCGCCGAATGCGAAGCAATGCGTATCGACAACGATCTCTCGCCACTGCTCGCGTCGCTCTATCTGCCCCTCGCGGCCTGGCTGCGCAGGGCGCGCGGCACCATGGCGCGCGCCCAGGTGGTCGGCGTGTGCGGCGCCCAGGGCTCGGGCAAGTCGACGTTCTGCCGTCTGCTCGCCACGGTGATGCGCGAGGCATTCGACGAGGTGGCGGTGGCATTGTCCATCGACGACATCTACGAGACCCGAGAGCGTCGCGAGCAGCTGGCGCGGGACGTGCACCCGCTGTTCATCACCCGCGGCGTTCCGGGAACCCACGACGTTGCGCTCGGACTGTCGACCATCGGGCGGCTCGTATCGCTTCGAGAGGGCGAGACGATCAGGCTGCCCGTATTCGACAAGGCGCTCGACACGCGGCTGCCCGCGGAGAAATGGAAACGCCATGATGGGCCGGTCGGCACGCTGCTCTTCGAGGGATGGTGCGTTGGAGCAGCGCCTCAGGCGGAAGCGGCCTTGACCGATCCCGTCAATCGCCTCGAGCGCGAGGAGGACCCCGACGGCGTCTGGCGGCGCACCGTCAACGAGCACCTCGGCGCTGAATACCGGGAGCTTTTTGCGCGCATAGACGTGCTGATTCTGCTGCGCGTTGATACCATGCAGCGGGTCTTCGAATGGCGGCGGCTTCAGGAGCACAAGCTTGCCGAGGCGGCGGCCGAGGATGCAAAAGGCGCGGCCACGAGAATCATGACCGACGCGCAGGTGGACCGTTTCATCATGCACTACGAACGGCTCACGCGGCACATTCTCGAGGAGATGCCCTCGCGTGCCGACATCGTTTTCGACCTCGACGAGAGCCACAGCGCCGCCGATGTCCACATCAACAATCGGCTCGGCGAACGTTTATAATCACCGCCCTTACCAAACTCGAGGCGCGCAAGTGAAAACCGGACTGGTCCTGGTCGATATTCAAAACGATTACTTTCCGGGCGGGAACATGGAGCTGGTCGCCATGCAGCCGGCGGCCGCGACCGCGGCGACCGTTCTCGGGGAATTCCGGGACAGGAAGGCCCCTGTTTACCACATCCAGCACTTGTCCGTTCGTCCCGGCGCGACGTTTTTCATCCCGGACACCGAAGGCGCCGAGACCCACACCAGTGTCGCTCCGGCCGGCGGCGAGCCCGTGATTCAGAAGAATTTTCCCAACAGCTTTCGTGACACGGCATTGTTGGAAACGTTGCGCGACGACAACACCGAGAGTCTCGTTATCTGCGGTGCGATGAGTCACATGTGTATCGATGCCACGACGCGGGCGGCGTTCGACCTCGGATTCTCGTGCATCGTGGTCTCGGATGCCTGCGCGACCCGGGATTTGCAGTTCGAGGGCAGGACTATCCCCGCCCGGGACGTGCACGCGGCTTTCATGGCCGCCCTCAGTGTGCCCTACGCGTCGGTCGTGACCGCCCGAGAGCTCGCCGTCGGTGCCGAATCATGACGCATCCGGCCTTCGAGTCGATTCGCCGTGAGCACATCCCCTCGCTCGATGTGACACTCGAGCAGTATCGCCACGTGGCGACCGGGGCCAGCCATATTCATCTCGCGGCGGCTGACACCAACAATGCCTTTCTGGTGGCCCTGCCCACGGTTCCCCAGGACAGCACCGGCGTTGCGCACGTGCTAGAGCACGTGTCGCTGTGTGGAAGCCAGCGCTACCCGGTTCGGGATCCCTTCTTCATGATGCTCAGGCGATCGTTGAACACGTTCATGAATGCGTTCACGGCATCGGACTGGACTGCATACCCTTTCGCGACTCAGAACCGCAAGGACTTCGATAATCTGCTCGACGTCTATCTGGACGCCGTTTTTTTTCCGTTACTGGATTCCCTCGATTTCGCCCAGGAGGGGCACAGGCTGGAATTCGACAAGCCGGAGGATCCGGATTCCGACCTGACCATCCGCGGCGTCGTCTACAACGAGATGAAGGGGGCGATGAGCTCGCCGATTGCGCAAGTAGACCAGACATTGAAGTCGCACCTCTTTCCCACCATAACGTATCACTTCAACAGCGGTGGGGAGCCCGAGGAGATCCCGCATCTCGGCTATCAGCAGCTGAAGGATTTTCACTCGACCCACTACCATCCGAGCAACGCGCTTTTCATGACCTTCGGAAGCTTCCCCGTCGGGGAGCACCACGAGAAATTCGAGACCTGCGTGCTGTCGAGGTACGAGCACGGGAATCACGCCGTCAGCATTGCTGATGAGCGGCGCTATCGGAAGCCGGTCGCGGTCGAGAGCAGGTACAGTTTCGACGAAGACGAGGGTACCGCGCGTCGCACGCATGTCGTGATCGGCTGGCTACTGGGGCGCAGCGACGATGTATCTGAGATGTTGAAGGCTCACCTTCTCTCCGGCGTGCTCCTCGATAACAGCGCATCGCCATTGCGCAAGTTCCTCGAGACGACGAAGCTTGGCAGCGCACCGTCCGAGCTCTGCGGTCTCGATGATTCCACGCGTGAAGCGACCTTCCATTGCGGTCTCGAGGGGACCGATCCGGAGCACGCCGAAGCCATCGAGAGCCAGGTGATGGAGGTGCTCGAGAGTGTCGCGCGCGATGGAGTGCCGCTCGAGCAGGTGCAATCGGTTCTGCACCAGGTGGAGCTCGCGCAGCGCGAGGTCGGCGGCGGTCGTTTTCCCTACGGTCTGCAGCTCATGATGAGGGTATTGCCGACATATCTGCACGGCGGCGATCCGGTGGAGGCGCTCGACATCGACGACGCGCTGGAGGAGCTTCGGCGATCCATCGAGGACCCGGGATTCATCAAATCCCTGGTGCGAACCATGCTCATCGACAACACCCACCGGGTGCGTCTGACCATGTCACCGGACAAGCGTCTGAGCGCACAGCGCGCGGAGTCGCTCGCGAGCGAGCTCGAGGAACGTAAGCAGCGCCTGAACGAAGCGGACAGGGCCCGCATCATCGAGCAGGCAGCCGCGCTCAAGACGCGTCAGGAACAGGAGGAAAACGCCGAGCTGCTGCCGCGGGTCGGCCTGGAGGACGTTCCCGATGACCGCGTCATCCCGGAGGGCGCGTCGCAGCGGATCGGCACAATGCCCCTCAGCTGGTACGCGCAGGGCACCAACGGCCTCGTATATCAGCAGGTCGCCGTGGATCTTCCTCCGCTCGCACCGGAGCTCGTCGACGTTCTCGGGCTGTTCTGCGACTGCGTGACCGAGGTCGGCGCCGGCGACGAGGACTATCTGCGTATGCAGGCCAGGCAGGCCGCTGTCAGCGGTGGCGTGAGCGCGAGGATCTCTTATCGATCCCACGTGGACGATCTCGGCCGCGTGCGCGGTATGTTCGTGCTGGCAGGCAAGGCACTGGCGCGCAACGAGAGGGGGCTCTCCTCGCTGCTCAAGGACATTCTCACCGGCGCGCGCTTCGATGAGCCGGCGCGCCTGCGCGAGCTCATCGCTCAGTTCCACGCCGAGGGTGAGGCATCGCTCACCCAGTCGGGCCACTCCCTCGCCATGTCCGCGGCAAGCGCCGGATTCTCACCGGCCGCCATGCTCGACCACCGGTGGGACGGCCTCGAGGGGCTGCATCGGCTCAAGGGCCTCGACGCCGCGCTCGATGACGAGCGCACTCTCGGCGACTTCGCCGCCAGGCTCGAGCAAATTCGCGACGCGCTCCTCGACGCGCCGCGCCAGCTTCTGCTTATCGGCGAGATCGGCCGTGACGAGGGGCTGCGCGCATCGCTCTCGGAGGTGTGGGAGGGCGCGTCGACGTGCGCAGCCTCGCGGGATATGTTCGCTTTCGACTGGACGGCTGAGCGCATTGCGCAGGGCTGGAGTGTCAACACGCAGGTCAATTTCTGCGCCAAGGCGTACGCGGCCGTGGACGAGTCCCACGCCGACGCGCCCGCGCTGATGGTGCTCGGGCCCTATCTCACCAACGGTTACCTGCATCGAAGCATACGCGAGCAGGGCGGTGCCTACGGCGGGGGCGCGAGCTACAGCGCCTCGAGCGGGGTCATGCGATTCTATTCATACCGCGATCCGAGACTCGCGGAGACACTCGCCGATTTCGATCGTGCGGTTGCCTGGCTCGTGCAGGAGCGGCACGAGGCGCGCAAGGTCGAGGAGGCGGTGCTGCGTGTGCTGAGTGACATCGATCGGCCGGAGTCGCCTGCTGGAGAAGCGATAGCGGCCTACTTCGGCTCGCGACACGGACGCAATCCGGCGCACCGGCGCGCGTTTCGACGTGCGGTGATGCGGGTCGGCATTGACGACCTGCGGCGGGTCGCCGAGCGCTATCTCGAGCCGGAGATTGCGAGCGTTGCCGTGGTCAGCAACGAGACGACACTCGAGGCCAACGCCGAGCTCGGGCTGCAGCTCTGCAAGCTCTGAAAGGAGCGGATCGGTGATCCCTCAGTGAGGCCGCGCGGTTCCCGCGTGGAGGTGCTCTTTGATGGTGCCGATAATGCGGTCGAACAGGGGCACGTCCTCGATGACCGCCACGCTGCTGCGCTTCATCTCCACGGCGAGGCCGTGCACGGTGCACTCGGCCACCTTCAT
>JAABYT010000033.1:30394-55911 GCA_011775625.1 Gammaproteobacteria bacterium | reverse complement strand
ACGTGATAGAACTCGACCCAGCTGCCGATGTCCAGGCTGCGCACGATGTCTGTGAACTCATCCTCCTCCTGGGCACCGTAGGCGATGTCGGTGCCGAGCCCCTCGATGACGATGTCACCGCCGTGACGGCTCACGAGCGTGCTTCCAGCGGCGTTCGTTTCCATCAGCCGGTCATCGCCCGTCACCCTGCAGGTGCGCGTGCCTTCGCCGCTCGTGATGCCGATGGTATCGACGCTGCCGTTTCGAAGCGCTTCGAGAATAATCTTGACAGCCATCTCACTGGCGACTTCGCCCGCGTTGCAACCGCCCATACCGTCGGCGACGATGGCAATGCCGTGAGCGGCGTCCAACGCGATGTGGTCCTCGTTGTGCGATCGCTTGCGACCCACGTCGGTCAGGCCATACATGTCGATTTGCGCGATGTCGCTTTTCCCGGTCGAAGCCGGGACCGCGCCTGTCACGCGGGCCAGAATGACCGAGATGTTGTCACACCCGCCGCTCTCGTTGGCGGCATCGACGAGCGCCCGGCTGGCGGTGGGCAGGTCCACGAAGTGCTCGCTGAGGATTTCCGCCAACGTCACGTCGTCGACCATGTCGGTGAGTCCATCTGAGCAGAGCAGGTAAATGTCGTCCGGCTGGGTCGCGATCTCCTGCACGTCCACCTCGATCCTGGCTTCCGGGCCTATCGCCCGCGTGATGATGTTGCTGTGCACTTTCCGCTCGACTTCCTCGGCAGTGTAAATGCCCTTGTTCACGAGGTGCTGACGAAGCGAGTGGTCAGCGGTCAGGCGTTGGAAGACGTCCCCGCGCAGACGATAGAGGCGTGCATCGCCGACATGGGCGGCCGTGAGCCGGTTATCGTGGAACTGCGCGGCCACCAGGGTGGTGCCCATTCCCGTGCACTCGGGTCGCGACGTGGCCGTGCCGTAAATGACCTCGTTGGCTCTCTGGATGGCAAGCCTGATCAATGACAGCTCCTCGACGCTGTAAGGCTCCTCGTCCGGCCAATGGAGATCCATGCTGTCGGAGGCCAGGTCCTCGATGACGATATCGCTCGTGCTGTCTGAGCCGTTGGCGGCGGATGCTTCAGCGGTCAGATAGACATTCTCCGCGCAGATTTCGTTTCGAATCGCTGCGATGTGCAGCTTCTTAAGAGCGGTGAGAAATCTGGCGCCGGCGTCAGGAGGCGTTCCGATCTGCTTCATACCGTCCCTGACGCGCCGCAGCAGGATCGGCAGAATGTCGCTCAAGTGCTTTTTGTCCTGATCGAGGCTCTTCGGCGCTACGCTCCAGACCAAATCATCCATTGTTTGAACCGCTGTGGTCCAACCCTCGCCGTTATCTCCCTCGTCGAAGTAGCGAATGAAAAGCAGCTCCTTCCAGTGGCTGGTGAGAAAATCGCGGACGACTTCGTAGATGCCGGGTTGATTCAGGCACCGCTGTACCTGCTCCTCCGCTTTGTCTCGAGAAAGCCGGAGCTGCTCGCGTCCCTCGATGGCATGCGCAAAGGCGCTTGCGCTGTTCTCGGCCTCGGTCTCTTGCTCGTCCAGAAAACGCTCGAGCTCGTCGAGAACCTCTGCAAACACCTCGACACGTTCATCGAACTCGTCCAGAACTCGCTCGACCATCGATTCCAGCTTCGTGTACAAGGCGTCGTTGCGATCCTGCTTTTCACTCCAGCCGACTGCGGCCTCGGCAATGGTATTGAGGAATTTTCGCGCCGGGTGGAATTTCCTCGCGAAGAACGCCTTATCCAGGATCGCTACCTTCAGCATCGGAATCTGTAAGCGACCGATTAGCGCCTTCATGGGCGCCGGCATCTTTTTGTCGTCGAGAATGACATCGAACATCATGGCTACGACGTCGAACATCATGACGTCGATTTCGCCGATGCCTCTGACGACCTCCGGTCGTTTCAGCTCCCGGAGCACGTTGACAGTGCCGGTGTGGAGGCCTGAGACGTCCAGCGAGGCGAGATCCTGGCACGCCGAGCGTGAATCACCCTGCTGCAGATGGGTGAGCTGGCCGACGAGCCAGAGCTGATTCTCACCGGCGGGCTGGGCGGCGTTTTGGGCTACGAAATTCACGTCCATGATCTGGCGCAGCGCATCGAGCAAGCTCGCCGTGTTCGGCGCAACGAGGGTGGCTTGCCCCTGGGGAGGGGCAGTGGGGGAGGGTGTACCCACGTCCGGCCAAGAGTCCGAGCCAGCCCCGGTTTGCGCCGCGGTGGCCGGCTGGCTTTTCACGTGATGACGGATTGCCGGCAACACGCCCTCGCCGACAAGATAGTCGTTGATGTCGCAATAGAGCCGCTCGAGCTCGGTAGCGACGTTCTGATCGAAGAGCTTCAGGATGATGAGGCGTACCTCGACATCCACGTCTATCCTGGCGCATGCATCCTTGATGGCGTTGCACAGGGCCTCCGGACCGAAGGGATTATGCTCCGGCTCGATCTCGTCGATATTGAGCAGGGCCGCGACACGCCGTTCGAGCGCATACAGTGGCTGCTTGCAGCTCGTGCGGATCTTGCGGACCATGTTGGTGACCGCGAGCGTTTCTTCGAGATCCTTCTCCTCGACCAGATCCATGTCCTCGCTCGAGACGTCCGAGAAGCTGCCGGTACCGACGCAGCCTTCGAGACGCTCGACGATGGACTGGACGGATTCTTTGAATATGCGCCTGAACTCGGTCTCGATGCTGGCGCGCTTGACCCGTACCTGGCGCATCGACTCGAAGTACGTGCTCCGACGCAGGTTGTCTTCGGAGCGGTTGGCGAGCTCGAACAGCGAGTCGTCGAGCTTGTCCATGACCACGGGCAGGGCATCGATGAGGGCCGACGAGGCGAGCTCTCGGCACTGATTGATGAGCGCTGACGCCCTGCTCGGCTCTCCGGCCGATGGGCTCGACGCCAGCTCGTCCTGGCGCACAGCACTGCTCTGCGTGGGTCTATTCATGGCGCTGACCGGCTTGGTCACCCTCGTTCGCGTGGCCGATTTTCCTCAGCTCTTCAGATTCGAAGGCGCCCCGTAAGCCCTCGTCGGGTGGCGCTTTGGGACTCTCTCCCTATTGATCGTATCGTCCGGCAAGCCGGGCTTCTTTACCGGCGCAGCGAAGCCGTGACGCAGGTCTCACGCGGGCAAGAGACAATTTTTGCGATTTGTGATGGGATTCAGGAAATCGGTCGTCAGCGGGCGGGTGCCCGGGTGGCCCCGCCGCGGCCGGATTTGGGTGAAATCCGCAGGATCAGGTCTACAATGAGGTTAATTACCATTTCCTGCTCGTAAAAAAACTCGGGGCTGTACTGGAGAGGCCAAGTGGAAGTATACGTCTTGATGGTTGTATGTCTGGCTGCTTGGGGGGCAACCGTCATCCTGTTCAAGTTCCTGATGAAGGAGTCCGAGTACTCCTTCGTCGTCGGCAGTATCGT
This sequence comes from Gammaproteobacteria bacterium, assembly GCA_011775625.1. Lineage (GTDB taxonomy): Bacteria > Pseudomonadota > Gammaproteobacteria > HK1 > HK1 > JAABYT01. The sequence goes on along the minus strand of JAABYT010000033.1, from coordinate 52,484 downwards.
AGGATTGGTGATCGCCGCCGCGGCTGGTGGGGCTTACTACCAGCATCTGGCGGCTCCCGCCATGTAGGCGCTGTCACCATGAAGGTGGCCTGGCCTCGATAGCTTGAAGACGGGTCGGCAGGCCCGAAGGCGCCAGGCATGCGCGCCGCCCCCGGTCACCCGGAGAGCGCTTTCTCGCCGATCCCGCCCGCCGGCTGTCCATACAGCGATCGCAGCCCGGCCGGGGTCGCCGGGCACACACCCCGCTCGGTGATGAGCGCGGTCACGAGCCTCGCCGGCGTGACGTCGAAGGCGAAATTGGCGGCGGCGCAGGCATCCGGCGTTATCTGAACCGCGGTGAGCTCTCCGCTCGGGGAGCGTCCGACGACCGTCGTGACCTCCTGCGGGTCGCGCTCCTCGATGGGGATCCCTTCGATGCCGTCATCGATGCGCCAATCGATGGAGGGGCCCGGCAGCGCGACGTAGAACGGCACCCCGTTGTCGCGGGCGGCGAGCGCCTTGAGATAGGTTCCGATCTTGTTGCAGACGTCGCCCGTTGCCGTCGTCCGGTCGGTGCCCGTCATGCAGAGGTCGACCCTGCCCCGCTGCATGAGGTGGGCGCCGGCGCTGTCGACGATCACCGTGTGGGGCACACCGTGGTGGCCGAGCTCCCAGGCGGTGAGGCCTGCGCCCTGGTTGCGCGGTCGCGTCTCCTCGACCCACACGTGCACGTCGATTCCGGCGTCGTGGGCCATGTAGACGGGGGCGAGCGCCGTGCCCCAGTCGACCGTCGCCAGCCAGCCGGCGTTGCAGTGGGTGAGGATATTGACTGCGCCGGATGCTCTCTTGCGCCGGTGCTCCTCGATGAGCGCCAGGCCGTGACGGCCGATGGCCTGGTTGATAGCCACGTCCTCGTCGCATATTTGCCGGGCTTGCTCGTAGGCAAGCTCGCATCGACGCTGTGCGGGGGCACGTCCCAGGACGTCGCGCAGGCGCTCTACCACCCAGTGCAGATTGATGGCGGTGGGCCGTGTGCCGAGCAGCATCCGGGTGCTGTTCGCGAGATTCAGGTCGCTTGCGTCAGCGCGCATCGCCAGCGCCAGCCCATAGGCGGCCGTGGCGCCGATCAAGGGAGCCCCACGCACGATCATGTCGCTGATCGCCAGTGCCGCGTCCTCGACGCGCTCGAGGCGCCGCGTCGCAAAGCGGTGGGGCAGGCATGTCTGATCGATGACCTCGACGGACCATCCGTCGTCATTCAGCCAGATAGTTCGGGTGTGGACGCCGTCGACCTTCATCACAGGTATGCTCTGTCATTTGGCTGCGGCTGTCCATGCCGCCCCGCGCTCACGCGTCCGCGACGACGCAGCTTATCTTGGCATGGTTGGTCAGGCGGTACAGGCGGCGCAAATCCTGGAAAAAGCCCGCGCGGCCGTTCTTGGCGAGATATCGTCTCTGCAGCCGGGCGCAGTAGCGGCCGGCGTAGTAATTGGCATCCCGGTACCGCTCGAGGCTCGGCCTGTCCAGGGAGGCATCGAATGTCGGCTTGGCGAACAGCCAGTCGTGCAGCCGCGCAGGAACCCTTCCACATCCCTGCTGGCTGAAAAGAAACGCCATGCTGACGTACTTGTCGATCTCCGCCTGCATTTCCAGCTCGAGGAGCGACACTCCGCGCTCGTGCTGTGCGTTCCAGAGGAGATAGAGAAAGTGGCTCACGCCCTCCATGGCAGTGCAGTAGTCGGCCAGATTCCCGTCGTGCAGCTTCGACGTCGGATCGTCGTCGGCGAGCCGGTTGATAATCTCGTTGTCGAGATAAAGCGCAACGTCCACGCTGTCCCCATCCTGAACCACGAGAAGTCGCTCTTCAACGGCGGGCTGGCTGGAATCGTCGCTTCCCTGAACGGCGCTGAGAAATTCCGGGTCGGTGATTAGAAAATCTTCGACCCTGTGCGGAATTTCTACTTCGTATATCCGTTCGAGCTGGTCCTGCAGAGTCGTGAGCACGTACCCGGGATCCTTCGGCGATCAGTGTCGCAACCGGCTCGATGCGTTTCGTGATGGGTGGATGCCGACCGCCCGCAGCTTTTCGGCTGCTCTCGCGCTGCCGGTGCGAAGCCAGATTTCGTATTGCCGCAGCACGTCGGCATCGTTGCTGCAGCCGGCTCCCTCACTGACCTCGCTGAGTACGTCGACGAAAGCCACGAACTTCGAGGCAAGCTCGCAATAAATCTCGCTCAAGGTCCGGCCATGGTTGGTTGCGCGCATGGTCTCCGAGAGATGGCTGTACGCGCTTCCGCCCATCGCCACGTAGTAGTCGATGTCCACCACGCAGCGATTGAGGCTTTGGGAGAATACGCCGGAGATAAACAGCGCTACGTCGCCGAGCCGGCGCAGCGCGCGGTTGCGTTCCTCGGGCGTCACGCCTTCGGCAGCCTCGGCATAGAGCAGAGCAAGCGGCCTGATCATGACACCGTCGCGGGTGCGCTCGAACAGAGCCTCGGCCCGGGAGAACGAGGTCAGCAGGTTGACCACATAGTGGATGGTGTCGGCTGCGGCCTCGACCTTTTGATTCTCGAGCGCATCCGATACCGAATTCTGAAAATATTCCTGGAGACTGGTCTCGGTGATCAGCTGTTCATCACGAGTATGCGTAACCATGACGTCCGCGCACCTCCTGCATGAGCTCATTCATATCAAAGTATATGACCTGAGCTGGCCGCTCTATTCGAGCGCTCTGTGATCCATTTGGCACTCTTGCAAACGGGTGCCAATTGATTTCACAGATTTAAGGACAATTTAGCGCGCGCGATGCCGGCCCATCCACCCTCCTAAATGCGTTTTTTCCGTGCTACTCTTCACGTTTCTCAGCGCCAGACGCCTCAACCGCGCCGAGGCTCCAGCGCGGCGATGAGAATATCCAGCACCTCTCCGGGCCGCTCGGCCATCAGCATGTGACCGCAGTTCTCGAGAACCGTCACGTGCGGATCAGAGAGCGTCTCGAGCAGAGGCCGAGCCGCTCGCACTGGCGACATGCGATCATCGGCACCAAGAATGACGTGCACGGGGCACTCGATGCGCGCGCTGCTCTCGAGCCCGTCGCGGTATTCGTTGCAGGCGTTCAAATCCGCGTACAGAACTCCCGGCCCGGATCGCTCCAGCAGCCGCACGCCCGCGCCGATCATCCACATGCCGGGGGTCTGGTTGCCGCCCATGTGCGCGCGCGAGCCGTGTCCCCAGATGTTCACCATGTCGAAGGCGTCGTGCTGATTGGCCTTGGCGGCAGACAGCAGCGCATCGCTGACGGGCATGGGCACCGAGATGCCGATGGTGACGATGCAGCGAATCCGCTCAGGGTGGCGGGCGGCAGCTTCGTGCACGACCAGCGCGCCCATGCTGTGGCCGACGAGGATTGCGCTCTCGACGCCGGCGGCATCCATCAGTCGAACGATCCAGTCGCCCATGTCGGCGATGCTCGACAGAGGTTGTCCGCCGGACTTTCCGTGGCCCGGGAGGTCGACGGCCAGCACCGCGCGGCCGTGATGGGCGAAGTAGCGGCTCTGCAGCAACCACACCGTGTGGTCGAGGCCGCCGCCGTGTACGAATATCAACGCGTCCTGCGAGGGGTCGAATTCCCTGGCGCCCGTGTACGCATAAACAGGCTGATTGTCGACGGTGAGATTCACGACGCGCGCTCCGAGGCGCCGATCCGCTGCGACGCCCTGATCGCCTGGCTCAGGTCCTCGATGAGATCGTCGGCGTCCTCGAGGCCGACGGAGAGCCGTATGGTGCCTTCGCCGATTCCGGCCGCCGCGAGCGCCTCGGCGTCCATGCGGTGGTGCGTAGTGCTGGCAGGGTGAATCACCAGGGACTTGGCGTCACCGACGTTGGCCAGGTGAGAGAAGATGCGTACGCGTTCGATGAAGCGCCGGCCGGCGGGCCGCCCACCCTTGAGGCCGAAGCTGAACACGGCGCCGCAACCCCGCGGCAGCAGCTTCTTCGCGAGCTCGTGGTCCGGGTGCGTCGGCAATTCGGGATAGCCGACCCACTCGACGGCGTCGTGGCTGTCGAGAAAGGCGACCACCTTGCGGGTGTTGTCCACGTGGCGTTGCATGCGCAGCGCAAGCGTCTCGATGCCCTGCAGAATGTGAAATGCCGTCGTCGGGCTCATGCAGGCACCGAAGTCCCTGGCGCCTTCCTTGCGCGCGCGCATGATGAACGCGGCCGGGCCGTACTCCTCGACAAAATCCATGTTGTGAAAGCCGGGATACGGCTCGGTCAGGGTTGGAAACTTTCCCGAGCCCTCCCAATCGAACTGCCCGCTGTCGACGAGCAGACCACCGATGGCGACGCCGTGTCCGCCGAGAAACTTGGTGGCGGAGTGAAACACCAGATCCGCGCCATGGTCGAAAGGCCGGCACAAATAAGGTGTCGTGAAGGTGGAGTCGATGAGCAGCGGCAGCCCGGCATCGTGCGCGACCTTGGCGACTGCCTCGATGTTCAACACGTCGAGCCCCGGGTTGCCGAGAGTCTCTCCGAACAAAAGGCGCGTCTCGGGGCGAATGGCCTTGCGAAAGGCATCCGGATCGCGTGGGTCGACGAATGTCGTCTCGATGCCGAAGCGCGGCATGGTATAGGCGAGCAGATTGTGGGAGCCGCCATAGAGCGATCGCGACGATACGATATGCGATCCCGCGTCGAGAATGGTCGCGATGGCAAGATGCATGGCGGCCTGCCCGCTGGCGGTGCAGATGGCACCGACCCCGCCCTCTAGCGCCGAGATGCGCTCCTCGAGCACCGCGTTGGTGGGGTTGCTGATGCGCGAGTAGACGTGACCGGCGCGCTCGGCGTTGAAAAGAGCTGCGGCCGTGTCGGTATCACGGAACACGAACGAGGTGGTTTGATAAATGGGCGTTGCGCGAGCGCCGGTTGCGGCGTCAGGCTGCTGCCCCGCGTGCAGGCTCAAGGTGTCGAACCGGTGAAAGGTGGGTGAGGCCATTTCTCTTCAATCCTCGGGCGGGGGGGTGAAATATGCGAGCGGCTCCGTGTCTAGCGACACGTCGACTCGCTCAATGGATAAGCGGGAAATGCGCTGGTGAACTCGTTTCTCAGCTCGCGACTCGTGCCGGCGTTCACGGCGACCCAGTAGGTCCGGCGCGACCTGTCGCGCGGTCTGAATTCAACCGCATAGCCTTTGGCTCTGAAGGTCTTGACGCGCCGCTCGGCATTGGCGAGCTCGCGGTAAGCGCCGACCGAGATACCGTTCTGGAGCTCACCACTGTTGATCCGCATGATGTCGACGAAACCGTCCTCGCGCATTCGCCGCAGTTCCTCGCCGGCTGCCTCGCGGTTCTCGAGCGGCGGAACGTAGACCTCGTAGAAGATGCTCTCCTCGACCGCGCGCGTCTGCTCCGCGGCGGCGACTCCTCTGTCGCTGAACCAGCTTACGACCGAGCGTGCCGCCGGGTAGCTTTCGATACCGTTCACTGCGTAGCAGGTTTCCGCGATCTGCTTGTGAATGGCGGCGATCTCCGCTTCACTCGTGGCGCGAGGCTCTATCTGCTCCAATGCTTTTGTCTCGGTATCCGGCGAGCTCGCGCCGACTTCGCGCGCAGTCTTGGCGGCTTGTGCGTGCTCGGTGTCGAGCACGCGCGTCATCCAGCTCGCTTTGTCTCTTGCGGCCGTGTTTTTCTGATCGAGCGTGTAGGCTCGCTCATAGGCGATGTTGGCGAGCTTCGCATAAACGTCGCCCAGATTCTCATGGGCCGTGTCGTAGCGCGGCTCGAGCTCGATAGCGCGCAGGAGCACCTTGCGGGAATCTTCGTATCGGCCCTGGGCAGCGTAAAGCACGGCGAGGTTATTGAGCGGCTCCGGAAGCTCGGGTCTCGCTTTGGCGAGCTCGTCGAAAGCGTCAATGGCTTCATCGATGTTCCCCTGACGCGTGAGAATCACCCCTCTGAATAGCCGCGCCTCGACGTCGTCGCCGTTCTCCACCAGGTACGCATCGAGCTGCTTGAGCGCCTCGGCATAGTGCTGATCGGCGGCGAGTGCCCGAATCTCGGGCAGGGTGACCGCGGCAGCGGACGTGCTGATGAAGCAGACAATGATGAGCGCGGCCAGCGAACGGGGTCGGCGCAGCCGTGACTGTGTGCTGAAAGCCTGGATGCGGCACCTCATGAGAGCGGGTAGGCCACTGCGTCTGAATCGCGGGCTAATTTATCAACTTGGCCGATGCTTGGACACCCTGAGCCCGGCGCCCGTGGGGTCGGCCCCGGCGCCGGCGGGCGGCGGCTTTTGGCAAGGAAATCTCCGCGTTCAAGGCCGGTATTTGCGTCACATATGTGCGCGATGTCTCTTTTTTGAGATCGCGCGCTTGCCATTGGTCGACAGTGATGGTTATCTATGCGCGCCATTTCCCCGGCCCGCCGGGGGTACCGCCGAGATGGAGTCATATATGAGTTCTGAGGCCCCCAAGCAGGCGCAGCACGAGCGCAGGAGCGGAACCCGTGCGCTAATCGACAAGATGTTGAGCGAGCGGCAGCAGATGCTGGTGCTGTTCGCGCGAGTCGCACGTGTCGAACCCTACGCCGACGAGATGCCCAACAGCGAGCTGCTGCAGGAGTTCTCGCAGATTCTTGTCGACTACATTGCCTCCGGTCACTTCGGCCTCTATGAACGCATCTCCGAGGGCAAGGAGCGCCGGCGCGGCGTGGTCGAGCTCGCCGAGCAGCTCTACCCGCGCATTGCCAACACCACGCAGGTGGCCGTCGAGTTCAACGACGCTTACGAGAAGTCGAACGGAGAAGACAAAGGCGGTGTCTTGACCAAGATGCTCGACAAGCTCGGAGAAGAGCTGGCGGTACGCATCGAGCTCGAGGATCAGCTCATCTCGGAGATGTTGGGCTCGCGCTGAATCACGAACTCGAGGCGATCATTCGTCGAGCAGTTCGATCCAGTGCACGACCGGCACCTGCGCGGCCGATTGTAATTCCACGAGACAGCCTATATTCGCGCTGGCGATGAGCTCCGGCTTGTCTGCCTGGAGCATCGTCAGCTTGTTGTCGCGAAGTCGCCTGGAAAGCTTGCGCTGAAGTATCGAGTACGTCCCGGCCGAGCCGCAGCAAAGGTGCGCATCGGCGACTCGGGTCAGGCGATGGCCGCGTGCCTCGAGTATGGACTCCACGGTGCCTCGGATCGATTGCCCGTGCTGGAGCGTGCAGGGCGAGTGAAAAGCCACCCGGCGCGACAGCACGGTATCTTCGCCGAGCGCTGCGAGATTCTCCCCCGCGACAACCTCGGAGAGATCCTTCGCGAGGGCCGAGACGCGGGCTGCCTTTTCGGCGTAGAGCGGATCGTCGGCGAGCAGCTCGGCGTATTCCTTGATCGTTGCCGTGCAGGCGCTGGCGCCGGTGATGACGGCCTCGGTTCCCTGCTCGAGCTGCGGCCACCATGCATCGATGTTACGGCGCATGAAATCGAGCGCTTCGTCGCGGGCGGCCAGATGCAGGCTCACGGCACCGCAGCAGCCGGAGGCCGTCGTCGATACGAGCGATATACCGAGTCGATCGAGCACGCGCGCAGCCGCGGCATTGATGTTCGGGGCGATGCTGCTCTGCACGCATCCGGCCAGGCACAGCATGCGACGATCGTGTCGCGGCGCCGGCCAGTGCCCGGGCGACTGGCGTTTCGGCACACGCCGGCGCAGCGCCGCCGGCATCAGCGGACGCAGCAGCTGACCGAAGCGCAGAAGCGGTGCGAACCGCCCGGGATGAGGCAGCAGCGATCGTAACGCGCCCCTCAGCAAGCGCTCGGGCAGAGCCCTCGGCGCCCGTGCCTCGACCACATGACGACCGATATCGAGCAGCCGGGAGTAGTGAACGCCCGAGGGGCAGGTAGTCTCGCAGGAGCGGCATGTGAGGCAGCGATCCAGATGACGGCGGGTCTTGCCGGTGACCGCTCGTCCCTCGAGGGCTTCCTTGATCAGGTAGATGCGGCCGCGCGGTCCATCGAGCTCGTCACCGAGCAGCTGGTAAGTCGGGCACGTGGCCGTGCAGAAACCGCAGTGCACGCACTTTCTGAGGATGCTGTCCGCGGTTCGCCCGTCGGCAGTATGCTTGATGAAATCGGCCAGATTCGTTTGCATTTCCCAGCCCGCCGGCAGCTTCGATTACAGCGCCGGGTACATCCTCCCGCGATTCAGCACGCCCTTCGGGTCGAAGCTGGCCTTCAGTCGCCGGTGCAGCGCGAGCATCGCGGATGTGAGCGGATGGAAGACGTCACCGTGGCGGTCGCCGTTGCGATACAGCGTCGCGTGACCGCCCACCTCGGCGACCGCGGGGCGAATCCGGCTGACATCGGCATCGCTCTTCAGCCAGCGAAGTGCGCCGCCCCAGTCGATCAGCGTTTGCCCCGGCAACGCCAGGGGCGGCGTCGCCGCGGGTAGCGACAATCGCCACAGGGGCAGCTCGGTGTCGAAGAAGGCGAGGGTGTGCTCGCGAAGCGCACGCCAGCGCTCGCTGCCGTCGCCGGCCTCGCCGCCGAGGCGCTCGATGGCCCGGTCGACGCCGCCGGCGGTGCCGGAGAGGCGCACGTGCAGCCGGTCCTCGTCATGATAGGCCCCCGAGAGCGGCAGCGGCTTGCCGGCCCAGGCGTTCATCGCCTCGATGGCGGCCGGCGCATCCATGGCAAAGGTCACGGTGGCGTCCCTGGCCGGCCGCGGCAGCACCTTGAGCGAGATCTCCAGCAACACTCCCAGGGTGCCCATGGCCCCGACCATGAGCCGGGAGACGTCGTAGCCGGCGACATTTTTCATCACCTGACCGCCGAAGCTGAGCGGGCGGCCTTCGCCGCTGAGAATCTTCACGCCCAGCACGAAATCCCGCGCCGCCCCCGCGTAGGGACGCCGCGGACCGGAGAGCGCACCCGCCACGGTGCCGCCGAGCGTCGCCGAAGGGCCGAAATGAGGCGGCTCGAAGGCGAGCATCTGTCCGCTCACGGCGAGCGCGTCTTCGATCTCGGCGAGCGGCGTTCCGGCACGGGCCGTGAGCACGAGCTCGCTCGGCTCGTAGGAGAGAATGCCCCGGTGCGCGGAGACGTCGAGGGTCTCGCTCTGGGTGATGCGGCCGAGAAATCCCTTGCTGCCACCGGCGACGATGTCGAGCGGTGTGCCCTGCCCGGCGGCACGCTGCACGCGCTCCCCGAGCTCGGTGCTCGCATCCCGGTCAGCCGCCACGGGCTCAGAACCTCTCGATGTCGGGAAACGGCAGCTCGCCGCCGTGAACGTGCATGCCGCCGAGCTCCGCGCAGCGCGTCAGGGTCGGCACGGCCTTTCCAGGGTTGAGCAGATTGCCGGCGTCGAAGGCGTTCTTGACGGCATGAAAGTGCTGCAGCTCAGCGGCCGCGAACTGAACGCACATCTGGTCGATCTTCTCCACGCCGACGCCGTGCTCGCCGGTGATGGTGCCGCCCACCGCCACGCACAGCTCGAGAATCTTGCCGCCGAGCTCCTCCACGCGCTCCACTTCACCCTCGGTGCTGGCGTCGTAGAGGATCAGCGGGTGAAGATTGCCGTCGCCGGCATGAAAGACGTTGACCACCGGCAGGCCGTACTCCTGCGACAGCTCGGCGGTGCGCGTGAGCACGGTCGGCAGCTGGTGCCGCGGAATGGTGCCGTCCATGCAGTAGTAGTCGGGTGAAATTTTCCCGACCGCCGGAAAAGCGTTCTTGCGTCCCGCCCAGAAGCGCTGGCGTTCCGCCTCGTCGGCGGCCACCCGCACCTCCGTGCAGCCGCACTCGCTCATCAGCGACGAGACGAGCGCAAGCTGATCGTCGACCTCCTGCTCGGTGCCGTCGAGCTCGCAGAGCAGAATCGCCGCCGCGTCGGTCGGGTAACCGGCGTGAACGAAGTCATCGGTGATGCGAATAGCGGCGTTGTCCATCATCTCCAGCCCGCCCGGAATGATGCCCGCCGAGACGATCTTTCCGACGGCCGCGCCGGCGAGCGCCACGTCGTCGAACGCCGCCAGCAGCAGTCGTGCGCACTCGGGCTTGGGCAGCAGCTTGACCGTGATCTCGACGATCACCGCGAGCAGGCCCTCGGATCCGGTGAGCAATGCCAGCAGGTCGTAGCCGGCTGCATCCAGCGACTGCGCGCCGATGGTGAGGCGCTCGCCGTCCACCATGACCACCTCGAGCTCGAGGATGTTGTGCACGGTCAGCCCGTATTTGAGGCAGTGCAGGCCGCCGGCGTTTTCCGCCACGTTGCCGCCGATGCTGCAGGCGATCTGGGACGACGGGTCGGGGGCGTAGTAGAGGCCGTACGCGGCGGCCGCTTCCGAGATGGCGAGATTGCGCACGCCGGGCTGGACGCGTGCGGTGCGGTTGGCGGTGTCGATGGCGAGGATGCGGTTGAACTTGGCGAGCACCAGCAGGACGCCGTCGGCGAGCGGCAGGGCGCCTCCGGAGAGTCCGGTGCCGGCGCCGCGGGCCACCACCGGCACCTTTCTGGCGGAGCATACGCGCAGCACCTGCTGCACCTGATCGATCGTTTCGGGGAGCACCGCCACCAGGGGCGTCTGCCGGTAGGCCGTGAGGCCGTCGCACTCGAAGGGCGCGAGGTCCTCGGCCTCGTGCAGCACAGAGTCCGCGTCGAGAAACGCGCGGAACTCCGCCACCAGCGCTTTGCGATCGACCCTGCCCGACGCCATCACCTCGCCCTCGGCTTGCTACCGCCACAGTATATAGAAGCGTCCCCCGGCGGGGGAACGCGCCGTGCGGGCGCGAATGTCAGGCGATGCGCCGCAGCTGCAGCGCGCCGTGGTCCTCGCGCATGGTCTCGTCGAGCAGCTTGGTGAGCGCGTAGATGGCGTCGATGGCCGGGGTGGCGATGCCGGTCACGCGGGCGAGCTCCACCACCGCTCCCATGATGGCCTCGAGCTCGAGCCGCCGGCCGGCCTCCACGTCCTGCAGCATGGAGGTCTTGTGCTTGCCCACCCTCTCGGCGCCCTCGACGCGTTTCTCGATGGACACGCGAAGGGTGATGCCGAGGTGGTTCGCCACCGCCTGAGCTTCCTCCATCATCGTCACCGCAAGCGCCCGGCTGGGAGCATAGCGGCAGATGTCCACGAGCGTCGCATGGGTGAGCGCGCTGATGGGATTGAACGATAAATTGCCGAGCAGCTTGAGCCATATCTCGCCGCGGATGTCGTCGAGCACGAAGGACTTGAAGCCGGCTCTGATGAACATGTCCGCGAGCTCGTGCGCGCGCGCGGAGTCGCTGCCGTCGAGCTCGCCCAGCGGGAAACGGTTGCCCTCCGTGTGGCGCACCACGCCGGGCGAGGCGATCTCGCCGGCGGGATACACGACGCAGCCGATGACGCGGTCCACGTCCACGTGAGCCGCCAGCCGCCCGTCCGGGTCCAGGCACTCGATGGAGCGGCCGTCGTGCTCGCCGCCGTGCTTGTGGAAATACCACCAGGGCAGTCCGTTCTGCATCGGCACGATGACCGTATCGTTACCCATGAGGCTCACGAGCCCGGACGCGACCTCGGCCAGGCTGTGGGTCTTGACGGCGATAATCACCACGTCCTGAGGTCCGGGGTCGCGCATGTCCGCCGTCGCCTCGAGCGATCGCGCGACGTGCTCGCTGCCATCGGCCATGACGAGCTTGAGACCCGCGCGCTGAATCGCCTCCAGGTGAGCCCCCTGATCGACCACCGTGACCTGCTCGCCGGCCTCGGCGAGACGTACCGCAAGCAGTCCGCCAATGGCCCCCGCGCCTACCACGCAAATCTTCATGGCATTGCCCTCGCTTCAGTTCTCGTAGCGGTTGCTCAGCGTGCCGATACCGTCGATGGTCACCTCGATGGTGCTGCCCGGCTTCATGGAGCCGACGCCCACCGACGTGCCGCAGCAGATGACATCGCCCGCATCGAGCGTCATGTCCTGGGAGACGATGCTTACGATCTTCACCGGCTCGAAGATCATGTCGCTCACGGGATAGTTCTGTCGTTCCTGATCGTTCAACACCGTGCGCACGCAAAGCGTCGAGGGATCCAGGCCGGTCGCCACGACCGGCCCGAAGACACCGAACGTGTCGAAGCTCTTGGCGCGCGTCCACTGGGCGAAGGTGGCGTCTCTGCCGATGATCTCGACGGCGGTGACATCGTTGATGCAGGTATAACCGAAGATGTAATCGGCGGCTTGTGCCGGGGAGACCGCTCGGCACTCGCGGCCGATGACGATGCCGAGCTCGCCTTCGAACACGACCTTGCCGTCATAGGACGGTGGCTTGCGGATGATCCCGCCCGTGCCGAGGTACGAGCCATTGGCCTTGATGAAGTAGAGCGGCTCGGGAGGGATTTCCTGACCGAGCTTTTCCGCGAGCGCGTGGAAATTGTTCCAAAGGGCGAGCATCTTTCCGGCCGCGGTCGGCGCAAGCGGCGTCACGTCCGAGAGCGAAAGCGTTTTGCCGGTGGCAGTCGGCGAGCCGAACATGTCGCCGGCGTGTCGAAAGCGAATCCAGTGCGTCATTTTGCCCCCTCGTCGTTGTTCTTCAGAAGGACTCGAGAACAGGTCCAAATATCCGTCAGGGCGCGTCGAAAGGCGATTTGTTACGGGACATTACCATTGCCACCCTTTCTCTTGGACGGCACTCCGGATTCCATGCAGTATACGCCCATGGCATCGAAGCCCAAAGTCGTGGTGACGCGTAAGCTGCCCGAAGCGGTCGAGGCGCGTCTTCGCCGAGACTACGAGCCGGTGTTCAATCCGGACGACCACGTTTATTCCACCGATGAGCTGATCGCGCTCGCCGACGGCGCGGATGCACTGCTCCCGTGTCATTCCGAGCACCTCGACGCCGGCGCCATCGCCCGCCTTCCCGCGAGCGTGAAGGCGATCGCCAACTTTTCCGTCGGCGTCGATCACGTGGATCTCGATGCGGCGAAGGCACGCGGAATCATCGTGACGAACACGCCGGACGTGCTGAGCGATGCCACCGCCGAGATCGCCCTGCTGCTGATGCTGGGCGCGGCGCGGCGGGCCGCCGAGGGCGATCGGCTCGTGCGCACGGGCGAGTGGCGGCTGTGGAGCCCGGCCTTCATGGTGGGCAGGCAGATCACCGGGAAGGTGCTCGGGATCGTCGGCATGGGAAGGGTCGGTCAGGTAACGGCGCGCCGCGCGCGCGGCTTCGACATGCAGGTGCACTACCACAACCGGCGGCGGCTGCCGGCCGAGGCGGAGCAGGGCGCCGAGTTTCACGAGCGCCTGGACAGCTTGCTCGGTGCCTGCGACGTGCTTTCGCTGCACTGTCCGGCGACCGCCGAGAGCCATCACCTCATCAATGCCGAAACCATCGCGCGGCTGCGCCCGGGACTCATCCTGGTGAATACCGCGCGCGGCGCGCTCGTCGATGACGAGGCTCTGCTCGAGGCGCTGCGCGCGGGGCACGTGGCCGCGGCGGGGCTCGATGTCTTCAACGGCGAGCCGGCGATCCACCCCGGCTACCGCGAGCTCGACAATACGTTCCTGCTGCCTCACATCGGCAGCGCGACCCGCGAGACCCGCGACGCCATGGGCTTTCGAGCGCTCGATAACCTGGACGCGGTTTTCGCCGCCCGCGAGCCGGGGGACCGGGTCGCTTGAGCGATTCCGGGTGCTGTACATGGGGACCGGGCGTCTTTAAACTGACTCGGTCAAGTATATTAAGAATCCGTCCAGAGCCCTGGCCAGACGGACAGGGCGGGAACGCCCGCCTCTTGCGACGGTCGTTCACGTCAATGAAAACAGGCGCTTGTCATGGGGTACCGCGTTGCGGCAGCGCCGACTCGGGCTGGCGCCCGGGTGTCTTGAGGTCCCGGTTGTTCGACCCGGATGATTGGGGACCATTGCAGGTATCGTGGGATCAGCTGCATCGTGCAAGCTCGGTGCTATTCACGTGGGTTCTTTTCCGGTAAGGAGGAGTGAAAATGTCGAAGAAAAACGTTACGGACCAGGTAACGGCCAAGCCCAAATCCAGCCGCCGCAAGTTTCTCAAGGCGGGTGCCGTGGGCGCAGCCGGTGCCGCAACCGTCGGTTTCCCGATGGTATCAGTGGCCCAGACCACGACCCTGAAGATGCAGGGATCCTGGGGCTCGGGAAGTCCTTTCACGACCATGGCCAAGCAGTACACAGACCGCGTCAACGCGATGTCGGGCGGGCGTCTGAAGATCGACTATCTGCCCACCGGCGCCGTGGTGAAGGCCTTCCAGGTCCAGGACGCCTGCCACAAGGGCGTGCTCGATATGGCGCATACGGTGACGGCCTACTGGTACGGCAAGAACAAGGCCGCGTCGCTGTTCGGCACCGGACCGGTGTTCGGCGCCAACGCGTCGCAGATCCTTGCCTGGATTCACTTCGGCGGCGGCAAGGAGCTGTATGCCGAGCTGGTGCAGGACAAGCTCAAGCTGAATCTGGTGGGCTTCTTCGCCATGCCCATGCCGACGCAGCCGCTGGGATGGTTCAAGAAACACATCAAGTCCGCCGACGAGATGAAGGGCCTCAAGTACCGCACCGTGGGTCTCGCCACCGACATCATGCAGGGCATGGGGCTCAAGGTGACCCAGCTTCCGGGCGGCGAGATCGTGCCGGCCCTGGAGCGCGGCGTCATCGAGGCCTTCGAGTTCAACAACCCGACGGCCGACAGGCAGTTCGGCGCCCAGGACGTGTCCAAGGACTACCACATGGGCAGCTACCATCAGGCGGCGGAGTTCTTCGAGATCATCTTCAACAAGGACAAGTTCGAGTCGCTGCCGAAGGAGCACCAGGCGATCCTCGAGTACGCGGCCGAGGCGGCCAATACCGCCAACTACGGCTGGGCCATGAACCAGTACTCCATCGACCTGCAGAAGCTCAAGAAGGACCACGGCGTCAACGTGTGGCGAACCGACCAGTCGATCATGGATGCGCAGCTCAAATCCTGGGACCAGGTCCTCGAGAAGCTCAACCAGGATCCGTTCTTCAAGAAGATCGTCGACAGCCAGAAGGAGTGGTCGCATCGTGTGGCGTTCTACGACCTCATGAACTCGGCCGACTACAAGCTGGCGTTCAAGCACTACTTCCCCGGCGAGATCACCTTCTAGCCGAGGAGCGCGTGCGCAACTGAGCAGGGGCGGCGCGGCGCGCCGCCCCTTGCTTTTCGTTGACCAAGTCTCGGGGAATCGGGGTACCGGAGATGATGGCATTCATTGTGTTCGTCGATAAGGTCACTGCGTGGGCCGGGAAGGCATTCGCGTGGTGCATCCTCATCATGACGTTCGGTGTGAGCTACGAGGTCTTCGTGCGCTACGTGCTGCGCGATCCCACGTCCTGGGCCTTCGATATCAGCTACATGATGTACGGGACGCTGTTCATGATGGCGGGGGCCTACACGCTCGCGCGCGACGGACACGTGCGGGGAGACGTGATCTATCGTCTCTGGAAGCCCAAGACTCAGGCCGTCGTCGAGCTGATTCTGTATTTCCTGTTCTTCTTTCCCGGCATCCTGGCGCTGGTCTTCGCCGGCATGGAGTATGCCAACGAATCCTGGTTCTACGGAGAAGTGAGCGTCATGAGCCCGGCCAACGTGCCCATCTTCCAGTTCAAAACCATCATCCCGATCGCCGGGGCGCTGCTGCTGCTGCAGGGCGCGGCGCAGGTATGCCGCTGCATCCTGTGCATCCGAACGGGCAAGTGGCCCGCCCATCTCGAGGACGTGGAGGAGATGGAGACAATGATGCAGCACCAGTTCCACGACGAGCAGGAGGCTCGCGAAGACATTGAAAAAATCATCGAAGCCGACGGCGACGATGACTCCGGGAGAGACTCGAAATGAGTGATCCCATGGTTGCCGTGGTGATGCTCGGCATCTTCGTGCTGACGATCCTGCTGGGGTTCCCCATCTGCTTCACCCTGATGGCCATGGGTGTCGCGTTCGGCTACTACGCGTACTACGACGCCGAGCGCATGCAGACACTGCTCGACAATCAGATCTTCGATCTGCTGGTCAATCAGACGTATTCGGTGATGGCCAACGACGTGCTGACCGCCGTGCCGCTGTTCCTGTTCATGGGCTACGTCGTGGAAAGGGCCAACATCGTAGACCGTCTGTTCTTTACTCTGCAGATCGCGCTTCGCCGCATGCCGGGTTCCATGGCCATCGCCGCGCTCGGCACCTGTGCCATGTTCGCCACCGCCACCGGCATCATCGGCGCCGTGGTGACCCTGATGGGCCTGCTGGCATTTCCGGCCATGCTCAAGGCCCGCTACAACACGAGCTTCGCCGCGGGCGTCATCTGCGCCGGCGGCTGTCTGGGGATACTGATCCCGCCGAGCATCATGCTGATCGTGTATGCGGCGACGTCGAACGTCTCCGTGGTGCGCCTCTACGCCGGCGCCATCCTGCCAGGATTCATGCTGGCAGGGCTCTACGTGCTGTACGTCATGGCCCGCGCCACCCTCAATCCGAGCCTGGCGCCGCAGCCGAAGGCGGAGGACGTGGCCGACGTCTCTTACGGCAAAGTCGTGCTGATGATGCTGACGTCTTTCTTCCCACTGGCGTTCCTCATTCTGTCGGTGCTCGGCGCCATCCTGTTCGGTCTCGCAACGCCTTCCGAGGCGGCGGCCGTCGGGGCTCTGGGTGGTCTGGTGCTGGCCGCAGCCTACCGCGCGCTCACCTGGCAGCGGCTCAAGGAATCCGTCTACCTGAGCGTGCGCACCTCGGCCATGGTCTGCTGGCTGTTCGTCGGATCCTGGACATTCGCATCGGTGTTCTCGTACCTCGGTGGCCACGACATCATCCAGGAGTTCGTGCTTGGTCTCGGCCTGTCGCCGGTCATGTTCCTCATCATGGCGCAGCTCATCATCTTTCTGCTCGGCTGGCCGCTGGAGTGGAGCGAGATCATCATCATCTTCGTGCCCATCTTCCTGCCCATGCTGGCCGTTTTCGAGATCGATCCGCTGTTCTTCGGTATCCTGGTGGCGCTCAATCTGCAGACCTCGTTTCTCACGCCACCGATGGCCATGGCCGCCTATTACCTGAAGGGGGTGGCGCCGCCGCACGTGCAGCTCATCGAAATCTTCAAGGGCGTCCTGCCGTTCCTGTCCATGGTCTTCGTGGCCATGTTCCTGCTCTACATCTTCCCGGAGATCGCCCTGTGGCTGCCGAAGCTCATCTACGGGCGCTGAGGCCATGGACCCGAGCGAGCTGACCGCTATCGAGGCCGCCCGCCGTCTGCACGAGGGGGCTCTGAGCTCCGAGGAGCTGACGCGCGCGTGCCTGGATCGCATCGAGGCGCTGGAGCCATCGGTGCAGGCCTGGGCCCATCTCGATCCCGACTACGCCCTCGAGCAGGCATGCGCGGCCGACGCGCGGCGAAGCTCGGGCGCACCGGTGGGCCCACTGCACGGCTTGCCGGTAGGCGTCAAGGACATCTTCGATACCCGCGACATGCCCACCGAGTGCGGCAGCACGCTGATGCGTGCGCGACAGCCCAATCGGGATGCCCGCGTGGTATCGGCTCTGCGCGAGGCCGGCGCCGTCATCATGGGCAAGACCGTGACCACCGAGTTCGCCATGTACGCGCCCGGCAAGACCACCAACCCGCACGACCCGGCACACACGCCCGGCGGCTCGTCGAGCGGCTCGGCGGCGGCGGTGGCGTGCAACATGGTGCCGCTCGCTATCGGCAGCCAGACCAACGGCTCGGTGATTCGCCCGGCTTCCTTTTGCGGTGTCTACGGGTTCAAGCCGAGCTTCGGCGCCATTTCCCGAAGCGGCGTGCTGGCGCTGTCGCGGGCGCTGGACACCGTCGGCGTTTTCGCTCGCACGGCGGAGGATCTGGCGCTCGCAGCAGAGCCGCTGTTCGGATTCGACGCGTGCGATCCCGACAGCCTCCCGCAAGCGCGCCAGAATCTCGTTGCCGCGGCTACCGAGGAGCCGCCGCTCGATCCGGTTTTCGCCTTCGTGAAATCGCCGGTCTGGGATCAGGCGGACGACGACACGCGCGAGGGCTTCGCCGAACTGGTCGAGGAGCTCGGCGACCAATGCGACGAGGTGGAGCTGCCGGCACCGTTTGACGAGGCGATTCGCTGGCACCGGACCATCATGTACGCGGACCTGGCAAAAAGTCTCGCCCGCTTCTACGACAAGGGCGCGGAGCAGCTGAGCGAGGTGCTGCGCGGGATGATCGAGGATGGGCAGAAGTGCCTGGCGGTGGATTACAATCGTGCCGTGGACATGATAGAGGTGCTCAACGCCGGTCTGGAGCGGATATTCGATCGCTACGATGCGATTCTGACGCCGGCCGCCCGGGGTGAGGCGCCGGCGTCGCTCGAAACCACCGGCGATCCGATATTCTGCAGCATGTGGACATTCGTTGGTCTGCCGGCGGTCTGTCTGCCTCTGCTGCGGGGAAGCAAAGAGTTGCCCATCGGCGTGCAGATGATCGGTGAGCGCAGAGGTGATGCCAGATTGCTGCGCAATGCACGCTGGCTGAGCCGTAAACTGGCAGGATAATCGACACATGCTGGACAAGGCACTTGCAGTGATTTCGCTCATCGCCCTGATTGGGTTCATGATGATCGTGCTGTGGTTCATCAACGAGGCCGCACTCTGGATTATCGTCTCCGCGGTGCTGCTGATGGTCGTCTACGACTTCTACACCGAGCTTTGGAAGAGCGGTTAGTCCGCTAACCGGCTCGTCTCCCACCTTCCCGGTGTTGTCGCCTGCCGCGATCTCAGCGGCGGGTTGCGCGGTAATCTTGCGCTCCGGCGTGTGCTGCTGGTGTGCTCTCTCGGCTGCTCGAGTGCCAGCGCTCGCGCCGTCGCGGCATGCGTCCTGGCCGCGCACGGGCAACCTGCGGCGCGACGTGCCAGAATAGAGCAAGCTGCAGCAACGCACTCGAGCCATGCCGAGACTCGCCGCCAATCTCAATTATCTCTTCACCGAGGTGGATCTGATGGATCGGTTCGAGGCCGCCGCCAAGATCGGTTTTCGTGGCGTCGAGTATCAGTTCCCCTACGCCTACGACAAGCGCGAGCTCGGCGCTCGCTTGCGCGAGCACGAACTCGAGATGGTTCTCATGAATCTGCCTGCGGGAGACATGCAAGCCGGCGACGTGGGCATTGCCTGCGATCCGGAGCGGACCGGGGAATTTCGCGAATGCGTCCTCGAGGGAATCGATTTCGCCAAGGCGCTCGACTGCCCGCAGCTCAACTGCCTCGCCGGTATTGCGCCGAGCGGCATCGCGGCGGAGCGCCTTTTCGAGACCTTCGTGGACAATCTGCGATTCGCTGCCCGACGTTTCGCCGAAGCCGGGCTGCGCCTGCTCATCGAGCCCCTCAATACCCGCGATCGACCGGGTTTCTACCTGTCGCGCTCCGCGCAGGCGATGGCTATTATCGAGGCGGTTGGCGACGACAACCTGTTTCTACAGTTCGATGTCTATCACACTCAGGTCATGGAGGGTGACATCGTCAGGAACTTCGAGCGCTATCGGCACCGAATCGCCCACGTGCAGATCGCCGACAATCCCGGGCGCCACGAGCCCGGCACCGGCGAGCTCAATTTTCCTTTCATTCTCAATGCGTTCGACGANNCTTCTCTCGCCTGGGCGCAGGGCTATCTCCGGCGCAGCTGAAGCGCTCGAAATGCGCCCCCTTGCCCACACCGTGCGCGCGATGCTGATGAGCGTCGTGCTGCTGGCCGGCTGCGCGGAGGAGGCGTCCGAGACCCTGCGTTTCGGTCTTTCCGCCGACCCGGTAACCCTCGACCCGCGCTTTGCGACCGACGCCGCCTCGACGCGCATCAATCGTCTGATCTACGAGCAGCTGGTCGATTTCGACGAGCATTTTCAGCCCCTAGCTTCACTCGCAAGCTGGGAGCGCCTGACACCGCGACGCTATCGATTCACGTTGCGCGAGCCGGGAAGAAATTTTCACGACGGCACGCCGCTGCGGGCGCAGGACATCAAAGCAACCTACGACTCGGTTCTCGACCCCGGGCTCGTGTCGCCGCATCGCGCCGGACTCGACATGATCCGAAGCATCGAGGTGCATGACGAGCGCACCGTCGACTTCAACCTGTCGCGGCCGGACAACCTGTTCCCTGGTCGCCTGGTCATCGGCATCCTGCCGCAGGCGCGCATCGAGCAGTCCCATGGCTTCGCCCGCAACCCCGTCGGCAGCGGGCCGTTTTCGTTCGTGGACTGGCGAGCGGACGGCAATCTGCGCATTCGGCGAATCCGCGACGGGCAGGTGGTGGAATTCGTGCGCGTCCCGCAGCCGACGGTGCGCGTTCTGAAGCTCGTGCGCGGCGAGCTCGACATGCTGCAGGGCGATCTGCCCACGGAGCTGGTGCAATGGCTCGGCAAACGCCGCGACGTGCGCGTACAGCAGCGGCGCGGGACGAATTTCGCCTATCTCGGCTTCAACATGGATGACCCGGTCGCCGGCGAGCTGCGGGTGCGCAGGGCCATCGGCCACGCCATCGATCGGGAGTCCATCATCCGCTTCGTCATGGGCGGCGCCGCGAGGCCGGCGAATGCCATCCTCACGCCGGACCACTGGGCCGGCAACCCCGAGCTCGGGGGCTTGTCGTACAATCCCGAGCGCGCCGTCGGGCTGCTCCGCGAGGCCGGCTACGGGCCTGGTAATCCGGTTCGAATCGTCTACAAGACCTCCACCGATCCGTTCCGCGTGCGCCTCGCGACCATCCTGCAGGAGCAGCTCGCACGGGTGGGCATCGAGGTCGACCTGAGGAGCTACGACTGGGGCACCTTCTATGCCGACGTCAAGGCGGGACGTTTCGAGATGTACAGCCTCGCCTGGGTCGGTATCAACATGCCGGATATCTTCCGGTACGCCCTGCACAGCGAGTCGACGCCGCCGCGGGGCGCGAACCGGGGACGTTTTCTCAGCCCGGTCGCCGACAGGCTGATGGAGGATGCCGAGAACGCCTCATCTCTCGCCGCGCAGGCCGGCCACTACCGCGAGCTGCAGAGGCACTTGCTCGAGGAGCTGCCCTACGTGCCGCTGTGGTACGAGGACTACGTGTTTGCCGCGCGCGCCGACGTGGCCGGATACCGTCTCGGCAAGGACGGCAGCTACGATGGTCTGACCGAGGTGCTTCGCGCGCCGGGCCAGCGCTGAGGAGTGAGAGTGGGCGCTTCAGGGAAGCTTCGCATCCGCATCAGCCTCGCCAACCAGAGGCTTCGACTCCTCGACGGCGAGCGGGTGCTGATGGACGTGCCGGTTTCCACCGCCCGCAACGGCCCCGGCGAGCGCATGGGCAGCGAATGCACGCCCAGGGGGCGTCACGTGGTGCGTGCCAAGATCGGCGAAGGCGCGCCGCTCGGCGCGGTCTTCGTCGCTCGGCGTGCCACCGGTGAATGCTTCCATCCGCGCCTGCGCGAGCAATATCCCGAGCGCGACTGGATCCTCACGCGCATACTCTGGCTGAGCGGCCTCGAGCCGGGCCGCAACCGGCTCGGCAACGTCGACACCATGCGCCGCCTCATCTACATCCACGGGTGCCCCGACGAGACCGTGCTCGGCACCCCCGGATCCCACGGATGCATCCGCATGCGCAACCGCGATGTCGTCGAGCTCTACGAGCGCGTTCCGGTCGGCACCCCGGTGCTGCTCGAATAGGGCACGGTCACGAAATCCGTCCCCCGGCACGACGCGCTCGGGTTGGCTGCGCTAGTGCTGCATGCGCTGCTGGGCCCGGATGAGATAATCCATCAGCTCCAGATCCCGCCCTTTCAGGGCCATGGCCTGTTCGACCCACACCTCTGCAACGCGAATGAGGGCGCCGTAGTTGAGGGGGTGGGCCGCCTGGATGGCGCGCCGCAATCCCTGATTGGCATCGAACTGGCGGTGTCGTTTCTTGATGTAGCGCATCACCGCTGCCTCGCCGTCACCGGTTTCGGCGAGAACGTCGATGAGACCCATCTCGTAGAGCTCCTCAGCGCTGTGGGTGCGCCCGCTCAGAATGAGATCCTCGGCCTGCGCCGGGCTCAGGCGCCGCGTGAGAAGCTGGTAAGCCCCCATGCCCGGGAACATGTTGAACATCACCTCGGGCAGCCCGAGCTTGCT
>JAABYT010000033.1:19908-30323 GCA_011775625.1 Gammaproteobacteria bacterium | reverse complement strand
GTCCCGCTTGCGGATCAGCCGCCGAAAAAGGGTCAGATCGCCGCCGAGGCTGAAGATCCCCGGGACGCTGGAGGCCAGGATCTGGTATCTGAGCCGGTCTGCGCGGCCGGCCTTCAGCTCCTCGCGCAGCCTGCTCTCGACCCGCGTCTGGCCCTGGCGCAGTGCCGCCACCACCTCGGGAGTGAAGTTTCTCGGGCTGTCGGATCGCAGACGCGCCCACAATGCGCCGTACTCGGCGTCGAAGTTCACCTCGTAATAGGTTTCGAAAGTATTCTCGGCCTGCTCTGCAATAGGGCTGGCTTCAGGGGTGGCGTATGCCGCCGCGGTGAGGGAAGCCGGCATCGGCAGGTTCGGGCCGGCCGGGATTCCGGGTAATAGCTCCATCCTCGTCTGTTGCATTAGATTTCTCATTGCTTCCTCCGCTGATGTCTCTTTTTGAGTTATTCGTGACGTCGGCCGACTCGGTCTCGCCGCTTTTCGAGTCCGGTGGAAGTTCGGCCTGTTTGGTGAAATATTCCTTCCTTTTTGCCTCGGATGCCATTGATCCGGCTAAATTTCTGTGTAACAAAATGTAACCAAATCGGGCTGGGAAGCGCTTGGCATTTACCCCGACCAGCCGGGTACGTAATATTCGTATCCGCCGCGGGCCGCCCCGGTGGGGCGGCGCACGCGCGGCGGCACGGGGCAGGGGGCCTCAAATCGTGGCCCGGGGCGCTTTCAACAGGCCAGCCGAGGCCCGCAGAGGTCAGGAGAACAGGGGAACATGGGCGAGAACGCACAACAGCCGAGCGTCGAGACACGCGTCCTTACGGTGGTCCGGGAGGTGCTGGCCATCGAGGGCGATCCGCCGGCTCTCGACTCGTCTCTTATCGAAGATCTGGGCGCGGATTCCCTGGATCTTCTCTCGCTTTTCATGGCGCTCGAGGACGAGTTCGGTGGCACGATATCCGAGGAAGACACCGAGGGCCTGACGACGCTTCGAGACATCATCGAATGTATCTCGGGCAGAATTGGAGAGAATGCCGTCGCGAGTCGTTGACCCATGGCGGTGAAGCGACGCGTCGTCGTCACCGGTGTCGGTGTCGTAAGCCCCATCGGGACATCTGCCGAGGAGTTCTGGATCAACTGCCTCGAAGGCAAGAGTCCGGTGTCGCCGATACCCGAGCATTGGCACCGCTACGCTGATTACCATTCGTCGATCTGGGCGAAACTGGAACCCCTCGATCCGGACGCGCTCGGTGCAACGCGGGTCGAGGCGGCGCAAAACGATCCCGTCACTCTGATTGCCGGCCATGCGGCCCGCCAGGCGCTCGCGGGCGCTGGTCTCGAGCCGGAGCTCGTCAACAGGCGCGCCAACGCGTACCGGATTGCCGGTGTCGATGCCCACCGTGTGGGGGTTTTCATGGGCACCGGAATCGGCGGCGCCAACAGCTTTCTCGACAACCACAGCTTTCAGATGCTCGCGAACCTGAAGGCGCAGCTGGCGGACCTGATGGCGCAAATCCCGCAGGACGACCAGCGCCGCGATGCGTTCGACTCGATTCTCGGGTCGATGCATCACGGTCGGCGCTTCAATCCTTTCGTCGTTTCGATGTTGATGCCCAACGCCGTTGCGGCCCATATCGGCATGAAGTTCTCGCTCAAAGGGCCGAATCTCAGCTACTGCGTCGCCTGCGCTTCGGGCACGGTTGCCATTGGACATGCATTTCACGCCGTGCGCAGCGGCAGCGTCGATTTCGCGATCTCCGGCGGCAGTGAGTACCTGGACGATTACTACGGCGGGATTTTTCACGGATTCGATGTCGCCAGGGCGCTGGTGAGAAATTGCGAGGATCCCGAGCGGGCTAATCGCCCGTTCGATATGAATCGATCGGGGTTCCTGTTTGCACAGGGCGGCGCCGCTGTGTTGCTGCTCGAGGAGCTCGATTCCGCCCTTGCCAGAGGCGCGCCGATCCTCGCGGAGATTGTCGGCTACGGTGAGACCTTCGACGCCTACAGCGTCATGAGCATCGCCCCGGATGGTGAACAGATTGAGCGTATGATGCAGTTGGCTCTTGCCGACGCGGGCTTGTCACACGCCGACATACATTACGTGAACGCCCATGGCACTGGCACGCAGGCCAACGATAGCGTCGAGACCGAGGTCATCGAACGGGTTTTCGGACGCGACGTGCTCGTCAATTCCACCAAGTCGCTGATCGGCCATACCATCGGTGCGAGTGGTGCCATCGAAGCGCTCGTCACGGTAATGAGCCTGAAGGACCAGAAGACGCACGTATGCAAGAATCTCGAAGAGCCGCTGGCTGACCTCAATTTCACCCGCGACGTGACGTCGGCATCGATGCAAGCGGCGCTCTCGCAATCATTCGCGTTCGGCGGCCACAATGCCGGAGTGATTTTCAAACAATTCGCCGGCTGACCGACGGCGATTACCCGGTGCGAACCGGGGCTCAGTGCTTTCTCTGTGTCAGATCGCCCCGTTTCAGATAGATATCGAGCTCTGCCTGGACGCGTACGAGCTCGGAGCGAATGCGCGCGACGTCGCCGGTTCTATGCGAGGCTTCATTCTGGGCGGTCGCCGCGAGGTCGTCGGCCAGATCTCGAAGTTTGTTTGCACCGATCGTGCCGGCACCGTCTTTGAGCGCCATCGCCTGGTTTTTCAAATCCGCACGATCGTCGGTCTGCCAGGCAAGGCTCATGCGATCGACAACTTTCTGCGCTTCGACGATAAAGTTGTTGGCGAGCTCCTGTACGAACTCCTTGTCTGACCCGAGCTCCTCGAGCGCGGCGAGCTTCTGGCGATCGACAGCGGGTGCGCTCGGCGATGGCGCCTTCGAGCCCTGCGCCTGGCCCGAACCGGCCGCCTGGGTATTTTTCGGCAGCTGCCGTTGCGCACGATCCTGGTTCGACAGCACCGACTCGACCGTTCGAATCAAGTGCTCTGCCTCGACGGGCTTCGTCAGGTAGGCATCCATTCCGGCTTCCTCGCACTCTTTTAACGCATCGATGGTTGCGTTTGCAGTCAGGACGATGAAAGGCATATCGGTTCGATCCATGCGCGCGAGCCGGAACACCTTGGCTGCCTCGATCCCGCCCATCTCCGGCATATGCATATCCACGATCGCGAGTGCGTACTCGTTTTCCTCGAGCAGGCCCAGTGCCTGTTTCCCCGTGCGGACCGTCGTGACCCGGTAGCCCGCACGCTTGAGAATAGTGGTGATGACCTTCTGGTTGATCGGGTTGTCGTCGGCGAGCAGGATCTCGGTGCTCGATTTCGCTTTTCCGTCCTTCGCGTAGTGATCGATGAGTCTCGTTACCCGCCCCGTCGAAATCGGTGTCGGTTGGGCGCTGGCTGCGTGCAGGGCATTGAAGAGCAGGATCTTGTCGACGGGCGCTTGCAGACAGGACGTGTACCCTGCTCTTGACAGAGCTTCGTCGTCATATCCGTCTCCCGGTGAGCCTACGTAAATAAGAGACACATCATGCAGGGAAGGCTCGGTGCGCACGGCATTGGCGAATCCGACGGCATCCATGGCGAGCGAGCCGCTGTCGACGACAATCACGTGATAGCCCTGCCCGGCCTGGGCCGCCGAGATCAGGTGAGCGAACGCCCGGGCGCCGTTCGCGACGCTCTCGGCATCGTCCACCCAGCCGGCGATAGTGCCGGGCAGATCGCTCTGGTTCTTGTCGGGGTCGAGAACCACGAGGACCCTTACGTCACCGAAGTGAACGGGCTCGCGCATCGCCATTGCAGGCGCCACGTCCTGCAACCCGAAATCGAGGTTGAACCAGAATCGACTTCCCTGGCCGGGCGAGCTTTGAAGGTGGATCCTGCCACCCATCAGCTCGACCAGCTGCTGGCTGATCGTCGTGCCGAGCCCGGTGCCACCGAAGCGGCGCGTCGTGGACTGATCGGCCTGCGTGAAGCGATCGAAGATCTTGTTTTGCGCTTCCTGAGAGATTCCTATGCCGGTGTCGATGACCTCGAATCGAACCGTCACGGCGTCGTCGGTGGAGGCAACCCGCGTCAGGCGCACCTCGACCATGCCTTGCTCGGTGAACTTGACGGCGTTGCCGATCAGATTGATCAGCACCTGGCGCAGGTGTTGCGGGTCGCCTCGGACCTGAAAGGGCACGGTAGGTTCGACGAACACATTCAGACGGATGTTCTTCTCATGAGCCTGCGGTGCGAGCATCTTCGCTGTCGAGTTGACCAGAAGATGCAGGTCGCAATCGGTCTCTTCGATACTGATCTTGCCGGCTTCGATCTTGGAAATGTCCAGGATGTCGTCGACGAGCGATAGCAGAGTCAGGGCCGATGCATTGATGGTTTCGACAAAATCGCGCTGCTCACGGTCGAGATCGGTCGTCACGAGAAGATTGCTCATGCCGATCACGCCGTTGAGCGGGGTACGAATCTCGTGGCTCATGTTGGCCAGGAACCGGCTCTTGGCCTGATTTGCGTTTTCAGCGTGCTCGATAGCGTCGTTCAGACGCCGGATCAGCGATGAGACGTACACGGTCAGCACAAGCAGACCGAGCGCAACACCGAGCCCGAGCCCACGGTACTGAATCCAGAAATCGCTCGTCACCAGAACGACGCCGAAACCAATGACGCTCAGCGTCATCGCTGCGAAGAGATATCGGTTTCCGTATCGAAAGCCGTTCCCGAATATGACCCAGAAGTAGACGATGAAAAGAGGCGAGCTCACTGCTCCGCCGCCCCACAATGCGTACGAGGTATAGCCCATGTCGCTCAGCATGCCGATCGCCCTGCGCACTATCGATTTGCGTGGACTGACCAGGATCGCGATCAGAATGCCCCATGACACGACCAGCACCGAGATACCCATCACTCTGTGGAGCAGGACGCGAAGCTCGGTGGGATCGCCTTCGAATACGCCCGCCAAGTACAGATAAGCGACCACGAGGGTGACGATGGCAACGCGGATGCACGCCTGCTCGGGCTCGGTGTCGGGGCACTGACCAATGCGATCGCGCAGCCACGCCAGCGCCTTGACGAGGAAACTTTCGGGACGTGGCTTCTGAGCTTCGTTCACGAGGAGAAAAAGCCGTCACCGCGGCGGTCGGTGCTGCCGTTCCGGCCGCCGCGGGACGGTACTGGAGAGCGATATGGATTACGTCGGGACCAGATGAGTGAGTTGGGTCCACGGGGTGCGGTCACTAGGCACAGTGACCCCGTAGTTCCACATCGCCGGCATGATGTTAACACCGCGCTGTAATCGCAGGATGTTCGTTCGTTGCCAGTATGTGAATTTTCGTAACTCATGTAACTCTCGGCCGAAGACGGGCTCGAAAGCCGGACTCAATCAGCTTGCGGAAAGTGCAGCGTGACCCGGGTGCCGCCCTTCGGCGCGGCGCCGAGACTCATTGCCCCGTGCGATTGGTGCACGAAGCCGTTGACGATGCTCAAGCCCAGGCCCCGGCAGCTGCTGTCCGACTTGGTCGTGAAAAGCGGCTCCACGACCTGGTCGACCAGATCTTCGGGAATGCCTCGACCGGTATCGCTGACGCTAATCTTCAGGTACTCCCGATCGGCTTCGAGCGCGGTCGTCCCCGAAGCCGCGCCGACGGCGCTGCTGATAAGGAGCTCGCCACCACCGGGCATGGACTCCCTCGCGTTGACCACTAAAGCAATGATAGCTGCTTCGAGCCGGTCGGGATCCACGCAGATGTCGGGCAGGTCGGGCGCGAGCGACACGGTGAGCTCGATATCGGCGGGAAGTGTGCGCGCGAGGAGGGGGGTGAGTCGTTCGATGAGGCTGTTCGCGGATACCTTTTGCGGGCGCAGCCGCTGTTTGCCGGCCGCGGCCATGAGTCGCTCGAGAAGATCCACGCACTCGCGGCTTGCCGAGAGCACGTCGTCGACAAGCTGGCGTGTGTCGTCGTCGCCACCGCCAAGGCCCTCTTCGCGTACCAGGCCGAGGCCGCCGATGACGGTGCCGAGCAGGTTGTTCATGTCGTGGCCGAGGCGCGAGGCGAACTCCACGAAAGCGGCGTTGCCGGGCCCCAGATGCTGTCCGCCACGGCTCTCGCGCGGCCCCGGGCCGAGCTTGAGGATGGCGGCCACCAGAGGGGTTGCCGGTGTCTCGATGCGCACGCACAGCAGCTCGGTGGCGATGCTGCGCCCCCTGCTGTCGCACAGCAGCGCCGCGCAGGCAAGCTCGGCGTCTGCCGGTTGGTCGCGCGGACCGAGCAGGCGCTCGAGCGTGTCGGCGGGAGGATGCAGAAAGACGTCGGTGAACGACATCGTCTCGAGCTGCGCGTCGGAGTAGCCGAGCATTGACCGCGCGCGCCGGCTCGCCTGCCGGATGGCCAGCGTGCCCGGCTCGATGATGACGACGGCCTGGTCGGTATCGAAGGTGAGCGGGGGTGTCGGTTCCAGCATGGGGCGCTCGGTCGTATGACGACTTCAATAATAAGAGTATCACCCCGTAGTGGGCCCCTGAATCATTCGGGCACCAATCGGGAAAAAAACCCGATCAAATGGCTAGGCTGGATCCCTGTGTCTATACTTATTTCGGTCCACGCGTGCGCGGCGAGGTGGTTTCAGTCATGCCTACGGGGGCGAAGGTTCTCATTGTCGATGACGACGAGAGGCTCTGTGGCATCCTTTCGAGGTATCTGACTCGGGAGGGCTACAGCGTCCGCAAGGCAGCGAACGGAGAGGAAATGCGCGCGAGGCTCGCCGAAGAGCCCGTCGATCTGATTCTTCTAGACCTGATTCTTCCCAACCACGAGGATGGCCTGAAGCTGGCGCGGCAGCTGCGCGCCGAATCGGATGTCGCCATCATCATGTTGACCGGCAAGACCGATACCGTCGACAAGATCGTGGGGCTCGAGCTCGGCGCCGATGACTACATCACCAAGCCTTTCGACGAGCGCGAGCTGCTGGCCCGCATGCGTACGGTGCTGCGCCGAACGGCCAAGCGCGCCGAGCTCACCGGCACGGAATCGGTCGTACAGTTCGCCGGTTGGAACCTCGATCTCGTCGCTCACGAGCTGACCTCCCCGTGCGGTCAGCACGTTCATTTGACCAGCAGCCAGTTCCAGCTTCTCGCTTCTCTGGTCGCCCGGCCGAATCGGGTCATGAGTCGCGAAGAGATCCTGAGTCTCGTCTCGGGGCGCGACTGGTCGCCGATGGACCGCAGCATCGACGTGCTGGTGGGGAAGCTGCGCAAGAAGATCGAGAGCGACCCCAAGTCGCCGACCCTCATCAAGACCATCCGCGGAGTGGGCTACAAGTTCACCGCTCACGTCGACTTCGGTTGACCCGCTCTCGCTCTGCGCTGTCGTATAATGACGGCCCCGGAGAGGTACCGAAGTGGCCATAACGGCACCGACTCGAAATCGGTTGGGGGCATAACCGCCCCACGTGGGTTCGAATCCCACCCTCTCCGCCATCTGTCTCCAGCCGCGACGACGCCCCGGCGTGTCCCGCAGACCAGCGGTGAGAAGCAAAAAACCCCTATTTTTCTGGTATTTTCTGCTTTCGCTGACTATTATCCGCCTGCGCGCGAGTGCGAAATCACTATTTGGAACATTCTTCTTGGAGGCCATACATGGCAACAGCTGCGATCAAAGACCCGCTCAACAAGTCACAGATGATTAGCGCCATTGCCGAAGGGTGCGGGATGTCGAAAAAGGAAGTGTCGGCGGTACTGGAAGGGCTTGCATCGGTTATTCACCGCCATCTGAAAAAGCGCGGTGGGGCCGGTCAGTGCACCGTGCCCGGTCTGATGAAAATCAAGACCATCAGGAAACCTGCCACCAAGGAAAGACCGGGAATCAATCCTTTCACCGGCGAACAGACGATTTTCAAGGCGAAGCCGGCCCGCACGGTGGTCAAAGTGACGCCGCTCAAGGGCTTGAAGGAAATGGTTGACTAGGTCAACGGCTGGTGGCCCCGCCATCGAACGGTGGCGGGGCTTTTTTTATGCCGGTCGCTCGGCCAGGCGGCCGCATCAGACCTGGCGCAGCAGCTCGTTGATGCCCACCTTGCCGCGGGTGCCCTCGTCGACCTGCTTGACGATCACGGCCGAATAGAGACTGTAGCGCCCGTCCTCGGAGGGCAGGTTGCCGGACACGACGACCGAGCCTGCGGGAACGCGACCGTAGCTCACCTCGCCGGTTTCGCGATTGTAGATGCGCGTGCTCTGGCCTATGTAGACGCCCATCGAGATGACCGATCCCGCCTCGACGACCACACCCTCGACGATCTCGGAGCGTGCTCCGATGAAGCAGTCGTCTTCGATGATGGTCGGCGAAGCCTGGATCGGCTCGAGCACGCCACCAATGCCGACCCCTCCCGAGAGATGCACGTTTTTGCCGATTTGCGCGCAGGAACCCACCGTGGCCCAGGTGTCGACCATGGTGCCGCTGTCGACGTAGGCGCCGATGTTGACATAGCTCGGCATCAGCACCACGCCGGGACCGATGAAGCTGCCGCGCCGGGCCACTGCCGGCGGCACGGCACGAAAGTCGGCCGCACGGAAGCGTGCCTCGTCCCAGTCGACGAACTTCGAGGGCACCTTGTCGAAGTAGCGTGTAAACGCGCCTTCGACGACCTTGCTGTCGTAGATGCGAAACGACAGCAGAACAGCCTTCTTGAGCCACTCGTGCACGACCCACTCGCCGCCGACCTTCTCCGCGACCCGGGCGCGGCCGCTGTCCAGCATCTCAATCGCCTCGTCCACGTCGGCGCGAAGGCGCGGCTCGGTGTTTCGCGGTGTGAGCTCGGTGCGCTGCTCGAATGCCTGCTCGATGCGCTCGGCGAGATCGGCCATTGATTCTCCCCCCCGGTTATCGAAGCCGCCACTATACACCGTGGCGGGCGAGTGCCCAGCCGACGTGCTCGCGCACGAGCGGCGAGGAGTGCGCGCGACGCGCCTCGAGCGCCTCGAGCACCGCAGGCTCGCCGGGTGCGTTGCCGAGTGCAACGGCGATGTTCCTGAGCCAGCGCTCGTATCCGATGCGCCGGATGGCGCTGCCCTGCGTGCAGCGCAGGAACTCGTCCTCGCTCCAGCGAAACAACGCCGCCAGGCTCGACGCATCGAGGCCGTGGCGCGGCGAGAAATCGGCCTCGCCCGAGCGGTCGGCGTAGCGATTCCACGGGCACACCAGCTGACAATCGTCGCAGCCAAAAATGCGATTACCGACGAGCGGGCGCAGCGGCTCCGGGATCGAACCTCGCAGCTCGATGGTCAGGTAAGAGATGCACAGCCGCGCATCGAGCTCGTAGGGTGCAACGATTGCACCGGTGGGGCAGGCATCCATGCACGCCCGGCAGGTGCCGCAGTGGTCGCTCACCGGCTCGTCCGCCGGCAGGGGCAGGTCGGTGTAAATCTCGCCGAGGAAGAACCACGATCCGGCATCGCGATGGAGCAGGTTGGTGTGCTTGCCGATCCAGCCGAGGCCGGCGGCGCGCGCCAGGGGCTTCTCCAGCACCGGGGCGCTGTCGGTGAACACGCGGTAGCTGAACGGGCCGACGGCTTTCTCGATTCTGTCGGCGAGCTTCTGCAGGCGACGGCGCACGAGCTTGTGGTAGTCGCGACCGAGGGCGTAGCGCGACACGTAGGCGAGGCACGGATCCGCCAGCACGGCCTCGGCCGGCGCTGCGTCGCGGGGAAGGTAGTCCATGCGCACCGAGATCACCCTCACGGTGCCGGGGTGGAGAAGCCCCGCCCGACTGCGCTTGAGCCCGTGGCGCTGCATGTAGTGCATCTCGCCGTGGCGGCCCGCGTCCAGCCAGGCGAGCAGGCGCGCCTCGTCGGCGCCGAGATCGGGATCGGCGATTCCCGCCGCCTGGAAACCCAGCTCCCTTGCCCACGCCTTGATGTGCCGGGCGAGCGCTTCGGTGTCCTCGGCAGGTGCGGCCATGATCTCCTCTGCCCGGGCGGCTCCCGCGTGACCTGGGAAGCCAGATTGGCTATTCTACTTCGCTTCGTTCACGAAACTCATGGCCTGGGCTCATCGGCAATGCAAGCGTTCAAGAAACTAGACGGCGTTGTGGTTCCCATGGATCGCGCCAACGTGGATACCGACGCGATCATCCCCAAGCAGTTCCTGACGTCCATCAAGCGCACCGGCTTCGGTCCGAACCTGTTCGATGCCTGGCGCTATCTGGATCGCGGCGAGCCGGGAATGGACAACAGCCAACGGCCGCTGAATCCCGATTTCGTCCTCAATCAGCCGCGCTATCAAGGCGCCGAGATACTCATCGCACGGCGCAACTTCGGCTGCGGCTCGAGCCGTGAGCACGCTCCATGGGCGCTGCTCGATTTCGGTATTCGGGTCGTGATCGCGCCGAGCTTCGCCGACATCTTCTACAACAACTGCTTCAAGAACGGCATCCTGCCGGTGACGCTCGACGAAGCCGTCATGGACGAGCTGTT
>JAABYT010000033.1:16470-19901 GCA_011775625.1 Gammaproteobacteria bacterium | reverse complement strand
CGAGGGAAAAACGCACGCCTTCGAGGTGGACGCTTTCAAGAAGCACAGCCTGCTCAACGGCCTCGACGAGATCGGGCTGACCCTCCAGCACAGCGACGAGATCCGCGACTACGAGAAACGGCGCCGCGGGGAGACGCCGTGGCTGTTCGCGAAATAGCGAGCGAGCCGGAGCGCGTGCGTGAGCCATAAGATCCTGGTTCTGCCTGGCGACGGCATCGGGCCGGAGATCGTCGCCGAGGCGGTCAAGCTGCTCGAGGCCCTGCGCCGATCGGGCGAGCTGGCGGTGGAGATCGAGCACGCCGACATCGGTGGCGCCGGGCTCGACGCGGCCGGCTCGCCGTTGCCGGAGGCCACCCTGGCGCTCGCCCGCGATGCCGACGCGATCGTCTTCGGTGCGGTGGGCGGGCCCAAGTGGGATTCGGTCGAGCGTGCCCTGCGCCCGGAGCAAGGGCTTCTCAACCTGCGCGCGGCGCTCGGCGTATTCGCCAATCTGCGCCCGGCCATCGCCTACCCGCAGCTCGCGCAGGCCTCGACCCTCAAGCCGGAGGTCGTTTCCGGTCTCGACATCATGATCGTGCGCGAGCTCACGGGGGGCATCTACTTCGGCGAGCCGCGCGGCGTCCGTCGTCTCGATGACGGCCAGCGGCAGGGCTTCAACACGCTGGTGTATTCGGAGTCGGAGATCGAACGCATCTGCCGGGTGGCCTTCGAGCTGGCCAGGAAGCGCGCCTCGCGGGTGTGCTCGGTGGACAAGAGCAACGTGCTCGAGGTCAGTCAGCTTTGGCGCGAGGTCGCCGGGCGGATCGGTGCTGACTACCCCGACGTCGCGCTTTCGCATCTTTACGTGGACAACGCCTCCATGCAGCTGGTGCGCGATCCGCGTCAGTTCGATGTCATGGTGACGAGTAACATGTTCGGCGATATCCTCTCCGATCTCGCGGCCATGCTGACCGGTTCCATCGGTATGCTGCCTTCGGCCTCCATGGATGCCGGCGGCAAGGGATTGTACGAGCCCGTGCACGGCAGCGCGCCGGACATTGCCGGTCAGAACGTCGCCAATCCGCTCGCCACCATTCTGTCGGTGGCGATGATGCTGCGTTATACCCTCGCATCGCCGGAGCTCGCCGAACGCGTCCAGGCGGCGGTCGCGAGCGTTCTCGAACAGGGACTGCGCACGCGCGACATCGCGTCGAGCGGTACCCGGCTGGTGGGCACCCGTGAGATGGGTGAGGCCGTGTTAGCGGCCCTTTAACGGAAACCACGAACAATGAACAACATGATTGATGTCGCGGTCGTCGGCGCAACCGGCGCCGTCGGCGAGGCCATGATTGCGATTCTCGAGGAGAGGAATTTCCCCGTCGGCAAGCTTTATCCGCTCGCCAGCGCGCGTTCGGCGGGCTCGCGCATCGAGTTCAAAGGCAGGCACGAGAAGGTCGGGGTGCTCGAGGAGTTCGACTTTCACAAGGCACAGCTCAGCCTTTTCTCGGCGGGCGCCGGTGTTTCCGCCGAGTACGCCCCGCGGGCGGCCGCCGCCGGCTGCATCGTCATCGACAACAGCTCGCAGTTTCGATACGAGGACGACATTCCCCTGGTGGTGCCCGAGGTCAATCCGCGCGCGGTCGCCGGGTACAGCGCACGCAATATCATCGCCAACCCGAACTGCTCCACCATTCAGATGGTCGTCGCGCTGAAACCGATACACGATGCGGTGGGTATCGAGCGCATCAATGTCGCGACGTATCAGTCCGTGTCCGGAACCGGGCGCGCGGCGATCGCGGAGCTCGCCGGCCAGAGCGCCGCGCTGCTCAATGGCAAGCCCATCGACTGCGAGATCTACCCGAAGCAGATCGCGTTCAACGTGCTGCCGCACATCGACATCTTCATGGACAACGGCTACACCAAGGAAGAGATGAAGATGGTGTGGGAGACGCGCAAGATCCTCGGCGACGAGACCATCCAGGTGAACGCGACCTGCGTGCGCGTGCCGGTCTTCTACGCACACTCCGAGGCCGTGCACATCGAGACGCGGGAGAAGCTCGACGTCGAGCAGGCGCGCAGGCTGCTGAGCTCGGCGCCCGGGGTGGTCGTGATCGACGAGCTCGGCGGCGAGCGCTACCCCACCTCGGTCACGGACTCCGCCGGAACCGATGCGGTGTTCGTGGGGCGCATCCGCGAGGATATCTCTCACCCCCGCGGGCTCGACCTCTGGGTGGTCTCGGACAACGTCCGCAAGGGGGCGGCGCTCAACAGCATCCAGATCGCGGAAATTTTGGTGAAAGACTATTTGTAAGCTATATTTACTGACTATTCATAAAGCATATTCTTAGTTATTGAACAGGGATTTAGGTCCGATTCTGCTGGCTTCGAGGGCCTGATTCCGCCGATTTGTGACAGTCTCCACGGCCCGTCGCCGAGGCGGTGTCCGGCGTGTCGCGCGTTTGAACGGGTCTGACTGGAGGCGCCGGAGCTGAGCTGGGCAACTCTTTAAATTAACGCATGCAACCTGTGACCAAGCGGATCTGGGCTTCCGCCCTGTGGATCCTCCTTTTGATCGGTCCCGCCGGTGCCTGGGCACTGGGTCTGGGCAACATTGAGGTCAGCTCGACCCTCAACGAGCCGCTGCGCGCGCGCATCGGCCTGAGCGCGCTGCAGAGCGGCGATCTGGACAGCATGCAGGTACAGCTGGCCGGCGCTGACCAGTTCAAGCGGGCCGGCATCCAGCGCCCGTTCCAGCTGTCCAGGCTGCGCTTCAAGACCGTGGACGACGGCGCCGACGGCGGCTACATCGACGTCACCACCCAGGATCCGGTGGTCGAGCCGTTTCTGAACTTCCTCGTCGAGGTGACCTGGCCGCGCGGGCGCATCATCCGGGAGTACACCGTGCTCCTCGATCCGCCCGTTTACGGGGCCGCCATCTCCAGCCGGGCGAAGCGGGAGCTGGCCGAGATTCAGGCACGCGCCCTGCAGCAGCCGCCCGCGCCCAGACCGGCCCCCGAACCGGCCCCCGCGCGCGCCGCCCCCGAGCCGGCGCCCGCCCCGGCGGCGACGCCGCCCGTCGTGCAGCCGGCAACGTCGGCGGCGCCCGCCCCCGAGCCGGCCCCGCAGCCTGCGCCGGCGCCCGAGCCGAGTGTCGCGGCTGCGCCGAGTCCCGAGCCACCACCGGCACCCGCCGCCGAGCCGGCAATGGCGCCGGCCCCGGAGCCGGTGGCGATGCAGGCGATGGGCGACCTGCCGAACCCCTACGACGTCAAGTACGGGGATACCCTCTGGTCGCTGGCGAAGCGCTATCGTCCCGATGACTCGGTGAGCATCCAGCGCATGATGCTGGCCATGCTGAGCGCCAATCCCGATGCGTTCAACATGCCGAATATCAACGCGTTGCGCGCGGGAACCGTGCTTCGCATCCCCGATGTGTCGCAGTTCGGCAGCGC
>JAABYT010000033.1:12698-16451 GCA_011775625.1 Gammaproteobacteria bacterium | reverse complement strand
CAGGGTCTGGCTGCGTCCGCGCCGCCGGCACCCGAGGGCACCGGCATGGCGGCCAGCGAGCCCGCGCCGGCCACGGAAAGCGCGGCCGCCGAGCCGCAGGCGCAGCCCGAGCAGCCGGCCCCGACGACGGCCCAGGCAGCGGGTGGCGAGGACAGCGCTCGCCTGGCACTGGTCTCCGGCGGCCAGGGCACCGAGGGCGTCGGCAGCGCATCCGCGGCGACGGACTCGGCGCGCGCCCAGCAGGAGCTCGTGCTGGCCCGCGAGGAGGCGGATGCCAAGGCGCGGCAGGCGGAAGAGCTGGGCAGCCGCGTGACCGAGCTCGAGGGCATCGTCGCGGATCTGCAGCGTGCCATCCAGCTGCGCGACGACAACATCGCCGCCCTCCAGGAGATGCTGGCCAAGCTCGAGCAGGAGGCCACCGAGCTACGCGCCGCAGCCGACCAGGCGCGGGCAGAAGCCGCGGCAGCCGGGGCGGCCACGCAGCCGGTGACCGAGACGGCGCCGGAGCCGGTGGTCCAGGCGGCGCCGGAGCCGGCCGTGGAGACCACGCCGGCGGTCGAGGCGACGCCCACGCCGGCGCCGGAGGCCGTGGCCGCGGCCCAGCCGGAAGCAGCGCCGAAGCAGCCCGAGAAGAAGAAAGCCAAGAAAAAGGTCGCACCACCGCCGCCACCGCCGCAGCCGACCTTCCTCGACTCGGTGCGCCAAAGCCTCGATAACCTGCCCGTCGATCCGGTGCTGCTCGGCGCCGGCCTCGGTGGACTGCTGGTGGTCCTCGGCGGCGCGGCCTTGTGGCGGCGGCGCAGAGGCGCCGAGGAAGTCGAGGACATGGGCGAGCTGGATCTGGGCGAGCTGGACGAAAGCGATCTGCTCTACGACGAGCAGGGCGAGCCGTATCTGCCGGAGGATGCCGGCGAAGAGACGGCGATCTCCGAGCTCGAGGGTATGGATCTCAGCGGCGAGCGCGCCGAGCCGGAGGTCCAGACGCTGCACGAGGATCCGCTCGAAGCCACGCACATCGCCGCGCCCGGTGCCGCCGAGGCGGTCATGGGGGGCGCCGGCGAGGCCGAGGAGGATCCCCTCGCCGAGGTCAACGTGTACCTCGCCTACGAGCGTTACGATCAGGCCGAGGAGCTGGTGCGCAGCGCCATCGCCCAGTATCCGGATCGCCACGAGTACAAGCTGCGATTGCTGGAAGTCTTCTACGCCGCCAAGGACCTGGGCGCCTTCGAGTCGAGCGCGCGCGCGCTCGAGGACGCCGTCGGTGCCGGCAGCCCGCTGATGGCCGAGGCGACCAAGATGTGGCAGGACATGTCGCCCGGGCGCGAGCTGTTCGCCGGAGGCGACAGCACCGTGCCCGAGGAACAGGACGTGGTCTTCGACGTTACCGGCGGCGATGAGGACAACACCGTGCCGACCGGCAGCGCCGCTGCAAGCGGCGAATCGAGCTCGGTGGACTTCGACCTCGGCTTCGAGTCCGAGGGCACCATGACCGAGGTGGCCTCCGGTGAATCGAGCCTCGACTTCGACCTCGGATTCGACCAGGCGGCCGGCGGCGAAGCCAGGGACGAATCCGGCCTCGACCTGGATCTCACCAGCATGGGTTCGGAGGGGGCGCCTGCGGCCGGCGACGCCGGCGGTGGCAGCAGCGTCGACTTCGATCTGGGCGAGGGCCTCGCAGCCGAGGAGGAGCTGCCGCTGCCGGAGCGCGCGGCGAAGTCCGACAGCGGCCTGGATTTCGATCTCGAGGGGCTCGCAGATGCCACGCTGGTTCAAGGTCAGGCACCGACCGAGACCGCCGAGGCGGACGATCTCGGTGCCCTGGATTTCGATCTGGAAGGCATCGGCGGTGGATCCGAGGGTGCCGAGTCGGGCGCGCTCAGCGCGGATTCCGAGTTCACCGCCCTCGATCTCAATCTGGATGCCGCCGGCGGCGACCGGTCGGGCACGGGCCTGGACGCCGGCGACGAGGCCTCATCGGCGCTCGGATTCGACATCGGCGGTGAGAGCCTCGATGCCACCTCGGCGGCACCCGAAGACGCGCTCGATTTCGGCCTCGATCTCGGCGAGGGCGAAGACGTTGCCGGCGGTGCAGACCTGGGCCTCGAGCCGTTCGGTGAAGAGGTCACCGATGACACCGTCAAGCTGGATCTCGGCACCGAGGAGTTCGATGCATCGCTGGACACGGTGAAGCTGGACAGCCCGGAGTTCGATGCCGCCGATTCCGCCGTCTCCGATCTGGGCATGGACCTGGACCTGGACATGGACAGCGGGGCCGGCGCTGAGCCATCCGGAATGGATACCGCATTCGAGGGTGTCTTCGACCAGGGTGGGGGCGCCGAGTCACTCGAGGACGAGATGGCCCTCAGCATGGACGGCTCGGATCTGATTCCGCCGACGCCGCCACCACCGGCGGACGAGCCGGCCGAGGAGTTTCCGGAGATCGATCTGGACTTCGATGCCGCGAAGAGCCAGGACGCCGCCGCGCCCGAAGAGGACGAGTACGAGTCCACCCAATTCATGCTCCGTGACATCCCGCCGCACGACGATGCGGCCGGCGCGCAGGCGGGCGACAGTCAGTCGGGGCGCACCCTGGTGCTCGGCGGCGGTCTGACCGGCGAGGTGGACGAGGTGCAGACCAAGCTCGATCTGGCTCAGGCCTACATCGACATGGGCGACACCGACGGTGCCAAGGGCATCATCGACGAGGTGCTCGCTGAGGGGAATTCGAGCCAGAAGCAAGCGGCTATGGGCCTGCTCGGCAAGCTGGCGGGGTCCTGAGCCCGGCCGACTCACCGCGCGACGCGCCCCGGCTTCCGGTTTCACATGAGAATCGCGCTCGGTGTCGAGTACGATGGCAGCGATTTTGCCGGCTGGGAGAGCCAGCCGGACCAGCGCACCGTGCAGTCGACCCTCGAGGCGGCGCTCTCGAGCGTTGCCGATACCCCGGTGAGAACCGTTTGCGCCGGGCGCACCGACGCCGGTGTGCACGCCCTCGCCCAGGTGATTCATTTCGATTCGCCCGTCGAGCGCGCCCCCCACGCATGGGTGCTCGGGGCCAACAGCAACCTGCCGGGGGACGTGAGCGTTCGCTGGGCGAAACCGGTGAGCGAAGACTTCCATGCGCGCTACTCGGCGATACGCCGATATTATCGCTACCTCATACAGAATCGCCGCGAACGCCCGGCGCTGCTGCGCCGGCGTGCCGCCTGGGAGCGTGCGCCCCTCGATACCGAGCGCATGCAGGCGGCCTGCGAGCATCT
The DNA here is from genome assembly GCA_011775625.1 of Gammaproteobacteria bacterium. Classification (GTDB taxonomy): domain Bacteria; phylum Pseudomonadota; class Gammaproteobacteria; order HK1; family HK1; genus JAABYT01. Next base: position 13,191 of record JAABYT010000033.1, on the reverse strand, counting down.
TCTGGGCGAGCACGACTTCTCGTCGTTTCGCGCCGCCGGCTGCCAGGCGAAGAGTCCGGTGCGCACGGTCATGAGCCTCCAGGTGTCGCGCCGGGGATCGCTCGTATTCATCGACATCGCGGCCAACGCCTTTCTGCAGCACATGGTGCGCAACGTGGCGGGCGTGCTCGTGGAGATCGGCACCGGTAAGCGCGAGCCCGAGTGGGCGCGGGAGCTTCTCGCCGAGCGCGATCGCACGCTCGGGGCCGTAACCGCGCCGCCCGAGGGCCTGTACCTGAGCCGCATCGACTACCCGGCGCAATACGCCCTGCCCGCAGTTTCGCCGGAGTGGTTGCTTTGGTAACCTCAGGCGCTTTCCTGCGTGTTCCTCACCGGAGGCTCGAGCAGCAATGACGGACCGCGCTGGCGCCGTGGCGGCGCCGTTCACAGGCGGCGTGACGCGCACCGGCGCGGGCGGACGCACGCGCGTGAAGATCTGCGGCATCGCGCGAAT
>JAABYT010000033.1:10598-12685 GCA_011775625.1 Gammaproteobacteria bacterium | reverse complement strand
CTTCTACGCGCCCAGTCCCCGCGCTGTCGACGTCGACCAGGCGCTCGCAATTCGCGCGGCGCTGCCGCCCTTTGTCACCGTGGTCGGTCTGTTCGTGAACGCCGACACGGATACGGTGGCGAAGACGGCCGAGCGCGTGCAGCTCGATCTGCTGCAGTTTCACGGTGACGAGACGCCGGAGGTTTGTGAGCAGCTCGGCCGGCCCTACATGAAAGCCGTGCGCGTGCGCGAGGCGGCGGACGTCAGCGAGGCAGCGGCGCGCTACGCGAGCGCCCGGGCGCTGCTGCTCGATACCCATGACGAGGCGCTCTGGGGCGGGTCCGGGCGCACCTTCGACTGGCGTCTGGTGCCCGCGGACATCGCCTTGCCCGTAGTGCTCGCCGGCGGCCTGACGCCGGCCAACGTGGCCGACGCCATCGCGCGGGTGCGGCCCTATGCCGTGGACGTCAGCGGCGGCGTCGAGCGCTCGCCGGGCATCAAGGACGCGGCCAAGATGGTGAAATTCATAGAAGAGGTCAATCGTGTCACGTTTGCTGAACGAACCGGCTGAAGGCCGGGTCATCGGAAGCCTGCCCGACGAGTCCGGACACTTCGGGCCCTACGGCGGCGTGTTCATCGCGGAAACGCTGATGGGTCCTGTCGCCCAGCTGCGCGAGGCGTACCAGCGCTATCGCAATGATGCGGAATTTCTCGCCGAGCTGGAGGCCGACCTGCGTCACTACGTGGGCCGGCCGTCGCCGCTGTATTTTGCCGAGCGCTGGTCGCAGCAGCTCGGCGGTGCGCGCGTGTTCCTCAAGCGCGAGGACCTCAACCACACCGGCGCGCACAAGGTCAACAACACCGTCGGCCAGGCGCTGCTCGCCAAACGCATGGGCAAGACACGCATCATCGCGGAGACCGGCGCGGGGCAGCACGGCGTCGCCACCGCGACCGTGGCCGCGCGCCTCGGGCTCGAGTGCGTGGTCTACATGGGCGCCGAGGACATCGAGCGCCAGGCGCCCAACGTCTACCGCATGAAGCTGCTCGGCGCGAAGGTGGTGTCGGTGACCTCGGGCTCCAAGACCCTCAAGGACGCGCTCAACGAGGCCATGCGCGACTGGGTCACCAACGTCGACGACACGTACTACATCATCGGCACGGTGGCGGGCCCGCACCCGTATCCCGCCATGGTGCGCGACTTCAACTCGGTCATCGGCCGCGAGGCCAGGGAGCAGATCCTCGACCAGGCGGGGCGCCTGCCCGACGCCCTGGTGGCCTGCGTGGGCGGCGGCTCGAACGCCATGGGGCTCTTCTATCCGTTTCTCGACGATGCCGACGTCGCCCTCTACGGCGTCGAGGCGGGCGGCGAGGGCGTCGAAACCGGGCGCCACGCGGCGCCGTTGACCGCCGGTGCGCCGGGGGTGCTGCACGGTAACCGCACCTACCTTCTGGAGGATGCCGATGGCCAGATCGCCCCGGCACACTCGATCTCCGCGGGGCTCGACTATCCCGGTGTCGGGCCCGAGCACGCCTGGCTGAAGGACAGCGCGCGGGCTACCTACGTGACCATCAACGACGACGAGGCGCTGGCGGCCTTCCACGACGTGACGCGGGCCGAGGGCATCATACCGGCCCTGGAATCCAGCCACGCGCTCAGCTACGCGGCCAAGCTCGCCCGGCAGATGAAGGTCGATGACATCATCATCGTCAATCTCTCCGGTCGCGGCGACAAGGACATGCAGACGGTAGCCGCCATCGAGGGCATGACGCTGTGAGCCGCATTGCCGGCACCTTCGAGCGGCTGCGCGGCGAAGGACGGCGCGCCCTGGTGCCTTTTGTCACCGCCGGCGACCCCGAGCAGGCGACCACGGTGCCGCTGATGCACGCGCTGGTGCGCGCCGGTGCCGACATCATCGAGCTCGGCGTGCCGTTCTCCGATCCCATGGCCGACGGTCCGGTCATCCAGCGCGCCAGCGAGCGCGCGCTGGCCGGCGGAATGAGCCTCGAGCGGGTGCTCGCCATGGTCTCGGAGTTTCGCCGCGACAACGACCGGACGCCCGTGGTCCTGATGGGCTACCTGAATCCCTTCGAGGTGGCCGGCTACGAGC
>JAABYT010000033.1:3077-10487 GCA_011775625.1 Gammaproteobacteria bacterium | reverse complement strand
TTCCGCGCGGCGCTGCGCGCCAGGGACCTGGATCTCATCTTTCTGCTCGCGCCCACCAGCGACGAGGCGCGCATTGCGCGCATTTGCGCCCAGGCGAGCGGCTTCGTGTACTACGTTTCTCTAAAGGGCGTCACCGGCGCAGCCAACCTCGACGTGGCCGANNGGCGTCAGCGACGCGGTGGTGGTCGGCAGCGCATTGATTACCAAGATGGAGGAAATGATGGACTCACCGTCACGCATCCCCGACGAGGTCGCTGCGCTGCTCGCTTCCATGCGCACGGCCATGGACGCGCGCGCATGAGCTGGTTCGAGAAGCTGCTGCCGTCGCGCATCCGCACCGAGGGCGGCAACAAACGCACGGTGCCCGAAGGGCTGTGGAGCAAGTGCGAGTCCTGCGGCGGCGTCCTCTACAAGGCCGAGCTCGAGCGCAATCTCGACGTCTGTCCCAAGTGCTCCCATCACATGCGCATCGGCGCGCGCAAACGCCTCGATCAGTTTCTCGATGCTGAGCCCAGGGTCGAGGTCGGCGCCGAGGTCGCGCCTGTTGACCCGCTGAAGTTCCGCGCCGGCAAGAAGTACAAGGATCTGCTCGTGCAGGATCAGAAGGCCACCGGCGAGAAGGACGCGCTGGTGGTGATGGTGGGCCGCGTCAAAGGCGTGCCCCTGGTGGCAGCGGCGTTCGAATCACGCTTTCGTCTCGGCTCCATGGGCTCGGTGGTGGGCGAGCGATTCGCGCGCGGCGCGAGCGCCGCCATCGAGCACGGCGTGCCGCTGGTGTGCTTCTCCGCCAGCGGCGGTGCGCGCATGCAGGAGGGCGTATTCGCGCTCATGCAGATGGCCAAGACCAGCGCGGCGCTGGCGCGTCTCGGCGAGGCCGGACTTCCATTCATCTCGGTGCTGACCGATCCCACGACCGGCGGCGTGTCGGCGAGCCTCGGCATGCTCGGCGACATCAACATCGCCGAGCCGGGTGCGCTCATCGGCTTCGCCGGGCCCAGGGTCATCGAGCAGACCGTCAAGGAAACGCTTCCCGAAGGGTTTCAGCGCAGCGAGTTCCTGCTCGAGCACGGCACCGTGGATCTGATCATCGACCGCCGCGAGATGCGCGATCGCATCGCCAGCGTGCTCGCCATGCTGAAGCACCGGCCGACGCCCTGAGGGTGATCCCAACGACCACCATCGAACGTCCGGCGAGCACCGGCTTCGCGCTCGAGGACTGGCTTCGCTGGCAGGAGAGTCTCAATCCGCGCCTCGTTGATCTGGGGCTCGAGCGACCGGCGCAGGTCGCCGCCCGTATGGGGATCGGCGCGCTGCCGATGCCGGTGGTCACCGTCGCCGGCACCAATGGCAAGGGATCCTGTGTCGCCTATCTCGTCGCCATGCTGGAGAAGGCCGGCTATCCGGTGGCCGCGTACACCTCGCCGTTTCTCCAGCGCTACAACGAAAGTCTCACGATTGGCGCACGCGAGGTCAGCGACGAGACGCTCATCGACGCCTTCGAGCGCGTCGAGCAGGCGCGCGGCGACGTCGCGCTCACGTTCTTCGAGTTCCGCACCCTGGCGGTCCTCGACATCATCCGACGCGCCCCGGTTGCGCTGGCGGTATTGGAAGTCGGCCTGGGCGGGCGGCTCGACGCGGTCAATCTCGTCGACGCGGACGTGGCGGTGGTGACGACGGTGGATCTCGATCACACCGACTGGCTCGGTCCGGACCGCGAATCCATCGGCGGCGAGAAGGCCGGCATCTTCCGCGCCCGGCGTCCCGCGGTGTGCGGCGACGCGTGTCCGCCGCAAAGCCTGGTCGAGCGCGCGCGCCGCCTGGCTGCGCCGCTGCATACGCTCGGCGCCGAGTTCTCGGTGGTCGGTGACGACGACGGCTGGTCGTGGCGGGGACCCGGGCGCCGCATCGACGGGCTGCCCGAGCCGCGTCTGGGCGGCACCTCGCAGCGCGCCAACGCCGCCGCCGCCGTCATGGCCATGCAGCTGCTCGGGTCGCGCGTGGCGGTGGGCGACGCTGCGGTGCGAGACGGCATCGCCAGCGCGTGGCTGCCGGGTCGCCAGCAGATCCTCGCCGGCGACGTCGAGCGGATCGTCGACGTCGCCCACAATCCCGAGGCCGCGCGGGCGCTCGCGGCGACGCTGGCCGCGCGGCCCCGCGCGCCGCGCACCCACGCGCTGCTGGCGATGCTGCGCGACAAGGACGTGGAGGGCGTCGCCGCTGCCCTCGGAGATGCCGTCGACGTCTGGTACACGGCCGCGCTGCCCGGGCCGCGGGGCCAGGACGGCGAGCGCGTCGCTGCGGGTCTGCGCCGATTGTTCCCGGCGCGCCCGGTGAGCGTGCATGCCGATGTCGCTGCCGCCTGGAAGGCGGCGCGCGGCGCGGCGCGCAGCGGTGAGCGCATGGTCGCGCTCGGCTCTTTCCTGACCGCGCGGGAGGTGCTGAATCTTGAAAGCTGAGCGCGGGGCCCGGAGACTGCCGGCATGGACCATCGACTGAAACAGCGCCTGGTCGGCGCAACCGTGCTGGTGCTTGCCGCGGTGGTCTTCATCCCCATGCTGCTCGAGCAGAACGAGGAGCCGGCGCCACGCGCCGGGCGCCTGCTCGCGCCTTCGCCATCGGACGCTGCATCCGGCCCGGCCGCGCCCGCCGAAGAGCGCGCGCCGGTGCTCGCGCCTGCGCCCGCTGCCAAGGCGCCGGCCGCCCCGGCGCCGACACCGGCGAAGGCGTCCGGCGGATCGGCCGCGAGCAGCAAGCCCGCCGGCGGCGGGCGCTTCGCGGTCCAGCTCGGCAGCTTTGCCAAGGCCGAAAACGCCCGGGGTCTGCGCGACAAGCTGGTTGCCCGGGGTTATACGGCATTCGTCGAGACCGAGGGCAGCATCTCGCGGGTCTACGTGGGACCACAGCCGAGCCGGGCGGAGGCCGAGAGGATGGTCAAAAAGCTGCTGGCCGAGACCAAGCTCAAGGGTATCGTCGTCAACCTGTCCGGGTAGCCGGTGGCCCGTTTCGAGCCCTCCGGCCCTCTGGTACAATCCCGGCCCGCCGATCGGGAATTGAATGCTCAACGCGGTATCACATTTGCTTCCGTCCGCGACATGATTTGGGTGGACTATGCCATCCTTGCGATCCTGGTCGTGTCCGCCGCGATCAGCGTGATACGCGGCTTCTTGAGAGAAGCGCTGTCGCTGCTCGGCTGGGTCCTGGCGTTCTGGCTGGCGCTCACGTTCGCCGACGACGTCAGCGCCCTGTTCAAGAGTACCGTCTCACAGCCGTCGATTCGCCACGCCCTGGCCTTTTTCACCATTCTGATCGGCACGCTCGTGCTCACCGCTATCGCCATGTATTTCGTGCGCCTCCTTGTCGACAAGACGGAGATCACCGGCACCGACCGCGCCCTGGGAATCGTCTTCGGAGTCGCCCGCGGTATCGTCATCGTGGCGATTCTGGTCTTGTGCGCCGGTCTCACGGCGCTGCCCAAGGACTCCTGGTGGAAGGAGTCGCTGCTGCTGCCGCATTTCCAGGTGCTGGCGGTGGAGATCCGCGCCCTGCTGCCGGCGGATGTCGCGAAGCTTTTCCAGTACTGAAACCCGGGATACTCGATCGGAATGTGCGGAATCATCGGAATCGTCGCCAGGGACCGCGTCAACCAGACGCTCTATGATGCGTTGACGGTCCTCCAGCACCGCGGCCAGGACGCGGCGGGCATCGCCACCTGCGAGGGCCAGCACCTGCACCAGCGCAAGGACAACGGTCTGGTGCGCGAGGTCTTCCGCACCAAGCACATGCTGAGCCTGCGCGGCAGCATGGGCATCGGGCACATCCGTTACCCGACCGCGGGCCGGGCGTCCTCGACCGAGGCGCAGCCCTTCTACGTCAATTCTCCTTTCGGCATCACGCTCGCCCACAACGGCAATCTCATCAACGCCAGGCAGCTCATGCGCGAGGTATTCCGAGACGACCGGCGCCACATCAATACGGAATCGGATTCGGAGATCCTTCTGAACGTCTTTGCCCACGAGCTCATGAAGCTCGGAAAGCTCGAGATCGACGAGAACGACGTTTTCGACGCGGTCTCGGGTGTGCACAGGCGCTGCGTCGGCGGCTACGCGGTCATCGCCATGATCATCGGCCACGGCGTCGTCGCCTTTCGAGATCCCTTCGGCATTCGGCCGGTGTGCTTCGGCTACCGGGACACCGAGCAAGGTCGCGAGTACATGATCGCCTCGGAGAGCGTGGCGCTCGATGCGCTCGGCTTCGAGCTGATACGCGATCTCGAGCCCGGCGAGGCGGTTTATGTCGACATCGACGCGCAGCTGCACACCCGGCAGTGCGCGGATAATCCCGTCTACTCACCTTGCATATTCGAGTACGTCTATCTGGCACGACCGGATTCCATCATCGACGACGTGTCGGTGTACAAGGCCAGGTTGCGCATGGGCGAGCGTCTCGCGGATCGTATTCTCGAGGCCTGGCCCGATCACGATATCGACGTGGTCATCCCGATCCCCGATACCAGCCGCACCGCCGCGCTGCCCCTGTCCTACAAGCTCGGCGTGAAGTACCGGGAAGGGTTCATCAAGAATCGTTACATCGGCCGCACCTTCATCATGCCGGGGCAGCAGGAGAGGGAGCGATCGGTGCGCCACAAGCTGAATGCCATCCATCGTGCGCGGCACGACCTCGGCGCAGATCATTCAGATGGCCCGTGAGGCGGGGGCACGCAAGGTGTACTTCGCGTCCGCGGCGCCGCCGGTGCGTTATCAGAACGTGTACGGCATCGACATGCCCGTTGTCAGCGAGCTCATCGCCCACAACCGCACCGAGGAGCAGGTCGCCGCGGCCATCGGCGCGGATCGGCTCTTCTATCAGACCGTTGACGATCTCATCGACGCGGTGCGCAAGGGCAATCCGCGGCTGCGCGATTTCGACACCTCGTGCTTCACCGGCGACTACGTGACCGGTGGCGTGACCACCGAGTATCTGGAGCGGATCGCGCTGGCGCGCAACGATGCCGCCAAGGCGCGCCGGCTGGCGGAGGGAGAGTCGGCCTAGACGACTGAATTTCCTAAAGAAAATGCCGTTGACAGGCAGTGGCACATTGCCTTAGGCTTGCTATTCAAGCGCCGATTTGATCCAAATCAGCTTGCGGGCGCTCAATAAGTACGGCTAAAGCGAGGGCAAACCTGCTTTAGCAACCGCTTCAGCAGGTTTTTTTTTGCATCACGACAAAGCCCGTTTGACGGCGACAGGGACAATGGAAAAATTCGATACCCGCGCGGTGCGCAGCGGCCAGGTCCGGACCGCGGAGGCCGAGCACAACGACGCGATTTTTCTGACATCGAGCTTCGTCTTCGAAAGCGCCCGGCAGGCGGCGGCGCGCTTTGCTCACGAAGAGGAAGGCAACGTCTACTCGCGGTTCACGAATCCGACGGTGCGCACCTTCGAGGAGCGTCTCGCGGCGCTCGAGGGCGCCCGGCACTGTCTCGGCACCTCCTCGGGCATGTCGGCGGTGCTCGCCACGTGTCTCGCGCTCTTGAAGAGCGGCGATCACATCGTCGCCGCGCACGATCTCTTCGGGTCGACCGTCTCGCTGTTCAGCAACGTGCTCTCCAAGTTCGGCATCGAGACGAGCTTCGTCTCGGTGACCGATCGCGAAGCCTGGCAGCAGGCGATGCGCCCGCAGACGCGCATGCTGTTCATCGAGAGCCCGACCAATCCCCTCGGTGACATCGCGGATATCCCATGGCTCGCCGAGCTCGCCCACGCCAACGAGTGCCTTCTGGTGGTGGACAACTGCCTGTGCACGCCGGCGCTGCAGCTGCCCTTCGAGATGGGTGCGGACGTCGTCATCCACTCGGCGACCAAGTTCATCGACGGGCAGGGACGCTGCGTCGGCGGCGCGGTGCTCATGCAGGATCAGGAGATCCGCGACCAGGTGTTCGCTTTTCTGCGAACCTGCGGTCCGACCATGAGCCCCTTCAACGCCTGGGTGTTCCTGAACGGCCTCGAAACCCTGAGCCTGCGCATGCACGCGCATTGCAAAGGCGCCCTGGAGCTCGCACGGCGGCTCGAGAAGCATCCGGCCATCGCCAGGGTCTACTACCCGGGTCTCGAGAGCCACCCCCAGCACGCGCTCGCCGCGCGCCAGCAGAAAGCCTTCGGTGCAGTGGTCGCCTTCGAGGTGCACGGCGGCCGCGCCGAGGCCTGGTCGGTCATCGACGCGACGCGGATGCTCTCCATCACCGCCAACCTGGGCGATGCCAAGACCACCATCACGCATCCGGCGAGCACCACCCACAGCCGCATCACCCAGGAGCAGCGGGATCTGGCCGGTATCCGCGAATCGTTGATTCGCGTCGCCGTGGGACTCGAGGACATCGACGACATCGAGTGCGATCTGGCGCGCGGCCTCGACGCCCTGACCGCGGTGCCGCCGGTGCGCGCCGTGCAGTGTCGATAGCGGGGCCGCGAACGCCCCCATGGTGACGACCATCCGGCAGCGCGACGTCGTCGACAGCGTCTGCGACGCGCTGCAGTTCATCTCTTATTACCACCCGGTGGACTACGTGAAGGCGCTCGGCGAGGCCTATGCGCGCGAGCAGTCGCCGGCGGCCAAGGATGCCATGGCGCAGATCCTCAGCAACTCGCGCATGGCCGCCGAGGGCAGGCGACCCATCTGCCAGGACACCGGCATCGTCGTGGCCTTCGTCGACGTCGGCATGGACGTTCGCTGGGACGCGGACATGGGTCTCGAGGACATGATCAACGAGGGCGTGCGCCGCGCCTACACGCACCCGGACAACGTGCTGCGCGCATCCGTGGTCGACCCGCCCATCGCCGGTCGCGTCAACACCCGCGACAACACCCCGGCGGTGATCCACACGCGCGTGGTGCCCGGCGACACCGTCNNCCGCCCGGCATTCTCGGCATCGGCATCGGCGGCACGCCGGAGAAGGCGCTGCTGCTCGCCAAGGAATCCCTGCTCGCGCCCATCGATCTGCACGCGATGCGCGCGCGCGGCGCGCAGGATCACGTGGAGGCGCTGCGCCTGGAGATCGCGGACAAGGTCAATGCGCTGGGTATCGGTGCCCAGGGGCTCGGCGGCCTCACCACGGTGCTGGATGTGAAGATCCTCGAGTATCCCACCCACGCCGTGTCGCTGCCGGTGGCGATGATCCCGAACTGCGCCGCCACCCGCCACGTTCACTTCACGCTCGACGGCAGCGGTCCCGCCGAGCTCGTGCCGCCGAATCTGGACGACTGGCCCGACGTCACCTGGACGCCGTCGAGCGAGGCGCGCCCGGTGAATCTCGACACCCTCACCCGCGAGGAGGTGCAGACCTGGAAGGCCGGCGATCGGCTGCTGCTCTCCGGGCGGCTCTTCACCGGGCGCGACGCCGCCCACAAGCGCAT
>JAABYT010000033.1:2607-2864 GCA_011775625.1 Gammaproteobacteria bacterium | reverse complement strand
CACAAGGCCGTCTACCTGATGGCCGTCGGCGGTGCCGCCTACCTGGTCTCCAAGGCCATTCGCAAGACCCGCGTGGTGGCCTTCGAGGACCTCGGCATGGAGGCCATTCGTGAGTTCCAGGTGGAGAACATGCCGGTGACGGTGGCGGTCGACTCCACGGGCAGCTCGGTGCACCAGACCGGCCCCGCCGAGTGGCGCGACAAGTTTCCGGTGGCGGTGGCCTGAGCGTGGCCTGAGCGTGGCCTGAGCGCCGCGCC
>JAABYT010000033.1:0-2531 GCA_011775625.1 Gammaproteobacteria bacterium | reverse complement strand
TTCACCGGCAAGTATCACGATTGTAAGAAAGACGGTGTGTACCGCTGCGTGTGCTGCGGCACGCCGCTCTTTCATTCCGATACCAAGTTCGATTCCGGCACCGGCTGGCCGAGCTTCCACTCGCCGGTGGACAAGGGCAACGTCGCGGAGGAAGAGGATCGGACCCTGTGGATGACGCGCACCGAGGTGCTCTGCAGCACCTGCGACGCGCATCTCGGTCACGTGTTTCCCGATGGCCCCCGGCCCACCGGGCTGCGCTACTGCATCAACTCGGCGGCTCTCGCCCTCGACGAGGACAACGAAAGCGGCTGAGCGGACGGTGTGAACATGTGGAGCGACCGGCGCATTCTCGATCTGCTCGCTATCGAGCATCCCATCATTCAGGCACCGATGGCGGCGGCCAGCAACGCCGAGCTGGTCGGGGCGGTCAGCGAGGCGGGTGGATTGGGCAGCTACGGCGCCGCCGGCGATCGGCCGGACCGGTTGCGCAGCGTCGTGCAGGCGATCCGGCAGCGCACCGGCCGCAGCTTCAACGTCAATCTTTTCTCTGCGCACACGGAGGCGTTCGACCGCGACGCGCGCCCCGGCCCGCGCCTCGCCGAGCGGCTCGAGGCCTACCACAGGGAGCTCGACGTTGGCCCGGTGCCGGAGCCGGGACCCCTGTTCGGACCGGCGGAGGAGCAGTTCCGGGTGCTGGTCGAGGAGGGCGTGCCGGTCATCAGCCTGCACTTCGGCGCCGATGCCGCCATGGTCGCGCGCGCCCACCAGGCGGGGGCCAAGGTGCTGTGCTCGGCGACCACGGTCGCCGAGGCCAAGGCGCTCGAGGACATGGGCATCGATGCCGTCATCGCGCAGGGGGCGGAGGCCGGAGGACACCGGGGCACGTTCACGGTCGATTACCGACGCGCGCTCATCGGCACCATGGCGCTGGTACCGCAGGTGGTCGATGCCGTATCGGTTCCGGTCATCGCGGCGGGTGGCATCATGGACGCCCGCGGCGTGGTGGCGGCGCTGGCGCTCGGCGCGTCGGCGGTGCAGATGGGCACGGCCTTTCTCGGCTGCCCGGAGGCGCCCATCGCCGCTGTCTGGCGCGACTCACTCGAAGCCGCAGGCGCCGAGGCGACCACGGTCACCGAGGCGCTCTCGGGGAAACCCGCGCGCGGCATCCGCAACCGCTACGTCGACGAGGTCGAAGCCCTCGACGAGCCGCTGCTGCCTTATCCAGCCCAGTACTCGGTATCGAGGGTGCTACGCAAGGCCGCTACGGAGCGCGGTGATTCTCGATTCCTCGCCATGTGGGCGGGGCAGGGCGTCGGACTCATCCGCAGGCGACCGGCCGCGGATCTGGTCAATGAGCTGGTGGCGGAGTCCCAGAAGCTGCTCGACCGACTCGCCGGAGCGTGAACACGGCCATGGCCCTCGGCAGCAGGCACCGGCTGTGGATCGCAGGCGCGCTCGCGGCGGTCGCTGTTGCGCTGGCGGCTATCGCCGCGTTTGTGCCGTTCATGGACGCGCCGCCCGGCGGCGTCGCGGGCTCGCTCGCCACGCTGCTGATCGTCGCCGAGGTCTTCGCCGCGCTCGCCATCCTCGTCGTCGGACGCGAGCTTTACGCGAAGATCATGGCGAAGCTGCAGGCCATGCGCGCCGAGCTGAGTGAAAAGACACCGAAAGGAGAAGACAATGGCTGATCACGTTTACAAGTCCCTCGAGCTCACCGGCTCCTCGAGCACCAGCATCGAAGACGCCGTCAAAAACGCCGTCGCCAAGGCGTCGCAGACGATGCACAACATGAGATGGTTCGAAGTGACCGACATTCGCGGCGAGATCGAGAACAACGCGGTCGCCTGGTGGCAGGTGACGATGAAGCTGGGGTTCACTCTCGATTGACTAGTTGAACCGGTTCAGAACCGATAGGGGTCGAAGGGCTGCTTTCGCCGGGACCGGCCATCCAATGGCCCCCAAGTGAACCGCGATAACGGTCTTAAACCGGCCAGAAGCAGCCAATCAGCTTGTTACAACTGCAATGCACTCCATTGAGAACAGTAAGCCTTTCGGTAAGGCCACTATAGGAGTTGACCGCGTTGGTGGGTCATTTGGAAAAAACTCAGAGTAAAGCTCATTGAACTCTTGGAAGGATGCGGCGTCCGCCACCCAACATGTTGTCTTGACTACGTCATCCATGCTGCAATTCGCAGCCGCCAATACAGCGCGTACATTCTCAAACGCTTGACGCGCTTGAGCCTCGAAGTCAGATCCGGCAATTTCGCCAGTATCAGGACTCAAACCCACCTGACCAGAAACAAACAGCAGATCACCTATCCTAGCCGCCTGCGAGTACGGCCCCAAAGCCGGCGGCATTTCTGAACCCACAATTATTGTCTTGTTCGCTGACATACCCCTCCTCCCAACAAACTCTTCTTATTGAAGAATTCAAGATACCATACTGACTAATCCGTTTGTCCACATCTTATGCGGCGGAGGGCTCCCACTAGCGACATCTCGATGTGCAAGAATACGGAACGGCGGCAGTG
>JAABYT010000005.1:538-1371 GCA_011775625.1 Gammaproteobacteria bacterium | reverse complement strand
TTCTGGGAGGCGCAGCTCATCCCGATGTTCCTCATCATCGGGGTGTGGGGCGGTCCGCGCCGGGTCTACGCCACCATCAAGTTCTTCCTCTACACCTTCTTCGGCTCGGTGTTCATGCTGGTGGCGCTGATCTACCTGTACTACCAGTCCGGGACGTTCGACCTGCAGTCGCTGCATGCGCTGCCGCTGTCGCTGACCGAGCAATTGTGGATCTTCGTCGCCTTCCTGCTCGCCTTTGCGGTGAAGATCCCCATGTGGCCGGTGCACACCTGGCTGCCCGACGCCCACGTGGAGGCGCCGACCGGGGGCTCGGTGATCCTGGCCGCCATCCTGCTGAAGATGGGCGGCTACGGATTCCTGCGCCTGAGCCTGCCGATCACGCCCGACGCCAGCGCGACGCTCGCCGACCTCGTGATCGTGCTGTCGCTGATCGCCGTGGTGTACATCGGTTTCGTCGCGCTGGTGCAGGAAGACATGAAGAAGCTGATCGCGTACTCGTCGATCTCGCACATGGGCTTCGTGACGCTGGGCATGTTCATCGTGTTCATGCTGCTGGCCCGCTCGCCCGACGGCGCGGGCGCGCGCCTCGGTCTCGAGGGTGCGATGGTGCAGATGATCTCGCACGGGTTCATATCGGCGGCGCTGTTCCTGTGCGTCGGCGTGCTCTACGACCGCATGCACTCGCGCCTGATCGGCGACTACGGCGGCGTGGTCAACCCGATGCCCGTGTTCGCCTCGTTCATGGTCCTGTTCGCGCTCTCCAACGCCGGGCTGCCGGGTACCTCGGGCTTCGTTGGCGAGTTCATGGTGATCCTGGCCGCGTTCCAGGCGGA
>JAABYT010000005.1:252-458 GCA_011775625.1 Gammaproteobacteria bacterium | reverse complement strand
TGCTCGGCATCCTGGCCGCGAGCGTGCTCGCGCTCGGTGTCTACCCGGATCCGCTGGTCGAGGTGATGCACCCGACCATGGACAAGCTCGTGACCCAGGTCGCGGGCTCGAAACTGTAGCGCCGCGCGCGCGACTGGCGATGAGCGATGACTAGCGACTTGCTGCCCGTACTGCCCGAGATCGTCCTGGCCACCGCCACCTGCGTG
>JAABYT010000005.1:0-167 GCA_011775625.1 Gammaproteobacteria bacterium | reverse complement strand
CTCGCGCAGGCGAGCCTGCTGGTGACGCTCGTCGCACTGCTGTTCCCCTCCGGCGAGGGTGCCCGGATCCTGTTCGGCGGGTCGTTCATCGCCGACTCCATGAGCCAGCTCCTGAAGATCTCGGTGGTCGTGCTGACCCTGCTGGTGTTCACCTACTCGCGGCCCTA
>JAABYT010000046.1:631-1318 GCA_011775625.1 Gammaproteobacteria bacterium | reverse complement strand
GAGGTAGAAGGCGATGATGCCGGTTGCCCTGTAGGCCCCCAGAAGTCCGCCCGCCCTGAACGGCTGGAGCGCGATGAGCCCGAATGCCAGCACGGCCAGGAGCGAGACCAACACCCTCTTGGGCGGGTGCACGGCCAGCAGCCGAGCGAACGTGGCCACGGCCGGTATGCTCAGCACGGCCACGGCGGCGGTGATGTAGGGAAGGGTCTCGATCGGGAAGGCCGCCAGGTACAGCGCCTCCCGCAGTGCCCGCGCCATCACGAGGAAGGCCATGGCGCAGAAGGCACCGAGGAACAGGAGCGTGACGTTGCGAACCTCGTTCGGCCGTATATCCAGCCACGAGGCGAGCGCTTGGAAAGGTCTNNTCTCATCGCTCGCGCCCGCTCTGCATCCGCTCAGGCCGGGTTGTCCCCGGCCCTCTCGAGCGAGGATTGGGCGCCGGTGAGCGGCGGCGTCTCTCCGGCATCGGGTTCCTGCTCGGCGAAGAAGCACTCGCAGTCGAGAGGACGCTCCCCGAGGATGCCGTGCAGCTTCCACAGACGGTGTGAGCGCGCGCGCCCTCCGCGCCCCCGCGCACGGCTCGCAGCTCAACCCGGGACCAGATCGAGTCAAGCAAAGGCATGAGGCTCACTGTCATCAGCGTCGCGAATAGTAACGCGACGATGACCGAGGTTGCCGGGTGCGCAG
>JAABYT010000046.1:328-525 GCA_011775625.1 Gammaproteobacteria bacterium | reverse complement strand
GGTTGCCGATCTTGCTGTCCGCGGTGATCGTGTTCTTCGCGGCGTTCATCGCCTGGACGGTGCTCCCGCATCACCGCTCCGATTGGGTGCAGATCCCCAATGAGGACTCGCTGTTGCAAGCGATCCGCGACCTGGACCTGAAGCGCGGCCAGTACGTCTTTCCCGCCGCCATGACGTCGGAAGGCGCCAAGGAGCCG
>JAABYT010000046.1:0-177 GCA_011775625.1 Gammaproteobacteria bacterium | reverse complement strand
CCACGGCGTTCCTCGCCTATAGCGCTGCGGAGATCCCCGGCGCCATCTGGTTCGGCCACACCTGGAGCAGCACCTGGAAGAGCGTGATCGACGGGCTCGTCTACGGGCTGCTTACCGGTGGCGTGTTCGGCTGGCTCTGGCCCGGTGTGTGATCGAAAAGCGGCGTGGGCAGTGCAC
>JAABYT010000057.1:755-1100 GCA_011775625.1 Gammaproteobacteria bacterium | reverse complement strand
GCCTGATCGCGGCGCTCTGCGTGCTCTCGAAGAACCCGCTGTGGCAGTGGCCGGCGCGGTTCTACGTCTGGCTGATCCGCTCGACGCCGCTGCTGGTGCAGCTGTTCATCATCTACTTCGGCTTCCCGCAGTTCGGCCTCGATCTGAGTCCGTTCTGGTCGGGGGTGCTGGCGCTGGCGCTCAACACCGGCGCCTACAACGCCGAAACCATCCNNCCGGCTGACCATGCGCCGCATCGTGCTGCCCCAGGCGCTGCGCCTGATCATCCCGCCGCTGGGGAACAACTTCGTCATCCTGATCAAGGACACCTCGCTGGTTTCGACCATCACCCTGGTCGAGCTGACC
>JAABYT010000057.1:351-681 GCA_011775625.1 Gammaproteobacteria bacterium | reverse complement strand
CAGCCTGCTGCTCAGGCAACTGGAGCGCCGCATGTCCTGGAGTCACGCATGAACAACGCCGAAGCGACCTCGCCCGTCTCCGAGCCGATGATCGTGTTGCGCAGCCTGCGCAAGCGCTTCGGCAGCCTCGAAGTGCTGAAAGGCATCGACCTCGAAGTGGCCCCCAGCGAGGTGCTGGTGCTGATCGGCCCGAGCGGTTCGGGCAAGAGCACCCTGCTGCGCTGCATCAACCACCTCGAAAAACCGAGCGGCGGCGAGATCTACGTCGACGGGGTGCGGGTCAACCGCACCGACCTCAAGCCGCGCGCCTTCCAGCGTCACCTCAACGAG
>JAABYT010000057.1:0-227 GCA_011775625.1 Gammaproteobacteria bacterium | reverse complement strand
GCCCTGGAGCTGCTCGAACGCGTGGGCTTGAGCGACAAGCGCGACGCCTACCCGGCCAACCTCTCCGGCGGCCAGCAGCAGCGCGTCGCCATCGCCCGGGCGCTGGCCATGCGCCCCAAGGTGATGCTGTTCGACGAGGTCACCAGCGCCCTCGACCCGGAACTGGTCGGCGAAGTGCTGGGGGTCATGGAGGATCTGGCGAAGGAAGGCATGACCATGATCGTGGT
>JAABYT010000004.1:18627-18852 GCA_011775625.1 Gammaproteobacteria bacterium | reverse complement strand
CCTCGTCCAGTCACCTTTCGCCGCGCGAGCAGGCCGAACGCGTCTTCGCAGCCAGCGGCGATGACAAGCTTCAGATTGTGCGCCGCTACCGCGAGCAGCCCTCACCCCTGGTGCGCGACAGCGCGCGCGGCTGGCGCAGCGGGCGGCTCGATCGCGTGCTCGAGGGCGATTTCGATCTGATTACCTGACGGCCCCGCCGCTGCCGGTCTCGGGGGCGCCCGTGCG
>JAABYT010000004.1:18346-18476 GCA_011775625.1 Gammaproteobacteria bacterium | reverse complement strand
GGCTGAAGACGTCCACGTAGCGCACGCTCCGGTTCTGATAGGCGAGCGGGCGTGCCGCGGTGACGATCTCGACGCCGCGCACGTGCAGACGCCGATGAATGCCGATGGCGCTGCAATAGTTGACCGCCTG
>JAABYT010000004.1:13311-18242 GCA_011775625.1 Gammaproteobacteria bacterium | reverse complement strand
AGGCTTGCGCGCGTAATCGTGAATCGAAACGATGCTGCCCTGCGCGGGATCGAGGACGGGCGGACGCATCTCTGCACCGGTGGCGAGCACGACGGCATCGGGCTCGAGCGCGAGGATGGAATCGGCCGTCGCGCGCTCGCCGAGCCTGAGCTGGACGCCGAACTGCTCGGCGCGTCGGCGCTGCCACTCGGCCACTCGCAGAACCTCGCCGCATCCCGGCAGGCGCGCCTCGAGCCTGAGCTTACCGCCCACCTGCTCGTCGGCCCCGAACAGCGTCACCCGATGGCCGCGCGCCGCCGCGACCCACGCCGCCTCGAGTCCCGCCGGGCCGGCGCCCGCGACGACGATCTGTCGGCGAGCCGCCGTCGGTGACGGCCGCCAGCCCGATTCATCCGGTGCAGCCAGGTGCGGGTTGTGGAACTCAGCGAGCGGCTTACCGGCGTGGACCTCGCCCCAGCACCAGTTGTCGAAGATGCAGGGCCGGATATCCGCAACGCGGCCCTCGCGCGCTTTGAGCGCAAAATCGGAATCGCTGATGAGCGCGCGGCTCATGCCGACGAGGTCGGCGAATTCCCCGGCGATCACCCTCTCGGCGAGTTCGGGTGTGCCGATGCGTCCGAGCGCCATCACGGGGATGGCGCCGGCTGAGGCGCGCATGCGTCGATGCAGATCGATGAACGGCGCCTCGGGAAAGTGCATGTCCGGCACGTGGTTCTCGAGGCTTGCGCTGAAGTTGCCCTGTGCGTAGGCGATGTAGTCGAGATCTCCCAGCTCGGCGAGTCGCTGCGTGATGCGTTCGGCTTCGTCGGGATCGATGCCTGCGTCGACCCCCTCATCCGCCGGCATCTTGAGGCCGACGATGAAGCCGCTGCCGCAGCGGTTGCGGATTTCGCGCGTGATTTCCTCGACGAAACGCACGCGTGCTTCCAGCGAGCCACCGTAGGCGTCGTTGCGGGTATTCGACCAGGGCGACAGGAACTGGGTGATCAGGTAGCCGTGGGCGCCGTGAAGCTCGACACCGTGAAAGCCGCAGCGCTCGAGCCTTACCGCAACACCCGCGAACGCGTCGACGAGTCGCTCGACATCGCTCGTTGACATGACGTGCGGGACCGTCCAGCTGAGCGGATCCGGCTGATCGGATACACCCATGGGCGATCGCGTCGGGTGCCAAAGCTGCTGGCGGCCGGGATGCCACAGCTGGCCGACCAGGCACGCGCCCGCGTCCTCGACCGCGCCGGCGGCGCGTCGAAAACCCGCGTCGTTGACGTCGTCGTAGCCCGTCACGATGGCGCCGTGGGCGAGCGCCTCCGGATCGACGGCGATCACCTCGCTGACGAGGAGCCCGGTGCCTCCGCGCGCGCGCGCCGCCAGAAAGTCGATCCAGCGCTCGGTGACCCGGTGGCCGGCGCCGAAATTGGTCAGCGTCGCGCAAAGCGCAATGCGATTGCGAATCTCACGATCGCGGATCCGAATGGCTGCGAAAAGGTGCGAAAAACTCATGCTGCCGTTACTCCCCGATGCGAGGTTGCGCGAGGCGATCGCCGCCCGTCAAGAGATCGAGCTGGGCACCACGCGTGCAATGTCTCCCGGCGCCGCGGCGCAACGCAATCATCACCTTGATGTCACCCGGAACCTGTGATTGCATAGCAGCGGAAACGCCTTGCCTCCGGGATCGGCCGCTTCGAGGGCGGAATTCGGCGGCCATGGGGAGCGCGACCGCGAGTGGCGGAACATGACTGACACCTCGAAGAAGGCCTTCGCCGCTCCCGAGCTTGCCTGGGATACCTCGAAGCTCGCACAGCGCCTCGGCGAGGGCAGCCTGAGAGTCGTCGACGTGCGCGTCGGCGAGGACTACGCCATGGGCCATATCCCGGGTGCGCTGCACTTCAGCGTCTACGGCGTGAATACCTACGACACGGACGAGGCGCCCCTGAGATCCTTCACCCACATGTGGGCCTCGTTGCTGGGCTTGCACGGCATCACGGCGAACGACACCATCGTCGTTTACGACGAGATCGCGGGCATGTCGGCGGCGCGCGCTTTCTGGTTCCTCGAGTATCTGGGGCACGGCGATGTGCATCTGCTCGACGGCGGGTTCAACGCCTGGCGCAACGAAGGTCTGCCGGTCACCAGGGATGCTCAGGCGCAGAGGGCGGCGGCGTTCGACTATCAAGTGGTGCGCGATCGCGTCGCGACCTATCAGGACATGCTCGATGCCATCGATGACTCTGACAAAGTCATTCTCGACACCCGCAGTGAGATGGAATGGCGCGGCACCGACAGACGCGCGGCGAGAGGCGGAACGATTCCGAGTGCGGTGCATCTCGACTGGGTGAACCACCTGGCCCCGGACGGCAGCCTCAAGGCCGCGGACGAGCTGCAGCCACTGTTCGAAGCGCGTGGAATCACCGCGGACAAGCAGGTGCTCGCTTTCTGCAATACCGGCTACCGATCCGCGCACGCCTATCTGGTGCTGCGCATGCTCGGTTATCCGCGCGTGCGCAACTACGTGGGCTCCTGGCAGGAATGGGGCAACCGCGAGTCGTGTCCCGTGGTGGTGCCGTCGACGTGAAGCAGCCGGAGACGTGAACGCATGCCGCGGTTGATCGAGGCGCCGACGATAGTTGCGGCCGCCGGCAACAAGCCGAAGCGCATCGAAGAGTACGCCGGGCGGGTCAACTCGGGTCACGAGAACGTCAGCGTCGCGCGCATGAAGTCTCCGGGCGGCTGGCGTGAGCCGGGGCAACGGCCCGAGTTCGAAGAGCTGACGGTCGTTCTCTCCGGCATGCTCAGGGTCGAGCACGAAGGCGGCAGTCTCGACGTGCGGGCCGGTCAGGCGGTCGTCACGAAGCCCGGCGAGTGGGTGCGTTACAGCACGCCCGAGGCCGACGGTGCGGAGTACATTGCGGTTTGCCTGCCGGCGTTCTCGCCGCACACGGTGCACCGCGACGCGGACGGATGAGCCCGGGCGCGGCGGCGCTCAGAGAAACACGTCGGTGCCGCAGAGCACGATCAGCAGCGGCACCGGTGCGACCGCGATCACCAGCGTCAGCAGAAACGGCCAGAACCCGAACAGGCGGCTCATTCCGGCCACGAGCGCAATTCCGCCGCCGCCTCCAATGACCGTGTTACCGGGGATATTGAATGCTAAGGCAACCGCCACGTATCGGTGTCTAACCAGCGACGGGACGAATCTCGCGGGCACGCGGGAGACGAGTAATGCCAGCCTCTCCTCGGTGGAGAGCGTTTTCATTGTGTCGACCAGGCGGCTTGCTCTGGTCAGCGAGATATCCTCGAGAAATTTCTGCAGACCCGCTTCCGGAATCAGGCGTCCGATGAGGAAGCTCAGGCTGAGGCCGACGATGGTGAAAAGATACACGAGCGGCGCGAGCTCGGCGCCGAGCAGCAGAATCAGACCGAGACCTATCTCTACCGAGGGCACGAACGGAATCGCGATCAGCAGCGTGTAGACAAGAATCGAGGCGATTACGATCCTCTGGACCGTAATCCCGCCGGCGGGCCGCACCTCACCCTCGAGCACGATGCCGAGCCAGTGGACGAAGTAGTTGATGCAGACGACGAAGACCGCGACGAGCGCTATCGTCAGGAGAAGCTTCCAGCGTACTCCGACTGCGGGTATGGCGCTCGCCATTCGGCTCACCGGCCTTTGCAGGCAGTGAAAACAGCGGCTGCCTGAAAATCCCCTGCGAGCCGGCCCCCGACCCGGGCCGCTCGGCAAGAGCACGTCCCGCGTTGCCTGGAGGCTGTTTTCGGGTAGAGTCTCATCGCCGCGGACCTCCTCGGAGGCATGAGCGGTCATCATAGCCGGTTCACCCGGAGCGAAGAAACCGATGCGGCCGGGCGCCGCCGTTTGCGCGATAAGGTCCTGTAAAACTGAGATTTATTTGCTACTCAGTAACGGTAGCTGAATTCGAACATGTGCATTTCCACGCCGCGATTGTCGTTGCCGTGGATGCTGGCGTCGGACCAGTGCTGGAATCGATAGCCCAGCCCGAACCTCTTGTAGACGCGAAAGTTGAATCCCGCATCGAGAATGAACTGGAGGGGGCCGCCGAAGTCCTCGACGTCGCCGAACTCCCATTTCGTGAACATTGCCGCCCCGACTCCCAGCTCGAAGGCGAAAAAGTTATCGGTGTCACCGATGGCGAGCGTGGGAACGAGTGTTCCGACGCCGCCGGTCTCGTCCTGACCGTGAAGCAAGCCGAGGCTCGCGTTCATGCGTGCGCTCACATCCCAGCCCGGAGTGAATTCCCAGGCGAAGGGCGTGCGCCAGCTCCAGAAAACGTCGACACGATCGAGGGCGCCTGCTTTGTCGGTGACCACGTTGGTGCCATAGCGCGCGCCGATGGCAATCAGCTCGAGCGGAATTTTGGCGGTGTTCTCGGCACGGCAGGGCGTGACAGGAGACATGAATGCGATCAGGAGGCCGAGCCACAGCGCGGCAATGCGAAAACGAGTGTCGGTCATGATGGATATTGTCAAAGTTGAACAGCGGCGGCGGTGGGCGATACCCGTTCGACAAATATAGAACATCGTGGGCCCGTCGTGATCGGATGGCGGATCCCGTCAGCAGGCGATCGAGGCGCGACGATCCCGGGGCGCTCAAATCCAGCGACGCACGCGCGCCCTGTAGCGCGCGTACTCGTCGGGAAACTTGCGCTCGAGATAAGTCTCCTCGTGACGCACCGCGCTCACGTGCACGATGGCGAGCACCACCGGTACGAGCATGACAATCCAGCCGTTGGCGAGAGCAATGCCGATGCAAAGCTGAAGGAGCGCGAGCCCGAGATACATGGGATTGCGCGTCAACGCATAGACACCGCTCGACACGATCTCGGGTGTCGGCGTCCACGGCTTCGGATCCTGGCCCGTGCGCCGGAACGGTCCGATGGCGCCGGCGAGGAGAACGA
>JAABYT010000004.1:0-13285 GCA_011775625.1 Gammaproteobacteria bacterium | reverse complement strand
ACGAGAGGCGGCGGAAGTCTAACGGCGGCGCCGTCGTGCGCATCGTCCTGCATGGGCTCAGTATGCCACTTCCAGCATACGCGAGCGTGCGGGCCGGCATATCGGGCCGCGCGCCTCGCCAGGCGGGGCTCGCAGGAGTACCCTGAATGCCTGAGCCACTGATTGGTCCGCAGTCATGAGGTACCTCGGGTTCGCACTGATCGCGCTGCTGCTGGTCGGCCGGCCCGCCCTCGCCCAGGAATCGCCCCCCGCCGATGCGCTGCTGCTCGAGGTCAGCGGAGCCATCGGACCCGCCGTCAGCGATTTCATCGAGCGCGGCATTGCGCGCGCAGCGTCAGACGGCCATCGCGCGGTCATTGTCAAAATGGACACACCGGGGGGCCTGGACACCTCCATGCGCGTCATCATCAAGGCGATACTCGCCTCACCGGTTCCCGTGATCGTCTACGTTGCGCCGAGCGGGGCGCGGGCGGCGAGCGCCGGCACCTACATCCTGTACGCGAGTCACTTCGCGGCCATGGCGCCGGCGACCAATCTGGGTGCCGCGACGCCCGTTCCCATCGGCCCGGGCATGGCGCCGCCCGGCGGCGACGAGGGCGAGCCCTCCAAGAAAAAGGACGACGAGGAGGGCGAGGGCGAGGAGCCGGTATCGCCGCAGAAGGCCATGGGCCGCAAAGTGGTCAACGATGCCGTGGCCTACATCCGCGGCCTCGCCGAGCTGCGCGGTCGCAATGCCGATTGGGCCGAGGAGGCGGTGCGCAAGGGATCGAGCCTGAGCGCCGCGGAGGCTCTGGAGAAGAACGTCATCGACGCCATGGCGGAGGACATCGACGATCTGCTCTCGAAGCTCGATGGGCGGAAGATCACGATCCGCGATGCCGAGCTCACGCTGGCAACCGAGGGCTGGACCATCGAAATCGTCGAGCCGGACTGGCGCAGCAGGCTGCTCGCGGTCATCACGAATCCTAACGTGGCATACATTCTCATGCTGCTCGGCATCTACGGTCTGTTCTTCGAGCTCTACAACCCCGGGGCGCTGGTTCCCGGAATCGTCGGCGCCATCTCGCTGGTCCTCGCCCTTTATGCCTTTCACGTGCTGCCGGTGAATTACGCCGGCGTGGCGCTCATCCTGATCGGTGTCGCGCTGATCGTGACCGAGCTGTTTCTGCCGAGCTTCGGCGTCATCGGTATCGGCGGTGTGGCGGCATTCATCATCGGCTCGATCATTCTCATGGACACCGACGTGGAGGGGTTCGCGGTTTCCATGCCCCTGGTGGTCACGGTCGGGATGGCCGCGGCGGCGCTATTCAGCGCTACGGTGCTGCTCGCCGTTCGTCAGCGCAAACGCCCGGTGGTATCGGGCCGCGAGGAAATGATCGGTGCCGCGGCCGAGGCCCTCGGTGCATTCTCGGATTTCGGTCAGGTCAGGGCCCACGGCGAGATATGGTCGGCACGCACGAGCGAGCCGGTAGCTCGCGGACAGCATCTGCGCATCAAGAATATCGACGGCTTGGTCCTCGAGGTCGAGCCGGAGCGAGAGGAGAAGTGAAATGACACTCGTTCTTTACAGCATGGCCGCTTTCTTCGTCATTGTTATTGCTTACTACATCATATGGATCCTCCGGGAGTACGAGCGCGGGGTAGTGTTCTTCCTCGGACGCTTCCAGTCGGTGATGGGGCCGGGACTGATCCTTCTCATTCCCGGTGTTCAGCAATTGGTGCGCGTTGATCTGCGCATTCGGGTGCTGGACGTGCCTACGCAGGATCTCATCACACATGACAATGTCTCGGTGAAGGTCAACGCCGTTGTCTATTTCCGCGTATTCGATCCGGAGAAGGCCATCGTGCAGGTGGAAGACTTTCAGGCAGCCACCAGCCAGCTCGCCCAGACGACACTTCGCTCGGTGCTGGGACAGCACGAGCTCGATCAGCTGCTCGCCGAGCGCGACAAGCTGAATGCGGATATCCAGCAGAATCTCGACCTGCAGACCGATGCCTGGGGCATCAAGGTGTCGAACGTCGAGATCAAGCACGTGGATCTGGATGAAACCATGGTGCGTGCGATTGCCAAGCAGGCCGAGGCCGAGCGTATGCGGCGCGCCAAGGTAATCGCGGCAGACGGCGAGTTCCAGGCCTCGGAAAAGCTCAAGGACGCCGCCAAGGTGCTCTCCGAGGAGAGAGCGGCGCTGACGCTGCGCTATCTGCAGACTCTGCTCGACATGTCCACCGAGAAGACCTCCACGGTGCTGTTTCCGATTCCCATCGATCTGATGGCAGCATTCAAAGAGAAGATCACGCACGGCAAGGGTGCCGACTAGGACGCCTGCTGAAGGAGCCGGGAACACACGCCATGCGACTGAGAATTTTCCTGATGGTCGTATCTTGCCTCGTCATGCAGGCGTGCACGAGCAAGATCGCCGTCGTCACGCTCGAGCAGACCATTGAGAACGCCGCGCGGGCAGCCAAGAAAGGCTCCGGCGGGGCAAGTAAAAAGCTTCAGATAGAGGTGGTCGTGACCAACGGTTTCGAAGCAGGGAGCACGGTCCCGATCATGGTGGTTCCCGTCAAGCTCGGCGCCTCTTCCGCCGTTACCACCAAGCTGAAGATGGAAGTGGATCTCGAGGCCTACGCATCGCCGAAATCCCTCGGTGCCGAGAAAACCGTGTTCATTCTCGACACGGCCACGGGAATAATGGAGTAGNNTAATGGAGTAGCACACCGGTCTCTCCATCCTCGCCGTGTGGCTTCGCCGGGTATCCGCGTCCGTCACATGAAGATGTCTGCAAGGGTCTCAGCGAGCTGATAGCGCAGGTCGGCACGGAGCGGCCTTGTCAGCTCTACGGATTTTTCAAAATCGACGTGAAACAGACGCCGCTTGAGCTCATGCACGGCTTGCGGATGTGAGGTGGCGACGTTGATCTCGTTGTTGACTCTCAAGCTGAGCTTGTCGAGGTTCGCGGAGCCAACCATGAGCCAGTCGTCGACGATTGTCGCCTTGACGTGGGTCATATCCGGATACATGTAAACCCGTATGCCGTTGGCGAGCATCTCGTTGATGGCCTGAGCGTTGCTCATATCCATCAGCTCCATATCCCCCCGCTCGGCGATCACGAAGCGAACGTCGACGCCTCTGCGACGGGCGGCGATGAGCTCGAACAGTATCGCATCATCGGAAAAGTAGGGATTTTCGATATAGATGTATCTCTGCGCGCGGCGAATGGCAGCCAGCTGTGCTTCGTAGATCTGGGAATCCTGAGCGCGCGTGTGGAGTACTCTGATGGGGTATTCGTTTGCCTTTCTCGATGCTTTGCGTTCGTCGAAGTTTTGGAAGAGCGCGGCCAGATCGCCGAGCATTCCGCTCTTTGCCCACGCACCATCGGATTCGCGGGCCAGCTCCTCCACCACGGCGCCCTCCAGCCTGACCATCAGGTCGTGCCAGTCGTAGCGGTACTCGCGACCGATGTTCATGCCTCCCAGGAAAGCTACTTCGCGATCGACGATCGTGACCTTGGTGTGATCGCCGGAGAACCACGGGTTGGTCAGGGTACGCACGTTCACCGTGGAACCGCTGCGCAGATACTCGGCAATGGAGGCAGGTGGGTCGAATGCCGCCGGCATGCTGTTCGAGTGCGTGAGCTCGGCGGTCAACGTGCCAATGCCATCCATCGACACCTTCACGTCGACTTCGCTCGAGCGCCGTCTGAGAAGATCGGCGATCTGAATGGCGAAGTCGTCGTTGTCGAAGATGTAAGTGCGAATGTGAATGGATTGGCTCGCCTGCTCGATGCTGTCGACGAGTGCCGGGAAGTACTCGTCACCGTCGATGAGAAACTCGAGCGAGCCCGACAGGGGTGCCGAATTGGTGATCGCGTCGAGCTCCCGTTCCCATTCCTCGAGATCCATGCCCGGGCCGCGGGCGAGTGGCGGAATCGGCAATTTGGTGATCTCCGGAAGGTGAACCATGCTGATGAGGGCTTGCGTGGCGAGATCGGCCAACGTGTTCTTGATGAGAAATCCCAGCGAACGCAGTGTGGAGACCGGCCGCAGGAGCGGGTCGGTGGCGTAGGTCTCGAGCATGTTGCCGAGCAGTCCGGTGGCGCCGCTCAGGTGCCCGGAAAAAGGCCCATCAGCCGGGGTCTCGACGCCGGTGTACGGGAGGTCGACGTCGCGATCTCCAAAGCCAGCGCTCGGGTGTGGATTTCCCGCCAGGAGCTCACCGGCACCCGCAAGCGGCGAGGCGAAGGTCGCGAGCGCCGCCAGCAGCAGGGCGCCGAAGGCCGCCGTAAACCTTGTTGCCATGCCGCCGCCATGCTCTCGCCTGCCCGTCGTTGCTGCCATGGTCGCGTCCCCCGTGGTTGCCCGAATGCGGCCCCATGATGGCGGGGGGAGGCAAACAGATGCCTGAGCGGGAGCTTACAGATTGCTTACGACCGCGTACCCGGGCGCGCGAAACGGAGGGCGGGGCAGCTTGTCGCGGCCACGACCGCCCTGCGGGCTCCCTCGGCGTGAACGCATTCCCCTGGTTCGGAGTACATTAGCCCGGTATGCGATTTCCACCCCTGCTGCTCGTTCTGGTCCCGTTGCTGGTCGGCCTGCCGCTTGCGGGCGTCGCCCTCGCCGGCCTGCCGCTCGCGCCTTATCTGGAGTTTCCTCCGCGAACCGCGTACGTCGTGCACGCGCCGTTCTCCTGGACGGCGTTTGCGTTCACGGCATCTCTGGTAATCATCACGCTGGCGCCTTTCGTGGCGCGCATCGTCCGGCACCGGGCGAGCGTCGAGCGCGATCCCGGGCGCGCTTCGGCTTTTCCGTGGTGGGGCTGGGTAGCCTGTGCGTGGCTCGCGCTCGCGTGGATCCTCGCGTGGAACCGGTTTGAATGGTTTGCACCGCTGCAGGGCTTCACGTTCAGCATGCTCTGGCTCGGTTATATCGTCATCGTCAATGCGCTCACATGGCGACGTACCGGGCGCTGCATGTTGATCACTCGCCCGGTTTACTTTCTGACGCTGTTTCCGCTGAGCGCGGCGTTCTGGTGGATGTTCGAATACCTCAATCGCTTCGTTCAGAACTGGCACTACATGGGCATTGGCGCGCTCGGCGCATGGGATTACTTCTGGCAGGCAACGCTGCCCTTCGCGACGGTGCTGCCGGCCGTTCTCGGCACCCGCGAGCTGCTGGCCTCGTTTCCTCGCGCCAGCGCCGGCCTCGAAAACGCATGGCGCATCGATATGACCCGTTCCAAACCGCTCGTCTGGATCGCGCTGGCGCTCGCCGGGGCGGCTCTCGCCGGCCTCGGCGTGTGGCCGAACGCGCTGTTCTCGGCCCTGTGGCTCGCGCCGCTGGTGCTGATTTCGGCGCTGCAGGTCATCACCGGCGAGCGGTCGATCCTGGAAGGGCCGGCCGACGGCGACTGGCGCGAGCTCTGGCAGGTGGCACTGGCGGCGCTGGTGTGCGGATTGTTCTGGGAGATGTGGAACTACGGCAGCCTCGCGCACTGGGAGTACTCGGTGCCCCTGGTGCACCGCTTCGAGATCTTCCACATGCCACTGCTCGGCTACAGCGGCTACCTGCCGTTCGGTCTCGAATGCCTTGCGATAGGAAAGCTGCTCGAGACGCTACGCGAAGGAGGCCGGGCCTGACGCTGTCAGGGGATCGCGTCACCGCCCAAGCAACGCGGCAGCAGCGTGACGAGATCGGCGGGGATAATGCCGAGGTTCTCGAACGTCACGGCAGCTTCCGAGACGACGTTGTCATCGCGCATCAGCACGACCTGATCCACGGTCAGCGGCGGATTCGGCACGAGCGACAGCAGCTTCGCCTGCAACGTCCACACGGCGAATGGAATCGGCAGCAGCAGGCGCCGCCGGCGGCGATACTGGAGAACCGCCTCGACAATCTCGCGATAGCGGTAAGCCCGCGGACCGCCGAGCTCGATGGCGGTGGCGTGCGGCGTCTCATCGGCGACCAAACGCACCACCGCCCCGGCAACGTCTTCGACGTATACCGGCTGCATGCGGGTATCGCCGGAACCGAACAGCGGATAAACCGGTGACAGTCGGGTGATGCGGTCGACGGTGCTGAGAAAGCTGTCGCCTGGACCGAAAAGCACGCTCGGGCGGACGATGCTGGCGTGCGGGAAGTGTTCCTCGACGACGCGCTCGCCGGCGGCGCGGGCGCGCACGTACGGGGACGGGGAGGCCGCATCGGCACCGATGCCGGATACGTGAACGAGCCGCTGCACGCCGCCGCGCGCCGCGCAGCGGGCCACAATGCGCGCACCGTCGACGTGCACCGATTGGAACGTCTCGGCGCCGTGCTCCACGTAAAGGCCGACCGCGTTGACGGCGGCCCGTGCGCCATCGAGTGCCGCCTCGACGGCCGCCTCGTCCCTGATGTCCACGCGGATCGCCGCGAGTGAAGCGGAGTCTGTGAGGCCGTGCACGTTCTCGGGGTGGCGCACGGCGGCGCGCACCCGCAAGCCGTGAGCGAGGAGACTGCGCACGAGCGCCGTCCCCAGAAAGCCGCTTCCGCCGAAAACCGTCACCAGCGTTGCCGGCATAACGGGCGCCTCGGTTAACATTACCGGGAGGAATGCGTGGTAAGTATACCCACGAAAGCCGATACTCGATCCATGTCGCACTGTTCCCGGGCACTCGGCGGGGCCGCCTTTCTCGCACTCACATGGCTGCTCTGGGCCGGCCAACCGGTCGCCGCGCGGGAAGTATCCATGCCGCTGCGCTTCGACCACGCGCTGGTGGAGCAGCTTCTCCTCGAGCAGCTGTTCACGGGTCCCGAGAGTTCTCTGGTGGCGCTGCGCGACGGCTCCGGATGCAACTATCTGGTTCTCACCGATCCGAAGCTGAGCGGTGTCGACGGCCTGCTGCGCGTGCGCAGCGCCGCCAGGGCCCGGGTGGCGACAGCCATCGGCACCCAGTGCCTGGTGCTGCTCGACTGGACGGGGTTCGTCGAGACCGATCAGCGGGCCGTGCTCGACAGTCAGCGCCCGAGGGTGCGCTTCAGCACCGTCGCTTCGCGTCTGCTCGACCAAGACGGGCAGCCCACCACCCTTGCCGGCGCCGTCTGGGGCTGGGTCTCGGATCACGTTCATCCGAGGATCGACCGGTTGAACGTCGACCTCGAGGCGCCGCTCGGGGAGATCCGCTCTCTGCTGCCGCTGGTGCTCGCGCGCGATGACGCCGGGCGCACTCAGCGCATCGTCGATTCGCTGACGCTGACCGCCGTCGAGGTGCAGGCCGATGCCGTTGCCCTCGGTGCGCGCCTCGACGTGCCGGCGATCCCGGGCGCGGCGCCGACGCCCGAACCGGTGCTGAGCGAGCAGGAGCTCGCCCAATGGCAGCAGGCGTGGCAGCGCTGGGACGCTTTCCTGACCTTCGTGGTCAAGTCGAGCGCGCGCGACACGGCCCGTGATGCGACCCGCGCGGCGCTTTTCGACGTGCTGCTCACGGCGCGTTACGACATCGTGGAGATTCTCGCCAGGACACCCGAGGGCCCGGACCCGGTTCCTGCGCTGTTCGTGCGGACCTGGGATCGGCTGGCGCCGGTGCTCCGGAACATGCAGGCGGGGCTGCCCGGTGACAGCGCTTTTCAATACCTCGGCTTCATCGCCGCGGCCGACGCGCTCAAGGGGATTCAAAGCCTCGGTCCCGGCGCGGGACTCGACCTGAGCGCCGACGGGCTGCGCCGCCTGGCCCGCATCATCGCGCCCGCGGTCCGCGACGATCCGCTCGGGCGCAGCTTCGAGGTCGACGCGGAGCTGCGCGCGCTCATGGGGTTCGGGCCGGCCATCGCACCGCCGCAGGCGGGCGGCGGCGCGTGGTGGCTCGACGGCATCTTTCGCGCGGCGCGGGCGACGGCGCGCATCGATCCGGTGCTGGTGGTCAAGCTCAATCAATGGGTGCCGGATTACAAAAACGCCGCGGGGTATCTTCCAATGGTCGAGGATCTCCTCGAGCAGACATCCGAGCTGACAATGGGCAAGGGAAAGGTTCCGAAAAAGCACGCCAGGCTTTTTCGCGATCTGCTGCTCGCCACCGCCTGGAAGGAGAGTTGCTGGCGTCAGTTCGTGCGAAGGCAGGACACGGTCAGGACCATCGAATCGGTCACGGGTGCGCTCGGAATGATGCAGGTGGATCCGAACGCCTGGCGGGGATTCTACGAGGTCGCAGGTCTCACCGATGACATCGGTTACAATGCGCGCGCCGGCGCCGACATCCTCGCTCACTATCTCACTCATTACGCGATCAGAAAACGCGAGGACAAATACGGCATCCCCGACGCGCTCGCGCGGGCGACCTATGCGGTCTACAACGGTGGCCCATCGCACCGTCGCCGCTATCGTCTCGACAGCACGAAGAGATCCCTGCGAAAGATCGACAAGTCCTTTTACGAAAAATATCTGACAATCAAGGCGGGGAATTCACACAAGGTCATGAGCTGCTACCTGGGATGACCGAGCCGTGATCGAGCGCACGAAACCGCTGCTGACTGCCACCGCTGGTGAACCGTGTCCACACTGACATGAGCTATGAGCATCCATACCGCGGGCTCGCCGTCCTCGATCTGAGCCAGGGCGTCGCGGGACCGTACTGTGGCACATTGATGGCGCTCTACGGTGCCGATGTCATAAAGGTGGAGCCGCCCGGGGGTGACTGGGCACGCAGCCTCGGCACGGATTACAACGGTCATTCGGTGCTCGATGTCTGTGCCAACCGCGGCAAGCGCAGCATCTGCATCGATCTCAAGCACGCCGATGGGCGCGCCCTCGTGCAGGCGCTCGCCGCCGANNGGATACGAGGCCGTTCGTGCTCGTAACCCCCGCGTCCTGTATGTCTCCGTGAGTGGCTACGGACAGCAGGGTCCGTACCGTGAAGAGCCCTGCACCGATACGGTCATGCAGGCTTTCTCGGGCCTCATGTCGGTCAATCCCGGAAACGACGGTGCACCGCATCGGATCGGCTTTTTGTTGGTCGACATGGTTACAGGCCTTTACGCTTATCAGGCATTGGCGACGGCTCTGCACGGCCGTGCCGGACAGGCGCAGGGCCGTCACATCGACGTGAGCCTGATGCAGTCGGCGGCCGCCATCCAGGCGGCCAAGATCGCCGAATATGCCCTGTCCGAGGGAAAACCACGGGTGCTAAACGCCCCGGCGGGAACCTATCGAACGCGCGACGGCTGGATCGCTATCACGCTCGTTACGCAGGCGCACTGGGTCGCTATCTGCAGAGGGCTCGACCTGCCGCATCTCATCGAGGATGCACGATTCATTGATTTCGAGCAGCGTGCCGAGCACCTGGAGGCGCTCGTGGCCATTCTCGAGGAACGGCTGAAGGCGAAATCGACAGCGCAGTGGTGCGCGCGGCTCACCGAGGCAGGCGCATTGTGCAACGCGATCCACGATTTCGGCGACTGGCTGAATCACCCTCACGTGCAGCAAGTCGGCGCGGCGCCACCGGTGCGACAGCCCCGAGTCGGCAGTGTGCCAATGCCGTTGATACCGGGCATGGTCCCGCTTGCAGCCGACGACGCGCTTCAGGTGGCGCCCGCCGTCGGCGAGCACGGTCGCGAGATACTGCGTGAGCGGGGTTTCGACGATGCGGCCATCGACAGGCTCATCGCCGACGCCGCCGTCTACGTCGGTGCCGAGTAGCGAACAGGGTTGCCGTCGCGCGACTAGTGCGGTCTGCTCCTGACGTAGCGGCCGTCGGTCA
This sequence comes from Gammaproteobacteria bacterium, assembly GCA_011775625.1. GTDB lineage: Bacteria > Pseudomonadota > Gammaproteobacteria > HK1 > HK1 > JAABYT01. The sequence continues at coordinate 3,557 of JAABYT010000004.1, read as the reverse complement.
TTGCCGCAAAGAAGCGCGGCACATCGGGATGATTGATCGGCTGCCCCGACGTGTCCTCCTCGAGGTGGCGCTCCGCCACGTAGGTCTCCACGGATTTGTCGTGCACCAGCACGTGGTACCAGGGCTCGTCTTTGGGCGGACGGGAACGCGCCACCTGCTCGTACCATTCATCGGTGCCCTGGAACACGGGATCGACGTCGATGATGACCCCACGGTAGTCGAAGCGCTTGTGGTGGATAATCTGTCCGGGAGAAAATTTGGCTTTGAAGGCGGTCATGGCAGGCCTCGAATGTGATTCGCCTCGTATGATACGCGCAATGCGGGCGATCCGGTCGTGGGGATGACGGTACCGCGATCGCGGAGGCACCTCACGTGCCGGGCGAGGCCGACGGCCCTCGTTTAATTCCTGAAGCTTCCCGAGCCTGCTTCGGAACTGAGACCTGTTCCCATTTACAGGCCGTGCAGACATTGCATTGGGAAGCCGATATCCCATCAACAGCCTTGGCTGATCACAGCCAAACGCGGCTCCCTGCGAGCGGGTCGCAAGCGCAATCAAGGCTCCGGCATTCGAGCGTCTCAGGGAAAGAAGCGAAGCCGTACTCATCGGGCACGAACAGCCTGATGACCGGCTGCCGGAGGCAAACTTCGGAGCAAAACCATGTACGTCAAAGACGTAATGCAGAGCGACGTGACCTCGGCACCCCTCGGAACTCCCGTGCAGGAGGCGTTCGAGATCATGCGCGAGGGCGGATTCCGTCACCTGCCGGTTCTGGATGACACCGGAAAGGTCGCCGGTATTCTTTCCGACAGGGACCTGCGCAGCGTTGGCGCCATATACAAGGACGAGGCCACGGGGGCCGAGGATTTCCTCGTTACCGAGGACACCACCGTGGATAAGATTATGGTCACCAAGCCGTTCAGCGTCTCACCCGAGGATCCGGTCTCGTTTGCAATCGATATTTTTCGCGAGAAGCGTATCGGTTGCCTGATCGTATCCAAGGGCGATGGTCTCGTGGGGATTCTCAGCTACCTGGATCTCCTCGAGGCTCTGAAGAAAATGCTCGAAAAGCCGGCCCAGGAAAGCGCGGCCTGAGCGGGTCGCGCCTGCGCACCGGCCCTCTCCCCGAGAGCACCGTTCACTCCTGCCTGGTGCCCGAGCTCTGCTTTGGCGCCGTGACGGATATTTTTGATCCGAGCTCCTCGCCGAACTGCCTCGCTTCATCGATGATCCGGCGCGCGTGACGCCACCGGTCGCATTCGTTTCCGAAAACCTCCGACCAGGCACACCATTGGTCCTCGAATGTTCCCGAGATGTCTCTCAGCAGGTTGCGATAGTCGCTCGGTCGCGTGAACAGAAAAAGAAAAAGCGCGACGAGAACGCCAAGGACGAACAGTTTAAAAACCGTGGGCATGGCGATTCAATCCCGGTGTTTTCTTCAGCTTAGCGCATACGGAGGATTCATGTCGCAGCGTCGGGGGATGGCCATATAATATACCCGCCAACAGTTACGAGTGGGGAAGGGCGCGACATGTCTATTATCCGCTATCCGGTCATTCTGGCTCTTGCGATTTTTCTATCGTTTGATGCGTCGGCGGCAAACGAGAGCAAGGAATTGCAAAAACAGCGCCAGGCTGCCCAAAAGGAAAGGCAGAATCAGAAAAATCAACGCTCCAGGGAAATCAGCGACGGCACAAAGGCTTTTCGGGAATACGCGCGCGAGTTAAAGAGCGGGTATGGACCTCGCGCGAACGAGCTCGATACGCAGTTCGAGCTCAAGCGCATCGAGCTCGGGGCCGAGCACGATGCCGAAGTGGCCCGCGCCGAGGCAGATTATCAGCAGAAATTGTCCGGACTATTCACGAAATCCGGGCAGGAATTCAACGAGCAGACCGTCGCGCAGCTGCAGGCCGACAGCAGGGCCTTCGCCGAGGAGCTGTTCAGCATCAGAAAGCAGGCTGCTCGAAAAGTGCATCAGGCCCGGATTGCCAAGGAAGAGCGCAAGAACGCGCTGCTGACCGAGAGAGACAGAATGGCTCTCGATCGGGCAAACGCCGCAGGGCTGACGAGGTCCTACGCGCCTATCCTCGCCACGCCGATCGGCGGCAGCCTCACCGACCAGGAGAAAAAATGGAACGAGCGTGAAAAGAAGGAAGTTGCCAAGCTCGAGGAACGCAACAGGAAGTCCCTCGCCGAGTTCAGAAACGGCGAGAAACTGCGGAGCTGGGAAATCCAGAACCTGAACGAGGATTTCGAGCTCACCTGGGACGAGAAGGCCGAGGTGCATGCGCTCGATGCCGAGCAGATACTGTACAACAGCATGCTCACGCAGGCGGTCCAGGCAGGCGCTTTCGATCATCAGAAGTTCATGAATCAGATGGCCGAGCTCGGTAAGAAGAAGCAGCTCATCAAGATCGAGTACAAGAAAATTCGCGATCAGAGACGGATCGAGCGCCGCGAGAAAAGCAAAAAGATAATGGCTGAATAGGGCTGTGAGCGCTTCCGATCTGGATAAATATCCAGTATCATGCCTCGGACATTCGCGAGGGTGTCCGTATGCAGGTATCGCTGTTCGATTTCGCAGCGCCGGGCTTCGATCCGCAGCTGCGCGGCCTGAAAAGAACGGATCTCGGTGACGGCGCCTGGGTCGACTACCTGCCCAACTGGTTGAGCGGTCACGCGTCTGTCTACCGAAGCCTGTCGGCGGTGGCGGATTGGCGGCAGGGGCGCCGTCTCATGTACCACCGCACCGTGAACGTGCCGCGCCTGACCGCCGCGGCGCCCGGAACCGGAGACTGCGCCGAGCTGCTCAACGGTCTGACCAAGGCCCTCGCCCGGCACTACGACGTCAGCTTTGCGAGCGCAACGCTCGCCTGGTACCGCGACGGCCAGGACAGCGTGGCCCCGCACGGCGACAGGATCGGCCGCGCCTGCGATGATGCGATCATCGCCATCGTCTCGGTGGGTGCACCGCGCCGATTCGTTCTGCACCCGGTGGCCGGCGGCCACTCGGTCAGCTTCTCACCGGGGTGGGGCGACCTGCTGGTGATGGGTGGCCGCTGTCAGCGAACCTGGTTGCACAGCGTGCCGAAGCAGGCCCGTGCCGATCCGCGTATCAGTATCCAGTTCAGGGCGATATGCGGCGCCGATGACAGGGATCTCGAAGGGCGCCGGAATGAACGCCACCGCGCTCGAGAGGCACGATCTGCAGGCAACGCCCGGTGAGCACGGCTTCGCATGGTCGCACCGGGTCAAGGACCGAATCCGGGCGGCCATCTGCGTGGCGGACGCCTGCGGCGGCATCCAGCGCTCAGGCGCTCGAACGGCTGTCAGGCGATGTCCCGCAGCCTCAGAAAAACTTGAGCGCGACCCCCTCGCGTGATCGGCGCACGACAACGGCGGGACGGTTGTGCAGGCGAATGACGTTGCCGAGGTCGAGCACCAGATTGAGCTTCACCACGTGACGTTCGCGAATCGGTAACGGTCCGGTGGCGACGAATGCTCCGGTCGAGCTGAGGTCGCGAACCTGGCCTTTGAACCGAGGCAATCCCTGCCGAGA
>JAABYT010000023.1:1799-2023 GCA_011775625.1 Gammaproteobacteria bacterium | reverse complement strand
TGGCCTTGCCGGTCGCCTTGTCCCAGTCCCCTGAATGCACCCAGGAGCAGTGATTGCGGATGTTCGCCATGTCGAGCAGGTACGGGTTGAGCCCGGCCGCCCGGATGCTGCTTTCGAACAGCGGGCCGTGGGTATGCGGCGTGCAACTGGCGACGACCACCCGGTTCGCCCCCACCTCCTTCACCTTTTCGGTGATGTGGGCGATGCTGTCCTGGGAGCAGGCG
>JAABYT010000023.1:1376-1648 GCA_011775625.1 Gammaproteobacteria bacterium | reverse complement strand
TCCGATGGCGTAAACTCCCGGCCGGCTCGTCTGCAGGGGGTTGAACCGGGCCGTCCGGCAGAAGCCGTGATCGTCCAGTTCGATGCCGAGCTTTCGCCCCAGCGCCCGCACGGTCTCGGGAATTTCCATGCCCACCGAGAGCACGACCAGGTCGAACTCCTCTTCGCGGACCCCCGCGCGCGTGCCCCGCGCCTTCTCGCCTTCCGGATGGCCCGCCGCATCGGCATAGCGCAGGATCAGGTTCTTGCTCCCCGGCGCCTCCTTCAGCGCCG
>JAABYT010000023.1:400-1339 GCA_011775625.1 Gammaproteobacteria bacterium | reverse complement strand
CATCTCGCGCGCCCGCTGATAGTAGGCCTCGAAATTCTTGCTGAAGGAGCGCATGTCCATCATGAACACGTGCAGCTGCGTGTCGGGCTCGTGCTCGAGGGTCATGACGGCCTGCTTGGCGGCGTACATGCAGCAGACGGTCGAGCAGTAGTCGTGCGATGGGTCGCGCGATCCGACGCATTGCAGGAAGGCGATCTTCTTGGGCGTTGCCCCGTCCGAGGGCCGCTTCACGTGTCCCGCGGTGGGGCCGGAAGGGCTTAGGAGCCGTTCGTACTGCAGCGAGGTAACCACGTTGTCAAAGCGTCCGAACCCGTACTCCTGCGAAAGCTCGGCTTGGTAAACCTGGAAGCCCGGCGCGAGCACGAGCGCGCCGACCTCGAGCCGTCGTGTTTGCTCTTGCATGTCGAGGTCGATGGCGCCCATCCCGCAGGCGTAGACGCAACTGAGGCATTCCGAGCAGACGCCGCACTGGAGGCAGCGGGCGGCCTCGGCTCGGGCCTGCTCGGCGCTATAACCGATCTCCACCTCGGCGAAGCTTGCCCGGCGCTGCCTCATGGGCGATGTGGGCATGGGCACGCGCGGGGCGAACGCGATTTCGCCGCGCAGGATGCGCGCGTCCACCTCTTGGCGCGTCGGCGCCGCCACGGGCTGCGCGGCCGCCAGCTCCTTTTCCAGAGCGTGGCCACGAAGATACCGATGCATCGCCTCGGCGCAGTGGCGCCCGGCCGCCACGGCGTCGATCACAAAGGCCGTGCCGGTGACGCTGTCGCCCGCGGCGAAGACGCCGGGGCGAGCGGTCGCATAGGAGCGGGCATCAACGGCGACGGTTCGCCTGCCCGTCATCTCCACCCCGGACTCATCGCCAACCCAGTCCAGGCCCGGCGTCTGCCCGAGCGAAAAGATCACCACCTCCGCAGGCAGCACGTGCTCCGAGCCGGG
>JAABYT010000023.1:0-278 GCA_011775625.1 Gammaproteobacteria bacterium | reverse complement strand
GGTGCGTCCGTTGTGGATGTGGACGCCTTCCTCCAGCGCCTCGTTGACCTCCTGGCGCTGCGCCGGCATGGCCTCGCGGCCCTCCAGGCAGGCCAGGTGCACCTCGGCGGCGCCCAGGCGCAGCGCCGTGCGCGCCACGTCCATGGCGACGTCGCCGCCGCCCAGGACCAGCACCCGCCTGCCCTCGATCTCGGCGCCGGGATGGGCGATCGATGCGTCGAGCTCGGCCAGGTGCACATCGCGCAGGAACTCGGTGTTGATCAGCACGCCCTCGAGAT
>JAABYT010000043.1:74985-75416 GCA_011775625.1 Gammaproteobacteria bacterium | reverse complement strand
ACGTATGGTGAACGATCGGTCATCAAATAGGTCCCTGCGAGCTCACCGATCTGCATATCCAGATCCACATTTAACGGCGTGCCGGTCGGCAACGAGGCAGACGGTGACAGCCCTACCCACATGTAGTCGGCGAGCACATTCCATCTTTTTCTGCGCGCTTCGAGATGTAGCGTGAATGCTCCTGACAAATTACTCAAAGCATCACTGAACTTGATGTCTACCGGTGCCAGAACCGGTCCAGTCCCGACGGTTCCGTCAATGCCTACGGCCCAGAGATACAGCGGCGCGATTGTGAACTGCCACTTATCAGATTCGGATTCAGGTAGCTCACCCTGAGCGCTTGCGCCCCCGATAGCGCCAAGCAATAAAAAGCTCGCTGCCAGTTTGCGAAACCTGTTTCGTATCATTCTATTGACCTGCCGTTGGATTCA
>JAABYT010000043.1:72774-74979 GCA_011775625.1 Gammaproteobacteria bacterium | reverse complement strand
CACCGGCACCGGCAAGAGCGTTTCGGGTACAAGATGGTCGATCCGCTGCAAAAAATACCCTGCCACCATTGCGGCCAGTGCAAGCGAGGAAGCCCCGAAAATGTCAAGCCACGGCGCGATGACCTTCATGGGAATACGCTCCGTTTAATCTGGCTCTCAAACCGATGCCATGTCAGCGCAAGCCGGAATACCATACTCGAAAGTATGGTAAGATGCAAAGCCATGCCGGCCGCGTTAGCAGACAAGAAAGCCCGGGCCAGGAAACGTCGATTCCGACGCGAGGACTGGCTGGCCCGCTCCCTCGACGTTCTTGCACGCGAGGGGGAGTCCTGGCTGCACATCGATCACCTCGCCCACAGGCTCGGCGTTACCAAGGGCAGCTTCTACTGGCATTTTCGGGATCGGGCCGACTTTGTGCGTCAGCTCGCCACCTACTGGGAGCAGGTCTTCACCCAGCGCGCCGGTGAACAAATCGCTGAGCCGAACGCGGACCCGCGCGAAAAGCTGGCAATGCTGGCAAAGATGATCATCGAAGGCGACCTCGGTCGGTACGACATCGTAATGCGGGCCTGGGCCGCCCACGAAACCGAAGTTGCCAAGGCGGTCAAAAGGGTCGATGCCTATCGAATAAGGGTCGTGCGCTCGCTGTTTTCGGCCATGGGATTCGAGGGCGAGGCCTTGGAGACCCGGACACGGATTTTCATGACATTTTTTGGCTTCGAGCATGGACTGGCAATCAAAGAGTCGAAGAAGAAGAAGCTTGCAGCTCTCGAGGGTCGGCTCGCGTTCTTCACACGGAGGTGAGCTCACCCGATAAGCCACAGCCCTCGGCTCACGCCCCTCCACACCCCTGGCGCCTGCTCTTTGCTCTAAAGCAGTCGTCAAAGCATGCCGCGGCGACCGGGCGGCCCGGTCGAAACCATCACTTGCAACCCGGCGCCGGATCGCGCTTGAATGCCGCGATAAGGCGTACGAACCGGGGCCGGCAAGTTGAATCTGCACCACACAAAAGCGAGTCCCTGCATGCGCGAGGTTCTGGTCATCTCAATCGAAGCCGGACTCGATAGAGAAATCGAGCGGGTAGCGCCACCATCAGCGCCTGGGTCGGTGAAGGTGACTCGGGCGTCGTCAATCCGGGGGCGATTACGCTCGCATGCACGCTCCGCTACAGCGTGCATGCGGCTTGGTGTCGAAGACTGGCGGCGGAATCGTCCAGCGTTGTCCAGCTGGTTTGAAGAGTTCAGCCAGCGCGAAGCCATGTCGGCGACGGTCCCTGCGCCGATACTTCCAGATCATCTCGAGCCCCGGAAGGATTAGAACCCAAAGGCCGAGTCGGCGCACTGAAGCCGCATTTGAATACAGTTGCTCACGCCCAAGACAAAGGAGCGCGCATCATGAGCTACTCCACCGAGCAGGCACGTCTCGACATTGCGGCGGCGCACCGCCTCGGCGCCCGCATGGGATTCAACGAAGGATTCAACGGGGGTCACTTCACCCTCATGGCGCCGCAACGCCGCGACCTTGTCTTCACCATCGCGAACGGCACCCATTGGCAGGAAGTAAGGCCGGACAACGTGATTGCCATCGACATGGCGGGTAACACGGTGGAAGGCATCGGGCAGGTCGAGCGCTCGGCGTTTCACATCCATTCCGCCCTGCACAGGGCCCGGCCGGATCTCCGCTGCTTCCTGCATGCCCATCTGCCCTATGCGACCGCGCTCAGCATGCTCGAGGACAACCGCCTCAAGCCCTACTGCCAGCAGGCGCTTCGCTTTCACAGCAAATGCGCTTATTACGACCACTACAACGCTCTCGCTCACCAGGGCGACGAAGGCGATCGTATGGCGGCAGCGCTCGGCAATCGCTGCTCGGTGCTGTTTCTGGGGCAGCATGGGGTGATCACGGGAGGACCCAGCGTCGGGCAGGCCTTTCACGATCTCTACTACCTGGAACGGGCGTGCATGAACCAGGTCATGGCCCTTTGGACGAACCGGCCGCTACGCGAGGTGCCCGAAGAGATGGCCATCAAGGCAGAGCAGCAGTACGACTCCCAGCGCTCCGAGGCGGAGCTGCATTTCGCGTCGCTGAAGCGGCTGCTCGCGATGGAAGATGCAGCCTTCGCAGAATCGGATAGACGTGTCGCAGGCGGCGTGACCGTCGAGGCATGACCTGGGACACATGCAGAAAGCCCGCGCCACGGCTAGC
>JAABYT010000043.1:71168-72759 GCA_011775625.1 Gammaproteobacteria bacterium | reverse complement strand
CTGCGGCACGTGCTGCCAAGCACGAAGCATCAAGGCAATCCCGCTCGTGGAAGACATGGATATTAAGCACCATGAGCGAGTCGGCCCACCGGACTATCGACACGCACGAGACATCGGTCTTCTAGTCACGTGGGTCCGACAGAGTGCTGGCGTCGTCGTCAGTGCTCGGACCTGAACCCCAGCGCTGTCACGAACTCTCCGGGGATCCGATAGCCCGCCCCATCCCGATATCCCTCGATGGATTGGAGATACTCCGCGCGCGCAAGGACCCGGGTCGGACCGTCGAAGCGGCTGTAGGCGAGCGCCACCGGCCCCCCCTGAAAGGCAGCGGTGAGCGCCTCATCGGCCGACGCGTACGCAAGCTCCACACGGATACGCTCGAATCGCACGTCGACGAAGCCCGCCTCGGTGAAGGCGCGGGCGAGGGAATCCTTGGTGCCGAGCCGGAAGAACAGAGGACAAACCTCCGAGGAGACGCGAGCATCGACAATCGGGAATATGTCCGCCCAACCGCAGCCGGCGCGGGCGCCCCAGACGGCCGCTGCTGCCCGACCGCCGCGCTTGAGCAGTCGGCGCATCTCGGCGAGCGCGTTGATCGGATCCGGACAATACATGAGTCCAAGGGCGCACACCGCTGCATCGAAGGATCCGTCCTCGAGATCCATGGCTTCGGCGTCAAAGCGCTCGAACGTGGCGTTCCGATAACCGTCTTCTTCGGCGCGTCGGCGGGCGGTCTCCACCATCTCCGCCGAGATGTCGGTGCCGACCACGGAACCGGTCTCGCCGACCGCGTCGAGAGCACGAAAGCTCACGAGGCCAGTGCCGCAAGCCACGTCGAGCACGCGCTCGCCGGGGCGAAGTGCCGCCATCTCCAGCATCAGCGACTGGGCCGGTTTCAGCTGGTCGCGCCACCCGGACTCGTAGTCGCCGGCGGCCCTGTCCCACCCGTACCGTTGTACGCGTCTCTGCAGTCTCGGATCCATGGACTCAAACCTCCTCGCCATTCAGGCGAACGATCGACTTCATGCTCTGGCCGCGCGCGAAAACATCCACGTAGGGGCTGTAGAGCTCGGCAGCCTCGACGAGCTCGGCGATGGTCTCGGCGGGAGCGAGGCTCTCGATGGAGATCACGTAGCGGACCTGCCGATAGCCGGCAGGAATGCTGTCATCCATGCCGAGCTCGCCGCGCGCATCCATATCCGCCTGGACCTCGACCTCAACGGCATCGATGGGCACCTGGCGGCGCGCCGCCCAGCTGGCGATGGTCATGGCGATGCAGCTCGCCAGGGCGCCGCGGCCGAGCGCGCCCGGCGTCGGGGCGCTCGACTCGCCTCCCGCCTTGACCGGCATGTCGGCGGCGAGGGTCCACGGCCCATCCTCGATCACGCAGCGCAGCCCATCCTCGATGCGGGCCGTCGTGACGCCCGTCAGGTGTCCCCGCGCAGGCTTGAGCGCGAGGGTCCTCACGTTGCGTTCGGCGATCTCGCGAATGGTCTGTGGGTCCGCCATGTCCTGGTCTCCGTGTACGGATTCGAAAGCGTGATCAGACGAGCTCGTGGCGCAGCAGGTCTTCGAAGCTCGCGAGAGTCCA
>JAABYT010000043.1:67522-71071 GCA_011775625.1 Gammaproteobacteria bacterium | reverse complement strand
TACGAGGCTTATGCTAGGCGACGCGGGTTTCTATCCCGTTTCTCCGCAGGGACTTTTTCGTATCATTTGTTTCAGGCGGCGATGGACTCGCCGGGCGTTACGACCTGCCAGGCTTCGCGCAAATAATCACAGGGTTGCGCTCCCTGCGGCAGCGCATGGCAAAGCTCGGCTGCGCGGCTACCAGTAGCTCATCGCGCCGCTGAATATACCGACGGCGTCGTCGCGATTGGTTTCACGGGGGGCATTGCCGATGGCGCGGCGCTGGCGCATGGCGGAGTCGGCAAGCGCCTCGGCGTCACCGCCCGCGAAGCCGACCGCCTGCAGGCCGTTCGGCAGCTCCGTCGCGCGCATCAATTCGACGATACGCGCCGCCACCACTTCACCCGCGTCGGCGTTGCTCGCCTCGCGGGTATCGGCACCCAGGCAGGCGGCCGCCTCCAAGTGCCGCTCGGGCGCGCCCGCGGCGGTGAAACGGAACACCGAGGGCGAGGTAAGAATGACGCTGATGCCGTGGGGAACGAAGGGCGACGGCACCGGATAGTCTTTGGTGACCACGTCGTGCATCAGATGCGTGACGCCGTAGGAAAAGGCGTGGGGCAGATGCGTGCCGCAGTTGCCAAAGGCCATGCCCGCGAGCGTCGCCGCCCACATCAAACTGTCGCGCGCCTCGTGATCGGCGGCGTCGGCGACGCCGCGAACGAGATACGCGTCGGCGATGCGCAGCGCCTCGCGCGCGTGCAGATCGCTCCATGGGTTGGCGCCCTGGATCATGGGCCTTGCCAGCGGCGAGGCTATCTTGTCCCAATGCGTGTACGCCCGCGCGGTATAGCACTCGATGGCATGGCTCAAGAGATCGAAACCGGTGGATGCAACCACCCGCGCCGGCAGCGTGTCGGTGCACGCCGGATCCACCAGCGCCTCGTCGGGCAGAATGTAGCGGCTCGCCAGCACGAATTTTGTGTCGTGATCCATCAGCCGAATCACCGATAGACCGGTCATCTCAGAGCCGGTGCCCGAGGTGGTCGGGCAGGCGATATGGGGCAGCACCGGTCCGGGCACGGCGGCGCCGTCGCCGATGGGCGGCGCGAAATAGGTAGAGAAGGTCGCCGGGTAGCGCGCATACACCATGGCGGCCTTGGCGGTATCCATCACCGAGCCGCCGCCGAGGGAGATCAGCCCGTCGAAATCGCCGTCTTCGAGAAACCGGGTTGCGTCCATGACCGACGTGTCCGACGGCTCGATGCGGATCTCGTCGAAGACGCCGTAGTCGACGCCGGCGGCATCGAGGGAGCGCCGCGCGCGCGCCATGTGCTCCGAGCCGGCGATAAACCGATCCGTGATGACGGCCGCGCGGCGCACGCCACGGGCCTTGACCCGCTCGCCGAGCTCCGCGAGGCAACCGCGCCCGAAGGTGAGCCGTGGCATGTCGACGGTGAAGGTGTCGGCGCCCTTCTCGGTGGGCGTAAAGTACTGACAACAACCCATCCCGGCATATCCTCCCTCGTGACCGCGCGTATGCGCCCGAGTCCCGCGTCTTCAGGCGGCGCTTCGGCCGGCGCCGCGTTCCGTGAAACCGTACAGTCTCGCCGCGTTGTCACAGATGACCTTACGCTTGATCGGCTCCGGCACGTCCGCGAGCTCGCGCTCGATGAACGAGAGGCTGTCGGGCCAGACGCCGTCCGGATGCGGAAAATCCGAGCCCCACATGATGTTGTCCTCGCCGAGCAGATCGATGAGCCGCAGTCCCACGGGATCGCTCTGGTAGGTCGCCCGGCACTGCCGCCGCCAATACTCCGAGGGCTTCATCTTGAGGGTGAGATCCTTGAACTGCTCCTCCCACTCGAGATCCATGTGCTCGAGCACGTAGGGAATCCAACCGATGCCGCTCTCGCCGATGACGACGACGAGATCCGGATTGGCCTCGAGCACACCGCCGTAAATGAGCTCCATGAGCTTGCCGGCCATGTTGAGCTGAAAGCCGGTGATGAACACGGCAAAGGCCTGGCGCGCCTGCAGCGGCTCCATGGAATCGAGATCGGGCTTTCGCCCGCCGATGGTGTGAAAGTGCACCGGCAGCTTCGCCTCACTCGCAGCCTGCCAGAGCGGGTTCCAGTAAGGGTCGTAAAGAGGTTTCATTTCCAGCGTGAGAGAAACCTCGATACCCTTCGCGACGCCGCGCTCGGCCACCCGGGCGACCTCGATGACGGCCGCGTCCATGTCGTGATTGGGAATCGAAGCGATGCCGCCCAGGCGATCGGGATGCGCGGCACAGAAATCGGCAAGCCATTCATTATATATGCGCATCATCTCGGTGGCGGCCTGGGAGTCGTCCAAGCGCTGCGCCGCGCCGAGTATTCCATAGAGCACCTCGGCCTGGATGCCGTCGAGATCCTGATCCTTGATGCGCAGATCGGGGTCGGTCAGGCGCCGCACGCCTTTGCGTCCATCCTCGTAGAGACCGGTCTCGGCCATGCGATCGGCGCGATGGATCTGGCCGGGAACGTATTTGCGTCCCGCCGAGCCCATGCCGTTCTGCAGGCCGAAGTATGCGCCACCCTTCGAGACCCAGATTGGACCGTCATCGCCGTCGGTAACGAAAGGCATGCGCTCCCGCATCGCCGCGCTCGCATTGGACGTGAACAGATCCGGAGGCAACCAGATCAAGTCGATGTGGCAGTCAGCTGAGATAACCCGATATTCCATGTCGCCCTCCCGTCGGAGCGTTTAGTATGCTGTAAGACAAGCGTCGATTGAAGCACGACCCAAGCCGGGTGGAGACCAACATGGCCGCAAACGAGCTTTACGAGATCTACGCGCTGCGCTACGCGGAGCGCGTCAATCGGACCCGCGGGGAGAACTTCAAGGTGACCGATGATCACGACGCGCCCATGCCTATCGACTACTTCATCTGGGTGGTGCGAAACGACGCCCGCACCATCGTGGTCGACACCGGTTTCGGCCTCGAGGAGGCCAGGAAGAGAGAACGGAACCTGCTGCAGACGCCGGAGCAGGCCCTCGCAAGCATCGGCGTCGAGCTTTCCACGGTCGAGGATGTCGTCATCACGCACCTGCACTACGACCATGCGGGCACGATGCCGGATTTTTCCCGCGCGCGATTTCACCTGCAGTGCTCGGAAATGGCGTTCGCGACCGGGCCGGCCATGCTCGACGAACACGAGCGCTGGGCCTTCTCGGCGGATCACGTCTGCGACATGGTGCGCCTGCTCTACGACGGGCGCGTGGTGTTCCACGACGAGGACGCCGATATCGCGCCCGGCATCACCCTGCACCGCCTTCCCGGACACACCGATGGATTGCAGGCGGTGCGCGTGCCGACGCGGCGCGGAGCCGTGCTGCTCGCTTCCGACGCGAGCCACTTCTACGAGAACTTCATGCGCCGCTCGCCCTTCCCCATCTGCTACTCGGAGGCGGACACGTTGAGAAGCTACGATCGTCTCGAGGAGCTGGCCGACAGCGAGGACCACATCATTCCCGGTCACGATCCCCTGGTGCGCGCGCTGTATGCCGCGCCATCGAGCGAGCTGCAGG
>JAABYT010000043.1:48151-67446 GCA_011775625.1 Gammaproteobacteria bacterium | reverse complement strand
CTCGCCTGCCAGGCGAGCTCCGCGCCCGGCTCGCCGAGCAGCTCGAGGTCGTCTCCGCACTGCACCGCGACGGGCAGACCGGCGCGGAAAACGATGCGGTTTGCAAGCGTCGCGGTGATGCGATCACCGGGCAGCAGCGTGCCGGCGAGATTCACCGGGTCGACCGCGGACACGGCGATCAGCGCATCGCGATCGCCGTTGCGGCGCACCTCTCTCAAGGTGCCCACCGCGTCGGGCAGGGCGAACTGCTCGCCCGCCACGCCGTCGACGAAGCGCCCGCCGCGGATCTCTCCGCGTGCCTCCATGCGCCAGTACACCCGCAGCAGATCCCGCCAGGGCAGCGGCACGCTCTCGCGCTCGAGCAGCCTGCGAAACACGATCCCGTAACGGCGCAGCAGCAGTCGCGCGAGAAACGCGTGGTCCTCGGCGTCAGCCTCGGCGTCCCCCGATGCCGCGAGCAGGCTCCAGCGCCCGGCCGCATCGAAAGGAGAAACCGCCGGCTGTCTTCCCCGGCGCGGCGCGAAGCGCGCACGGCGACTCTCCGGCGTGATCAGGGCGCGCAGCCCGGCGAAGCTGTCCGACGTCACCATTCCCCAGTTGACCAGCTCCCCCAGCGCGTTCTCCACCTGGGTTCGCAGCATGCCGGTGCCTTCGACGAGATCCATGAAAAAACAGGCGCCGGCCTCGAGCAGATGCGCGTGCACCCGGCGCGCGGCGCCACCGAGAACCATACTCCCGACATCCGGGATCGGAGCGAGCCTTCTCCAGTGCGCGACGTTGCGCCGTTGAACGAGCGCGACCGGCGTGTGCCGAACCGGCCCATTCTTCCGCTCGCCCTGGGCCGACGCCAGGGTCAGACGCATCCACGCGAAGCGTCCGGTGGTGCACAGGGTATCCAGCATGCTCGATGCGTAGTCGCCGATGCGCGCAGGCAGCACGTCCGACTCCCAGGCCGCCGCCGCCATGGCGAAGCCTTCGAGCTGCTCGAGGGCGCCGGCCGCCGCTTCCTGACCTTCCCCCGAGTCGGACAATCCCTGCCAATGCATCAGGAAGCGCATGAAGTCTGCAATGCTGACCGGCTCTACCAGGCTGCGCAGGTGCTTGACGGTGTAGCGGTGGATGCGCGCCAGCAGACGTCGCTCACACCACTGCTCGCCGCTCCCCGGAAGATCGCGAAACCGCCCGCGAATGACGAAACCCTCGCCTTCGAGCGCGAGGAGCGCCGCCGTCACCTCCCCCGCCTCGATGCCGAGCGGTCGCGCCAACGATTCCGCGGTGACCGGGCCGAGACCTTCCAGACGGCTGCGCACGATCTCTCTGAGCGCGTCGCCGCGATCCCCGGGCACGTCGCCGGCCGGCAGTGCCGTTATCTGCGGATCGGTGACGGCGCCGGGAAACAATGCGCAAAGCTCCGCGAGGCGCTCCGCGGCCACCCACAGGGACTCGCCGGATGCGAGGCACAAACGCGTGGCGCGTCCGTCCTCGGCCAGCAACGCGAGCAGGCTGCGCCAGCCGGGCGCAGCGTCGCTACCTTTCCCACGGTCGATCTCGTCATCGGCGAGGAAGCCGAGGACCACCAGCGCATCGTGCAGCTCGTCGGCGTCACGCACGTCGGGCCACGCCTCGGCGCACACCCGCTCGATGGCGCCCGGGTCGAGGCGTCCGAGCTCGGCAGCATCTGCCGGCTCCATGAAGCTGCGTGACTGCACCGCCATGGCGCGGCGCTCCTCGGCGGGCGCGTCGTCGAGAAACGCGTAGGGCCGCGCATTCAGAATCTCCTGCGCGAGCGACGACGGCGCGGCCAGGTCGCGGGCGGTGATGCGCAGCTGCCCCGCTTCGAGGCGCTCGAGCAACGCTTCGAGCGCTTCGATGTCCATGAAGTCGTGAAGACAGTCGCTGACGGTCTGGTTCACCAGAGGGTGATCCGGAATCTCGCGGTTGCCNNTCCGCATCGGCGCGCTGAAAATACGGCGGCGCACGCTTGCCGTTGCGCATGCGTCGCACCGCCAGCGCGTTGCTGGCGTTCCAACGCCAGCGGGTGGGGAACATGGGCGCGGCCAGCAGCGCCTGCACGAGCACGTCGCGCACCGTTTTGCTGTGCAGATAGCCGGCGACCTCATGGAGAGGGAAGCTGTGGGTAGCCGACAGCGACAGGATGATGCTGTCCTCCAGCGCTGCCGCCTGCAGCTCGAAATTGAAGCGACGGCAGAAGCGTTTTCTGAGCGCCAATCCCCAGGCGCGGTTGATGCGCGAACCGAACGGAGCATGGATGACCAGGTGCATGTCGCCGGTCTCGTCGAAGAAGCGCTCGAGGACCACGTGCTCCTGGGTCGGCACGCAGCCGAGCGCGGCAGCGGCCGAGGCCAGGTAAGCGGCCAGCTGCTCCGCCGCGGCGGCGGGGACGCGCTGCGTCTCGACCAGGTGCTGAACGGCTGCCTCGACGCCCCGCTCGAGCTGCCGCTCGACTTCGCCGCGCAAGCGCGAGACGGCGCGGGACAGCTCGTCGCTGCGCCCGGGGGCTTCGCCGAACCAGAAAGGAATGTTGGGCGGCTGACCCTTGGCGTCGGCCACGTGCACCCGGCCCATCTCCACCTTGAGAATCCGATACGAGATATTGCCGAGCTGAAAGATGTCCCCGGGCAGGCTTTCGAAGGCGAAGTCCTCGTTCAGCGTTCCGACGCGGAATCCTTCCGGCGACAGGATCACCTCGTAATCGAACTGATCCGGGATGACCCCGCCGTTGGTGATGGCGGTCAATCGAGCGCCGCGGCGCGCCCGCAGGCGGCCGTTGACGGCGTCGTGATGCAGATGCGCCGCGCGCCGGCCGCGCCGGGTCGAGAAACCCTGAGCCAGCATGCGCACCACCTGATCGAACTCGCGCCGGTCGAGATCCCTGTACGGCCAGGCGCGGCGAAAGGACGCGAGCAGCGCGTCCTCGCTGCGCTCGCCCGCGCTCACTTCGGCGACGATCTGCTGCGCGAGCACGTCCAGGGGCTTTTCGGGAATGCGCACGCGATCGAGCTCGCCCCTGCGGGCAGCGTCCAGCAACGCCACGCACTCCACCAGATCATCGCGGCTCAGCGGAAACAGGCGTCCCTTCGGCGTCGCGCCGATGCGGTGCCCGGAACGCCCGACCCGCTGCAGGAACGCGGCGATGGAGCGCGGCGATCCGAGCTGACAAACCAGGTCGATGTCGCCGATGTCGATGCCGAGCTCCAGCGACGAGGTTGCCACCAGGCATTTCAGCGTGCCTTCCTTGAGCCGCTGCTCGGCTTCCAGTCGATGCTCCCTGGCAAGGCTGCCGTGATGGGACGTCACGTTATCCTCGCCGATGCGCTCGGCGAGAAAACGCGCGGCGCGCTCCGCCAGTCGCCGGGTGTTGACAAACACGAGGGTAGTCCGGTGCGCGCGGGCGAGGCTCTCGAGGCGCTCGTAGAGCTCGCTCCACACCTCGCTGCCCATCACCGCATCGAGGGGCGAGCGCGGGATCTCCAGGGTCAGGTCGCGCGGGCGCAGGTGACCGGTATCGACAATCGTGCAGGGCGCGTCGCGGCAGCCGACGAGAAAGCGCGCCATGTCCTCGATGGGTTTCTGGGTGGCGGATACCCCGACCCGCTGCAGCCGCCCCTCGACCAGGTCCTCGAGTCGCTCCAGGGAGAGCGCCAGGTGGGCGCCGCGCTTGTTGCCGGCCACGGCGTGGATCTCGTCGACGATGACCGTCTCGACGCCGCGCAGCATGTCGCGCCCCGATGCCGAGGTCAGCAGGATATACGCCGACTCCGGGGTGGTGACGAGAATGTGGGGCGGCTGGCGCCGGGCCCTGTCGCGCTCCGATGCCGGCGTGTCTCCCGTGCGCACCCACGCCCGGATGTCCACGTCCGCAAGGCCGTGCTCGAGCAGGCGGTCCCGGATTCCCCGCAGAGGCTCCTGCAGGTTGCGCTGAATGTCGTTCGAGAGCGCCTTGAGCGGCGAGATGTAGAGCACCCGCGTGACATCGGCGAGTCCGCGCTCCAGACCCTCCACCACCAGCCGATCGATGGCGGAGAGAAACGCGGCGAGCGTCTTACCGGATCCGGTGGGGGCCGCCAGCAGCGTGTGGCGCCCCGATGCGATGGCCGGCCACGCCTCGGCCTGAACCTCCGTGGCCGCCCCGAAACGCTCGTCGAACCAGGATTGAACGGCGGGGTGAAACGGCCTCGAGGACATGCGCGCAGGGTACAGCCGCGGCGCGCTGCGTGTCACCGCCGCCGCGCGCCTGCCACTCAGCTGAAGCTGTTCTCGTTGTCCCAGACGTTGCTCGGCATGGGCAACCCCTCGAAATCCGCATCCACCAGCGGATCCTCCGGGGTGATGCCGAGCGTCTCCAGAGTCAGCATCAGCTGGCGCGCGTGCTGGCCCGAGTGCCAGGCGGTGCGCTCGAGCACCTCGTGCAGGCTGACGTCGCCGTAGTAGACCTCGCCGGGACGGGTGAAGTCGGTGTCTCTTCCCGCGCCTGCCCACCACGCGTTGAGACGGTCGCGGACCCGCTCGCCGTAGTCCAGAAGATCCTCGCGCGTCTCGAGCTCCGGCGGCAGGCGGCTCACCAGCGCCTCGTAGGTGTACGGGGCGTCGTGCTCCACGTGATCCAGGAACACGTCCGGAATCTGGAAGATGTGGTAGGCGAGCTGGCGATACGAGCGCGGGCGTCCCGGAAGCAGGGTGTCGAGCTCGGCGGCGGGGATCTGCCCCGCCCCCCGATGCGCGGCCTCGAGGATTCGGTCGATGCGCGCCACCATCGCCTCCGGTGCGAGCATCCTGTGGCCTGCCCACTCGAAGCCCGCCACCCGGGCCACGTCGCGAAACACCGCGCCGTTGGCCCAGTCGGTGCCGCGGGCGACGATGGGCACCAGCCTGAGGCCGAGCGCCTCCAGCTCGCGGAAGCCGCGCTCGTCCTCCAGCACGTTGATGGATTCGAACTCGATATCGTTCGCGATCAGAAACTCCTTGGTCTTCAGGCAGCTGGAGCAACCCGGCTGCCAGTAAACCTTCAAGGGCTGTCTCGGTTGATCTGCCGTCATGCGCACTCCCTCCCGGAACCGAATGTCTGCAATCGCCCGCCGAGATTCAATCAGAACTGTGCGGTCCTGCCACAGTAACTAAAATGCGGGTAAATCTCACGATCCGTCCGTCGTATACTTCGCCCCGGGGGCACAACGGGCGCATCAGGGGGTAAGCCATGCGAGTCAAGGATTTCATGTCGACCCAGGTCGTCTCGGCGCCGGTAGGCACCCCCGTGAACGTCGCCTACGAGCTCATGCGCGATGGTGGGTTCCGTCACCTGCCGGTGCTGAACAACAAGGGCAAGCTCGTGGGCATTATTTCCGAGCGGGACCTGCGCGGCGTAGGAGCCTTTTTCAAAGACGCAGAGTCCGGCGTCGACGAGTTTCTGGTGACCGAGCCCACCACGGTCGAGAACATCATGGTGCGCGAGCCCATCACGGTGACGCCCGATACGACGGTGTCCGCGGCGGTCAAGATCATTCGGGACAAGCGAATCGGCGCCCTGATTGTCATGCAGGGCGAAGAGATGGTCGGCATCCTCAGCTACCTGGACGTGCTCGATGCCGCCGAGAGGGAGCAGGAAGAGCCGACGCCCCTCTACCGGGATCCCAACGACACCCAGCCGCTCAGCAAGCGGGACTTGAGGAACCTTCGCGAGCAGCTCGCCTCAGAGCTGACGGAGTTCCGGGCGAGCACACCCAATCCAACCGTGAGCAAGGTCGATGTGCGCGCCCGCCAGGCGCGCATTGCCGAGCAGGAAGCCCGTCGCAGGGCGCGCGAGAAGGAGCGCGCGGAAGCGACGCAGGAGATCATGAACGATATTCGGAGTCAGCTGAACGACGACGATTAGCCGCGAGAAGGCGCTACGATGGCGTATCGCTGATGAGCGCGTGTGAGAACCTTGCGAGGGTCTTCCAGCCTTTCACTCATCCGGATCCCGACATGTCCACGAAACCGAGTACGTCGCCCACGGGAATGTCCGATCAAGAGTGGCAGGTCAGAGTCGATCTGGCCGCCGCCTACCGCCTCGCGGCGCTCTATGGCTGGACGGATCTGAACAACACGCATTTCTCGGCGCGCNNGACGAGATCACCGCGTCCTCTCTCATCAAGGTGGATCACGCGGGAAACATCATCGGCCCCTCCGACTACCCGGCTAACCCGGCCGGGTTCGTGATCCACGGTGCCGTGCACATGGCGGTGCCCGATGCCAATTGCATCATCCACACGCACAGCCGCTTCGGAACCGCTGTCGCGACGCAAAGGAACGGCCTGCTGCCCTGCTCGCAGAAGGCATTGACGCTCATGGGGTGGGTCGCTTACCACGACTTCGAAGGCGCCGCCCTCGACACCGACGAGCGCCCGCGCATCGTCGGCGACCTGGGCGACAAGAAAATACTCATCCTCAGAAACCACGGACTGATGTCGGTGGGCAAATCCGTCGGTGAAGCCTTCGTGTGGATGTATCGGATCGAGACCGCCTGCCGCATCCAGATCGACGCCCTCTCCGGCGGCTCGGAGCTGAACCCGATTTCGGCATCGACGCAGGAGCGCACCATCGCCCAGGGATTGAAGATGTACGCAAAAGGGGGCTTCATCGAGGCGGGACGCGAATGGCCGACCCTGTTGCGCCAGCTCGAGAGGCTGGACGGCACGGGCTATCGCAGCTGAGACGCGCGCCAGGCATGAGTCGACTTGGCGAGCTCCGACGCGATCATTTGAGCGACGCCGAACGTGCGCTGTTCGACGCCATCACCACCGGCAAACGAAGCGGTGGCGACGGTCGCTCGGCGCACATTACGCCGACCGGCGGCCTGCGCGGCCCTTTCAACGCGCTGCTGCACGCGCCGCACGTGGGCGACGCGGTGCAGCGACTCGGCGAGCAGCTGCGTTTCGAGGGCCTGCTCTCGCCGCGGCAACGGGAAATCGGCGTGCTCTGTGTGGCTGCGCGGTGGAGGGCCGACTACGAGTGGTGGGCACATGCGCGGATCGCCCGCAGCTGCGGCGTGCCCGATGCGGTCATCGCGGCCATCCGCCGGCGCGAGACGCCGCCGCTCGAGGACCAGGCCGAGCGACTGGTGCACGAATTCTCGCGCTCGCTGCTCGACGAGCGGCAGGTTGCGGACGCCCTCTACGACGCCGCGGCGGCCGCCCTCGGCGAGGCGGCTCTGGTGGAGCTGGTGGTCCTGCTCGGCTACTACTCGCTGATATCGATGGTTCTCGTGGCCTTCCAGGTGGCGGTGCCCGAGGGCGAGACGCCGCCTTTCGAGGACGATTCGAGCCCGCCGCGGCGTTGCTGATACAACCGGCCGACGGCGACACCGGTGCGGGATCTCCTGCCCCGCGGACGAAATGCGTGGATAAATACGCCTGCATGTCTTAGCATTCGCGCGGATCTTCCCGGGCTGCACGCAGCCCGCCGCCGCAACCGGCCACGCGGAGCATTTCACGGCCAGAGGGTTGAGGGTTGAACTCGGTTGAAGCATTCGCCGCCAGGCAGTCGCTGACGCTTCGCGACGGGCTGCGCGTTACCGGGATCAAGCCTCTCGATGCCCTCATCGGTGGCGCGCTCGATCGCGTTCTCGCCCTGCGGCGCCTGGACCGTTGTTACCAGGCCATTCCGGCTGCGGGCAGCGCGGCGGAGTTTCTCCACGCGGCCCTGGCGGAGATGGATGTCCGGTGGGAAGCCGAGCCCCGCGAGCTCGAATACATTCCCGAGTCCGGCCCGGTGGTGATTGCAGCGAATCACCCTTTCGGAGGCATCGAGGGGCTGCTGTTTGCCGAGATCATCCTCAGTCGCCGCAAGGATCTGAAAATTCTCGCCAACGCGCACCTGCAGCGCATCGTGGAGCTCAGGGAGCTCTTCATAGCGGTCAATCCTTTCGAATCCAAGCGTGCGATCCGGGAGAACGTTCAGCCTCTGCGCGACGCCGTCGGCTGGGTTCGGCAGGGCGGGGCGCTGCTGATCTTTCCGAGCGGCGAGGTGTCCCATTTTCAGTTCCGCCGCGCTCGCATCACCGATCCCGATTGGCGACCCAGTGTCGGTTACATTCTGCGAAGGACCGAATCGGCGGCGGTCCCGGCGTTCGTCGGCGGGCGCAACACCCTGCTCTTTCAACTCCTCGGTTGCATCCACCCGCGCTTGCGCACCGCGCTGCTCGCCCGCGAGTTCCTCAACAAGCGTCACCACCGCGTCAATATTCGCTTCGGCCCGCCGGTCACGCCGAGCCGTGTCAGGGCGTTCGCGTCCTCGCTGCAGCTCGCGCGATACCTGCGCCTGCGCACCTACAGCCTGGCCGAGCTCGTCGCACCCGCTCGAAGCCGGTCCACGGTGCAATCGGCGACCGCGGGCACGCCTGCTTTCACGGCGCCGATCGTGGATGCAGTGGATCCGGCGCTGCTCGAGCGAGAATTCAATGCGCTGCCCGACGAGCAGAAGCTCGTCGAGAGCGGGTCCGTCCATGCCGCCTACGCCAGTGCTGAGCAGATCCCCAGCATCCTTACCGAGATCGGCCGGCTGCGCGAGACGACATTCCGACAGGTCGGTGAGGGAACCGGTCGAGCCTCCGATACCGATCGCTTCGATCTGAGCTACCTGCATCTTTTCCTGTGGCACGGCGGTAAACGCGAGATTGTCGGGGCTTACCGCTTTGCACCCGTCGACGCGATCCTTTCGAGGTTCGGCGTTCGCGGTCTGTATACCCACTCGCTTTTCGAATACAAGCGCCCGTTCATCGAAGGCCTGCACGATTCCCTCGAGCTCGGGCGCTCGTTCGTGCGTGTCGAATATCAGAGAAGCCATACGGCGCTGATGCTCCTCTGGCAGGGCATCGCCAAGTATGTGACGCTGCATCCGAAGTACTGCCGGCTGTTCGGCGCCGTGAGTATCAGCAACGACTACCACGCCGTGTCGCGCCAGTTCATGGTGGAATTTCTCAGGGAAAACTGGTTTGCGGTTGAGCTGGCGCGTCAGGTCCGGCCGCGCACGGGTTTGCAGCGCCGCCTTGCGACTTTCTGGCAACGCAAGGAGCTCACCGATCTATCGGATGTCGGCGCCATGTCGGATGTGGTCGGACAGCTCGAGAGCGGACAGCGTGGCGTTCCGATTCTGCTGCGCCAGTACCTGAAGCTGGGCGGGCTCCTGCTCGGCTTCAATCTCGATCGTAACTTCGGCGATGCGCTCGACGGTTTGATTCTCGTCGACCTGCTGCAGACCGACAGAACCATTCTGCAACGCTACATGGGCCGCGAGGAAAGCCGCGAGTTCCTGCGTTATCACGCCTCATTGAAGCTCGGCCTGGAGATGCCCGACAGCGACGCGGACTCGACCGGCCGCGCACGCAGCGCCTAGCCGGCGTCCTCTCAGGGGCTGAGCAACGGGCGCACTTCCTGAGCGAAGCGCTCCATCGTGTCGAGGGCCGTTGCCAGAGTCTCGGGCACGAAATCCATGACCAGATGACTGGCGCCGGCCTCGCGGTAACGCTCGATGGCCTCGGCGATGTCGACGGGGCGTCCGTGGGTCGGCGGCTCGTCGGAGCGCGGCGGCCCGTTCTGGAAAACGATCGGCAGCTTGACCGCAATCGCGACGCTGCCCGGCTCTCGTCCGGCTTCCTCGACATAAAGGTCGAGGTCCGCGCGGGCTTCCTGGAGATACTCGAATGTCGGACGCACGGGGTGCCAGGCATCCGCGATGCGCGCCGCGCGCTTGAGCGCCGCTCTGCTGCCACCGGCCACCCAGATGGGCGGCGACGGCTTTTGCAGGGGCTTGGGCGCAAAGCAGGCATTCTCCACCCGGTAGTGGCGCCCCTCGAAGCTGACCGGATCGTCGCCCCACAGCACCTTCATGAGATCCATGGCCTCGTCGGTGCGCGCGCCGCGGTTGCGAAAATTCTGGCCGAGCACTTCGAACTCTTCTTCGAACCAGCCGACACCGATGCCGAACACGAAGCGCCCACCGCTCAGCTGATCGACCTCCGCCACCTGCTTGGCGAGCTCAATCGGATTGTGCATCGGCACGATGACGACACTGGTGCCGAGGGTCAACTTGCGCGTGAGGCCGGCGAGAAAGCTGAGCACGGTGAACGGCTCCCAGTAACGCTCCTTCCAGTGCTCGGGGTGCTTGCGTCCCGGGATGAGCACGTAGCCCGACTTGACCTGTGGCGGCAGAATCACATGGGCGCTGCACCACAGGGAGTCGATGTCGAGCGCCTCGGCGCGTTGCGCGATCTGCGCGAATGCATCGGGCGTCGCGTCGTTGCCCCGCACGACCAGTGAGAAACCGAACTTCATTGCCTCGTTTCCCTCGAAGTCAGCCTTTGTTTTTCCGATCGCGCCAGTCGAGCCATTCCCTCACTGGTGCGAAGTCGTAGTCGGGACCGTCCACGCCCATCTGAATCTCGTCCGCGCCTGCGGCGTGAATTTCGTCCGCAGCGTCGATCAATGCCTTGTCGACGCCGATGGATCGCTCGATGGTTGCGGGATCGCGTCCGACCTTTCTGCACCAATCGTCGAGAACCGCGTTCTTGTGCGCCACTGTCCGTGCCGCGCCCCGCGCGTCGGTGCCTCTCGCGAATCCGTGCCAGATGTCGGCGTACTCGGCAACGATGCGCAGCGTGAGCTTTTCGCCTCCGCCGCCGATGAGGATTGGCAAGCGGCCGACGGGCACAGGGTTGAGCTTCTCGAGCCGGCTCTTGATGCGGGGCATGGCCGCCTCGAGATCCTCGAGACGGCTCACCGCGGTGCCGAAATCGTAGCCGTACTCCCGGTAATCCCTCTCGAACCATCCCGAGCCGATACCGAGAATCGCGCGCCCGCCGGAAATGTGGTCAACGGTACGCGCCATGTCGGCGAGAAGCTCCGGGTTGCGGTAGCTGTTGCAGGCGACGAGCGGACCGATCTGCACCCGTTCGGTAGCCTCCGCGATGGCGGCCAGCAGCGTCCAGCATTCGAAATGCTTGCCCTCGGGATTTCCCATCAGCGGGTAAAAATGATCCCACGTGTAGACAACATCCACGCCGATCGCTTCGGCCTCCTCGGCGGCGCGGCGGATGTCGGCGTACTCGGCATGCTCCGGATAGATGGAAACGGCGATTCGAACCATGGATCTCAACCTTCCGATGACGTTTCGAGACTCCCCCAGCTCGCGGCGTGCTCGATATGAATGGCCACCACCGGCAGCGCTTCGATATGCATATCCCGCAGCTGCCGGTAACGGGCCCGTAGACCGGCCTGTGCCCGGTCATGCTCGTCGCCGCTGTCCAGCACCTCGGCGCGGCCCTGCACCATGACCCAGCCGAGCCGGCTCCAGTCCTCGTCGTAGCGATCCGCGACGAGCGCGACGAAAGGGTTCTCGCGAATGTTGGATACGCGTTTCAAGCGCACCGACGGGCTTCGCTTCGGCTTCTCGTCGATGGTGAAGTACAGTCGGTCCCCGTCGACGACGAAGCAGATGGGTATCACGTGAGGATGACCGGCGGCATCGGCCGTCGCGAGGCGCGCAACCCGTTGCGCTTCTAGAAAGCGCCTCTCGACATCCGTTAGCATGACCCCGACACGATCGAACCCGAAGCTGGCGAGGATACTATCATGGACGTCGGACTGACGATTCCCACCCGCGGCCCCCTGGCGACGCCGGAGAGCGTGCAAGCGTTCGCCCGACGTGCCGAGGAGCTCGGCTTCGCGCACCTGGCGGTGCCGGATCACCTGGTGGTGCCCCGAAGCATCGACTCCCGTTATCCCTACTCGGCCTCCGGCGAATTTCCCGGCGCCGCATCCGGCGCCTGCTTCGATCAGTTCAGCCTGCTGGCATACCTGGCTGCGATCAATGCTACGGCGCGGCTGCTCACGTCGGTGACGGTCATCCCCCATCGCGGCGCCGTGCACACGGCGAAAATCGTCGCCACCATCGACGTGCTCTCCAGGGGACGCATGATACTGGGCGTCGGCGCCGGCTGGATGAAAGAGGAGTTCGAGGCTCTCGGCGCGCCGCCGTTCGAGGAACGCGGCCGTGTCACCGACGAGTATCTGCAGGCGTTCAAGTCTCTGTGGACCGAGGACAATCCCCGCTTCGACGGCAAGCACGTGCGATTCTCGAACATCAGCTTTCTGCCCAAGCCCGTGCAGCAGCCGCATCCGCCCATCTGGGTCGGCGGCGAGAGTCCGGCGGCGCTGCGGCGCGTGGTGCGATACGGCGATGTCTGGTTTCCCATCGGCAACAATCCGCGTCATCCCCTCGATACCGTGAAGCGCTTCGCGGCGGGGCTGGAGGAACTGGGCCGCGTGGCCGAGCAAAACGGGCGGGATCCGCACAGCGTGGGGCTCGCGTTCTTCGCCAACTGGTTCGACGAGACCAAGACTCTCGCCGCCGCATCCGGCGAGCGGCTCATGCTGAGCGGCAGCGCCGAGCAGATTGCACAAGACATGGCCGCACTCGCCGAGCTCGGCGTGCGCGATCTGACGCTGAATTTTCAGCGCGAGACTCTGGAGCAATCCCTGCGCAGCATGCAGCATTTTGCCGAGGCGATCCGTCCGCTCGCAGATCGCTGACGCGTTTCGGAATCGTCAACGGACCTTGTCGGCGATGGCGCCGGCGAAATCCAGCACCTGGCGCGCAAGGGTCGTCTTGTCTTCCTCGGTCTCCATGAGAATACGGGTGGTCAGGCATGGGAGATCGCCGACCGCGCCCTCGTCGCTCTCATCGAGCACGAAGCCGGTCAGCAATCCTTCGTAGTGCTCGGCGACGGCGCGGGCGCTGCGGGGAATGCCGAGCTCGGCCATCATCTTGGCCGTCGGTCCCTTGACCGCGCGACCGCCGATGATGGGCGACACCGCCACCACCGGCGCACCACAGTCGCCGATGGCGCCCCTGAGTCCCGGCACCGCGAGGATGGGGTCAATGCTGATGAACGGGTTTGAAGGGCAGATCACCACGGCTTCGAGACGGTCAGCAAGAAGCGCCTCCCACAACGGCAACGAGGGATGGGCGTCGCCGGCGCCGTGAAAGCTGAAACCCGTGACGCGCGGCTCGCACCGGTTCTGCACGAAGTAGCGTTGAAAGGGCAGAATGCCCTCGTCGGTATGCACCATGGTGCGCACGGGCTCGTCGGACATGGGCACGACGCGTGCGCGCACGCCGAGTCGCGTGCAGAAGTCCTCGCTGATGGCGCTCAGCTTTTCACCCGCGGCGAGACGGCAGGTGCGTTCCACGTGGGTGGCGAGATCCGCGTCGCCGAGGCGAAACCAGGTCTCGCCACCGAGAGACTCGAGCGCCTGCATGAACGTCCACGTCTCGCCCGCGCGTCCCCACCCGGTGTCCGGATTGGCGATGCCCGCCAGCGTGTACAGCACCGTGTCCAGATCCGGCGAGATGCTCAGGCCGAGATGCTCGAAATCGTCGCCGGTGTTGCAGGCGACCATGAGGCTGTCGGCGGGCAGCGCCCGGTACAGGCCGAGGGCGAGCTTGGCGCCGCCGATGCCGCCGGAAATGGCGACCACCCGCGCCGTCGCGCTCACCGGAAAAGATCCTGCTCGCGATCGCGAATCAGCGCCGACGCCGCCGCCGGCGGCTCGTTCCAGGCGATGCCTCTGACGAGCACCGCGGGACGCCCCTCGTCCGCCTCGCCCATGAGCAGCTGGGCCGCCGAGGCGATCTCGTCGGCGAGCGCGACCTGGGTGACATTGAGCGCACGCCCCTCGCGATCGAGCCTGCCGCGCAGATCCTGCAGCGCCGGCAGCCCCGCCGCGCCGATGGCGAGCCCGACCACGCCGTTGCGCCAGGCGCGCCCGACGCTGTCGCTGATCACCACCGCGACGGTCACGCCGAAGCGGGCGCCGAGCGCCGTGCGCAGTGACGCCGAGCTCGCGTCCGCGTCCTCGGGCAGCAGCAGCACGCGCTCTTCGCCCTGCTCGCCGGGCACGTTGGAATGATCGATGCCGGCATTGGCCATGACCATGCCCGAGCGGTGCTCGGCGATGATCAGCTCGGGCCGATAACGCAGCACCTCGCGGGACTCCGACAGAATCAGCTCCACCAGGGCCGCGTCCTTGCCGGTGGCCCGCGCGAGCTCCCGGGCGCGCGCCGACGGCGTCACCCGCGCAAGGCTGCGGTAGCGACCTTCCGCCTTGGAGACGATCTTGTGGGTGACCACCAGCACGTCGCCGTCGCGCGGCGCGAGATCGGCGCCGACCATGGCGTCGGCAAGGATGGCGACGAGGTCGTCACCGGGCCGAATCGCCGGAATGCCCGGTATCGCCGTCAGCGTGACGGCCGCACGTGGCGTCGACATCAGCCCTGACCGAAGCGCACCAGCCGACGCTCAGCGCCGCCGGCGCGACGGCGCGGCGGCGCATTGTGGACAGCCTCGAGGGGCGCCGCGCCCATGGCCGCGGCGGCCCGCTCGGTGGGCGCTTGCTCGTAGAGCGTCGTGCGCTGGCAGGGCAGCCGATCCAGATCGGTAATCAAGCGCCGCATGGCAGCGGGCGGAAACTCCTGACCGAAGGCGGCGCCGGCGGCGCGGGTGATGGACTCGTTCATCAGCGTGCCGCCGAGGTCGTTGGCGCCGGCGCGCAGACATTCGCGCGCGCCGTCCGGTCCCATCTTCACCCACGAAGCCTGGATGTTGGTCACGTGCGGGTGCAGCGCCAGGCGCGAGACCGCGTGCATCAGCAGCGCCTCACGGAAGGTGGGACCGCGCCGCGCCCCACCCCGGCGGTACAAGGGCGCCTCCATGTGCACGAACGGCAGCGGCACGAACTCGGTGAAACCGCCGCTCGAGGCCTGCAGCGCGCGGATGCGGACCAGGTGGCGCGCCCAGTGGCGCGGATCGTCCACGTGCCCGAACATGATGGTGGCGGTGCTGCGCAGGCCGATGGCGTGCGCTGCGCGCATGACCTCCAGCCACTCGGCGGCGGTGATCTTGTCGGGACAGATGATGCGACGCACCGCGTCGTCGAGAATCTCGGCTGCGGTTCCCGGAAGCGAGCCCAGACCGGCCCGTTTGAGCTCTGTCAGAAATTCCGCAACCGTAAGGTCCAGGGTCTTCGCGCCCTGCCAGACCTCCAGCGGCGAGAACGCGTGCACGTGGATCTGCGGCGCCGCCCGCTTCACAGCGCGGCAGATTTCGAGGTAGGTCTCACCGTCGTAGTCCGGGTGGATGCCACCCTGCAGGCACATCTCGGTGGCACCGCGCTGCCACGCCTCGCGGGTGCGCCGGGCGATCTCGTCGAGATCCAGATCGTAGGGCATGCCGCGCAGATCCTCGGCATTCCTTCCCTTGGAGAACGCGCAGAATCGACAGTGGAAATAACACACGTTGGTGTAGTTGACGTTGCGATTGACGACGTAGGTGACGCGACGCCCGTTCACCTCCCTGCGCAGGGCATCGGCGCCGTCGAGCACCGCGTGCACCTCGCGCCCGCGCGCCGAGAACAAGCGCACGATGTCGTCCTGTTGCAGCTCGCGCCCGTCCCTCGCGCGCCTCACGATGCGCTCCAGCTCACCGGCGCGCAACGAGCCGCGGCCACGCAGGGGGCGCGCCGGCAGCGAAGCGCACTCGGCGCCGGCGACCCAGCCGTCCTCCCTGGCGAAGCCCTGCGCGTCGCAACGCGCGAGCACCGACGCGCGCATCTGCGGCGCCAGCCAGCGGGCGGCGTCGCGCACGTAGCGCGGATACACCGCCAGGCGCGGCACCAGCTCCCCGCCCGCGGCCTCGGTGGCACTTCGCAGGCGTTCGAGCTGCGGCCAGGGCGCCTCCGGATTGACGTGATCCGGCGTCACCGGGGAGACGCCGCCCCAGTCGTTGATGCCCGCAGCGAGCAGCGCCTCGAGAGCCCCCGGGTTGAGATTCGGCGGGGCCTGGACGTTCATCTGCGGGGCGAACACCAGGCGTGTCACGGCGATCGTCCACAGGTGGTCCTCGAGGCTCGGCTCCGCCGCATCGGCCATGGCGGTGCCGGGCTTGGCGCGGAAGTTCTGAACGATGATCTCCTGAATGTGACCATGGCGCGCCTGCAGCGCCCGCAGCGCCAGCATGGACTCGATGCGCTCGCGGCGCGTCTCGCCGATGCCGATGAGGATGCCGCTGGTGAACGGCACGGCGAGCGCGCCGGCGGCGTCGATGCTCGCCAGGCGCACCTGCGGCTGCTTGTCCGGGCAGCCGTGATGAGGGCCGGCGCGCTCGCACAGACGCTCTGCCGTCGATTCAAGCATCATCCCGGCGGATACCGAAACCGCTCGCAGCATCGCCAGCTCCGCGCGGCTCATGACGCCGGGGTTCACATGGGGCAGCAGCCCGGTGGCCTCGTGCACGGCCCGGGCGACCACGGCGAGATACTCGATGGTGGAGCCGTATCCCAGTGCGGCCAGCGCCTCTCGGGCGATCCGATAGCGGCTCTCCGGGCGGTCGCCGAGGGTGAACAGCGCCTCGTGACAGCCGGCCTTGGCGCCTTCGGCGGCGATGGCAACCGCATCGTCCACGGAAAGGTACGGCGACGCGACCTCGCGGGGCGCCCGCGCAAAGGTGCAGTAGCGGCAGACGTCGCGGCACAGCTTGGTGAGCGGGATGAAGACTTTCGGCGAGTAGCTGACCCGAGCGCCGTGAACGGCGTCCCGGCGCCGGCACGCCGCTGCCATGAGCCGCTGCAGATCGTCGCAGGCGGCGAGTGCCAGGGCCTCATCGTCGTCGACGGCGTCGCCGCGGCCTGCCCGCTGGATAATGGCGTCGGTGGTCTTGATCATCGGCGATGCCCGCGCCCGCTCCCCGCCCGCTCCAATCGTGTCTGCCGGTGCCGAAGAGCGGGTGTGATAAAGTCGGCGCGAGCAGGGCACCGCGTGCCCAGGCGCCCGGCGCGGACACGAGTACAACCCATCTGCCGCGCCCACACAAGATCTCGAAGAGAGGAAGTGCAATGCAGCTCGGCATGATCGGTCTCGGGCGCATGGGCGCCAACATGGTGCGGCGGCTCATGGCCGCGGGACACCAGTGCGCCGTCTACGACACCGACCCGGATCAGGTCGCGGCGCTCGCCGCCGAAGGCGCCGTCGGCGCCGCATCGACCGGGGCGCTGGTGGAGGCGCTCGATGCGCCGCGCAGCGTCTGGATCATGATCCCGGCCGATCGCGTGGACGCTTCGCTCTCGGCCCTTGCCGACGGGCTCGAGCCCGATGACCTGATCGTCGACGGCGGCAACTCCCATTACCGCGACGCCGTGCGGCGCGCCAAAGCGCTGTCGGCGAAAGGTCTTCGCTACATGGACGTCGGCACCAGCGGCGGTGTGCGCGGCCTCGAGCGTGGCTACTGTCTGATGGTGGGCGGTGACGCTGCAGACTTCCAGCGCCTCGAGCCGGTATTCGCCAGTCTCGCGCCGGGCCGCGACGCAGCGCCGAGCCTGGCCGCGCGCAGCGGGCGCAGCGGCACCGCCGAGCACGGTTACCTGCACTGCGGCAGCCACGGCGCCGGCCACTTCGTGAAGATGATCCACAACGGCATCGAGTACGGTGCCATGGCGGCCTATGCAGAGGGCCTGCAGCTGCTCGACTCGGCCGGCGCCGCCTCGGGCTACCGACTGGAGCTCGCGGACATCACCGAGCTGTGGCGCCGCGGAAGCGTCATCGGCTCGTGGCTGCTCGATCTCACCGCCGACGAGCTCGCCCGCGACCCGACGCTGGCGGGCTTCAGCGACAAGGTCGCCGACTCCGGAGAAGGGCGCTGGACCGTGCAGGCCGCGGTCGACGCCGGCGTTCCCGCCCACGTGCTGACCGCGGCGCTCTACGCGCGTTTCGGCTCGCGCGACAACGACACGTTCGCGCGCCGGGTTCTCTCGGCCATGCGCTTCGCCTTCGGCGGACACCGGGAGCACGGCGATTGAGCGCACCGCGCCTGGAGACGCGCGGCGACGCCGGCGCCGCGGCCCGCGCCGCGGCCCGCTTCGTGGCCGCCGGCGTGCGCCGCGCAGTGGCCGAACGGGGCCTGGCGGCGGTCGCCTTCAGCGGCGGCAGCACGCCGCTCACGATGCTCGAGGCGCTGGTGGCCGAGGACCTGCCGTGGGCGAGCCTGCACGTGGTGCAGGTGGACGAGCGCACGGCCCCCCATGGCCACGCCGACCGCAACCTCACCCAGCTCGAAGAGACGCTTCTCGCAAAGACGCCCCTTGCAGCGGACAACCTGCACGCCATGCCGGTGCAGGAGGCGGACCTGGAGCGGGCCGCCGCGCGCTACGCGGCGCTGCTGGCCGAGAGGTTCGGCACGCCCGCGGTGCTGGACCTGGTGCACCTGGGTCTCGGCGACGACGGGCATACCGCGTCGCTGGTGCCCGACGATCCGGCGCTGGCGCTCACCGATTGCGACGTCGCGGTGAGCGGCGAATACCGCGGCTACCGACGCATGACGCTGACGCTTCCGATCCTCGACCGGGCGCGGCAGCGTCTGTGGCTGGTGACCGGCGCCGGTAAATCCGCCATGCTCGCGCGTCTCGTTGCCGGCGATCGGAGCATCCCCGCGGGCCGTGTGCAGGCGCGCGACGCGGTCGTGTTCGCCGACGAAGCCGCCGCGCGCGCCATCGACTCCGCCTGAGCGAGACGAATGCCGAACCAAAGAAGGGAACGATCATGCTGAAACTGGGATACAAGGCGTCTGCCGAGCAATTTCCTCCGCGCGAGCTTCTCGAGTTCGCGGTGCACGCGGAGACGGTCGGCTTCGACTCCATCATGGTGAGCGATCATTTTCAGCCCTGGCGGCACACCGGTGGACACGCGCCCTACTCCTTCGCCTGGCTGGGCGCCCTCGGCGAACGCACCTCGCGCGCCCTCATCGGCACCAGCGTGGTCACGCCCACCTTCCGCTATCACCCTTCCATCGTTGCCCAGGCCATCGGAACGCTGGGCGAGCTTTATCCCGGCCGGGTCATGCTCGGCGTCGGCACCGGCGAATCGCTGAACGAGGTCCCCGCCATCGGCATCGAGTGGCCGCCGTTCAAGGTGCGCTTCGCGCGGCTGCGCGAAGCCATCGAGCTCATGAACCGGCTCGCCCGCGAGGAGCGCGTGACCTTCGAGGGCGAGCACTTCCGCACCGAGAACGCGACCATCTACAACCGCCCGGAGACGCCGGTGCCCATCTACGTGGCCGCCTCCGGGGCCAGCGCGGCGCGCCTCGCGGGCCGTGTCGGCGACGGCTTCATCTGCACCAGCGGCAAGGCGCCGGAGCTCTACCGCGACACCCTGCTTCCGGCTGTCGCCGAGGGGCTCGAGAAAGCCGGACGCGC
>JAABYT010000043.1:43106-48064 GCA_011775625.1 Gammaproteobacteria bacterium | reverse complement strand
GTCGAGCGCGCCGCGAGTCGCTGGATCGTGTCCGACGATCCGGACGAGCACGTCGAGCGCATGGCCGAGACCATCGCGCTCGGCTTCACCCATCTGGTCTTTCACGCACCCGGCCCCGATCAGCGGCGCTTTCTCGATCTCTACGCCGAGCACGTGCTGCCGCGGCTGCGCGCGCGTTACGGCGCTGCCGACTGAGCGCTCGCGCTGCGCCGCAGGCGCTCGGCGATGCCGCTGGCGAGCAGATAGTCACGCGTCCGTGTGCTCGACGGCGTGGCGAGAAAAGTGAGCAGGTCTTCGCGGGTGTCGATATCGAGGGCCAGTCCGGGGCGCCGCACCACGGGAGGCTCGATACCGAGCGAACGCGCGCGGGCCAGGTGGGGGAAAAAGCTGTCGTCACCGAAGCCGAGCGGCAGCACGTCGGGCGGCGAGCAGACCACCGCGTTGGTTCCCCGCTGGTCTCGCGACGGTGCCAGCGTGACCGCCGGTGCCGGTCCGTGCGCCTGCAGCAGCGCCTCGATGTCTTCGGGCGTGACCAGCGGCACGTCGGCGGGCAGCTGCACCATGCCCGCCACGCCCTCGTCGGCGAGCACGGCGGCGCCGAAGCGGCTGGCAGCGGTGTGTCCGCGATTGGCCGACTCCTCGAGCACGCGCGCGCCGTAGCGCGCCGCCAGCGCCGCCGCTTCGTCGTCCCGAGTCACCGCCACGACACCAGCAAGGCCCGTGCTCAGTGACAGCGCCGACAGCACGTCCTCGAGCATGGCGCGAAAAAGCGCCCGGCGTTCCCCGCCGCTCAGCACGCCCGCGAGACGTTGCTTGGCATCCTCGAGGTTCTTGACGGGCATCACCACCCACAGGGACGAATCGACCATCGATGACCCGGCCTGAGACACGTTCGACAGGCCCGCATGGTCGCACGGCCCGGCCCCGAGAGACAGGCAAACGGCGCGCTGATTCTGGTGCCGCCCGGGCCAAGTGATCAATCATAGGCGCGCACAAAACGACGAGGAACGAATGACAATGAAAATCGGCGTTTACATCTTTCCCACGGAGTACTCCATCGGTATCGTCGAGCTCGCCGTCGCCCTCGAGGAGCGCGGCTACTCATCCCTGTTCGTGCCCGAGCACACGCATATCCCCGCCTGCCGC
The DNA here is from genome assembly GCA_011775625.1 of Gammaproteobacteria bacterium. Classification (GTDB taxonomy): domain Bacteria; phylum Pseudomonadota; class Gammaproteobacteria; order HK1; family HK1; genus JAABYT01. The sequence goes on along the minus strand of JAABYT010000043.1, from coordinate 46,918 downwards.
CGCTCGCCCTGGCCGGGCGGAGCCGAGCTGCCGAAAGAGTATTCGCACGCTCTCGACCCCCTCGTCGGGCTGGCGGCCGCGGCGGCGGCGACGCAAAAGCTGCGCCTCGGAACGGGCATCGTGCTGCTCACCGAGCGCGATCCCATCGTCACCGCGAAGGCCGTGGCGACGCTGGATTTGGTCTCCAACGGCCGTGTGGATTTCGGAATCGGCGCAGGCTGGAACGCGGAAGAGATGGAGAATCACGGCACGGCCTTCGACACGCGCTTTCGCGTCATGGTGGACCGTTGCAAGGCCATGCAGGCCATCTGGACCCAGGACGAGGCCGCCTACGAGGGGGAGTTCACGCGCTTCGAGCCCATCTGGTCGTGGCCCAAGCCGGTGCAGAAGCCGCACCCGCCGATTCTGCTCGGCGGCGAGACGCGGCACACGCTGCGCCGGATCATGGATTTCTGCGACGGCTGGATTCCTCGCGGCCGCAACTTTGCCGATCCGAAGGCGCAGATGGCGCGCTTTGCGCGCTACGCCGAGGAAGCCGGCCGCGCCATGAGCACCCTCTCCACCACCCTGTTCGGCGCCAGGCCGGACGCCGCGTACCTGGCGCAGTGCGAAGCCGCGGGAGTCGACACCGCGCTGCTGTCGCTGCCCTCGGAAGGCCGTGACAAGATCCTGCCGATGCTCGACGAGTACGCAGGCCTGATCAAATAGGCGGGCATGAGCCGCATGCGGAATCACACGGAGCGCGTCGTATGAAAGTCGGACTGTTCCTCACCAATCAGCAGCGTCTCGACACCGACATGGTGAAGGCCCTCGACGAGCAGATCGCCATGACGCACGCGGCGCGCGACCACGGATGGGACTCGCTGTTCTCGGGACAACACTACCTGAACGAAGGCGACAACAAGCAGCTTCAGCTGGTTCCGTTCTTGGCGCGGCTCATTCCCGAGGCCGGTGATATGACCACCGGCCTGGGCGTGCTGCTGCTCAATCTCCACAACCCTGTCTACACCGCCGAAACCGTAGCGACACTCGACATCATCGCGCGGGGAAATTTCGTCTTCGGCGTCGGTCTCGGCTACCGGGACGTGGAGTTCGATGCCTTCAACGTGCCCAGGGGCACGCGGGTGCAGCGCTTCGAGGAGTATCTCGAGCTCGTGCAGCGGCTCTGGAGCGAGGAGTCGGTGACTCATCACAGCGACACCTGCGTACTCGAGAACGTGCGCATGAACATCCGTCCGGTTCAGAAGCCGCGACCACCCATCTGGTTCGCCGCCAACAACGACAAGGCCATACGGCGCGCCGCTCGCATGGGCGACAACTGGTTCATCAATCCGCACTCGACCCTCGAGACCATTCGCCGGCAAATGGTCATCTACCGAGACGAGCTCGAAGCGCACGGCAAGAAGTTTCCCGAGGAGTTCCCGGTCATCAAGGAGATCTACTGCGCGAGGGACCGTGCCACGGCCGCCGAGCTCGCCGGTCCCTACCTGCTCGGCAAGTACAGGGATTACGCCAAGTGGGGACAGGACGATGCCATGCCCGAGGACGAGTCGTTCGACAAGGACTTCGACGAGCTCACCAGGGATCGTTTCGTTCTCGGCTCACCCGAGGAGTGCTTCGAGCAGCTGCGGCCCTACTGGCAGGAGATCGGCGTCAACCACCTGATATTCCGCACCCACTGGGCGGGCATGCCGGTGCAGACGGCGCTCGAGAGCATGCAGCTGATCTCGAGGGAGCTGTTGCCGGAGCTGCGAAAGCTCTAGGCGCGACCATCCCCGCGCTGGCGATATACTCTTGCCGGCGAGGGGCTCTGAGAAAACCCCGCCGGGAGCCTTGTCCATGCCGCGCGCGGAAGTATGGCCACGCATCGTGACGGCACTGATTGCGCCCGTGCTGACGGGCGCGCTGGCGACGCGCTTTCTGAGAGAGCGCGAGCTCGCGCAGAGCTCCCGATAACAAAGCCCCCCGTGCTACAGCCCGGCGCCGGCCGCGATGTCCTCGGGGTTGGTGAAATTGAGCTCGAGGGCGACGCCGTCCGGATCGTGAATGAAGATCTGCTTCATCGCGCGGCCGGGTACGTCGACCATTCGATACGCGATGCCGGCCTTCTCGATTCTGGCAACTGCATCGAGCAGGCCTTCGGTCTCCAAAGCGATGTGATCGAGCGGCAGCGTGCCGTCGCCGTGAGCTTCCTCGTCGCCATCCCTGGCAAGCCCCACGTGCAGGATGGGATGGCCGCCTGCATAGAGCCAGACACCGGGTGTATCGAAGGGCGGCCGGTCACCGATCTCCAGACCGAGCACCTTGGTATAGAACTCGCACAACGCATCGAGGTCGCGGGTGCGGATGTTGAAATGATCGATGCGATTGACGCGCATTGTCGCTACCATGGCCGCCCGGCCAGCTCCACGTTGATCGGAATGGAAGTCTATCGTGGCTGCAGCCGCGCACCCGAGTCAAGTCGAGCCAAAATGATGCACGATCTGGTCGAGCACCGTTTCAGCTGTCCCTATTGCTGGGAATCCATCACCATGCTCCTGGAGCCGTCGTCAGCAGATCAGGCCTACGTGGAGGACTGCGAGGTCTGCTGCAACCCCATCAGCCTGCGGTTCCGCGCCGAGGACGGCGCCATCGTCGACTTCCATGCCGAGCAGCTCGCCTAGCCGACACGCGCAAGACCGTTCGCGTGACTTGAATCCGCCAGCGGCGCCATCGATACTGGCTCCTCGCCTCAAGAAGACGAATCGCTGCCGGAGGGATAATCCCATGTCCAACGATGCCGAAGCGGCCCTCATCGACCGCGACGCCGCCCATCTCATTCACCCGCTTCACAACCGGGCCGTTCACGCCCAGGGAAAGGTTTGGGTCGGCGGTGAAGGCGCCTACCTCGTCGACGCGAACGGCGATCGCTACATCGATTGTCTCTCCGGTCTGTGGAACAACACGGCCGGAAACGGCCGCACCGAGCTGATAGAGGCAGCGACTCGGCAGATGCACGAGCTCGCCTACGCCTCGGGCTACACCGGCAGCTCGAATCCGCGTGCCATCGAGCTCGCCGAGCGGCTCTCACGAATCACTTACCCCAATATCAACCACTTCTATTTCACTTCCGGCGGCGGTGAGTCCACGGACAGCAACATCAAGATGGCCCGTTACTACTGGAAGCTGCGCGGCAAGCCGGAGAAAACCAAGGTCGTTTCCCGCGTATGGGGTTATCACGGGGTCACGCTTGCCGCCATGTGCTGCACGGGCATGAGCCCTTACTGGAAGATGTTCGAGCCGCGCATTCCCGGTTTCGTCCACATTCCCACCCCCTATCCCTATCGCTACGAGGCGCCGGCGGGATCGGCGAGTCAGGGGATCGCTGCGGCGAACGAGCTGGAGCAAAAGATCCTCGAGGAGGGGCCGGAGACCGTCGCCATGTTCATCGCCGAGCCGGTGCAGGGCGCCGGTGGCGTCATCGTGCCCCAGGACGACTATTTCCCGCGCATTCGCGAGATCTGCGACCAGTACGACGTGCTGCTGGTTTCCGACGAGGTCATCACCGGCTTCGGCCGCACCGGCGAGATGTTCGGCCTGCAGCACTGGGGCATCGAGCCCGACCTCATGCAGTTCGCCAAGGCCATCACTTCGGGCTATTTTCCGCTCGGCGGCATCGGCGTGAGCGACGCCATCGCCGAGGTGATGCTGGAAAGCGGTGAGCCGTGGATGCACGCCTACACCTACAGCAGCCACCCGACGGGCTGCGCGATCGCGCTCGCGATGCTCGGCATCATCGAGGGCGAGGACTTCCCCGCCCAGGCCGCGTCAAA
>JAABYT010000043.1:37643-43060 GCA_011775625.1 Gammaproteobacteria bacterium | reverse complement strand
GCCACCAAGGAGCCGTTCGATGCCAACGACAGCGTCGGTCCGAGGATCCACGCTGCGACCGTGGAACGCGGCATGTTCAGCCGCGTGCGCGGTGACGTCTACTGCCTGGCCCCGCCCATCGTGACGCCCGAGCAGACCATCGACGATAGCGTCTCGATTCTCGCCGATGCGACCCGGGCGGTGCTCGGCTGAAACGAAGACACGCCTGCCCATCGAGCCGCGGTTCGGCGCCCGCGGTCCCGGCAAAAGGCGGATGATCGACTTGCCGGGCCGATCAAGCTATTGCAACCGGGCCCTTTCGAGGTCAAGGAACGCGTGCACGCGTTTGTCGAGATAGCCGTAGAAAGGATTCCAGCGCTGTCGCAGCTGGTCTGAAGCGGGTATGCGCAGCAGACCTCGCTCGCCGTACAAGGCGACCTTGCCGAGGCTTACACCGGGACTCTCGACGTTGGGGTCGTCGCCGTAGAGCGGATCGGTAACGGGTATCGCCAGGGCGACGTGCGACAGTGAGTAGATGTCGGTTGGCCACACCATGTCGGTCACAACCTTCGTGACGTTCGACTCGCCGGCATGGCGATACTTGACGACAATCCCTCTCGAACCCTCGCCCTCGTTGGTGAGCAAGCTGACGCTGAACGCTGCGCCGGCGCTCTCGAGCACGGCCTTGACCTGCGCGCGCGGATCTTTGCGCATCAGCTGCTCGATGTCCACGTGCCGGGCGATGTCGAATAAAACCAGCTCGTGTCCGTTTTCCGGAAGCCGAGAGAACAATCCTTTCACCAGCGCCGGTGTGGAGACGGTCGCGTCGACGACCGACTGGAATGCCAGCACCGGAGGAAACTGCCCGAGAGCCGCATCGCTTTTCGCGTTGAACAACGACTGAATCTCAGCGGTCAGTCGATACACCTGGTCGCCCGCATTGACGGCGAACGATCCGTACTTGAACGGATCGTACTCGGGAAGCAGCGAATTCCAGGCAAGCTTTTCCAGACCCAGCAAGTCGCCGAGCCTCGCCTGCCATACCGCCAGCACGGCGAGACTGGAGACACCGATGGCGGGCGACACGAGCACCAGCCTGTCGGCGCGCGGCAGCGCCTCGTCGTCCAGGGCAACCAGGGAGTAGTGCACGGCGAGAGCGCCGCCGTTCGAGTATCCCACCATGTAGATGGGCGCGGAGCCGACCTTCTCGCGCAGGTGCCGCATCGCGATGGGCACGGCCGCCGCCATGTCTCGCCAGTGCACGTCGACGAGACCCGAGGGTGCCGTGCCGTGTCCGGGCAGGCGCAGGCTGACCACCCAGGCACCCGCGTCGTTCAGGCTGATTCCGAGATTGCGCAAGCTGTAGGGAGAATCGGACATGCCGTGCAGAAGCAGAACGCCTGCCCTGGGCGCGTCCGCTTTCAGCTCGTAGCTGCGATTGAAATTCGAAGGCCAGCGCTCGGGATCCGATCGACTGCCGCGGTGGTAGCGATTCACCGAGTATCGATCGGCAGGCTCGATCCTCTCGTATACGCGCTCCCCGAGCTGACGAAAAAGCCTGTCCTCGAGTGCGAGATACTCTCCGAAGGTCGCGACCCGCGAAGATGCCGTGAATTCCTCGTCGAGCTCGGCGAGATGCCAGACGTGCAGATCCGCACGGTTCTCCAGGTGCAGCACGAATATGACGAGCAGAATGACGAAGGCTATGAGCAAGCCGCCGGCAACCAGCTTGAACGGCTGGAGGACGAGTCTCCAGGCTTTGCGCTTCACGAGCGTCAGGTCAGCGATTCCGGAACGAGCCCCTGGAAGAACAGCTTGATGCGCTCCCATACACCGACACCGGGCTCACTGTTGTGACGAACGACTTCCCCGTCGACCCGCTCGATCCACTCGACGTTCCACGTGTAGACAGTAAACTCCCCCTTGCTCTCCGGGGGCGACTTCACCAGCTCGAGCTCGTAGACATTCTGCAATCGCGATTTGTCCAGACCTTTCATCATTTGCGCCGCCAGCTCCGGTGAGTGGAAAAGGATACCCATTTCCGTGTTGATATTGAGCGAAAACGGGTCGAGGTTCAGCGAGCCGATGAAAACGGTCTTCCGATCGAAAATGAAAACCTTGCTGTGCAGGCTCGCCTCGGAGTCGAAGGCGACGCTGCTCTGTCGATCTTTCCTCGAGCTCGGCTTCAGCTCGTAGAGATTCACACCACCGGCGAGCAGCTGCTTTCGGTACCTGGAATACGCTGCGTGCACGAGAGCTGTGTCCGTCGAGTGGTACGAATTCGTAATCACGCCGACGTCGATGCCGCGCTCAACCTCACCGACGAGCCACTCGGCCATCCCGCCGGTGGGCACGAAGTAGGGCGAAATCAGAATCAGCTCGCGCTCGAGATTCTCGAGATGCGGTCTCAGATGATCCTGCATGGAGACATATTGTTCCCGTGGCAGCCCGAGCCCCTTATCCGGGTCATCGAAGATCGCCTGCGCTTCTCCGGTGAAGGCGGGGAACATTTCCCCGCGCAAGGCATCGGCGATTTCGGCATCTCTCGCGTCGTTCGCATAGCGAGAGTCCTTGTGGGATTGCCTGAACGCCGCCAGTTCCTTTCGCACGTCTTCGAGGTCCTCGGCGCTCTCCGTATTATGATCGAATGCGTAGACCGGCACCGCCAGCTCGTGATTCCAGTACCTGTCGAACTCCGCGGAAACCTGCTGAACGACGGGCCCCGTCGCCACGGCATCGAAATCGTAGAAGTTCGAGTCCTCTTTCGCGTCGAAGTACTCGTCGCCGATATTGCGCCCACCGATGATCGTGTACTGATTGTCCGCCGTGAACGACTTGTTGTGCATGCGTCTCTTCAGACGACGGCTGTCGTTCAGGAAATCGACGTACTTGAATCCCCTTGTGGCGAATGGATTGAAAAGACGTATGGAAAAGTTCGGATGCGTGTCGAGAGCATAGAACTCGCGGTCCAGCGCCTGATTGTCGAGGTCGTCGAGAAGCATTCTCACGCGCACGCCCCGGTCAGCTGCTTCCAGAAGGAATTTCAAAAGAATCTGACCCGTGAGATCCTTGTGCCAGAGGAAATATTGGACATCCAGAGAGCGTTCCGCCGAATTGGCCAAAGCCACGCGCGCGTAAAAGGCGTCGACACCGTCGAGAATCGGAATGAGTCGGGTTTGTTCGAGATTTCCCTGCCGCGCCGCCAGTGACCGGAGTCCGAGACCGGTATCCTTGGTGCCCGAGATGGCGGTGCTCGGCTCTACGTGATAGTCCTTCGGCAGCTGCGCGCAGGCGCCGAGAATCGATGCAACGGCAATCAGAGCGACTGTTGCGAAAGCTCTCATCGTGATGCTCCTTGTCACTCCACCCGCGCGAGACGGCTCGGCGCAACGCTCAAGGTAACCTGAATTGCTCTGTGGTCCGAGGAGTCGTACGGCAAGACTTCGGCGGAGTGGTGGGTAAACCCCCGGTAGTAAAAACGATCGAGGGGCATATCTTCGTCGATCCCGAACAGCCAGTTCAAGAATGAAGCCTCCTTGTCCGCCGTTTTCCGACCCGGTGGAAAACCCGTGACTTCGGTCAGCCGCAGCTCTTCGGCGATTTCTTCGAGAAGATTCAGCCTCTCGCCGTTCCAGGTGTTGAAATCGCCTGTCAGGACGATAGGACCAGCGTGCTCCTGCATGACCGCCTTCAGGTCCTCGAGCTGAGACCGAATGCCGTTGGTGCTCCACCGCTCGAACGCCAGAAGATGGACATTGACGGCCAGCAGGCGCTCGCCATTGGTCAACGGATACTCGGTCACCAGAGAGAGCTTCGGAGCGGTGATCAGGAATTCCCTGTGCTTGCTCGGCAGGGGCTGAACCCTGGTCGGCGCAATGTGCGAGAGCGACAGCAAGCCGATGGTCACTCCGTCCGGCCAGGGATAGCTCCAGCTGCTCGCGAAGTAGCCGCCCATGTGTGTCGTCTCGAGAAGATCGGCCCGTGCCTCCTGCAGAAAGACGAAATCCGGCCTGTGCCCCGTGACGACTTGCGACAAATCCGATTTGAAGCGGGGATGCGCGCCTTTCTGGGCGTTCCAGCTCACGATCGCGATGCTCTCGGGCACGAGCCGATGCTGCTCGGAAAAATCCGAGACTTTGATGATGTCGCGCGCCTGGCAGGCAGCGATCAGAACGACTACCGCGAAGATCGGCCACCGAATCCATCGCGGCCGGGAGCTGCCGAGTCCGCCATTGTCTGAATCGCGCATGGGCGAATTTTATCCAAAATGGGACCCGAGTGCGGGTGAGCACGGCGATGACCGGATAAAGGCTATCCCCCGAGCCACGCCAGGTAGTCGTCGAAGGACTCGTCGAGTCCGAAGCGCGGACGATACGCCGTATCCCGCGAAATCCGCTCGATCGACAGCGGCGCGCGGCGGCCCGGGTCGAGCGCCGATTCGGCGTCCGACCGCTTGGCGATTCGAAAGGAAAACGCCGGCCGCCTCGCGACCAGCTTCTCGCACCACTGGCGCAGCGTCCAGGGGCTCCCGGTGCCGACGTTGTAGAGGTCGTATCGAAGCTCGGCCGCATCCAACAGCGCGACGACGCCGGCGGCCGCGTCGGGCCCGTAAATCCAGTCACGCCGGCCCTCGTCAGCGAGCACGGCCGCCTCGCCGGCGCCGGCCATGCGCGTGAGCAGATAGGGCGGGCTCAGCGTGTCGCGCAGGCCCGTATCGTGCTCCCACCGCCCGAACACGGCGCTCAACCGCGCCGCGACCACCTGCATGTCGAAGATCGCGCCGCAGCGACGCGCGATTCCCTCCGCGGCGTATTTACTCACGGCATACAGCGAAGTCGGCAGCGGCGCTGTGTGCTCTTCCGAGAGCACCTCGCCGGCGAGCGCGTTGTCGCCGTAGACGGACGCGGAGCTCAGATAGATGAACCGGTCGACGCCGCGGCGCCGGGCGGCCTCCAGCACGTTCACGGTTCCCTGGACATTGGTCGCTATGATTGCGGCCGGATCCCGGCGCTCGCGCTCGGTGCCCGCGGTAATCACCGCCGCGTGGACAACGCGACGAGCACCGCTGCGTGCGAGCGCCTCGTCGACGCCAGCCGCGTCACGCACGTCACCGCCCGTGTGCGTGAAGCTCCCGGCAAGACTTTTGAAGGTCCGCTTCGCCCGCTCCGGCGGCGCTTCGAGGCTGAAAGACACGACCTCCTCGCCGCGCGCGAGAAGCTGCTCGATCAGGTTCAAGCCGACGAACCCGGATCCGCCTGTCAGAAAGATGCTCACGCGCTCAAAAGCTGGGCGACGAGCCTTTGTAGTCGCCACAGGCGTGCATCGCGCAGACTCAGCGCCTCGAGAGCGAGCACCGTCTCGAGAAGATATTCAGCGCCCGAGCCACGTTCTCCACAGGCTTCGGCGATGTAGCGCGCCACGGTCTGCTCGGGCATGCG
>JAABYT010000043.1:33911-37625 GCA_011775625.1 Gammaproteobacteria bacterium | reverse complement strand
TAACCGTTACCGATAAGCTCGCGTCGAAACGTGCCGGCAAGCTTGGCTTCCACATCCGGGCCTGTCACCCGATAGAGCACGCCGCTGCAGGAACCGCCCGCATCCAGAGCCATCATCAGGTTCGGATTGTGGCGATTGCCCCGGTAGCGCTTCTGCCACAGGCAGAAGCTGCGGTGATACCCCTGCACGCGCCCGATGGTGCGCTCGGCGTAGGAGAGATCCGGCCTCCACATCAGCGAGCCGTAGCCGAAGAGCCAGAGATGGCCGTCGCATCGCTCGGCGAGGGTGTCTCGAAGGGACGCCTCGATCTGCGCCTCGCCGAGCTCCCCCATGGACTGGGAGCGGCCGAGCACCGGCTCCGGAAAACGTGCGTCGATCAGCTCCCGGGTAAGGTGCAGAGCGCCCCGGCGGGAATCACCCATGGCCGGGACTCGAGGCGCTTGCCTCAGCCGGCCCGATGGGCGTCTCGCCGACGGTGCTCGTCCTGTACATCAGTCGGCGGTAGCCATCGTAGTCGTTGACCGCCATGTGCAGGCTGTAGCGGTTGTCCCACACGGCGATCGTCCCCGGCGCCCATTGCAATCGGCAGGTAAACTCCGCACGCGTGCAGTGTGCGTAGAGAAAACCGAGCAGCCCCCGGCTCTCGTGCTGCGTCATGTCCTCGAAACGGGTGGTGTAGACGGGGTTCACGTACAGTGCCCGCCGACCGGTGCGAGGATTCACTCGCACCACCGGGTGCGCGCGCTCGACGTCCGCCTCGGGATTGTTGCGGCTGATGCGGATGGATTGGCTCGTGGCGCTATTGGCTGGTGGTCGTGCCGCGCCGTAGACGTGCCCGCTGTGCATCGCATTGAGTCCCGCCAGCGTTTGCTGCATCCCCGGAGAGAGCGCTTCATAGGCCGCATACATGTTGGCCCACAGGGTGTCGCCGCCGACGGCGGGCACCTGCTCGGCGAACAGGATCGACGCCGCCGGAGGATGCTCGAGAAAGCTGAAATCGGTATGCCAGGTGCCGCCGAAGGTGCTGATATTGTGCTCGTCGGCCTCCTTGAGCACGGCGATGATCTGCGGATGATCCGCGAGTCCGCCCACGTAAGGCACCCGGGTGAGCTCACCGAAGCACGTGCTGAAGGCTTTCAACTGCCCGAGCGATACGCTCTGGTCGCGAAGAAAAATGACCAGATGCCGGTCCAACGCCGCACGGATCTGGTCGGCGATCCCGGGAGCCATGGCGCGCGACGCATCGATACCGCCGATCTCTGCGCCGAGCGCGCCGCCGACCGGCCTCACGTCGACGCACTCCGTGCTTCGTGCTCGACTCACTGTGCTCACCTCAGGCGCTCGAGCCGCTCTGCAATGGCGGCCACCGAATCGTGCTCGTCGATGGCCTTCACCTCGCGGCTTCTGAGAAAGCCCACGAGCTGGCTTCTCAGCTCGGCGGCTTCGGCGCGAAGCCGACCGCGCTCACCCTTGACCCGTTCCAGGGTTTCGCGGGAGCGATCGGCCCGGTCGACGAGACGCAGCCATTCGCCGAGCCCACCCTGCGTGTCCGCTTCGGTGAGGCCCGCCGCCGCAAGCTCGGTTGCGATGCGCCGATCCTCCTCGGCGATGCGTGCGTTCAGCTCCCCGATGTCCGGCGGATGCTCGGGCGGTTGCTCTTCAGCCTCCCGCTCGGGCTCGATCGCTTCGGCTCGATCCAGTAACGATGCCAGCTCCGCAGCGCGCGCTCGCACGTTCTGCTCGTCCCAAACAGCCAGGTCGGGGAGTCCGCACGCGTCGAAACGGCGTCTCGCGCCCACGCGCCGCCACTGCGCGTCCTGGCCGCGCCCGAGGGCGAACGACACCGGCCCTACGATCACCACCAGCATGAGCAGAAAAGCGGGATGGATGGAAATTGCCGCCCACACCGTGGCGATGGTCGCGACGAGGAGCGTCACCTTGGCGGCCGCCGCCAGGCGCCCCGGCTCGCCGGCTTTCGATGCGTCGAGCCAGGCGAGCAGCGCCGCGTGCGCGGCGCGAAGCTCGTCGCGCGCGTGGACGCTGTCGGATCTGCGCGGGCCGCTGCCGGCTTGCGCTTTGCGGCGTTGTTCCTCGAGCTCGCGCCGATGCTCGAGCGATCGACCGAGGCGCGAGGCCAGCTGCGCATCGACCTTCGGCCGAATCCGGCTCGTGGCGCTCTTGAGCGCGGCCTGTGCGGCGATTTGCTCGACCTCGAGATCGCACTCTTTATCGCGCAGCGCTCGAATCCGCTCCTCACACGACTCGAGAGACGCCAGACGCAAGCGTTGGCTGGCGATGCCCTCGTCGGGTGCGCTGGCGTTGCCGGTCATCATTGCGGCTCGAGATCGCCGACGACAACTTCCTTCCTGTGTGGATTGCGCACCGGCGAATCACGGCGAATCTGGTAGAAGTTGAAGCTCACGCTGATGCGCTCGCCGGCATCGCCCTCAGCGGTGGAGAGATTGGGATGCACCGCGTGCACGAGCCACCCCGGAAAAACGATCAACCTCCCTTCCTGGGGCTGATAGAAAACCTCGTTCCAGGTATCCGGGTGGCGCCTGCGTGGATCGAAATACGGCGTCAACACCTGAGTCTGCGGCCGCGGATCCGTGAAATAAAGCAGGCCGCAATCATCCGGTGTCTGCACGTAGTACACGCCGCTCCAGAGCGCGTGCGGATGCGTGTGATGACGATTGTAGGCGTGCCTTGGATTGATGTTGGCCCACATCGAATCACAGACCGGCTCGTAATCGGGATCGTAACCGAGGTCGTTGTAAATTCCCTGAACCATCTCGAAAATTTCGAGCGTGAGCGCGCGGAACTCCGCACGCGTGTGCATGTCGGTAGCGCTGTGCCAGGCGCCGGCCTGGGCGACGTTCGAACGCACCGTTCCCTGAGGGTCTTGCCGCCGCCACTCACGGATGTCCTTTTTGAGCTGCGCGTTGAGCGCCTGCGCCCCGGCGAGATCGGTGAAATAGATAGGCGTGGAGAAGAACGCATCCTTGCTCATGCGTTTCTCGCCTTTCGGGCTGTCGGATCGCGCATTCGACATGAGGTGCTTGTATCCGGTTAGCGGGAAGTGTCCCACTCGAGCGGCTCTTCCTGCATCAGCGCGGCCTGCTCGCGCAGGGCGAGCACGTGCTCGTCCCAGTAGCGCGGCGTATTGAACCAGGGAAACGTCACCTTGAACTCCGGGTCCTGCCAGCGCCTCGCCAGCCACGCCGCATAATGAATGATGCGTAGCGTGCGCAGAGCCTCGATCAAATGCAACTCCCTCGCGTCGAAATGGCGGAATTCCGTGTAGCCGGATAGAAGCTCCCCGAGCTGGGGCGTCTGCTCAGCGCGATCGCCGGACAGGAACATCCACAGATCCTGGACCGCCGGCCCCATTCTGGTGTCGTCGAAATCCACGATGTGCAGCTGCTCGTCGAGCACCAGAACGTTGCTCGGGTGAAAATCGCCGTGTATGCGCAGGTAGCGGGTGTCGCCGGCCCTCGCGTAGCAGGCACGAACGGACTCGAACAAATGGTCACAGAGGCTCGAGTAGGCGGGCTTCAGCCCGTCTGGAATGAAATCCCCCGACAGCAGATAGTCGCGCGACGCCTCGCCATAGGTCTCCACGTCCAGCCGCGGCCGATGAGCATGGTCCTTGGTCTCACCGACCAGATGGATGCGCGCCACGAACCGGCCGAGCTGGCGCAGGAGCGCCCAGTC
>JAABYT010000043.1:8046-33891 GCA_011775625.1 Gammaproteobacteria bacterium | reverse complement strand
TGCCGTTGTCGTGCAGGGTGCGTCCGTCGTGCGCGATCGGCGCCACCACGGGGATCTCCTCCCTGGCGAGATCGCTCGAGATGGCATGCTCTTCGAGAATCGCCTCGTCGCTCCAACGCCCCGGGCGGTAGAACTTCGCGACCAGCGGCGCCCGACCTTCGAGACCGACACGGTAGACACGATTCTCGTAGCTGTTGAGCGCCAGCAATCGACCGTCGGTCTGGTAACCGAGACTCTCCACGGATGACAGAATGAGGTCCGGCTGCAGCTCCTGGAAGGCGACATTGAAGTCTTCGGAAACAGACATGGCCGGCGCTCTCGGGAAAGCAGCGGGAGTTTACCACCGCGCGGGATATTGCCCAGCCCCCGGGCTCAGTCCTCATTCCTGTCGTTGAGCAGTCGCACGATTTCGTCCTCGCCCAGCGGTTTTTGCCGCTTGACCCGCAGACTCTCCGACCACTCCCGGGCAAAATCTTTCTGCAGATTGATGTTGATGAAGGCGGTGACGCCCATGGCAATGAGAGCGCCCACGGTCGCCAGCGACATGTCCTTCTGCGCGTCCCAGACGTCTCCCTGGGCACCGACGAAAGCGATGCCGAGATCGCCTCCGAAGACCTCTGCCGCTGCCCATTCGATCAGCTCATAGAACATGGAGGCCGCCATGGTGAGAACCACCGGAAGAAAATAGCCCCAGAAGCCTTTTGCTTCCGCGACACGCAGGAACAGCTCGCGGATCGGGTAGGCGAGCAGCAGCCCATAGGCGAGGTGAACGAATCTGTCGTAGTGGTTGCGTTCCCATCCCATCCACGCGTCGAACGAGTGACCTGTGAGGGTCACGAAAGCCTCGTCGTAGGGAACCAGCGAATACGTCCAGTGTGCGCCGATGGCGTGCAGACACATGAACAGGAAAATCAGCGTGTAGGAGACACGCGAGAGGAGAAGACGCTTGTAGGTGAGAAAAAGCGCGACCGCAGCCAGCATCACGAGGACATTCTCGAGTGCCCAGTCCAAACGGTCGTGAGGATCGATCGCGAGCAGAATCCACAGCGCCAGATACAAGACGCTCAGGATCAGAAAGTAGCGGCGGTGAGCGATCATTTTATCGCTTCAAGGCTGAGCATGGCCGGTACCCTCACGCATTGCAATGGCACAGAGGATTCCGACCACGCAGCCGACCACCAGCACGATGAATGCCGAGTTGTAAGCGCCGACGGCGTAAACCCGCGCGCCGTCGACCATGACACCGTCCCAGTTCAAGTCTAGCAGCCAACCGACGGTCGGCTGAAACAGCGCGCCGGCGCCGGTCACCAGAGCGTTGACCATGCCGATCGCGGTGCCGCTGAACTGCGCCGGGTTGTGCTCTCGAACCAGCGCGAAGCAGACAATCTGCGCCGACCCGCCGAATCCGATGCCGAAGCACAGCGCGCCAACCAGCCACAGGGGCAAATCCGGGAGCAAGAGTATCGCAACGAGCGACGAGGCACTCAGGACCAATCCCGAGATCAATGGCATACGCCGATTACCGATGTGATCGGAGAGCCAGCCGATCAGGGGCGCGCCGATGCCCCAGCCGATGAAGGTCATGGATGTGACACTGCCCGCCGTGACCCGGTCGATGTCGTGCTCCGCCTCCAGGTAGGGCACGCCCCAGAGCCCGGCGAAGGCGAGCAGCGGTCCGGTGGAACCGAGCCCTGCAACCGCGTTCAGCCACGTCTCACGGTTTGCAGCAACCCGGCGAAGCCCCGCGAGAACCGCTCCCAGGCCGCCGCTGCCACGGCTGCGGTCGCGCACGAACATCCAGGCCGCGACCGCCAGGGCGAGTCCGATAAGGGCCACCCATGCCATGGTCGTGCGCCAGCTGCTGGCGTCCACCGCCACGCGCAGCGGCGCCTGGCCGAAAACGCCGCCCATCATGCCGAACATCATGGCGAGACCGGCGAGCAGGGCGAACTGCCGGCGAGGAAACCACTGCCCGGCCACCGCCATGGCGCCGACGAGACTGAAGGCGCATCCGGCACCGATGAAAAACCGGCTCACGGATGCGAGGCCGAGTCCCTCGCTCCAGGCGAACAGAACGCAGGCCACCGCCACCACGACGGCCGCGATGCTCATCAGGCGTCTCGGACCGAAACGATCGAGCAGCAGACCGACGGGTATCTGCATTCCGGCGTAACCGTAGAAATAAAGAGCGGAGAGGTTGCCGAGGACGGCGCCACCGACGGCAAAGTCGCGCATCAGCTCTTCGACCATGACGCTCGGAGAAACGCGCAGGATCCAGGCGTAGAAGAAGAAAAGCGATCCGGTCAGCCAGCCGAGCAGCGCAAGCACGCGGGACGACCCGGCGGGCTCGGAAGTCCGGGCCGATTCAGAGTGGGACACGTGGCCGTACTCGCAAGGATCGAAGCTCCCCCCGCCGCCGGGACCTCGAATTACTCTAACCAATAAAGGCAGGCCCCGTCGCAGGCAGCGTCGCGTGCGGCGACGCGGCAGACGGTCCGGCTGTTCTCAGCCCTCTTCGTCGACGAAACCGACGCGCGAATGGGAGCCGTCGCAGAAAGGCTTGTTCCTCGATGCACCACAGCGGCACAGGGTGAAGTGCTCCCGCGACGCGCCCTCGCCAAAGTCGACGTCTTCGAGCGCAATGCCGCCGCTGACCATGTAGGGACCGTTCTTCATCAGGCGAATGGCCGGCGCCGCGTCACGGTCGCGGTGCTCCTCGCCGCCGACGGTGTAGCTGAGCGCGCCGGACGGACAGGCCCGTATGGTCTCGATGATGGCGTCCACGCCGGCGCCATCCGCATCGATCCAGGGCTTGGTGCGCATGCGCCACACCGAGGACAGCCGGGCGGTGCACTCGCCGGCGTGGGCACACAGGCCGCGATTGTCATGGATGGTGATGGCCTTGCCGACGAAGTCGTCACGGCGATCGGCGCCCCGCCCGGGCTCCTTGGCGTCCGCGAAGCCGTTGCGCTTGTGCGTGCCGTCGCAGAAAGGCTTTTTCTGCGACCCGCCGCAGCGGCAAAGCGCGATGCTCTCGCCGGTGGCGATAGCCTCGCCGCGGGAATTGGTAAAGGTCTCCAGCCCTTTGACCAAATAGGGACCGTTCGCTGCGCAGCGGATGCTCGGCAGTGCGCCGGATTTACTTGTCGCCATGTCTGGTTCCTCGCTCGGCAGTTTTCCTCAGAATCGCCCCTCGCGGTAGTCCTGAAAGGCATCCATGACTTCCTGTCGCGTGTTCATGACAAAGGGACCCGCGCGCGCCACCGGCTCTCTCAGCTGCTTGCCGGCGATCAACAGGAAACGGTTATGCGGACCGTCCCCGACGATCTCGACGCGCGCGCCGGGGCCGAGAACGGCCAGGGCGCCGGCTGCAACGGTTGCATCGGCAGCCGAGCGACCCCCGCGCACGACGACGCGGCCCTCGAACGCGTATACGAAGGCGTTGTGAGACGGCGCCACCGGCTCGCGCAGGGTTGCACCTGCGTCGACACTGACGTCCAGATACAGGGGCTCGGTGGCGACGCCGATGACCGGCCCCGAGACGCCGCCGGAGGTGCTGCCGGCAATGACCCGGATGGCCACGCCCGCGTCTCTGTCCTCGGTCGGGATGGCGGCCGACGGGAACTCCTGATAGCCGGGCGCCACCCACTTCTGTCTGGCCGGCAGGTTCACCCACAGCTGGAACCCCCACAGCAGCCCGTCTTCCTGCTCCGGCATCTCCGAGTGCACGATACCGCGTCCGGCGGTCATCCACTGAACACCGCCCGCCTCGATGACCCCCGCGTGTCCCTGGTTGTCCTGGTGGCGCATTTTGCCCGCCAGCAGGTAGGTGACGGTCTCGAAACCCCGGTGCGGATGATCGGGGAAGCCGGCGATGTAGTCGTCCGGGCGATCGGATCGGAACTCGTCGAGCAGCAGGAACGGATCGAGCATGTCGAGGGCCTGTGAGCCGATGACCCGGGTCAGAGCCACGCCGGCGCCATCGGAGGTGCGCACGCCCTCGAAGGTGCGCACGACCGTGCGAAGCCCGCTGTCCTGCGCCTGGGACATGGCTCAGGCCGTGCCCTTCGCGCGGCGCTGCGCATCCGCCGCCCCGTGGCGCCGGCGCGCGCGCGCAACGAGGGCCATCTCAAGCCGCCAGCCAAAGGTCACGCAGCGATCGTTCACAACGCACATGGACTGTGTCTCGTCAGCGAAGTTCATACCCCGACACCGCGGCAAACGGCCCTAGCGCAACGATTCACCGCCGGCGGATGGGCCCCCGTGGGCGCGCTCGGCGCCGCCCGATGCGGCCAGCCGTTCCCGCTCGATGGCCGCGTCCCGGGCTGACAGGCGCGCTCTCAGCATGCGGTTCTCCTGCCTCGCCTCTGACAGCGCACTTCGCATGTCCGCGAGCACCGCCTTCATCTCCCTGAACTCCTTACAGAATGCATCGAGACCATGGATGGGGTACACGGCGTTTCTGACAATCACGCGCATGCCCTCGCACTCGGCGCTGGCCGCGCCGGCGGCCGCCAGCAACGCAAGGCCGAGAATTCCGCAGGACAGTCGTCTGGGCACGGTATTTTCTCCCTGTGTTTTCGCTGCCGCGCGGCCCCGCAGGCTGCGAGCGGCGATACGATATTGCAAGACCCGACCCCTTGCGGCAAGGTGTCGGTCCCATGTCGACCGGCGATCAGATCCTTCTCGGCGCGGGCGCGAAGCGCGTGTATCTCGATCCCCGCTACGCGAACCGGCACGGGCTCATCGCCGGTGCCACGGGAACCGGGAAGACCATCACCCTGCAGGTGATGGCCGAGTCGTTCTCGCGCATCGGGGTCCCCGTATTCGTTTCCGATATCAAAGGCGATCTTTCCGGGATCGCCCGGCCCGGCAGCGCCCACCCGAAGATCGACGAACGTGTTCAGAAGATCGGTATCCCGGATTTTCATTTTGCGCCGGCACCGACCGTCTTCTGGGACCTCTTCGGTGTCCAGGGCCATCCCGTGCGCGCGACGGTCTCCGACATGGGTCCGCTGCTGCTCGCCCGCCTGCTCGATCTCAACGACACCCAGGAAGGCATCCTCACGGTCGCATTCGAATTTGCCGATGACGAGGGTCTGCTTCTCCTCGACATGAACGATCTGCGCACCACGCTTCAGTACATCGGCGACAACGCCAAGCTCTTCACGAGCCAGTACGGGAACGTGTCGAAACCTTCAATCGGCGCAATCCTGCGCCGCCTTCTGGTCATCGAACGCGAGGGAGGCGACAAGTTCTTCGGAGAGCCCGCCATGGATCTCCACGACATGATTCGCACCCGGCCTGACGGCAGCGGACAGGTCAATGTGCTGGCGGCCGACCAGCTCATGAGCAGTCCCCGCGTATACTCGACGTTTCTGCTCTGGCTGCTGTCGGAGCTTTTCGAGGATCTCCCCGAAGTAGGCGATGCGGAAAAGCCGCGATTCGTGTTCTTCTTCGACGAGGCGCACCTGCTGTTCAAGGATGCGCCGAAGGCGCTACTCGAGAAGGTCGAGCAGGTCGTGCGACTGATTCGCTCGAAAGGCGTCGGCGTCTACTTCGTCACGCAGAATCCCCTCGATGTGCCCGAATCGGTGCTGGGACAGCTCGGCAATCGCGTGCAGCACGCGCTGCGGGCATTCACACCAAAAGATCAGAAGGCGGTGCGGTCCGCGGCTCAGACGTTCCGTGCCAATCCGGAGCTCGACACGGCGACGGCCATCACGCAGCTCGGCGTCGGCGAAGCGCTGGTGTCGGTGCTCGAGCAGGGGGGTGTTCCGTCGGTCGTCGAGCGCACCCTGCTCTCACCTCCGGCATCGCACATCGGCGCGATTACGCCAGGCGAGCGCCGGTCGATCATCAACGCGGGTCCCCTCGCCGGGCGCTACGACAACCCGATCGATCGCGAATCGGCCCACGAGCTGCTGCGCCAACGCGCCGAGAAGGCTTCCGCCCAGGCGCAGGCCCGCGAAGCGAGCGCACCTGAAGGCGCGCGGGGCAGAGCGGGATCGCGAAGACAGTCCGTGGGAGAAGCGTTCATAAAGAGTCTTGCGCGCACCATCGGCAGCCAGATCGGCCGCCAGCTCATGCGTGGAGTTCTCGGTTCAATGAAACGCTGACGGCGCTCGGCGCACCCGACCCGGCAACATCAGCGGGCCGTCGGTCTTCGCGGACATCGCCTCGCGATGACGGGATTCGCATGCTTCGCTGTCTCGTCAGGCTGCTCGCGGCTGGTCTATTGACGGTGCTCGAACGGGCGCTAATTTCCATCGAGCTCGCCCAAACGCCTGCGAATCGTGGCGGCGCGTCGAGCAAGCTCTGCGCGCTGCTCGCGGATTCTTTGCCGATCCGCGACGATCGCGGCGCAGCCTTCGGCGAGCAGCGCCTTTCGCGCCTGCGCTTCGACGGACTTCCAGCCGGAGCGCTCGAGCGTATCGGTGCATCGGCGCATCTGGTGCTCCAAGTCGTGCAGGGCGGATTGCAGCTGCGTATCGCGCCCATCGAGCTCGGCGAGCGCGTCGCGCGCCTTTGCCAGATCCCGCTCGAGCGCGTCCCGTGAATCCGGAGCATCCACCGCCGCGAATATACTATGCGCTGCCCGCTCCCCGCACGGGCACATCCCGAGCGCGCGTATAGATCGCACCTGTCACCAGCAGAACCGCCGCAACCATGGCAAACACGAGCCGATAACCGCCGGCGGAGCCCTGCCCTGCTGCGCTCTCGACGATGGCGCCGGCCGCGACCTGCATGATGAACACGCTGACGAGCCCGGTCAGATTGATGCAGGCAATGGCGCGACCGACGCGATCGGCGGGCACGAACCCGCGGCAGTGAGCCGCGAGCGTGACGAAGAACGGCGAGAAGAGCGCGAATGCCACCAGCAGGCCGACGACGGCGCTCAACGGCGGATCCGGCAGGGCTGCAAGGGCAGTGAGGCACACCAGCATGCCGACGACGCCGGCGAGCACGACCCGCTTGCGCGAATTGAACACGCGATCCATGGGACCGTAGGCCACGTAGCCGAGGTACAGCGCGACCATCATGGCAAGAAGCACGTAGCTCGATTGGGCGTTGCTCAAGCCGTGCACCTCGCGCAGATAGGGTCCGGCCCAGAGCCCACCGACCGTCAGGAAGGGCGCCGTGAAGCAGCTGCCCATGACGTAGACGGGCCACAGATTGCGCTGCGCCACGACCTCCTTCAGGCCGCGCAGGCTCTGCCACAGGCCCTCGCTGCGCCGCGCGCGGTGCGTTGCGCAGACGCCGGGCGCGTCGCGCACGACGATCAGGATGGCGCCGCTGAACCCCAGCGTGAGCAAAGCCAGCGCGGCAAAAGTGGCGGTGAATCCGATGCTCTCCAGCGCCAGGGCGAGGGGCGTGGTCGCGAGCAGCGCGCCGGCACCGCCGGCCACGCCGATGACCGCGGCCGCGACGGTGGCGACCCGCTCGGGCGAGACCCAGGCGACGGCGAGGAGATAGATGCCGGCGATAACCGTGCCGTGCCCGATTCCGATCAGGGTCCGGCCGATGGAGAGCCCCTCGACGCTGCCGGCGAAGGCGAACATGAGAAGCCCGGCAACCGCGATGACGTTCATCGCGCTCAGCATCGCGCGTGGGCCGAGCCGATCGTAGAGCACGCCCGCCGGCAGCTGTATGACGGCCGAGGCGAGGAACATGCTGCCCATGACGGTTCCCACATCCGCCGCTGGATAGGCGCGCGTATCGATGAGGTCCGAGGCGATGACGGCGCCGCCGCTGCGGTTGATCTGCACGCAGGCGAGGTACAGGCCCATCAGCAGCATGATGCGGCGGAACGCGTTGCCCGCATTCCCCGTATCGGCGCTCACGCGCGAAGGATCAGCTGCGTGCAGCGGAACTGCGCGATGATTCCGTCATCGCCCTCGGCGCGCACGCCCGCATCCCGAAGCTCGGTCGTTCCAATCCTCGCGATGCCGCGGAACCCTGACGCTGTTCATTTGCCTCGCCCGCGCCGACCGGCCGCGAGCGGTTGGAATGCTCGAATCGAGCATCGCTGGTGAACGCCGACTCAGTGTCTGGCGACATCGCTGACCGCCGCCACCAGCGTCGCCACGTTGCGCAGCCCCTCGCGCCCGTCGACCTCCGGCGCGCGGCCGTCGCGCACAGCGGCGACGAAATCCGTGATCTCGCCCACGTAGGGGTTGACCACCTCGTAGGCCATCGGCTCGCCACCGATGGTGATGACTCCCGAACCGTGCGGACCGAATGTGTCGTCGCACACGGCATAGGTGTCGCTGGCGAAGACCTCCATGCGTTTCGGCGCATTGAAAAGCACCGATGTGCATATTTCGGCCGTCGCACCGGACTCGAACTGGAGACTCACCAGCGCTGTCTCGTCGTGGGGGCCCTTCCACACTTCCCGGCTTATCAGGTTGCTCTGGGCGACGATTTCCCCGCAGCTGGGAGTCATGAGCCAGCGGATCTGATCGAGACAATGGGTGCCGACGCCGGCGAGGCCCCACCAGCGCCCGACCTCGGGCGAGGCCCGCCAGTTCTGATCGTTCGGGGCGAGAGAGGTCCACTGCGCCCTTACGTGTCGCAGCGTTCCCAGGCGCCCCTCGTGCACCATCCCGGCGAGCTTTCGGTGCCCGGCATGCCAGCGCATGTGATAAGCCACCGCAAGCACCACACCCGCTTCCTCGCAGGCGTCGATCATGGCTTGCGCCTCAACGATATCGGTCGCCATGGGCTTCTCGGTGAGCACATGCTTTGCGGCCCGCGCCGCGGCGATGCATTGCGCCGCGTGCAGCTTGTCCGGCGTGGCGATGAGCACGGCGTCCAGCTCGTCGTCCGCGAGAAGGTGCTGCAAGTCCGTGTGCACGGGACTCGCGGCGGCGGCGCCGTGGCGCTCGGCGAACGCCTTGCCGCGCCCCGGGTCGCGGCTCAGCACGCTCCACAGTTGTGCTCCGTCGACCCGGGCGAGCGCGGGGGCAAGCTCCTGATCGGCGATGCGGCCGGTGCCGAGCATGGCGATGTTCAGGCTCATAAGAGACCTCTCCCTGAATTCTCAAACACGTTGCATCGCCGGCTCGCGCTCGGCCCTTCCCTGTCGCCCCGTGACCATGACCGTTGCCACGGTGCACAGGCTGATGGCACCGACCAGCCAGAAGAGCAGACCCGGATTGGCATGATCGAGGATGTACCCGAACATGACCGGTGCAAAGATGCCGCCGATGTTGTAGCCGACGGAAACGAAGCCGAACACCTTCCCCATCTGTCCGGGAGGCGTAACGGCACGAATCAGCATGTCCCTTGATGGCGCCACCAGTCCGTTCGCGAGACCGGCGATGGCGAACACGACCGCGATGGCCTCGAGGGACATGTCGATTGCGGCGACCACGAAAATCATCGCAGCGATGACGATGAAGCACGACGCCGCGAATCGATCGTGATGCACCGTTCTATCGGCGACCCATCCTCCCAGCAGCACACCGATGGGCGAAGCGAAAAGAAAGGCCGACAGCACGGCGCCCGCCTCGATGAGCGGTGCCTCGTAGATAAGGTGAAGGGCGGAGACGCTGAAGTCGGTGATTCCGTGCCCGGCCATGGAAAGACCGGTGAAAAACAGCAGCCCAAGCAGAATGGGGGCGCTGAACAGCAGACGCAGCCCGCTCGTCGCGGACGCGGCGCGCTGCTCGTGACCTGTCTCGGCGGCCGAGGTCGCGTCCAGCAGCACCTCCGAGTTGAACGCCATGACGATGGCCACGGCGCCGCCGAGCACCCCGCAAATGACCAGCGCCGTTCGCCAATCCGTCCAGCTCATGAGCGCGATCATGGTCACCGGCGCGAGCGCCGCACCCAGATACCCGGCGAACGTATGAATCGAAAAGGCGCGTCCCATGCGCTCTTTCGCCACCGATGCATTGAGTATGGCGTAGTCGGCAGGGTGATAGACGGCATTCGCGAGCCCCGCCAGCACCAGAAGCGCCATCAACGCGGCATATACCGGGAAAAAGGCGATCAGCACGATTGCCAGCGACTCCAGCATGACGCCGGCGATGAGGATGCCGCGCGCACCGTAACGGTCCACCAGAAACCCGACGGGCGCCTGGGTGAGGCCGGTCGTCAGGCTGAACGCGGTGAGCGCGAGTCCAAGCTCGGTAAAACCGACGCCGTAGACCTCGCGCAGCACCGGGAACAGCGGCGGCAGCAGCAGCATGTAGAAATGGCTGAGGAAATGCCCGGTGCTGACGAGACCGATGACCTTGGCATTGCCTGCCCGCCGCGTGTCACCGCGCTCGACTCCCATGGCGTTAACGGGGCAAAGCCACGGCTTCAATGGCCATGGCGAAATTCAACCCGCGCCGACTTCGCCGCGGCCGCGCACAGGCGACGAAGCGGGTACAGGTTCATCGATTCGCCATCGAGCCACCGGTCGGCGCGAGCTGCTCAGCTTGCCTGCAGATCCATGAGACGCCGCATGAACGCCACGCACGCTTGCACCTGGGAAAGCTCGATGTACTCGTTCGGCTGATGCGCCTGGTCGATGGAGCCCGGCCCGCACAGCACGGTGGAGAAACCCGCCTGCTGGAACTGGCCGGCTTCAGCCGCGTACGAAACGACGTCGCTGGCATTGTATCCCGTGAGCTGGCGCACCAGTGCCTCGGCCTCCCCGTCGGGCTCCGGGCGCAGGCCCGGGACGTCGCTGAGGACGCTGGTCGCGATACTCGCCGCAGGCGCGATCGCCTGCATGTCCGGAAGCACCTCCTCACGGCAGTAGCGCTCGAAGCGATCCACGAAGTCCCGCGAGCGCTGCTCCGGGATGCAGCGCACGTCCCAGCCGAAGCGACACTCGCGGCTGATGATGTTGGTGGCGGTACCGCCCTGCACGGTACCCACGTGGATGGTCGTGTACGGCGGCTCGAAAGGTGACTCGGATGGCGCCCCGGCGGCGTTCTCCCGCGCCATCTCATCGAGAAACGTAATCAGTCTGGCCGCGGTCATCACCGCACTCACGCCCCGGTGTGTCTGACTCGAATGCGCCTCGTGACCGGTGACCACGGTTTCGAGGCCGGTGATGCCCTTGTGCGCGGTGACGACGCGCATGTCCGTCGGCTCACCCACGATCACCGCCCGCGGCTGGGGCAGCTCGGCCGCGAGGCGCGCGATCATGTCCGGAGCGCCGAGGCAGCCGATCTCCTCGTCGTAGGAGAGGGCGAGATGAATGGGTCTCGCCAGCCCCCGCTCGAGCATCTCAGGCACCAGGGCGAGGGCAACGGCGTAGAAGCTCTTCATGTCGGCGGCCCCGCGCCCGTACAGGCGGCCGTCCTTCTCGGTCAGAACGAAGGGGTCGCTGTCCCAGGGCTGACCGTCGACGGGCACCACGTCGGTGTGGCCCGAGAGCACTACGCCGCCTGCCACCATCGGCCCGATAGTGGCGTAGAGGTTCGCCTTGGTGGCGTTGCCGTTGTGAACCAGGCGACTTTCGATGCCTTGCTCGGCGAGATAGTCCCTGACGAACTCGATGAGCGTGAGATTGGAGTCCCGGGAGACGGTGGCGAAGCCGACCAGTCGGGCAATCATTTCAACGGCGGCAGCGCTCATGGCAGCTCCCCGGGGCTCGGTGGAAAACAGCATGGTCGCTCCACGGGCGGCCGGAGGCAAATCCCACGACGCCGCCGCACGGTGCGCGACATCGGCGTGACGCAGCGGGCCCGGCGAAGGCGGGCCCGCTCGACGGTTTGTCGCCCGAGACCCGGGCTACTTCAGTCCGACGTCCTCGAGAGCCTGCGTGCAGCGGCCCTGGATCTTCGTCCCCTGGGCCTCGAGACAGGCCAGTATCCGGCCTTCGCCCGCCTGAACCCCGGCGCAATACCTGTCGATGTCCTCGTCACACTCGTTGGCGACATAGGTGAGCGCCGCGATGAAACGCTCGAGCTGTGCGGCGGCATCGTAGAGGGCGAACTCGCACTGGCCGGAGAGCTTGTCGCCGTAAGCGTACAGGCAAGCGAGAATGCGGCCTTCGCCCGGCGTCACGCCCTTGCAGAATGTTTTCAGCTCGGTCTCGCAGCCCTTCAGGACGGTCTCGACAAGATCCTGCTGTGCCGAAACGACGGGGCTCACCCCCAGCAACACTGCAGCGGC
The DNA here is from genome assembly GCA_011775625.1 of Gammaproteobacteria bacterium. GTDB lineage: Bacteria > Pseudomonadota > Gammaproteobacteria > HK1 > HK1 > JAABYT01. The sequence goes on along the minus strand of JAABYT010000043.1, from coordinate 21,771 downwards.
CAGTGAAACAAACATGGAACGCATGGGTCCTCCTCAAAAGTAGATCTGATGCTGCTATTCGGGCAGCGCGTCGACGATGTAAAGGGAGCGCAGCATGTCGCTGGGCTCCGCGTTTCCGAGAGAGTTCCGGACCATCATCGGCGTGTGGATGACGCCCGGAGCAGGCCGCACTATACGGTGAATTGCCGCATGGTCAAGGGCAATCGATAGCGATGCGCTCGTTGATTATCGCGCCCACGCCGAGCAGACTGGAGGCAGCCCTGGCATCTGCCGATCGGGGTCACTTTCGCGTCCACAGGGAGGATCGATGGCATGGTGGGCCGCTGCCCTCTGCTGCGCGTGCGCGGTTCGTCGACGTCGCCATCCGCACGTGATGCCACCTGGAGCGTGCCGAAGCACGGCAACCGGGCACATGGAACGCTTCGGCCTGGGTAAGCTGCCCGCCGATCTTCTGGCGACGCTGCTGGAACGCTACGCGCGGCCCGATGCCAGCGTGCTGGTCGGTCCCGGAATCGGCGAGGATGCCGCGGTCATCGACATGGGTGAACGCTGCCTGGTGGCGAAGACCGACCCGATCACCTTTGCCGCCGACGCCATCGGCTGGTACGCGGTGCACGTCAATGCCAACGACGTGGTCTGCTGCGGCGCACGTCCGCGCTGGTTTCTCGCCACGCTGCTGCTTCCCGAGCACGACACGACGGCGGATCTGGTGGAGGCCATTTTCGCGCAGATGGACGCCGCCTGCCGCGAGCTGGAAATCACCCTGTGTGGCGGCCACACGGAAATCACCCATGGTCTGCAACGACCGATCGTCGTCGGCCAGATGCTCGGCGAGGTCGCGCACGGCGCTTACCTCACCGGTGCCGGCGCGCGCGAGGGCGATGCCATTATCCTCACCAAGGGCATCGCCCTGGAAGGCACCGCGCTCATCGCACGCGAGAAGCCGGCCCGGCTCGCGGAGGTCATGGACACGCCGGCGCTCGAGCGCTGCGCCGGCTTTCTGCGCGATCCGGGCATCAGCGTCGTCAGGGAAGCCCGACTGGCCCTGGAGGCCGGCGAGGTTCATGCGCTGCACGATCCCACCGAAGGTGGCCTCGCGACCGGCCTGTGGGAGCTTGCCGAGGCCGCCGGGCTGGGGATGCGCGTCGAGGTCGAGCGCATCCCGGTGCTGCCCGAGTGCCGGCTCATGTGCCGGCACCTCGGCCTCGACCCCCTGGGCCTCATCGGCTCGGGCAGCCTGCTGGTGGCCGCCGCGCCCGCGGATGCGGCGGCCATCGTGGCGCGCATCAGCGCGGCAGGCATCACCGCGACCCCCATCGGCCGTCTGCTCGCGGCCGAAGAGGGCCGCTGGCTGTGCGACGCCGACGGCGCTTCCCGGCCGCTGCCACGGTTCGCGCGGGACGAGATCGCGCGACTCTACGCCTGAGCCGCCGGCCGCTCCGATTCGCCAGCCGCTGCCCCCAGGTCTATGATTAGCAGATGTTTTTTTTCCCTGCCTTCGCCAGCGCGAGGCCCGGCCGGGCGCCCGCGTGGATGCCGTTACTGGCCCTGCTGGCCGCCGCCGCCGGCCGCCCGGCGCTGGCGCTGCCGCCCGCCGATCCCGTGGAGGGCGGCTTCTCCGTCTACGAGCGCGTGGTCCAGTACGGCTTCCCGGCCCGCCGCAGGCTGGCGCCCTATTTTCGCGCCGCCGATGTCCGCTACCCGCCGCAGACGGTCCTGCTGGTGGCGTTCAAGCGCGAGAGGCGCCTGGAGCTCTACGCGGGCAACGCGCCGCGGGATCTGAGGTTCATCCGCTACTACGACGTGCTGGCCGCCAGCGGCACGCTGGGCCCGAAGCTGCGCGAGGGCGACCGGCAGGTGCCTGAGGGCATCTACCGCCTCACCGAGCTCAACCCCAACAGCAATTTCCACCTGTCGCTGAAGGTGGACTACCCCAACACCTTCGACCGCATGATGGGGCGGGTAGAGAATCGCCGCAATCTCGGCGGCGCCATCTACGTGCACGGCGGCAGCGAGTCGTCGGGCTGCCTGGCGATGAGCGACCCCGTCGTGGAAGAGATTTTCACGCTGGTCGCGCACACGGGGCTCGAGAACGCCTCCATCATCCTGAGCCCGGTGGACATGCGCCACGAGCCGCCTCCGGATCCCATCGATCACGATATTCCTGTCTGGGCACCTCACCTGTACGCGATCATCCAACGTGCCCTCTGGGCGCTGCCTCCCGCGCGTTCCGACGCCCAATGGAAAGATCGTTGGGCTCAGTTCGATCATCCGATAGAGTAGCCTGCTCCGATGCCTGCACGCCGCCGAGCGTGCGCTCTAACAGGCACCGGTCACGACCCTCGGCGAACGGAGCCATGGACACTGGAAGCATCGCTACGCCCTGCTACGTCTGCGACGAGGCACGCTTGATTCGAAACCTCGAGCTGCTCGCGACCTTGCAGAAGCGAACCGGCTGCGCCGTGCTGCTGGCACTGAAGGCATTCGCCATGTTCAGCACCTTCCCGCTGATGCGACGCTATCTGGCCGGGACTGCGGCGAGCTCCCTTTTCGAAGCGAGACTCGGCTCGGAGGAATTCGGAGCGCAGGTGCATCTTTGCGCGCCCGCGTACAAGGAAAGCGAATTCGACCAACTGTTGGCACTGTCCAACCATGTGGTCTTCAACTCTTTTTCTCAATGGCGGCGCTTCAAAGCGAGGGTTGAGGCCATCGGCCGCGGAACGCGCTGCGGCATTCGCGTGAACCCCGAGCACTCGGAGGTCGACACGCCGATATACGACCCGTGCGCATCCAACTCCCGCCTCGGTGTGCGGCGGAAAGACTTCGAGCCCGGGTCCCTCGAGGGTATCAGTGGTCTTCATTTCCACACCCTGTGCGGCAACGACTCCGATGCACTCGCGCGCACGCTGGAGAGTTTCGAGAGAAAGTTCGGCGAATTTCTGCCCGCAATGACTTGGGTGAACTTCGGTGGCGGCCATCACATCGCACGAGACGGCTACGACTTCGAGGGTCTTTGTGCCATCATCGAACGATTCCGCGAACGTCACGCCGTGGAGATCTTTCTCGAACCCGGCGAAGGAATTGTCATGGATGCCGGCATCCTGGTTGCATCCGTTCTCGACGTCCTGCCAAACGGGACGGTCATTCTCGACGCCTCCGCGAGTGCCCATACGCCCGATGTTCTGGAGATGCCCTATCGCCCCGACGTTAGCGGTGCCGGCAGCCCCGGCGAGCTCGAGTACACCTACTGGCTGGGCGGTCCGACGTGCATGGCGGGCGACGTTTTCGGACAATACTCCTTTGACCAGCCTCTCGAGATTGGCTCGCGGATCGTATTCGAGGACATGGCACCTTACACGATGGTGAAAAACACGATGTTCAACGGTGTCGCGCTGCCCGGGATCGCCATCAGGGAAGCGGAGACGGGCGGGATCCGCGAGATCCGCCGGTTCGATTACCAGGATTACCGGGGACGTTTGTCTTGAGACGCATCGAGGGAGTCCGGCTGTGAGAAACGTACTCGTCATCGGTGCCGGCGGCGTCGGCAGCGCCACCGCACACAAATGCGCACAGCACAATGACGAGCTCGGCGACATCTGTATCGCATCGCGCACGGTAGCGAAGTGTGAGCGTATCGTGGAATCGGTGCGCGCCAGGGACAATCTCAGAACTTCTGAAGGCAAGCTGTCGGCCGCTGGGTTGGATGCAAAAGATACGCAGGCAGTCGCTGAGCTGATTGAGCGCAGCAATACTTCCATTGTGCTCAATGCCGGCAGTCCGCACTGCAATCTCGCTGTCATCGAGGCGTGTCTGCGCACGGGTGCTCATTATCTGGACACGGCCATCTACGAGAAGGAAGGCGACTTCAACATGCCGGTCCCGTGGTATGCGAATTATGAGTGGAAATACCGCGATCGTTTCGCCGCATCCGGAGTGACCGGAATCCTCGGCATCGGTTTCGATCCGGGCGCCGTGAATGCCTTCTGCGCCTACGTCAAGAAGCATCTCATCGACGACATCGACAGCATCGACATCATGGATGTCAATGCCGGCGATCACGGCCAATTTTTCGCGACCAACTTCGATCCCGAGGTGAATCTGCGCGAAATCCTCGAAGACGTGGTCTATTGGGAAAACGGTGAGTGGGCGCGTGTTCCGTGCCACTCGAAAAGCCGCACTTACGATTTCCCGGTGGTAGGCGCGCAAAAAGTCTACTCGATGGGCCATGACGAGCTGCACTCACTCGCCGTCAACATTCCCGCCAAGCGTATCGAGTTCTGGATGGGATTCAGCGATAGTTACATCAACGTTTTCAACGTGCTCAACCGTCTCGGATTGCTGTCGGGTGAGCCAGTGGACGTGGAGGGTGTGCCCGTGGTGCCCCTCAAGCTGCTCAAGGCGGTGCTGCCGGACCCGGCGAGCCTGGCGCCGGGCTACACCGGAAAGGTCTGCATCGGATGCCTGGTCAAGGGACGCAGCGCCGGAAAGAACCGCGAGCTGTTCATCTACAGCTCCTGCGATCACGCCGAATGCTACGCCGACGTCGGCGCGCAGGCGATCTCCTATACGACTGCCGTGCCGCTCGTTTCGGCCGCCCTGCTGATCGCCAGAAATGAATGGAACGTCGGAAAGCTCGTCAATGTGGAGGAGCTCGATCCCGACCCCTTCATGGCCATCATGCCGGAGCTCGGTATCGACTGGAAAGTCCGCGAGGCCTGAGCGGAGCCGGACGCTCAGCCGGGCGTCTTGGCGCCGTTAACGCAGCGAGCCGCCAGAAAGTCGTGAATCTGCGCCACGTCGTCGTCCATTAGATAGGTGTCAGGGTCGGTCCATCCGGTCAGCATGACGACGGTCTTCTCGTTCACGAGCAGGTGCTTCTCGGTATCCGCGGCAACGACGTTCCAGCCTGGCAGCGCGATTACCGATCGCACCCGAATGGGATGTCCAATGACCTTGGAAAGCTCTTTGCTCAACGCGCTCGTGCGATTGACGGAGACACCAACGGGCGCGCTGGTCTTGGCGTTCCCAAATACCAGATTCGAGTCGCTCAGCCGCGCTGTCCCTGATTTCTTGTGCCCATTGCCAAGCACGAATACGTTTATCGCGTATGCGCCCTTCGCGCCGATGACCACGTTGTCGATGACCTGGTTTCCGACCTGCACGTCGTGATAGATGTTGTAGCCGCGGCTGGCGATTCGCTGCAGTGCATGCCCGACAGCGATATTGGCCGTGCGCCGATAAGCGAGCTTCGAACGGGAGCGCTTGAGCTTCACGATCTGGAATGGGATGAACAGGCTCGCTACTCCTACCGTCACCGACGCTGCCAGCCAGACCCAGGCCGGGTAATCGAAAGGTAACGCCTCTCTCTGCAGCAGGAATACGACGAGCAGTAACAGGACGTGAACGAGCAGAGCGGAGAGATAAAGGAAGTAACGCCTGTCGAGATCTTTCAGATTCCGCCGAACGCGATGGCCGGCCTCGTGCACAATGTATTCGGCGAACGGGTTACGCCGCCGCAGCTTGTCGCCGAGCAGCATCCACGCCGTGCCTGCCGCCACGAATAACAGGCTTCCTGCGAGCGCAATCGCGAGCGCGCAGAAGATCCTCGAGATAAGCTCTGCGTCCATCATTGGAGTAGTTTTTGAAGTGTCTCCGCTCCACCTATGGTAGGAGGCGATGGCGCTGTTCTCAACGACGGAGCTGCCGTCATGCCCCTCGAGCGGGACGCGGGAACTCCGATCTGTGGGCTGAGTCGCAACCAGTCTGTGCGCGCGATCCGGCTCGAGCGCCCGGCTATGCCTGCATGGACTCCATGCGTTCCTGATATGAGGTCGATAAACCGTTCGCCGGTCACCACGGCCGATTCCCGCATCACGCTAAACAGGCTTTTCGATCCTTTCGGCTGATGTAAAGAGGAGCCTAATTCCCAGCTCTCTTGCTGCAGGTGAAAATTTTTGCAACACGTATGTAACCCCTGCGCAAAGTGTGGTGGTGATCGCAAACGGGTTTTCACGCTCATGGCAGACTGACGCGGCCTTTTGAGACAGTCGCGGGAATGCAAGACATGATCGATACACTGGAGCTTCGCGGTCGCTTCGACGACATGACGGTGGGTTTCCGATCCTTGTCACACACTTTTTCCGACCTGGCATCACTTTCGCCGCGCCCGGTATTCGGCTCACCGATTCAGCAATCCACCAAGCCCAACTACTCCTGGTGGCATGTTCCGGTCACCCTCGACATTCTCGGACCGTGGCAGAAACTGAAGCTAAGTGATTGCACTGTGCACCTGGTGACGCCCGGAATCAACGCACCGCCCATCGACATGAGCTGGAGAACACAGGACGCCTCGGTCATCGTCAACACGATGACACTGTGCCACAGGGAGACGGCGCTGGTTCCCATGGTGGCGCGGCGCGAGGCCGCGGACGGCCTCACGCTGATCACCAATCAGAGCTATCTCAGGGACAAGAAGGTCACGTGGAATCTGAATCCGCACGCTTATTGCTGGAAGCTCGAGCTGCGCTGCGGCAAGAAACGCTGGGAAAGTCCGCACTACTACGTGCTGCGCGTGCCTCCCCCCGGCTCGAGCAACGGCCACTTCAACCTAGAGGTGCGCCAGCAGGAGATTTGGTAAGACGTCTGCGCAAGCGTCCACGCCCGAGTGGGCGCGGCGTTACCGCTCTCCCCCGCTTTTACCAACAGCTAGCCGGCCTTCGCGGTGGCGGTGCCGGCCGCGGGCCTGTCGTCCTCGATGGGCTCGAGCTGCGGCACCGTGAGGGACATACCGACATTTACGTTGTTCAAGTCCAGATCCGGGTTGTACTGGCGCAGCAGCCAGATGGGGATCTCGTAGCTGCGCCGGGCGAGAACCCACAGCGACTCCCCTCGCCGAACCGAGTGGGTGGTGGTGCCGGCGATGCGGTAGCGCTTGAAGAACGCCTCCTGCAGGGCCTGATGGTAGGCGATGCGCCGCTGCTCGAAGTCCGTCGCGCTCACCCGGGCGAAGTCCAGGGACAGACGTTGACCGATGACCACCGGCTGCCGGTATCGCATGTCGTTCAGATGCCGCAGCCGCCAGGCGCGCACCTCCAGCCAGTCGGCGTAATGGCCCAGGGTCTCGGCGGCCTGGACTTCGATGGTCTCTCCCGCCACCACTGAGTAGTCGCTGGGATCCGCTGAGAGATCCGGCTGCACCGTGAGTGGCAGCGTCGGGGCGATGTCCTCGGCCTCTTCGGCGGAGGCCGGTTCCGCCTGCTCCACCCGCGCAATCAGGCCGTCGCTGACATGCACGGGCAAGTCGTCCTCCATTCCCACGGTGCCCTCCACTTCCGCCACGGGCGCAGGCGGCGCGTCGGCATCGNNAGCAGGTCCGGTGCGGCTGGCGGCACCACTCCGGTATCCTCGATGGCGTCGGCGCCGGCCGCGTCATCGCCGGATCGCGAATCGCCGGACACCGCGGCAAGCTCGGTCGGCTCGGGTCTCGTCGCAGTGACCCGAAGCACTTGCCCGACGTGAATGCGATCGCCGTCACCCAGGTCGTTGAGCGACAGAAGTGTTTCCTCGGCGACGCCGAGACGCCGGGCGATCAGCCAGACGCTGTCGCCTCGGCGCACGGTATAGCGGCCGTCCTGCACGGTGAGCGTTGGCTCCGGCCGGCTCGCCACCTGCACCTGTGAAGGCACCCGCTTGGACGGATCGACCGTGGCGCCATCGGCAAGCGGCAGGGCGAGGACCTGTCCGGCGCGAATTCGGTGACGGCTCTTCAGACCGTTGATGGCAACGAGATCGTCGATGTCCACCTCGAAGTGCTTGGCGATCCCGGCCAGCGTATTGCCACGCCGTACCTTGTAGTAGCGATCCCGAATCTGCGCGCTGTGACGCTCACTCTCGCCAATCTGTGCGAGCGAGGCCAGCATCTCGTCGCGCGGTGCCGATGCCGGAATGCGAAGCTCGTAGCCGCGGGGCACGTGCTTGGCGCCGCGCCAGATGGAAGCACGCAGCGCAGGGTTCAATTCGCGCAGCACTTCCCTGTCGATGCCGAGAGCGGCCTCCAGCGTGGCCGCCTGCACGTAATCGGGCATGCGCACCAGCTGCGTGGCCGGCGCCGAGTGACGGGGGACCGCGTCGAAGTATTTGTCGGGGTTGAAATGGATCTCGACCGCGGCAAGGAACGCGACGTAGAAGTTACGCGATGCGAAGCCGAATCTCCGGCTCCTGTACTCGCGCACGATTCGCGTGATGTCCTTGGTGCCGAGCTTGCGCGCGGCTCGGCGCATTCCCGCGGTGCCGTGGTTGTACGATGTGATAGCGAGCGGCCAGGTGCCGGTGGCGGCGTAGTTGTGACGGAGCAGCTTGGCAGCCGCGACGCTGGAAAGATAGGGATCCAGACGCTCGTCGACGCTGCGGTCGATACGCATGAATCGCCGCCCGGTGGAACGCGTGAACTGCCACATGCCGGCAGCACCGACGCGCGAGCGCGCCTTGGGATTGAAGGACGATTCCACGTGGGGCAGAGCGACGAGCTCCTCGGGCAGCTCCATGTCGTGCAGGACCTTGCGGATGTGGCTCTCCCAGATCCCCGAGCGCGCCAGCCCGGCCCGGAACTTGTCCGATTGCCCCAGCTGGAAGCGCAGGCGTCGCGTGGCGCCGGCGAGCGTCTTGTTGCTCACGTCCTCGGGCCAGAGGGCGAGCACGCGCGCTTCGTCCTCGCTGAGTCCGCTGCGCTTGCCCCGGGCGAGGGCGTTGAGGATGGTCTTGTAGCGCTGCTTGGCGGCCTTGACCAGACGGCGCTTGGCGCGGGGGCCGGCGCCATCGGGAAAGCGCAGCGCCTCGTAGACCACCCCCAGGTGGCTGCTGTCGTGGATCAGCCCGCCGCGGGTGTCGACCTCGGTGTAAATTCGGGTCCAGAAGCGGATATCGGGCTCGAGCTCCGGCGGCCGCGGCAGATGCCCGCCGGGCTCGGCCAGGGCCAGCGCACACCACAGGAGTGCACCGAGCGGCAAGAGCACCACGGATTTCCTGGTCACCGTCTTTCCCAACCGTTTCGTTCCTGGAAATGGTTTCCCGCGGCGCTTGCGACCCGCGCGCGCCCCGGGGCTGATGGCCTCGATTCCCTATTTATATCGACCGAAAGCGGCTTTCGCCGCAGCCGGGGTGGCCGAATCCGGCAAAATGTGACGCAATCGAGTCCGATCCGACCGCCGTGCCGGGGAGGAAATAATAGCGCGTCTCCGGCGGCGAGTAGACTCGAATTGCGTTTGCCCTATCATCGGGCGCCATGAGCCCTTCCCGAGAGCGCGAGTCGGCCGCCGGCGCCCCCCATCCGCCGCTCGAGAAGTACTACCCCGGCGAGGCGCAGCGTCGCGCCTTCGTCACGGCGCTCTTCGACCGCACCGCGCGGCATTACGACGGAATCACGCGCTTGATGTCGCTGGGCTCCGGCTCGTGGTACCGGCGCGACGCACTGCGTCGCATGGGCCTCGCCAGAGGCAACGTGCATCTGCTCGACGTGGCGGTCGGAACCGGCCAGGTAGCGAGAGCCGCCCGCGACATCCTCGGTGAGACGGGCCGCGTCACCGGAGTCGACCTCAGCATGGGCATGCTCAGCGAGGCGCGCAGGCACCTCGCCTGCGCGCTCGTGCAGGGTGTCGCCGAGAAGCTGCCCTTCGCCGATGCATGCGCGGACTTCGTGACGATGGGCTACGCGCTGCGACACGTGACGGATCTGGCCAGCACGTTCCGCGAATACCTGCGCGTGCTCAAACCCGGCGGCACGCTGCTGATACTCGAGATGACGCGACCGCCCGCCGACACCGCCGCCTACCGCATCATGCGCTTTTACCTCGAAAGCGTCGTGCCGCGAATGGCGCGGCTCGGCCCTGGCGGTGCCGAGACGAGAACGCTCATGGAGTACTGCTGGGACACCGTGAACGAGTGCGTGGCACCGGCCACCATCATCGAGACCCTGGCCGAGAGCGGTTTCAGCGCGCCCCGCCGCAACGTCGTGCTGCACGTGTTCAGCGAGTACGTGGCGACGAAACCCCGCGATTAGGCCCAGCCCGCACACGCGCCGTTGGCCCGGCCCGAATCCCGCCGCAGTCACCGGCCACGGCAACGAGCTCGATCAGCGCGTGCTTTGCGCTCCCGCGGTACCGCCCGCCGCGCCGGGATTGCGCACGAGCCCGAGCGATCGCAGCAGACCGAGAGGATACAGGCCTCTCTTCAGCAGCTTCGCCGCGACCATTCGCACGATACGCAGGGTATCGCTGCCGACACGGAAGTGGCTCTTCCTGAGGTTGTGGGCGTAGATGGCCTCGATGGCAACCGGCCGTGCGTAGCAACCGAGACGCGCGGCCTCGATGAGCACCTCGCTCTCGTAAACGAAGCTGTTGCCGCGCCCGCTGCGAAGCTTCAGGCGTTTCAGCAGCGCCGCCGGATAGAGTCGATAGCCGCTCTGTGTGTCGCGAATCGGGTAGCCGGCCGCCCAGGATATCCAGAAATCGGCCTGCCGGTTGCCGAAGCGACGCGTGAGTGGCATGCGCCGGCGCTGCTCGAGGCGCGTCGCGATGATGATGTCGCCGGGATACTGCACCGCAGCCGCGATCAGACGTGGGATGTCCTCCGGGCGGTGCTGGCCGTCGGCATCCAGCGTGATCACCGCGTCCATCGAGTCTGCCAAAGCGGCGGCGAACCCCCTTGTCATGCTCGCCGCCTTGCCGAGGTTGGTCTCATTTCGAATGAGCGTGACGGGGAGCCCGCGGAGTCGCGACGCGGTGTCATCGTCGGAGCCGTCGTCGACGACATACACGTTTCGCACCCAGCGCAGGGCGCGAGCGGCGACATCCGCCACGGTGGCAGACTCATTGAACGCCGGGATGACGACCGCAGTCCGCATGGCTTCGCCGCTCAGATCATCGCTCCGTTGACACCGATGATCTGGCCGGACAGATACGAGGCGGCGTCGGAGACCAGAAACGCCACCACGGCCGCCACCTCGTCGGCGTGGCCCGCGCGTTTCATGGGCACGAGCGCTTCGATCTGATTCGCGTCGAAAACTCCGTCGGCCATGTCGCCGGCAATGATGCCCGGCGCCACCGCGTTCACCGTGATGCCCCGCGAGGCGAGCTCCCTCGCCAGCGACCGCGTGGCGCCCTGGACACCTGCCTTGGCCGCGGCGTAGTTTGCCTGACCGCGGGGTCCGAGCGCTGCGGAGACCGACGTGATGTTGACGATACGCCCCCAACGGGTGCGGATCATCGGCATCAGCAGCGGATGAGTAACGTTGAAGAACCCGTTGAGAGAGACGTCGATCACCTCACTCCACTGCGCTCGGCTCATGCCAGCCATCGGCGCGTCCAAGTGAATGCCGGCGTTGTTCACCAGCACCTGCACCGCCTCGTCGGCGCAAAGCGTCTTCACGCACTCCTGCGTACGCTCGGCGTCGGTCACGTCGAACACCGCAACCTCTGCACGGCCCCCCGCTGCCTGAATCTCCTCCACGATCGCCCGGGCGCGTTCGACATTGCGGTTGGCGTGCACGATCACTTCGAGCCCGTCCGCGGCCAGACGCCTGCAGATAGCGGATCCGATGCCTCCGCTCGCACCGGTCACCAGCGCACGTGTCACGGCGAGAGCGCCTCCGGGGCTGCGACGCTCAGGCGTCCTTCGGCGAGCAGCCGATCCTCCGCGGTCACGCGAAAGGCGTAGATAGCGCGCGTGCCCATGACAAGGAGGCGCTCGGCATCGATGCACAGATCGGCCTGCACGTCGTCGATACGCGCCACGCGCAGCACGAAATCACGCGCAGCGACCAGATATTTGACCGGCACGGGCGCCTCACCGACGCCCGCCGCGAGCGCCCCGTGTACCGCAGTCGCCTGAGCCGCGTACTCGAGCAGGTGAACGGCGGCGAGCTTTCCTTCATGGCGAAGCGGGTGGTCGGTGCGGCGATGACTACCGCTCACGCAGCTCACCCGCGTCGCGTCCCAGCTTCTGACGCCATCGAGCAGGCACATGCCTGCGGCCTGGGGCACGAGGGCGGCGGGCTCGGGGNNTCGTCCGACGCGAGGGCGCGCAGCAGAGGCAGACTCGCGGCAGCCGGATTACTCACCCGCAATCGCTCGAGCTCGGCACAGCGCATGGCGGCAGCCGGCTTGCCGCTCACCGTCTCGAAATGCAGCCGCGACGAGCGCGCCGTCGCATTGCCGCTCAGAACCATGGCGACCGCAAAAGGCGGATAAACGCCGACGCAGACGTCGAGCGGCGCGGGCGCCGGGTGGTCGTAGGCCACCAGCAGCACCGGCCGCGCCTCGACCTGGACCTGAGCGCACGCTTCCATCAGTCCGGCAACGAAGCTCGCCTGGTAGGCAGAGACGGTGGTCGATGGCATCGGCGAGTGCGCGGCGATGGCCCAGTAACCCGCTGCGGCATTGTGCACCGAGTTGTGAAACTGTGTTGGAGACACCGGTCGATCCGGCTCGGTGAGCGCGAGACAAATCCTGTCGATGGTCTCGCTGTCGCCGTTGCAGGTTGCGAACACCGAGCACATGCCGTCCATGGGAAAGCTCGACTGCGTCATTGCCTCTTCGGCAACCTTCAATGCGAGACGCCCGGTGGAAGTCACCCTTCGCCGCTCGTTGGCGGGCAACAATTCCGGCCTGCACTGCGGGCATTCGCCGCCCTGGTAGCTGCTGTCTGCGGCGATCAGCCGTGCGGCATCCTGCCAGCTGGTCAGACCCGGCCCGACGAGACCCACGGCATCCACATGCACGGTATTCACGTCACGGCTCCGAGCACCAGGCTGCAGTTGCTACCGCCGAACCCGAACGAATTGCTGAGCACGCGCTCGACGCGGGCGACGCGATTCTCGAGCAATACCCCCGCCGACAACTCCGGGTCCAGGCGCTCGCTGTTCAATGTGCCGGGTATGAATCCACGTTCGATGCTGCCGATTGAAAGCAGCGCCTCGATCATACCCGCAGCCCCCAGGGTGTGGCCGGTCCATCCCTTGGTCGAGCTGCAAGGCGTGGTCTCGCCGAAGACGCGCATGATCGCGCGATCCTCGGATTCGTCGTTGGCCCGCGTGCCGGTGCCATGCAGATTGATGTAGTCGATGGCATCGGGCGTCACCCGCGCGCGCTCCAGCGCCTTGGCCATGGCCGCAGCCGCACCGGCGCCTTGCGGGTGTGGTGAGGACATGTGATAGGCATCACTGCTCTCGCCATAGCCCAGCAAAGCGACGCCGGCGCAAGCGCTGCGCATCGGCTCGAGCAGCGCAAAGCCGGCGCCTTCGCCGATATTCATACCGCTGCGCTCGGCATCCCAGGGCCGGCACGGCCGGTCGGACACCAGGCCGAGCGAGGTAAAACCATAGAGCGTCGACAGGCACAGGGAGTCCACGCCGCCGACCACGGCCGCGTCACAGAATCCTGCCTCGATATGACGCCAGGCGGACGCGAACACTTTGGCGCTCGAGGAGCAGGCGGTCGAGACCGAGATCACGGGCCCCTCCAGCGACAGGTAGCGACGCGTGAACTCGGCAGCGGACATGACGTTCGCGGTGCCGAAATAAGAGAAATCCGCGGGCAGCGCGCCGTTGGCCGGGTCGCGGTGGCGATAGGCGAGCTCGACCTGAAAAACCCCCGACGTGCTGGTGCCGACGAATACGCCGATGCGCTCGGCGCCATAGCGCGCGCTGGCCTCGGCGACCTGCTCGGCGAACTC
>JAABYT010000043.1:2271-8012 GCA_011775625.1 Gammaproteobacteria bacterium | reverse complement strand
GCGGGCACGGTCGGTTCGTCCTCCAGCCCTTCGACGCGGCCAATCCAGGTGTCCAGGCCTGCGTCGTCGAAGTCACAGGGGCGCAAGCCCCCTGTCGCCTTCCCGAGGGCGTCGAAAGACGCCCGCACGCCGCGCCCGAGAGCGTCGACAAGGGTGTAGGCGCTCACCATCAGCGGATTGGCAGGCATCGTGTCCAACGCAGCGTTCGATTTCCGTGTGCGACCCGACGCGCGCCGGGCACTGCGAATTGTATCAGCGCCCGGGCGCGATCAGATCCGCCCGGCGGTGCCGGGCGAACGGACGGGTCTCGCTATGACAAGCGCCGCGACGAAGCTCAGAGAGACTCCGATGGCGACCGTGGAGCCGATGGCGCGCAGAACCGGCAGCTCGGAGGTGGCCAGGAGACCGAACACGGCAACGGTGGAAAGCGCGCACACCACCAGGCCGTGGAAGGTTCGAGCACGCTCGCGCTGGTGCGCATCGTCACGGCTGAAGAACAGGCCGTAATCGATGCTGATGCCGACGACCAGCAGCAGCGACACCAGATGAAACAGCGACAACAGCTGTCCCGTCATGCACAGAGCGGCGATATCGATGACCACAGCGAGAAGACCGGGGGCCAGCACCGCTATGGTGCGCTTCGCCGAGCGCAGTCCGAGCCACAGAACCAGCACCATGGCGAGCAGTCCCCACAGGGCGCGACCGAAAGCGTGCTGGCGAAAATCCATCATCAGGCTGCGGGTATCCCGCCTCAGATCGAGATGCCGGAGATTGGGCTGCTCGCGCTCGGCGAGCCAGCGTGACAACGCCTCGGTGCGCGCCACCCCGGCGAGCAACACCAGTGCAGCCCAGCCATCGCCGACCGGCAGCAGCGCCGAGCGCACGCGCGCGCCGAGCGCGGTGTCTTGCAGGTTCTCCAGAAGCAGCGGCGGCAGCGTGCGCGCCGCGCTAACCGCCGCGATGAAGGGCGAGAACGCGTCCGCTTTGAAAGGCAGTCCCGCCTGAGCCTGCACGAGATCTGCGGCGAGGCGATCGGGTTGCGGCAGGATCGCGCGGCGCGCGAGCTGGGTGCGGGCGCTGGGTAGGTAGCGCGCGGGATGATCGAAGCTGGTGATGACGCCGGCGGCAACGAGCGGCTGGAGATCCACGGCGAGGGATTCGCTTGCCTGCAGGGCCGCTTCGGCATTCGCTGCTTCGATGACCAGCACATGGTTGGTGTCCGCAACGCCGAGGCGCGCATGCAGGTGCCTGTCGCGAGCCATCAACGAAGCCGGAATGGGGCTCGAGGCGGCCATGTCGTCCTGCCAGGGCGTCTCCCCGCGGCCGAGAACATAGACGACCGACAGCAGCCCGGCGAGCGCCAGCAGCCAGCCCCATTGCGCCGGCGGTCGCCGACGTCGCGCGCACCAATCAGCCGACGGCCACATTTGCCCCGCCGTGCAGTCCGCCGGCAAGAGACCGAGCAGCGCCCATCGGGTGCAGGCGGCGGCCGCCAGCAGGCCGGCGATGGCGAACGTGGCAAGCTGGGCCATTCCCGGAAAGTCGGTCGCCGTCATGGCCAGATAGCCCATGGCGGTCGTGATGACGCCGAGGCGGATGGTCGGCCAGATGCTGGCAAGGCTCTTGCGCGTCGAGCGTTCGCCACTGAAGCGACTGAACAGGTGGATCGGGTAGTCGATGGCAACGCCGATCACCGTCACGCCGAACGCGAGTGCAATGCCGTGAACGGCGCCGAACACCAAATCGACCGCGAGTACTCCCGCCACGACCGCGGATACGAGCGGTATCGCGCCTACGAGGAGCAGGCGCAATGAGCGGTAGCTCACCAGCACGATGAGCATCACCACCAGCGTGGCGGCAATGCCGAGACGCCTGGTCTCGGCACGTATGAGGTCGCGGGAGGCCACCGCGTAAACGCCCGGCCCGCTCAGACCGAGCGCGAGGGGAGCGACGCCGGCGGCTTCGGCGGCTTCCCGGACCGCGCGCTGAGCCTGCTCCTGGGCGTTGAGGTCGAAGCCTGCGACACGGGTATGCGCCAGCAACAGCGCGCGCTCCCCGCGATCGTCGAACCATACGCCTCGGTAGCTGCGCGGCTCGGCCGACCCGCGCCACGCGGTGAGCATCGTGCGCAGCTCCGCGGTCGGGTCGAGCGCGAGCGAGGGTCTGTCGAAGACAGGCAGCGGCGAAGCCAGCTCGCGAAGGCGCTGCTGTAAGGCATCACGCAGCGCAGCAGCGGAGAAATGACCCTCGTCCACGGCCGGGCTGAGGAGATAGCGGTATGCGAAAAGCTGCTCGCGCTCGGCACCGTCGACGATCGGCTCGCCGTTCGCGACGCGCACGAACAGACCGCTGGCCCGCAGCCTTGCCGCGATTGCTTTGCTCTGCATGGCAAGGGCATCGCGTGACGCTCCGCCGATGCTGATGAGCGTGATTCGCGTCACCGGCCCGGCGCGCAGCTCCGTCAAAAGCAGCTGCTGAACGGGGGTCTTCGCGCGCGGCATGAACGAGGAGATATCGCTGCGAATGCTCGTTTGCGTAACCACCCACGCGCTGGCAGCGGCGAGAGCCGCGAGCCACAGAATCGCCGCCAGGCGCTGGCTATTCACTCCCGGGTTCGAGCGTCATGATGCTTCGGTCGCCGCTTGCCTCGAGCGTCTCGACGCTGTAGACGAAGTCGTTACGCCCGAGCACGACGATCTCGCTCAAGTAGTCGGCCAGCTCATCCCCGCGCGGTGTAAGGCGAAGCAGCCAGTTTTCCATGCGGCCGTCCAGTTCCAGCTCGAAGTATCGTTGCAAAGTTTCGAGATCGCCTGCCAGAGTGCCGCGATATGATTCCACGAAGGCGCGCAGCGCAGGGTGATCGTCGACGGAAATTTCGCGCTTTCGGCCATCGGCCAATTCTACGACGAGATGGTCGCCGCGAATCTCGTAGCTTTGGCGCTCAGGACCGTCGTACTCTTTTCTTACATAGTCGGGTGACTGATATCGCACGCTGCCCTTCATGACGAGCGGCTCGCTCAGGATCGAAATATACTTGCGTTCAATAAATCTTCCATCGGCCGTGCGCACTTCGGCGAGCTTGCGCATGAGCTGGGTGAGATCGACGCCGCTTCCCGAAGCGGCATGCGAGAATCTCAATGAAAAGCCAGCCAGGACACATGCGCAGAGCGTCCATACGAGCGCATGGCTGACCGAATCAGCCTTCCGCCCAGAAGTCATAGAAATTGAACCAGTTGTAAGGCGCGAGCCTTGCGAAATGCTCGAGCCGATCGGCATAACGTTGTACCCACTCCTGAATATCCGCATCACGCTGCTCGCGCCTTATGGTGACCTCATCGGCGAATAGCTCGAAGTGTAACCCATAGCGATTAGCCCCCAGATAGATGCCGAAAAACAGCAAAACCGGCACCTTCAACATCGATGCCATCAACATGGGCCCCGCCGGAAAGGTTGCTTTCTCACCGAAAAATCGGCAGCGGGTCGTTCGCTCGCTGCCGGCGACTCGGTCACCTAGCATACCGACCATCTCACCGCGATTCAGGCACTCCCCTGCTCGCAATGCGACGTCGACACCACCCAGCGCGATGATCGATTCGGCATATTTCGGGTTAAAAGAATAGAGCAGGCGCGTGAGCCTGGCATTGTGCTCTTCATACATCATGACTTTCACGGAGACCTTGTCGGTGAAGCTGGCCAGCATTCTCATGACCTCGAAGCTTCCGAGATGAGCACCGAGCAAGATACAGCCTCGACCTTGATCCGCCTTTTCGATAATTGCGTCGAGCCCGTGAACGCGCAAATCGAAACGCTCCACATCATCCACTACCAGATGCACGCGATCGAGGATCGTCGCTGCGAACGAGTGAAAATGGCGCGCAACGTCCGGCCAGCCGACCCTGCGGCCAAGGGCGCGCGACAAAAACTGACGCGACGCGGCGCGCTGCTCGCGTGCGCTCACGAGGAAATAAGCAGTTATGGGATAAAGCAGCAATCGCGCTGCCCAGCGTCCGATGTGCAACGTGACCCATGTGATGAACAAAGTGGGGATTCGACTGCCCCGCTCCGACTGACGCCTCCAGCGTGCGCTCACGACCCGCCTGTTTCGCACTCCACCGCCAGCCGACCCGATGCAATGCGGTTTGCACCATAACGGCATTCGAAGGCGATGTAAGAATCGTCGTCACAACGCAATTCGATGCTGAACGATTGCCCAGGCCTCAGCGGGGAACTGAACTTCACCGTTTCGACGCTTTTAAGGCGCAGCTTCCCGCGCCACTGCTCGGCCGCCCGCAGCACCTCGTCGAGAATCAGCACGGCGGGCACCACCGGATTTCCGGGAAAGTGCCCGGCAAGCGCGGGATGCTCGTTGGTTATCGTGCGGTGGACCTGGAAGCTCACGAGGCTTGCCCCAGCTCCTCGACAAGTCGCAAGAGCGCCTCACGGGGAAGCTTGCCCATCGCGTTGCGCGGCAGTCGGTCTACCTTGTAGAGCGGTCGCGGCAGAAACACCGGGTTGATGCGCTCGGCGAGTGCCGCCAGGATATCCTTGCGCTCGAGATGGGGAGCGACCACGAGCGCGGCCACGCGCTGCACGTCGACATTTCCGCTGTCTGTAATCAGGAATACGCCGTCGCGCACGCCCTCGATAGCGTTCAGCTTGAGATTCAGATCGCTCAGCGAGGCGCGATTCCCGGCAATATTGATGAGATCGGCATGACGGCCGAGCAGCTTGAAGTGCGAATCGTCGAGCTTTTCAATGTAATCGTTCAGGGCAACCGGCTCGGGAAGATGGCTCGCGCTCACGTAGACGGACCCATCTTCTTGGTGCGATGTAATGCCATCGTAGAATCGCCATGTGTCACCGTCCAGGGTCCGTCGAGATGCCATCGAACCTGCTTCCGTGCAGCCGTAGATTTCCATCACCTCGCCGGAGAAAATGCTCTCGGCGCGTTCAGCCAGC
The DNA here is from genome assembly GCA_011775625.1 of Gammaproteobacteria bacterium. GTDB lineage: Bacteria > Pseudomonadota > Gammaproteobacteria > HK1 > HK1 > JAABYT01. The sequence continues at coordinate 3,053 of JAABYT010000043.1, read as the reverse complement.
TCCGTCGAAAGCGGCGCGGTCGCCGAAACAATGCGTGAGAGCCGAGGCCATTCGAGCCCGGCTTCGACACACGCACGAAGATGCATTGGTGTCGTGAACATCGTGCGTGGCTCTGGAATAGCGATGATCGCGCGACGGATGTCCTCGGGGAAAAACGGCTGTCCTGCGTACACACCAAGTCCCGCGACCAGGGGAAGGATAACGCTTACCTCGAGACCATACATGTGCTGCGCTGGGATGGTTGCGAGGATCGCCTCACGGCGGCCGCTTCCGAAACCAAAGCGCCGTTCGGCGAGTTTCTGCCCGAGCACCAGATCCACCCAGCGTTTCGGGTTCGGATTCGGGCGACCGGTGCTACCGGATGTGAACGCGATCGCAGCGATCGAATCCGCTGCAATCAAGGGCACTGTGCTTTCAGCATCTCCCGCGACGGACTCAGCGAGGGTCACCGTGTGCACATCGAGTCCCTCGATCTCAATGCTCGCGTCAGCAAGACAATAGCTTCCAGCATAGTCAGCCGCGAGCTCCCGAATCACTCCGTACACTTTGGCAGGTGGGAGCAGAGTCGTTTGGCCCCGCATCATTGCTGCCGCCAGTGCGGCCATGAACGCGTACCGGTCGCTGCACATGTTGATCGCGAAAGGCGCCTCCGGCAGATCTTCTGCCAGAGCTCGGACGTGAGCGAGAAAAGTCTCTCGCTCGATGCGGGCACCGTGCCGGTACGCGACACATTCACCAACGTCGTGAGCAAGTAATGGAAACGTTGCCGGCTCTGCCACTCC
>JAABYT010000043.1:0-2239 GCA_011775625.1 Gammaproteobacteria bacterium | reverse complement strand
TGGAAAGAAAAGAGCGAAGCGTATACTCGACGGCCATGAAGATGTGTGCCGAAAAACGATTCAGAAAATCCAAAATCCTTGGGCGTTCGATGAGTGCGCGGTCTCGGCGAACGGCGGACACCGATCCCGCGGTCGACATGGCGGGCGGCCCGTCGATGATCGGCGCAGACCGATCAATCGCGAAGGACAAATACAGCAGAACGGGATAAGGCAGCAGTGCGGGCAGGATCGGCGCATCCTCGAGCGCTGTCCGCTCGCTACTTGACTCGATTTTCCTCAACGTGCTGGCTCAACGACCTCAGAGAGGCGAAGATGCGGGAATTATCACTGTCGTCGGAACGAATCTGAAAGCCGTACTCGAGCGAAATCGCCAGGGCAATTTCCAGCGCGTCAATCGAATCGAGTCCCAGGCCGTCGCGAAACAGGGGCTCGTCCGGCTCGATGTCTTCTGCGCGAACGTCTTCCAGATTCAGTGCATTGACGATGGTGTTTGCCAGTTCCAATTCCAGCGGAGATAAGTCTGCCATTTACGAACGCCATTCAATGCAGATTTACCAATGCGCGCATCGCCTTCGTGACCATCGAACGCTGTCTTTACCCGGTCAGCGAGGCAGAAGCCGGGTCGCTCGTGCCGGCCGCGCTCGGGAAATATATCACAGGCGGCCCGGGGGCCTGCTACCCCGAGACGCCCGCGGGCACGACCGTTCGACTCCGCGCCCGGCGTGTGGCGCGTTGCGTTCCTGACGGTGGGCCCATAGGATGCGCGCCATGCCCCTTGGACGACCGCGCACGAGCCGTGCGACAACAAACAGGGTCCTTCTCCGCCCGCGGGCAGATTCGGCCCGGTGACATGCAACCTTTTTCGGCACATTTCACATCGGCCAAGCACGAGCAGGAGCTGCTCGGCGACCAGCAGGTTCTTGCGCTGATCGCCTTCGAAGAGGTCGAAGCCGAGCCCAGTGCCGATCCACGCCGTGCCACGGTCGCTTTGCACCAGCTCGGGTCCCCGCCGAAGCTGGAGGTCTGGAGGAGCGAGACAGCGGTCGAATCAGGCGTTCGGGGCCTGGTGTCCTTCAGCAGGAACGATCGGGTGCTGTTCGGCCACGTGGCGGTGGACGAGCGGGAATTTCCAGGGCTCGAGGCAGCGAGCCAACACGCCTACGAGGCCATCCTCCCGTTCGCCGCGGAGATGGGCTTTCCTTACTATCTGAGAATCTGGAACTACATCCCGGACATCAACGGCGAGGAGCACGGCATGGAACGATACCGATCGTTCTGCATCGGCCGGCACCAGGTGTTCGAGAGATTCGCCATGCCCGAGCAGCGCATGCCGGCCGCCAGCGGCATCGGCACCCGCTCGGGCAAATTACTCGTCTATTTCCTAGCCGCCAGGGATGCGGGGATCCAGCTCGAGAATCCGCGCCAGGTGAGCGCCTTTCGCTATCCACCGCAGTACGGGCCGAGGAGTCCTTCGTTCTCCCGGGCAGTGGTCAAGGACTGGAACGGCAGCAAGCATCTTTACATATCGGGCACGGCAAGCATCGTCGGACACGAATCGCAGCATCGAGAGCGCGTCCTGCCTCAGCTCGAGGAAAGCCTGCACAACATGCGCACTCTTATCCACAATGCGCAGGCGAATCATGGCGTCAAAATCCGAACATTGGCCGAGTTGTCCCAGATCAAGGTTTATGTGCGTGACGCCCGGGACGAGGGCAAGATCCGGGATCACCTGTACGCACAGGTGGGCGAGGCCGCTCCGGTCATCTATCTCTCGGGGGATCTGTGCCGCGGGGATCTGCTCGTTGAGGTCGAGGGCCTGTACACCGGTTAGCTACCGGCGATCGTCGCTATTGCATGCAGCATCGAATCCGTCTCGATAACCGTGTAAGCTCGAATATCGGGCGGATCAGGGCGCCTGCTTTTGACCGATGATGAGACCGCGTGCAATCCCGATTCTGGCCGTTATCCTCGCCGCGTGTGCAGCGCATATCGCCGGTTGCGCCTTGCCGGCCGCCTCCTCGGCAATGATTCCCGAGACGGCCGTCAAGGAGAAAACACACCCTTACTCCGTCAACGTCGAGGTGACGGGCGGTCGCGCCACGGAGCCCACCGGCACACCGCAGATTTCCAACGAGAACTTTTCGGAAGCGGTCACCGAGACGCTGAGCAAAACCAGAACCTTCGCCAAAGTAAAGAGCGACAGGTCGGGAAATTACGAGCTCGGCGTCATCATCTTCGA
>JAABYT010000048.1:1895-2116 GCA_011775625.1 Gammaproteobacteria bacterium | reverse complement strand
CCTCTCGCTCCAGCAGATAGGGATGCCGGTACTCGGGGTGTGCGTTCGCGAGGTGACCGATGACCGTACGCATCTTCTCGGCATACGGCCGGGCCGCCCGCATGCGGTCCTGCGCCTTGCGCATCTTGCTCGCCGCGACCATCTCCATGGCCTTGGTGATCTTCTGCGTGTTTTGAATACTCCGGATCTTGGTGCGGATCTCTTTGCCGGCAGCCATGGTT
>JAABYT010000048.1:1048-1857 GCA_011775625.1 Gammaproteobacteria bacterium | reverse complement strand
TTCGTTACCGTCCTGAAGCGTTGATCTCGAAGTACGGGCTCGCAGTGCCGGAGCCTTCACGGGTTCGCTCAATATGCATGGTGCGCCTTGAAGTCCTCGACCGCCGACTTGAGGGCGCCTTCGATCTCGTCGTTGTAGTCCGCCGTCTCATTGATGCGCGCCATGAGATCACCGTGCTCGCTGTTCATGTAGGCGTGCAAGGCGTGCTCGAAGTCCACGATCTTCTTGATATCCACATCGTCCAGATAGCCCTGGTCCACGGCGAAGAGGGTTACCGCCATCTCCGCCACGGACAGCGGGTCGTATTGCTTCTGCTTCATCATCTCGGTGACCCGCTGGCCGCGCTCGAGCTGCTTGCGCGTGCTCTCGTCGAGGTCCGAAGCGAACTGGGCGAACGCGGCGAGCTCGCGGTACTGGGCGAGCGCCAGGCGCACGCCGCCGCCCAGCTTCTTGATGATCTTGGTCTGGGCCGCGCCGCCGACGCGGGACACGGACAGGCCGGCGTTGATCGCGGGCCGGATGCCGGCGTTGAACAGGTCGGTTTCCAGAAAGATCTGCCCGTCGGTGATGGAGATCACGTTGGTGGGCACGAAGGCCGATACGTCGCCCGCCTGGGTCTCGATGATCGGCAGGGCGGTCAGTGAGCCGGTCTGGCCCTTTACCTCGCCGTCGGTGGCCTTCTCCACGTACTCGGCGTTCACGCGCGCCGCGCGTTCCAGGAGCCTGGAGTGCAGATAAAAGATATCGCCGGGATAGGCCTCGCGCCCCGGCGGCCGGCGCAGCAGCAACGAAAGCTGCCGGTAGGCCCA
>JAABYT010000048.1:0-1020 GCA_011775625.1 Gammaproteobacteria bacterium | reverse complement strand
GCCCAGGCCTGCTTCGTGAGGTCGTCGAAAATAATCAGCGCGTCCTCGCCCCTGTCGCGGAAGTACTCGCCCATGCTGCAGCCCGCATACGGCGCGATGAACTGCATGGCGGCGGACTCCGAGGCCGATGCGGCCACGATGATGGTGTGCTCCATGGCGCCGTGCTCTTCGAGCTTGCGCACCACGCCGGCGATGGTCGAGTTCTTCTGGCCGACGGCCACGTAGATGCACTTGATGCCCGTGCCGCGCTGGTTGATGATGGTGTCGATCGCCACGGCGGTCTTGCCCGTCTGGCGGTCCCCGATGATCAGCTCGCGCTGTCCGCGGCCGATGGGCACCATGGAATCGATGGCCTTGAGCCCGGTCTGCACCGGCTGGCCGACGGACTGGCGGGTGATCACGCCGGGGGCGACCTTCTCGATGGGCGAGGTGCGCGCCGCCTTGATCTCGCCCTTGGCGTCAATGGGATTGCCCAGCGCATCCACGACGCGCCCGAGCAGCGCCTCGCCGACCGGCACCTCGAGGATGCGGCCGGTGCACTTGACGCTGTCGCCCTCCGGGATGTGCTCGTAGTCGCCCAGGATCACCGCGCCGACGGAGTCGCGCTCCAGGTTGAGCGCCATGCCGAAGGTGTCGCCCGGGAACTCGATCATCTCGCCCTGCATGACGTCGGCGAGACCGTGGATCCGCGCGATGCCGTCGGTGAGGCTCACGACCGTGCCTTCGGAGCGCGCCTCGGCGACCGCCTCGAAGCTCTCGATGCGCTGCTTGATGAGCTCGCTGATTTCCGCTGGATTCAGTTGCATAACTCTTTACCTCTCGGCGCCACGGCCTTTGCGCCGGCGCCGCCCGTGTTGAAAGCCAATTCAGGTGAGCGCCGTGGCGAGCTTGCCGAGCCGGCCGCGCACCGTGCCATCGATCACCAGGTCGCCCGCCCGAATCAACGCACCTCCGACAAGCGACGGATCGGTCTCGCACTCCAGGGTGACCTCCCGGCCGAGCCGTGCCTTCAGCGCCGCC
>JAABYT010000006.1:48384-50291 GCA_011775625.1 Gammaproteobacteria bacterium | reverse complement strand
TCAACCAAGGAAATCAGCACCGGGAAGTCGGTGAGGTCTGCACTCACCTTCGTCGAATCGATAGTGATCGCCTTGCGGAAGCTCCAGGCCGCATCGAACCACTCATCGGGATCGGTCGCCACCACAGTGTCGACGCTCGTGCCGTTCGGCGAATTCTCATCTACCGAGAAGCTCTGATCGTTTACGACCGGAGGATCGTTGACGGTGCCGTTGACCGTGATCGTGACGGTGGCGGTAGCCGTGTTGCCGAAGGGGTCGGTCGCCGAGTAGTTGAAGCTGTCCGTGGTCGATTCACCCGGACTCAGGAACGCAAATGCGCCGTTGGGATCGTAGTCGTAGCTGCCGTCCGAGTTCATTGTGACCTGAGCACCACTTGCCAGCACCACGACTGCCGATCCGCCTTGCGCGATCGGGCTGCCTTCCACATCGGAAACGTAGAGACCCTCGGCGACTGCGTCGTAGTTATCCTGCGCTTCGGCCGGGGTGAACGCCTTGTTGTCGTAGAAACCGAATCGGGCGATCTCCCCCTCGAAGTCCGTATAGTCGGTGTTGAGATCGCCGCGCACGCCTGCAGCAGCAATCGTGCCGTTGACCTGCCCGAGCCCCGAATCGTCACCGGTCGCCCAATCGATGAGATCCCACAGATCACCATTGGTTGTCAGGGTGCCGGCCGCTGTGCCGTTGATGTAAAGGGCGAACTGGGCGGGAACTGCAACACCATCCCCTACCTCGAGAACACCGACTACGTGGATGAACTCCGATGTGATGACGCTGCCATCCCCGGGGTCTCCCAGGAACGCCGACAGATCCACGCTGATGTTTCCCCAGACGCCGCCATCGATGACGGAAAAGTTGAGATCGTCGTAGAGGCCATCGCCGTCGTCGTTGCGCATCGTGAAGGAGACGCCGCCACCGCTGTCACTGCCGGTCTCGAAGATGACGTCTTGATCGGCGACATCCGAAGGCCTGAACCAGAACTCGAAGGTCGCGTCCTCTTCGTCCGAATTCCCGGATGTCCCGGCGTTGTTAACGTCCCGCATGATCGCGCCCGACCCGCCGGCAGTCGGGAAGGAATAGGCAGCGGTGATACCAGGCAGTCCCGTAACAGGCACGATGGGTGAGTCGTTGGTGCCGAAGTCCCATTCGAATCCCGCCTCACCCGTGGTGGACGTCCAGAGATTGTCACCAGGGTTGTCGGCTGCAGCGTCGTAGCTCAGCCAGGCGCCGCTGGTGGGCGATTGCAATGAACCGGCGTCGTTGCCCAACACACCTGGAGCCGCCACGCTCAGCACGGTGACCTCGTCGGTCACGCCGGTGTCGTCGTTGACGATGGGATCTCGATTGATGGCGTCGCTCGAATCAGTGTTGAGAATATCGACCACCTGGTAGCTACCCAGGCTGCTGGGTATTACCGCCTTGGTGACGGTGCTGCCATCGAGAAAGCTGACCTCCACGTAGATCTTCGTGTCCGGCCCCTGGGGCAGACCGAAGTGCACGATGGCCGCATCCTGCGAGCCGTGACCGCGGCTGCCATTGACCTCGCGCACACCGGAGATCACGTTACCGTCCCAATCGCGCAGAACGATGGTGGCGCCGAGCTCGGGGCGGGTGGTGCCGCCACCCAGGTCGCGAAGCGCACGGACCATCAGGTAGTTCTTGTTGTCGAGGTTATTCCGCCACAGCTCGTTTGCACCGGTCTGGTTGATGTACAGATCCAGATCGCCGTCGTTGTCGTAGTCAAAGAACGCGGTGCCCTCGCCGTCGCCGGCGCCCAGTGCGGCCGCGGTGTACTCGCTCCAGGTGAAGTTTCCGGGTCCGGTGGATTCGTTGATGAGGAGCAGCCCGCCGGCGTCGGCGCCGTTCAAGAACAGATCGAGATCGCCGTCGTTGTCGTAATCACCCGCCAC
>JAABYT010000006.1:47126-48375 GCA_011775625.1 Gammaproteobacteria bacterium | reverse complement strand
TCGGTCCAGACCACGTCGAAGTCGCCGTCGTTGTCGAAGTCACCGGCGACAACGCCGCCCTTCGAGCCATTGGGAGCGTCACCGAAATCGAATGCACCGGTAAAGGTGCCGTCGCCATTGTTTAGAAAGAAGTCTGAAGTCCCGACCCCACTTTTTCGTATGATGATGTCGACGAAACCATCCACGTTGATGTCGGCAAAGGTCGAGAAATCGCCCTCAGTCGGGGTGCCGCCGGACAGGCCGACAGTTGTCGGATCGATTCGGATGAAGGAACCGGACCCGTCATTCTCGAAAAGTTCGATTCCGAAGTCGTGATTATCGTGGATGATTTCCAGGATGCCGTCATTGTCGTAGTCGATGAGGCCGAGTCCTTCGATGTTCAGATTACCGCCGGGATAGTCTGCTGCGCCAAAGGTTTGGTTCGGAGCGCCGAGGATGCCGAAGTCTGATCCGCTGTTGTTGAGGTAAACCTCCCAGCCACCCGAGTTGATCACGCTGATCAGATCGACCCAGCCATCGTTGTTGACGTCGCCCCAGACGACCGAGCGGCGCTCGGCCGTGCCGGCGAGGCCGGAGATCTTCGCCGCGGTGACATCCGTGAACGTCCCGTCGCCGTTGTTCTCGTATAGAATGCTTGGCGCAGTCCCTTCGCCGTGGGCGACGAAGTCCAGGAATCCGTCGTTGTTGAAGTCGGCGGCGGCGACACCGTTGCCACTCAGGCCAGCGCCGCTGGGACCCTGCACGCCGGCGGCGGCACCCACCTCGGTGAAGTTGAGCGTTCCCGACCAGGCCTCCTGGACGCCCGCGCTGAAGGCGATCCCCGACTCGATCTCGCCCTGGCTGTACTCCAGATCCCAGTCACCGCCGAGCCCGGCGCTGCCGGTGCGGTCGGTGCTGGCGGCGACATCCGCGCCAGTGAGCCCGGCAAGAGCGCCGGCCAGCTCCCGGCCTTCGGCGGTAGCGGCGAAGTCGCAGCCGTAGAGGAGCAGATCGGCGCCGTCGGTCAGAGACGTCCGCCAGCTCGTGATCGCTTCCCGGTAGGATTCGAGACTTGCGCCGTCGAGCCTCGTGTTGCCGAGGGTGAGGCTCGCATCGGCGCCGTGGGAGACGATGTGCACGGCGTCCACGTCCCGGCGCTCCGCCATCGCCTCGGTGATCTGCTCGACGCCGTCACGACCGCTCTCCAGCACCACCACCTCGATGGGCCGGCCCTCGGCCTGGGCCTTCAAGAGGTCGTCGATGAGCTGCT
>JAABYT010000006.1:46768-47024 GCA_011775625.1 Gammaproteobacteria bacterium | reverse complement strand
GCACGCCGGGCAGGTCCGCCGAGAACAGCAGACGCGGCTCGAGCTCCTCCATGAGGGCCCGGCGTATCGGCGTCTTCGATGGCGCGACCTTCTTCATCGTTTCAGCGTCTCTCTTCAGCCGCCTTCCCCAAAAGTCGTTTGATTCCCAACGCTCGGGCAGCCGAAAACACGGTGCTCCACCCCTCGTGAAGGGCGGATTACACCGCGTATATCCTTATAACGGCAGCTTCGTGGGGCGACATCGCCCCGCAGCGGC
>JAABYT010000006.1:44033-46720 GCA_011775625.1 Gammaproteobacteria bacterium | reverse complement strand
CGGGAATATCCGGGATTACGAACGAACGGTGTAATCGCGCGGGACGAGCGCGCTGCTCAAGCTGCCTTGTTGTCTCGCACCTGGTCCCAGCGGGAGACCTTGTCGCGGCCCGATTGCTTGGCCAGGTAGAGGGCCTTGTCCGCCTGGTTGATGACACCGGCAACGTCCTTGGCTCCGTGCTTCAGCGAGGACACGCCGAAGCTCGAGGTCACCTGGAGAGGCTCCTTGGTCTTCAGCTGCTCGCTGACCGACTTGGCGATAGTGGCTCTCGCCTGCTCGGCTACCTTGACCGCCTGATCGAGCTCCGCGCCGGGCATCAGAATGCAGAACTCCTCGCCACCGTAACGGCAGATGAGATCGGTCTTTCTGAAGTTCGAGACCAGAAGCTTTGCAACGGCCTCGATCACCTGATCTCCCACCATGTGACCAAACTTGTCGTTGATGGACTTGAACCGATCAATGTCGGTCATGATGCAGGCGAGCGGCTCGCCCTCGGCAACCGCCTTGGCCCAGGCGAGATCCGCCTGCTCGAAGAAAGAGCGGCGATTCAAACAGCTCGTAAGCGGGTCCTGGGTAGCGAGTCGCTGCAGCTCGGCATTCTGTAATTTGGCCTGCTCCTGGCTGCTCTTCAACTTGTCCATCATGTCGACAAGCACGGCGTTCGCCTGCTGCAGCGCCGTCTCGTCGTTGAATGTGACCATCGCACCGCGCATGTTCTCCTTGTCATCCATGATGGGCGAGCTGTTGATGGAGAAATGGCGTTTTTCGTCTTTATTCGTGGTCAGCGAGAGCAGCACGTCCGTCTGATTGCCGCCTTCCTTCATGGCGCGCGCCCAGGGAAGGTTCTTATCCTTCACGCGTTTCTTTTTCACGTCGTTGGAGTGCCAGGTCATCTTCGACAACGACTGCCCCAAAAGCGCATTGACGTCTTTCTCCGCCTTGGACGCAAATGCCAGGTTCGCCAGCACGATATCGCCCTTTCGATCCACCATCACGACGCCCTCGGCCAGCAGATCCAACGCCGAGCGCACACGGTCGGGGATCACGGCTTTCGGATCCAGATTCTTCAAGGTTTTTTTCATGAAGAACATGTAAGCCGCAAAACCCGCAATGGCGAGAAAGGCCAGAAACTGAACGAGCGGATCTTCCATCAGTCCCGAGAAATCGAGCTCGGTCTTGGCAAAGCTGACTTCGACGGTTCCCCATTTCTTGTCACCAGAAAAGATCGGAACCTGAGCATGGGTCGGCGTGGAGCTCTCGCCCCCGGGGGGCTCCCAGTGCGTCGCGTGATCGCCCGCAAAAGCGAGGGTCTTACCTTTGATATCGACCAGAGCCGTCGACATAACATCCGCGTTACCGCTGACCAGCGATTGCATGGACTTGCGGATCGTATCGACTTCACCCGCTTCGGCGAGCTCGGAAAACTGCACGGCGAGCGTCTCACAGATTTTCTTGCGCTGATCGAGCAGTGCGCGCCGCTCGTCGCTCGTCAAGCCGAGCACCATGTCACCGACGAGCACCATGCACAAAGTCAGACAGACGAGGCCCAGACTCATCCTCACGAAAGGATTGATGTTGGGTTTTCTGAGCTTGAACCCTTTGAGTTTCAGCTTTTTCACTGCACTGACTCCCGCGCTCTGCTATTCGCTCGCGGTATCGAACCGATTTCCGGGAGCGGGCACACCCGTGCCTGCGCCTCGGGCTTCGAAAAGGTCATTAAGTTGTATCGTCACAAACATGCGTGGTCTAAACGTCGGATTCGGGGACGTAAATGAATCTTTTCATTCCCGTGCTAGAAACCTACCGTGTTACCAGCGGGGCCAGCGCCCCGAGAAAGCCACCACTCGCAGTTATATCGTTCCTTTGACTCAAGAATACGAGACTCTGCCGGGCCCGGGGCGCTTCCCGAGTGAGTAGCCCGTCGCAAATCCCGCAGAAACAGCGGAAAAACGCCCGCTCCAGCCCTCCCAGGGGGACCCTCCTCAGTCGAGGAAGGTCAGGCTGCAGCGAAGGCCTCCGGGTATGAAATTGCCGGGGTTGGGCAGCTCGAGGCGCACACCGAAGGTGCCGCTGGCGGCGTCCACCACCTTGTCGACGATGGTGACCTGGGCGATGTACTTACGCCGCTTGGTGAGCTCAGGGGTGACCTCGGCGCGCATGCCGGTGCTGATGGTGCCGAAGCGCGTGACGGGCACGATGACCTCCACGCGCAGGGGATCGAGCTGAGCGATGCGCAGAATGGGCTTGTCCTCGACGAACTCGCCCGGCGATTTGAGACGTTCGACGACGACACCGGAGATCGGGCTGCGCACGGTGCGAAGCGCCAGCGTCGCCTCGGCACGCGCGAGCTCGAGCTCGGCCATGCGCTTGTTCTGCTCCGCGGTCTGAAGCTCCGTATCCGCCAGGATGGCGTCGGTCTTGGCCTCATCCAGCACATGGAAAGGCACGGCCTTCTTGTTGAACAGCTTCTGGGTTCGCTGCTGACTGCGTTTCGCGAAGTCGCTACTGGCGCGCTTGGATTCGATCTCGCCTTCGAAGCCGGCGCGCTGCTTCGACAGCTCGACCTGTGCCTGCTCCACTTCGGACTGGAGCTTCGCCACCACTTGGCCTTCTTCGACGGGATCGCTGCGGTCCACGGCGATGGTGTCGATTATTCCGGGAACCGAGCTGCTCAGCTCGACCACCTC
>JAABYT010000006.1:43728-44001 GCA_011775625.1 Gammaproteobacteria bacterium | reverse complement strand
GCCCACGTGGCTGCGATTAGAGCGATGGCCCTCGTGCCCGTACGTACGTATGTAGCAGTCATTGCTGGTTCAACTCCGTCATTCCGGTGCGCCGGTAAAGGCGAGAAGCTTGCCGCGCTGCTCGTCCACTTTGAGCAGCTCGCGCCGCACGCGGCGGTGATAGCGCTCGAGCATCCGCTGCGGCAGCGCGATCAGCACACTCGAAACCCACCCGGGCACCGGCCGGCTTTTTCGGCCGATTGCCGACAGCAGATTCTTCACGCCGTCGCCGAA
>JAABYT010000006.1:29659-43712 GCA_011775625.1 Gammaproteobacteria bacterium | reverse complement strand
GCGAGCTGGCGGTCGATGCGGCGCGCGATGTTTCGCTCACTTGATATAACGTGCAATCCGCCGAGTTCTTTAACGCCGGGCCCGAGCTTGATGTCGGTGCCGCGCCCCGCCATGTTCGTGGCGACCGTGATTCGGCCCTTCTCGCCGGCGCAGGCGACGATTTCCGCTTCCTGCTCGTCCTGGTGAGCGTTGAGCACCTGGTGCTCGAGCTTGACCCGCTTGAGAAGCCGGCTGAGGTGCTCGGAATCCTCCACCGACCGGGTACCTACCAGGATCGGCCGCCCGCGCTTGTGCACGGCTCGGATGCGTTTGACGATAGCGGTCCACTTCTGCACGGCGCGGCGGTAGGTGAGGTCCGCGCGCTCGCTCCGGATCATGGGGCGGTTCGTCGGAACGGTGACGACTCCAAGGCCGTACACCGACCAGAGCTCACCACGCACCTCCTCGAGCGTTCCGCTCATGCCGCCCAACCTCAGGTAGCGGCGAAAGAATCGCTGATAGCTGATGCGCGCGAGCGTCTCGCGGTTGCTGGTCAGCTCGACGTTCTCCTTGGTCTCGATCATCTGATGCAAACCGCGCTCCCAGGCACGGTCGGCCATCACGCGCCCCGTGTGCTCGTCGATGATCTGGATCTTGTCGTCGCGCACCAGGTATTGCTTGTCGCGCAAGAACAGGTGCTTCGCGGTCAGAGCCTGGGTCACCAGCTCACGACGGCGCCGTTCACCGGTCCATAGTCCGCCCAGCGGCTCGGCGATCTCGGTCAGGCGCTTTTCAGCGCGATCGAGCAGCTCGAGCTGACGTTCACGGGGATGCAGGATGAAGTCGGTTCCCTCGCGCAGCTGGCCCGCGAGAAACAGTGCTTGTCGGCACACCTTCACCTGCTCCTCGCTCTGGCTCTGGGCGGATAGGATCAGGGGTGTGCGGGCCTCGTCGATGAGCACGCTGTCGGCTTCATCGACGATGGCGTAGTAGAGCCCCCGAAGGAGGAGTCTGTCGACGCGCGGCTGATCGCTGTGCAGGGACTCGAGCTTGAGCTTGAGTCCCGGATCGCCGGAACCGAGCGCGAGCTTGTCTTTGAGATAATCGAACACCAACTGCTTGTTGCTGCAATAGGTGATGTCGCAGGCATAGGCCTTGCGCCTGGCATCCGGATCCATGTCTTCGGTAATGACACCGACCGTGAGCCCCAGCGCACTGTAGATCGGGCCCATCTCCTCGGCGTCGCGGGTGACCAGGTAATCATTCACCGACACGACGTGCACGGGAATTCCACTGAGCGCGGCGGTGCACGCAGGCAGGGTCGCAGCCAGGGTCTTTCCTTCCCCCGTTCGCATCTCCGCGAGCATCCCTTCCATCATGACCCAGCCACCGATGAGCTGAACGTCGAAATGGCGCATGCCGACCTCGCGCTCGGCCACCTCGCGTACGATTGCGAAAACACGCGCGATCGCAGCCTGCGTGAGACCATTGTTGTGCAGATGTCGCTTTGCATTTTCGATGTGATCGGCGAGGCGATTCTTGCCGGCGTCGGCAAGCGTCTCGGTATGACTGTTAACGAGTCGAAGGAACGCACGCCACGCGCGCCGTCTCGCCGCCGGCGGCGGGCGAATTCCGCGCACAGCTCCGGCCAACGCCCGCTCGAAACGGTTGTCGCCGTTCGGCGGGCGTTGCGGATAGTGCCCGAGCTTTACCCCGGGTCGCAGGTGACGCTGGTCTCTCATGCTCAGATGGTGAACTGGCGCAGGAACAGCTGGCGGAGACTGCGATACCACTGCTGCGCCAGTGGCTCGGTGCCGTGATCGAAGCGCACGTAGACCCGCCCACCGGCGTTACCGATCTCGGTGTCGGGCGGCAGGCTCAAATCGAACTGGAAGATTTGATCGAGCGCGCGCGTGCCCTGCTCGTCCTGCGGATCGACCTGAAACTGTCCGCCCCCTACCGAGCCGAGCGCAGCGCTCGGAAGTCGGTCGCTGGCCGCGGGCACCTCGCGCAGGATCGTTGCCGGTAGTGCTCTTGCCACGTCGTCGGCGAGACGCACCTCCACGCTCTCGGTATCCCGGCGCACGAGGCCTACGTCGCCTTGAGGCACTACGACGCGCGCAGTCATCTCTTTGAAGTCCACCACGTAAGCGATGGGCTCACCGTGGTGCACGAAGCGTCCGGGCAGGTCCTGGGCCTGGGGCACGACGAGAATTCCGTCGCTGGTGCTGCGCACGATGAGATCATCGATGCGCTCGCGGGCCCGCGCGATCGATGCCTTCACCGTCTTCAGCTCGTCCTCGATCTTCTGCGCTTCGACACGGTCCTCGTACTGCACGGCATCGAACTCGGCCTTGAGCTCCTTGCGCTGCGCTTCGAGCACCTTCAGGTGTGCATCGAGCAGCGGGTCTTCGAGCTCGATGACGGCGTCACCTCGCTTCAAGTGACTCTCGGCAGGCACCAGAAGGCGCACGATGAATCCGTCGGTGCCGGCGCGCACGTGAGCCTGCTCGGGCAGCCAGAGCACGCCTTCCGCGCGCGTCCAGTGCGGCGCAGGCGCCAGGAACAAGCCCCCGACGACGGCCACGAGCAGACTCGAGATGACGAAGACCGCACGCACCCGTGTGCGTCGAACGGCAGGATTGAAGAACAAGTAGCCGAGCGCTTTCCCGGTGGGCATCAGCAGCTGTTGAAAGATGGCCCAGGCGCCAAGCACAACCGCGAGCGCAAAGGCCTTCAACGCGATGATCATCATGATCGCCACGATTATGAACTGCCGATACATGAAGGCGGCGATACCGTAGAAAAAGAACCATCTCGCTTCGCCGGGTGCATTGGCAGGCGATTTTGCGTTGCGCACGCCGCAGAGGTAGCGTTGAGCGAGGTAGGCGATGTACTTGTTCGAGCGCGAACCCAGATTGGGAATGTCGATGGCGTCGGCGAACATGTAATAGCCATCGAATCGCAGCAGCGGGTTGCCGTTGAAGAGCACCGTGGAGATGCCGCCGATCAGCATGACGTTCAATGCGATGTCGCGCACGATGCCCGGCTCGACCTGCAGCCACAGGAACATGGCGAGCGCCGCCAGTCCGAGCTCCACCATCATCCCGGCAGCGCTCACCGATATCCGGCGGCGTTTCTCGGGGAAGGATGCCGACGCCGTCGCATCCACGTAGGGGATCGGCATGAACACCAGGAACATGATGCCCATCTCGTGCACCTCGCCACCCCACACCTTGGTCGCGAAACCGTGACCGAGCTCGTGCAGCCCCTTGACGACCGGGTAGATGATGACGAGCAGCAGCAGATTCATAGGGGAAAGCGCCTGGGTCGACGCGTGCGCGCTGAGCTCCTGCCAATGCGTCACGGCAAGAACGACGCCAGCAACCACGATCCCTGTCCACAGAAGAAAACCGAACCAGCCGAAGAAGGGACGGGCGAACGGGAGCCAGGTCTCGAGAAAACCATCGGGGTCCACCAGCGGAAAGCGCACGGCGAGCGGGTTCATCAGCCGCTTCTTCCACTTCTGGCGCTGCTCGCGCTGATGGCGGTTGAAAAGCTCTTCGGTATCCGGCGGCACGTCGCACTGGAGCACGTCGGCTGCGTGCAGCTGGCCCATCAGCTGAATGGCTTCATCCTGGGTCGGCGCGTCGTCGCCGAGCCGCGAGGTGGTTGCATCCCACGCGTCCTGAACCTTCTGTGTGCCGTCGAGGCGCGCGATGAAATGATAGGCAGCCGGCGTGAAGCGATGGTGGCGTCCGGCGGCTCGGTCATCGAGGACGTACCAGAGCTGACCGCGATAGTGATGGCGCCGGAACTGGGCGTGGCTGCGTATCCTCGGCGTCAGCGCCGCAACGCGATACCAATGTGGGCTGAACAGCGAGTCACTCATGGCCACCAGGCCCAGACCCACAGACGCAGCCAATCGACGATTCGGTGTGTCCAGATCCAGATGAGCCTGCGTTCGCCGACCTCGATCTTGCCGACACCCTGCATGCCGGGACGCAGGTGCGCCGGCGGATTCGCAAGCGAAGCTTCGATCTTGAAGAAGTTGCTGCCTTCCTCGGCCGTCGATACCGGCGTGATCTTGTTGACGGTGATGTCGAGGCGCTCGTTTGGCGCGGCCGCGAGGGCGAGATATCCGCTTTGACCGAGGACCACGTCGGCGAAGTCGCGTTCGTCGACCTCCAGCACGACGCGATAGTCGTTGAGCGGAGCGATCTTGTAGAGCACCTGCCCTCGCTCCACAGGCGATCCGAGCGTGCGGGTGAGGTCGCCGCTCACGATAACCCCATCGAAGGGCGCGAGGATTTGCGTGCGTGCGAGCTGCTCGTTCAGGAGCGCGATTTGCGCATCCGATTGCTCGATGCGCGCGCGCAGGATGCTCACCTGCGAACGCTCGGCCATGGCGAGCGCCTCACGGTACTCCTTGGTGAGCTGCTCGCGCTGGCTCGTCCATTTGACGCGTTCGAGCTCGAGATCCTTGCTGTCGAGCGTTGCCAGCACCTCCCCCTTCTTGACCACGTCGCCGGGACGTACCGAGGCGGTCGCGACGTAACCGTCCTCCGGCGCCACCGCGACCCGCTCCACGGTGCCCTCCAGAGCGGCCGTCGCCGCCACCCGGTGCTGACCGGTGGCGACGGAGAGGAACGCCACCAGCGCGACCAGCACCACCACCACGGTCTTGAAGAGCAGATGGCCTCTTCCGAACAGCCGACCACAGTGATGCCCGAGCGAGTCGAGCGCCTTGGTGGCGAGCCAGCGGTCGTCGCGGCGCTTGACCTCGAGAATCGGGCCCACCAGAGCAGCAGCCTGCTCGCAGAGCTTCACGATCTCGGCCTCGAAGGGCTCGTGGCCGGGGCGCTCGAAGGTCATGGCGCCGTAGATCTCCTGATTCATGCTCAGAGGCACGGTGCATACGGCGCGCGCCCCGTGTTCACGCGCAAGCTCGCCGTGAGCCCGCGAGACATCCATGGCGGCCTTCGATGCGGCCGGGTACACGATGGTGCTTTCCTGATCGAGCGCCTCGTCCATGGCAGCGCCGATCTGGCGCAGCAGACTCTGGCGGCCTTCGAAGCGCGCGCTGTGCGAGAGCGCCTTGACCTTGACGTGCTTGCCGTGGATGAAGCCGAGACTCACGCGCTCGAGCTTCAAGCGCGTCGCGAGCTCGGTGACGACGCCGGTTGCGGCGGCCTGAAACCGATCCTGCTCGACCGCGGTGCCGACGAGCTCCAGCACCATACCCAGCTTGTCACCGCCGGCGACGGCACCCTGGTGCTGCGCCTGTCCCTGCTGGGCGCACATGGCCTGGAACCAGGCCGCGCCCCACTGCAGCATCTGCAGCACCGACTTCTGGCGGACATTGGGCTGGCGCTCCACCTCGATGGCGGCGACGCCGAGCAGCTTGCCCTCGATGACGATCGGGTAGGCGATGGCATCCTTCTCCACGCCGTCCTCGTCACTCGACGATTTTAATTCTGCAACGACGCCCTTGCGTTTGCTGATGGCAGCCTTGGCCGTCTTCGAGAGCGCCACGGACGGATCCGAGCCCTGCGGCCAGCAGGCGGTCGGCCGGTACGGCCCCTGATCGGGGGCGCCCAGCGCGATGACGCCGTGGCAGGTGCCCGTAATCATGGTGCACTGCCAGGCAAGCCAGTTCTCGGCAACGGTCTGCAGCATCGGTGCGAGCTGCACCGTCTCCGGCTCGGCCACGCTTTGGGGTTCTCTGGTCATCACAGTGATTGTGACCGACTCCCGATTGAAACATCCCGTTCCCATTGCGGGTTTGCGACGCAGTCGACGCTTTGGCTGCGTGCAGCCCGAATCCGACCCGCGACGGGTCTACGTCCCGGGCAGGAAACAGGTGGGAGTTCGCTTCCTACGCTCATGAATTATTATCGGCTGCGGCCCAATTTCTCTTTAGAGAGGCCATGGCCCGCCGGGGTGCACTGAGCGGCGCCACCGGAGCCAATCTGAGAAGCCCGTCGCATGCCGCCCGCCGGTCGCCGCGAGTGGAGCCGCGAGCGGCCCCCCGGCCCGGCCGATGCCCGCTGGACCGGGGGAGCCGGTTGCCGGCCCATGGGGGTATGGAGGCGCAAACGGGTTATCATCGAGGCCGCCTGCGACGACGCACCCGCGATTGAAGGAGATTGCACCATGCACGCACGCCCACTCCTCGTTCTGGCTTTGCTTGCTCCGGCCCTCGTCCGGGCGGACATGATGCTGAAATACGCCAGCGCGGCACGGCCGGACGAAACGACCGTCATCCAGGTCAAGGGGACCGATGTGCTGGTGGGCGATCAGAGCTCAAAAATGCTGTTCCAGGACGGCAAGCAGCAGGTCACCATCATCGACCACCCGTCGCGGACCTACATGGTCATGGACGAGCAGGCGGCTCAGCAGATGGAGCAGCAGATGGGCGCTGCGCAACAGCAGATGAGCGCGATGATGCAGCAGATGGAGCAGCAGATGCAGAACATGAGCGAGGAGCAGCGTGCGCAGATCCGACAGATGATGGGCAACCGCATGCCCTCGGGTGCGGCGAGGCAACCGGCGAAAATGACCGTCCAGCAGCAGGGTGAGGACACCGTCGCGGGCGTCACCTGCACGCGATTCATGGTTCTGGTCAATGACAAGCCGTCGGGCGAGGTGTGTGCTGCGCGCGCCGGCGTGCTGGGCTTACAGACGAAAGACTACAACACGCTCGTGAGCGCCACCGAGACAGTCAGAAAGCTGATGGAGCGCATCAGCGGCCAGCACAACACCGGCACCGTGACCATGAATCTGCGCGCCATGAAGGGTATCCCGGTGCGCATGCGCGACCTGGTCGACGGTGACGTGAGCACCCTCGTAGCTCGATCGAGCGCAGAGCTCAACGCGGCGGATTTCCGCGTACCGAGCGGCTACCGCAAACGCGACATGATGCAATAGCCTGCGACCGCATCTGCGAATGTGACCGGTGTCCCACTTCCCGGAGCACGACCCGTTGTCGCAATGACGACGCCCGCAGCGCTGCGAGCTAACGAATGCCGCCCTCCAGCCGATATAACTATGGGGATTTTTCTAACGGAAGTCGGGCGTTTCCCATGCCAGCAAGCGATCCGAGCGAAACACAGACGCAGTTCCGGCCGGTTCACAAGGACCGTCGAGCCCTGCCCAGAGTCACTCTCGGCTGCCCGGGAAAGGTCATTCTGCCGGACGGGGACGTCGTCAACGTCATGATCCACGATCTGTCGCGGGACGGATTGCAAATCCGGTGTGGCAAGAAAGCGGCCCTCGCCATCCATCCCAAGGGCACGGCAATCAAGGACGGAGCCGGACCCGAGGTGCAGGTGCTGTTCTACGTTCCCGTGAACTCGGGCAAGGGACGCGTCAAGGCCAAGGGCAAGCTCATGTACTTCGCGCTCATTGCACCGGAGATCGTTGCCATGGGATTGAAGTTCAAGTCCATCTCGAGCGGCGGCGTCGAGCACCTGAGAAGCGTGGTCAAGGCGGCGCTGGAGGGCTGCTAGCAGCTAACAGGCGGCGTCGCCCCCGCCCGGACAGTCGACAGGGCTTTGCCGACTGTGAAATAGTTCCGGCGGAGGCCCACCCATGACATCCGCCGACCGCTCCGTTGCCTATCAGCCAGCCGTGCATCTGTCGCAGGCTGTTTCATCCGGCAAGCTTCGTTCCGCGCAGCTCATCGAGCTTTATCTCGAGCGCATCGCGCGCCACGACGCCAAGCTGCACGCGTTCGTCGATGTCTACGCAGACGATGCCCGCAAGGCGGCCGCCGCGGCTGACGAGGCGATCGAAGCCGGACACGCGGTCGGACCGCTGCACGGCTTACCCATAGCGCTCAAGGATCTCGTCGACATCGAAGGCCGCATCACGTCCGGAGGCTGCAAGCTCTGGGCAGACCGAATCTCGCCGGTGACCGCTACGCTCGCAAAGCGGCTGATCGGCGCCGGCATGATCGTCATCGGCAAGACCCATACCGTCGAGTTCGCCATGGGCGGCTGGGGTACGAACCAACAGCTGGGCACGCCATGGAACCCGTGGGACATGCGGCAACACCGCGCGCCCGGCGGCTCGAGCGCGGGATCAGGGGTCGCCGTCGCGGCCGGCCTCGCACCGTGGGCCATCGGCACCGATACGGGCGGGTCGGTGCGCGTTCCGTCGGGCTGGTGCGGACTGACCGGACTGAAGACAACTATCGGACGCGTCAGCGTTCACGGCGTGCTGCCGCTCTGCCCCACTCTGGACACGCCGGGCCCCATGTGCCGCAACGCTGAGGACGCCGCGGTGCTCTACAACGTCATTCACGGCCCCGATCCCGGGGATCCCAGGACCCTCGGGCACGCGGCCGACGATCCGATGCCGACACTCGCGGCCGGCGTCGCGGGCCTGCGTCTCGCGCGCATGCCCGAGACCGAGCGCGAGGGCGTGCAAAGCGACGTGCTCGACGCCTACGACGCGTCGCTGGAGGCGCTCTCGAGCCTCGGCGCGCGCATCGTCGACGTAAGCCTGCCGCTGCGCTTCAGCGAAATGGCCGGCGTGGTCGGCAGGATAATCGGTGCCGAGGGCTACGCGCTGCTCGGCGAGCTCGTCGATAACCCTGATTTGCCTCTCGACGACGACGTGCGGCCGCGTATTCAAATCGGCAGAGACATGTCGGCCCGCGACTATCTTCGGGCTTTGCAGGAACGCGATCGCATCAAGGCGGCCTTCGGCCGCGCGCTCGAGGGCGCAGATGCGCTGCTCACACCGACAGCAGCGACAACGGCCCCCATCGTCGAGAGCATCGACCAAACCACGACGCCGGCATTCTTTACGCGCATCGTGAACCTGCTCGAATACTGCGCGCTGGCCTTACCGAATGGTATGGACAGCAGCGGATTGCCGACCTCCCTGCAGATTATCTGCAGGGGCTACGAGGAGTCGCTGGCGCTGCGTATCGGTCATGCCTACCAGCAGGCAACCGCATGGCACGAGCAGACACCGCCTGATTTTACTCAGGGATCACGTTACGACGCCGATTGATTCTCGTCGTCGCTGTCGAGGCCTTCCAGGTTACCGATACGTTGCGCGAGCATGCGACGGATGTCGTGCACCTCCCGGTACAGACTGTCGGTGGCGCCGAGCTTCTGCTCGAGATCCCTGCGCGCACGCTGAAGCTCCGCTTTCTGGCGCGTGATCTTGTTCGCAAGCCTCAGCAATCGCTGATAGTGCCTGCGCAGCGCAAGCTCCTTGGCTTCGTACTTGCTCTGGTAGATGAGACGAATCTCCTCGGCCTTTCGATGCAGCTCCTTGGTTGCCGCGACCTCGATCTGCGCCGTTCGCGCCCGAAGCTGCTCCTCGTAGCGCAATCGCTGCGCTGACGCGAAAGCACTGACGCAGCGACGAAGCTTGAGCAGCATCTCCCGGGTGATTTGCGACATCTCCTCCTCGGGAATGCTGAGCTCGAAATCCTTAACGTCGCGAAGCTCTTCGGCTGTCGGCTCGGAAACAGGTTGCTCCGCCAGCCTCGACAAAGGCTCGGACGGTTTCTCCTCTTCCACGCTCTCGATGTCGAGACTTTCTTCGCCGAGCGTATCGCCTTCCTTTTCGAAAGTACGTCCCTCCAGCTCCTGGAAATGTGTGTTTATCTCCTCGACGAGATCGGCAAGGCGCGCGCCTGTGATGGTATCGGCGTAAGCGTCTCGCGGCGCCGGCTCGGAGGGACCGAATCCATTGTCCATGTTGACGATCGGGCTCTCCTCTTCGGGCTCGATGCTCTCTCCGGTTTTTTTTTCGATCACGTCTTTCTCCAATACATCCTCTCCGGCAATCTCTTCCGGAGACGGTGGAAACGGAACGACAGTATGCGTATCTGCCGCCTCGCTGATCGCCTCCGCCGGTTGGACCGGCGCCTCCCCGGAAGCGAACAGCCTGCTCAGTGGTTGCGACATGTAGCTGACATCGTAACCNNCAGACGATATATTTGCGGCCCTTGACGAGCTTTCGACATTCGGTTCGTATGACCGCGCGCGGGATGTTTCTCGCATTGCGAAACGAACCCCTCGCGAACTGATCGCGGTGACGCACGTCTATCCAAACTGCACCCTCGCCGATCATGCGGTGAGCGTCCTTGTAGGAAACCGCGTGAATCAGGGGATCGCGTATCAGCTCGATGAACGATTCCTTGTCGAGGCGCATCAACACGCCGTTCGAGCGCATGGTCACAGATGCGTTGCGGGGCATGTTCGATACGAGCGCCTCCTCGCCGAATCCATCTCCTGGCCCCAGCTCGGCCAGGTGGATCTCGCGCCCCCCGCTGCTTGGCGCACGGGTCACGTCGCAGTAACCCTCTTCGATGACGTAGTAGTACCCGCCCGGATCACCCTGGCGGATGATCAACTCGTTTGCTTTCGCGTCGATGCGCTCCATGCGCTCGAACACACGCTGGATGTTCTGAGGCGGCAGGTTCGCAAAACGCTGCGACTGCAGCATCCGAATCATCCAGTTCGACGGCTGCTCGCGGGTAATGTCGGTCTCTTCCAGGTCCGACGTCCTGGTGTCGAGATCGGCGAGCCGGAGCTTGCGCTCGAGTTCGCTGCGCTCGATGCGCAGTATCAGCGACCAGGTCCTCGCCCTTACCGTGTAGCGCTTCGGTCCCGGGCCGTCGAGGGCACGCTTGGTCGGCGACTGCTCGGCGTCCAGATGCCGGACAAAGCGCCCGTTCCAGAGAAACTCGACGCTTCCTTCGAGGAGGTAGTTGGCGTAGTTGTCCTCACGCCCCTGGGCGTAGACGATCTCTCCGGCGGAGAACGTGAGGAACATCCCCTGCGACAGGATGGCTTCCTGGTCTGTCAGCGACAGCCGGGAGATCGGCGCAAGTGCGCGTATCCTCGCTTCCTGCCCGGATGTATGTGACAAATTCCTGCTCCCCGCCCCTTCCCGGCCCTTCCCGCCCGTGAGGGACGGCGCCCGCACAGAGCGACGCGGTTCGAGAATCAATGCCGCATTCCGCTTCCGATTCGGACTACGAACACCAAGTGTGGCAATGCGGCTCGCGGTGAGTCCGTACGACAAGCCCTCGCGCTATCTGTGACGGCCTGCGTGTCCGTCGGCGCCTCGCCCGTTGGGGCGGCACACCGCCGGCTTATTGTTATTTGCGGGGAGCTTTCCATCTCCCCTTTGCGTCCAAGAAGTAAACGATTGTAACGATTCGTGACCAGGTGCCGGTATACCACGACCTAATTCCTTATAGAACCTCCTTTTGTTCCCAATGGCGCAATATCCCTTCCCCGATTAGGCACTTGGGACCAATAGTTTAATTCCTTTTCGGCCCGGAACGCGCTGCGGCAGGGGCTCTCGACGGCCCGTGCAGAGAAGCAGCCCGGCGCGTCTCAGAGCGCCGACTTGAGCTCGAGGAGACGATCCCAGGCTCGCCTCACGGTCTCGGGTATCACCGTGTCCGCAGCCAGCTTGGGTCGCCTGGTGAGCTCGCTGATGTGCAAGACGCCGTAGGGCTTGCCTTTGGGGAAGGTGCTGTCGCGGCCGAACAGGATGATTCCGCTGACCGCCACATCCGGCAGATGAGCTTTGACCGCCGCGGTGGCGGACTGGATCTCGTGAAGCGGGTTCGGAAACTTGAAGCTTCCCCCGTCGGTTACCTGCGCCCACATGTCCATATTGTCGGCTGCAAAGATGGCGCCGGCGTAGCGCCGCACCGAGACCACCAGCACCTCGCTCGGGGTCAGCACCAGGTACTCGATGAACACGTGACCGTCCATGCCATCGGAGAGCACGACATTGCTGATGGATTCCGTGCCCATTCGCCGAATGGCTCGCCGCACGCGATACTGATCGAGAAGGTTGCGGACCGGCTTGGCCAGCAAGACGATCGCCAGCAGCAGAATGACCGCGATGCCTGCAGCAACGATCGCGGTCATGTGCTCGGCGATATTCATCGGGCGTCCTGCAAAATCATGTCGGCCGCCTTCTCGCCAATCATCACGCAGGCCGCATTGGTGTTTCCCGACACCACCGTCGGCATGACCGATGCGTCGGCGATCCTCAGAGACTGCAGCCCGCGCACGCGAAGCCGTTCATCGACCACGGCCATGGCGTCCTGGCCCATCCGGCAGGTGCTGGTAGGATGGAAAATTGTCGAGCCGTAGTCGCGAATATACTCGAGCATCTCTTCGTCGCTATTCACGTCCGAACCCGGTAACACCTCCCGGCGCACATAGGATTTCATAGCAGGTATTTCGATGATTTTCCGCGCAAGCTGCATGCCCGCGATCATCGTCTCCTGATCCCCGCGGGTAGCCAGATAGTTGGGCTGTATGGAAGGCGGCTCGTCGGGCTGCGCCGAGCGTATGCAAATCGTGCCGCGACTCTCCGGGCGCAGCTGACACACCGATACCGTAAAGCCCGAGAAATCGTGAAGCTTGCCGCCGGGTCCGTCGGCACTGAAGCGGATGAAGTGAAACTGCACGTCGGGTGTTTCGAGCTCGGGTCTCGTGCGCGCGAACAGACCCACGTGCCCCGCACCGATGGCCAGCGGACCAGTGCGGAACAGCGCCCAGCGCAGCGCGGCGGCAACCTTGTGCAACGGGCTGCGCACCTCGTCGTTGACGGTAAGCCGTCGCGTGCACTCGTAGATGTTGCGCGCCTGGTAGTGATCCTGCAGATCGGCGCCGACTCCCGGGAGATCGAGGACGACGTCGATGCCGTGCTCGCGCAGCAATGCCGCGGGACCGACCCCCGAGAGCTGCAGCAGCTGAGGCGAATTGATGGCGCCACCCGAGAGCACCAGCTCGCGATCGGCGCGCGCGGTCCGGGTTCGCCCGTTCTGAAGGTAGGTGACTCCGGTTGCCCGCCGGCCTTCGAACTCGACTCCGGTGGCCAGCGCGCCCGTCTCCACACGCAGGTTGGGCCGGTTGCGCGCGGGTTTCAGATACGACACCGCGGTGCTGCTCCGCCGTCCGCGGCGCGTGGTCAGCTGAAAGTAACCGACGCCCTCCTGGCGGGCGCCGTTGAAGTCGGGGTTGTACGGTACCCCGGCTTCCCTGGCCGCCCCGATGTAGGCGTCGCAGAGCTCGTTACGGTGCACGTCGGAAACACCCAGAGGCCCGTCGGCGCCGTGGAAATCGTCGGCGCCGCGCTCCCGGCCCTCGGCGCGAATGAAATACGGCTTGACGCTGTCCCAGTCCCAGCCGCTGTTGCCGAGCTGGCGCCAGTGATCGAAGTCCTGGTGTTGACCGCGGATATAGATGAGACCGTTGATGGAGCTCGAGCCGCCGAGCACCCGGCCGCGCGGCCACGAAATCCGGCGATTGCCGCTGCCGGGCACGGGGTCGGTTTCGTAACCCCAGCCGATGGCGGGGTTCGCGATCCCCCGGTAATAGCCCACGGGGATGTGGATCCAGGGGCTGGTGTCTCTGGGACCCGCTTCGAGCAGCAGCACCCGGACCGACGGATCCGCCGAAAGACGATTGGCCAGCACGCAGCCCGAAGAGCCCGCGCCGACGACGATGAAATCGTAACGATCGCCGGCCATTCAGCCCGACACCGAGAAGCCGCCGTCGACGGGAATCGCCACGCCGGTGATGAAATTCGAGGCCGGACTGGCGAGGAAAATCGCCAGCCCCTCGAAATCCTCGATGTCACCCCAGCGTCCCGCGGGCGTGCGGGAGAGCACTCGATCGTGCAGCCCCTCGACCTCACGCCGCGCGTTGATAGTCAGCTCGGTGTCGATCCAGCCGGGCAAAAAGCAATTGACCTGAATGTTGTCGGCCGCCCACGCCGTCGCCAGGGATTTCGTGAGCTGCACCATGCCGCCCTTGCTGGCGGCGTAGGCGGGTCCCCAGGGGGTGCCGAAAATCGAAAGCATGGAGCCGTTGTTGAGAATCTTGCCGCCGCCGGCGCGCTTGAGCAGCGGATAGCACGCACGGCTGCACAGATAGGCGCTGGTGAGGTTGGTGTTCAGCACCTGCTGCCATTCCTCCGGCTCCAGATCCTCCGGGCGCTTGCGGATGTTGATCCCCGCGTTGTTGACGAGGATGTCGATGCCGCCGAACGCGCGCACCACGGCGTCGACCAT
>JAABYT010000006.1:7744-29586 GCA_011775625.1 Gammaproteobacteria bacterium | reverse complement strand
AGCCCTCTCGCCATACCGAAGCCGATGCCGCCGTTGCCGCCCGTGACCACGGCCACCTTGCCGGTCAGGTCGAACATGTCCAGCTGCCTGCTCATCGGGGTGTCACTCCTGTGCGATCTCTTTCAGCATGTTACGCGCAATCACCAGCTGTTGAATCTGAGTAGTGCCCTCGTAGATGCGGAAAAGGCGCACGTCGCGATAAAAGCGCTCTACGCCGTATTCGGCCATGTAGCCGGCGCCGCCGTGGATTTGCACGGCGCGATCGGCGACGCGCCCGACCATCTCTGAAGCGAACATCTTGCAGCAGCTCGCCTCGATGGTCACGTTGCGACCCGCATCGCGCCGGCGCGCCGTCTCCTCCACCATACAGCGTGCCGCATAGGCCTCCGCGCGGCTGTCGGCCAGCATCGCCTGCACCAGCTGAAACTCGGCGATCGGTCGACCNNCACACCGCCGAGATGTGAATACGGCCGCGATCGAGGACCTTCATGGCGGTTTTGAAGCCGACACCCTCGCTGGCGCCGAGCAGTGCGTCCCCGCTGACCCGGCAGTCGTCGAGAATCACGTCGCAGGTGTGAGCGCCCTGCTGACCCATCTTGCGATCCGCGTGGCCGAGCGAGAGCCCGCGCGTGCCCGCTTCGACGAGGAAAGCGGAGATTCCGTCAGCGCCGGGCTTCCCGGGATCGGTTCGTGCGAAGACGGTGAACAGACCGGCCTGCGGCGCGTTGGTGATGTAGCGCTTGGTGCCGTTGAGCACATAACCATTGCCATCGCGCTCAGCCGACGTGCTGAGTGATGCCGCATCGGATCCCGAGCCGGGCTCGGTCAGGGCGAACGCGCCGATGAGCTCACCGCGCGCCAGGCGCGGAAGGTAGCGCTGCTTCTGCTCTTCGGTGCCGTCCATGATCAACCCGTGAGAGCCGATGCCGTTATTGGTTCCGATGAGCGAGCGAAACGCGGGCGACGTTTTGCCGAGCTCGAAGGCGACCTGCACCTCCTCGCTCATGTTGAGGCCGAGTCCGCCGTACTCTTCGGGTATCGAAAGGCCGAACAAGCCCAGGCCTGCCATCTCCGCGACCACGTCCGCGGGTACGGCGTCTTCCCGGGCGACGCGGTCCTCCAATGGAACCAGGCGCTCGCGCACGAACCGCGCGACGCTCTCGACGAGCTGCTGGAGGGTTTCCTGATCGACCGCCACGACCTGTCCCCGTTTGCTATCGCCTCGTGGCAGCCTATCATGTCCCCGCCCGATGTGGCACGACGGCTAGCGCCCGCTGACGCCACGGTTATTTTTCTGCTTTGAAGCCGAACGATGAAAGCCGATACCCGCGAGCGTCGTGATCTGACGGCGCTGCTCAAGCCCGCCTCCGTCGCTATCGTCGGAGCTTCCGAGGATCCGGAGCGCATCGGTGGACGCCCGCTGCGCTATCTGATCCAGGAAGGATTCAAGGGCAGAATTTTTCCAGTCAATCCCGCACGCAAGAGCGTGCAGGGCCTCGAGAGCTTCGCGAGTGTCGCCGCTATCCCGGAATCGGTCGACCTCGCAGTCATCGCGGTGGCGGCGGACAAGGCCACCGCGAGTCTCGAGCAATGCGCCGACAAGGGTATCAAGGCGGCAGTGGTGTTCAGCGCCGGCTTTGCCGAGACCGGCGCCGCCGGCCGCGCGCTCCAGGATCGCCTGAGCGAGATCGCGCGAGACAGCGGCATGCGTATCCTCGGGCCGAACTGTCTCGGTATCTACAACTCGGCGATCGGATTCTACGCAACCTTCACCGCCACCCTGCAGAGCGGGCTGCCCAAGCCCACCGGCGTCGGGCTGGTCAGTCAGAGCGGCGCGTACGGCAGCCACGTGTCGCTGCTGGCAATTCGCCGCGGCATCGGCGTGCGCTACTGGATCACCACCGGCAACGAGTGCGACGTGGAGCTCGGCGAGTGCATCGCCTGCCTGGCCGCCGATCCGGATGTTCGCGTCATCGTCGCCTACGCCGAGGGGATCCGGGATCGCGACGCGTTGCTCAACGCTCTGTCGCTCGCGCGCAGCCAGGGTAAGCCCGTGGTATTCATGAAAGTCGGGCGCTCGGACATCGGCGCCGAGGCGGCCACCTCGCACACGGCGGCGCTCGCGGGAACCGACGCCATCTACGATGCGGTGCTGCGCCAGTTCGGCGCCTACCGCGCGGGCGACACCGAGGAGCTGCTCGATGTGACCTATGCGTGCGCGCAGGGTGTGCTGCCCAAGGGCCCGCGCGTGGGTTTTCTCACCATATCCGGCGGCGTCGGCATCCAGATGGCGGATGCGGCCGTCGCCGCCGGACTCGATGTCGCCGCCATGCCGGACGCTGCCCGCGAACGCCTGCGGGCGCTGCTGCCCTTCGCGGCGACCCGCAATCCCGTCGACGCAACCGCACAGGTCTTCAACCAACCCGAGCTCATCGATGGCTTCCTCGACATCATGCTCGAGTGCGACGAGTACGACGCCATCGTCGTCTTTCTCACCTACGTCGCAGCCGCCGCATCGATGGTGTCGCCGGTGCGCCGGGCCATCGAGAACGCCCATGCGAAATATCCCGAGCGCCTCATCGCCCTGGTGATCGTCGCGCCCGAGGAGATCGTTCGCGACTACGAGCAGGCAGGCTGCCTGGTGTTCGAGGATCCGACCCGCGCGGTGCGCGCCATCGCGGCGTTGCACCGGATTCAGCGGTCACTGCAGGTGCCCGCCACGCGAGCACAAAGCGACGCTGTCGCGCCTGCAGCGTCCCTGCCCGAGGCGCCCGTCGGCGAGCAGGAGGCGAAGCGCGTGCTCGCACGAGCCGGCGTGCCCATGGTCGCCGACCGCTTGGCGCGAACACCCGCGGAGGCCGCCGAGGCAGCGCGCGCGCTCGGCCTTCCCGTGGCCCTCAAGATCGCCTCGGCCGACATCGCGCACAAAACCGAGCTCGACGGCGTGCGCCTCGGCATCGACACCGCCGAGGCGGCTGCCGAAGCGTTCACCGCCCTGGTGGAGGGCGTCGCCCGCCGGCGACCGGATGCGCGTATCGACGGCGTGCTGGTCTCGCCCATGGTCGGCAACGGCATCGAGACCATTCTCGGCGTTCACCGCGATCCGGTATTCGGTCCGGTGATCATGTGCGGTCTCGGCGGCGTTCTCGTCGAGGTGCTCGACGACGTGAGCTTCCGCGCCGCACCCTTCGACGAGGCGGAGGCGCAGCGCATGGTTCTCGAGCTCAAAGGTCGCGCGCTGCTCGAAGGCGCGCGCGGCAGGGGACCCTACGACATCCCGGCGCTGTGCGCGGCCCTCGCGGCGCTGTCGCGTTTCGCCGCCGCGCACGCCGAGGCCATCGAGAGCGTCGACATCAATCCGTTCGTGGTGCTGCCCCGGGGCCAGGGGGCGGTGGGCCTGGACGCGTTGATCGTGCCCGGGCGTGCTTCGCGCCGGCCCTGAGATCGCGCGCGGTCAGCTAACCGCGTAAAGCTGCCATTCGTCTGGAAAGCCGCGCAGCGCGTGGCTGCCGCGATCGGTGAACACGACATCCGAGCCGGCAACGAGATCGCGAACGGTGCGCGACACCAGCACCTCGCCGGCGTCGGCGAGCGCGGCAACCCTGGCCGCAAGATGGACAGCCACGCCCTCGGTCTCGTCGCCGCGGATCTCGCACTCCCCCGTGTGCAGCCCGGCGCGGATGTCGAGACCGAGCGCCCTGCCGCCCTCGAGAATTTCCCGCGCACAGGCGATCGCCCTGCCCGGCCCGTCGAAGGTCGCATGAACACCGTCCCCGGTGCGCTTGATCAGGTGGCCGCGGAACTTCTCGACGCAGTCCCGGCACAGCCGATCGTGCCGGTCGAGCACGTCCTTCCACGCCTTGTCGCCGAGCTCGTGCGCGAGCCGGGTGGATTCGACGATATCGGTGAAAAGAATGGTGGCCAGCACGCGCGTAGCGACCGGCTTCGGGCGCATCCCCGTCAGGAACTCCTCGGTCTCGTCGAGCACGGAATCCTGGTCGCCGACCCATGGCGCGTGATCGTCGCCCTCGAGCTCGACGAATTTCGCCCCGGGTATTCGCGCTGCCAGCCAGCGGCCTTCCTCCACGTTGACGTCCAGATCGCCGGTTCGATGCATCACCAGGGTCGGCACGTGAATCGCGGGGAGCACGTGGGTGATGTCGAGCCGCGTGTTCATCTTCAGCAGCGCGACCGCCGCCCCCGGGCTCGCTGATCGACGCTGGTATGTTGCTATGCGCCGCGTGAAGTCCTCGTCGGCCATCTTGCTGGGTATGGAGCGTGAAAGATCCATCAGATTGCCCCACTCGCGAGCGACGTGCTCGTATTCGCGCTGGCGCTGATCCGGCGTCGGCGCCCAGGGATAGTCGGGGCTCCAGATTCTCTTCGCGAAGGTGCCGTACAAGACGAGAGCGCAGGTGCGATCGGGGTAGGTGGCTGCGAACAGGGCACAAAGGCCGCCCCCCTCCGAGATGCCGAGTAGGGCCGCGCGTTTCGATCCGACCGCGTCCATGACCGCACGCAGGTCATCCATGCGTTCCTCATGGGTCGGAAGCTGGTCCTCGGGAACCCTGTCCGAGAGCCCCGTGCCGCGCTTGTCGAATGTGATCAGCCGCCCGAGCGACGCGAGCCGGCCGAGAAAACGCGCGAGCGTCGGCTCGTCCCAGGCGAGCTCCACGTGCGAGACCCAGCCGGGAACATAGACGATGTCGAGCGGCCCCTGGCCGTGGACCTGGTAGGCGATGTGAACGTCACCGCTGCGGGTGTACTGCGTCGTGCCTGAATCCGGGCTAATCGTTGAACTCCACCCAGCCGCTGCCGAGCACGACCGCGTCGCGTTCCAAGACGCGGGAGCGGAACGAGAGTCCTTCGTCCACGTGCCACATCTCGGTGCGGATGGTTTCACCCGGGAAGACCGGCGCAGTGAAGCGCACGGACATGCTGCTGATTCGATCGGGCTCGTAATCGCAGCAAATCCGCAGGATAGCGTGCCCGGCCACGCCGAAAGTGCAGAGTCCGTGCAGTATCGGCCGATCGTAGCCGGCGGACCGGGCGACTTCCGGATCGGCGTGCAGCGGATTCATGTCGCCGTTCAGGCGATACAGCAATGCCGCCTGGGGAAGCGTCGTCAGATCGCACAGGTGGTCGGGCTCGCGCACGGGGATCGCGCGCCGCGTTCGCTCGACCTCGCCGATGCTTCCGCAACCGCCATCGCCGCGGCACACGGTCGTCTGCTCCAGGGTGCACACGGCGTCCCCGCTGTCCGCGTCCACCACGTGCCGCTCGAGATAGACGTATGCGCCCTTGCCTGCGCCACGGTCGGCAATGGCCTTGACGTGGGTGCGCCCGACGAGGTTCGCCTCCACCGGAAGCGGCTTGTGGATGGTGAACTTTTGCTCGCCGTGCAGAATACGCCGCCAGTCCATCCCGGTCTCAGCCGCCTTCATCCAGAAGCCGGGATGCGCGAGCACGTTTGCCATGGTAGGCATGGCGCGCAGTTGCGGCTCGTAGACGAAGCGCAGCTGGTGCTCGCTGGTGGGTTCGTCGCCCACGCCGATGCCGAGGGCGTAGAGCATGCAGTCGCGCCGTGTCAGCGCCTGCCTCGCCTCCGGAATCGCGTAGGCCATGAGCTGCTCCGCATCGAATGGCATATCGCTCTCCAGTAACTCTTCTTGTTCGTCTAGACCGGGTCCCAGCTGAATACATCCGCCGAGACATCCAGGGGATAAAAATCCGCCCGAAGTGCCGGCAGCGCGTGCTCGGCGATGCTTTCCGGTGTCCAGCCTTCGCCCCGGTGTACCGATCGTATCGGACGCGGCTGACTGATGAGAAATATCTCGTTATTGCGCACGGCGAAGATCTGCCCGCTGACCCCGACGGCAGCATCGCTCGCGAGAAAGACCACCATGGGGGCAATCTTCTCCGGGGTCATGCGCTGCAGCTTCTCCACGCGCGCCTTCTGATCCGGCGTATCAGCAGGAATCGAGCCGATCATGCGGCTCCAGGCAAAGGGGGCAATGCAGTTCGAGCGCACGTTGAAGCGCTGCATGTCCAGCGCGATGGATTTCGAGAGCCCGACGATGCCCATCTTCGCCGCCGAGTAGTTCGCCTGCCCGACGTTGCCCACCAGCCCGCTGGTGGATGTGAAGTGCACGAAGCAGCCGCTTTCCTGCTCACGGAAATAGCGCGCGGCCGCGCAGCTCACGTTGAAGCTGCCCATCAGGTGCACGTCGATGACGGCTTTCCAATCTTCCTGGCTCATGCGGTGGAAGATGCCGTCGCGCAGGATCCCGGCGTTGTTGACGACCAGGTCGATGCGCCCGAAATGCTCGACGGCAGCCTCGACGATGCGCTGCGCGCCCGCCGGGTCGGCGACGCTCTCGCCGTTGGCGATGGCAGCGCCTCCCGACGCCTCGATGACAGCGGCGGTCTCGGCCGCCGGACCCTGATCGGCGCCCGCGCCGTCGAGCGCGGCGCCGATATCGTTGACCACCACGTGCGCGCCGTGCTGCGCCATGAGCAGCGCGATCTCGCGGCCGATACCGCGCCCCGCGCCGGTCACGACGGCCACCCTACCCTCGAGCATGCCTGGTTGCGCCATCTAGTCGCCTCTCGCAGTCTGCGCCGCGTGCTGATGGGTTGCACCGGTGGCCAGCATGGCCGCGATGTCCGCCTCCGCGTACCCGGCCTCGGCCAGGATCTCCACGCTATGCTCCCCGAGCCGGGGAGGCAAGCGCCGAAAGCCGCCCGGCGTCGCCGAGAAGCGCGCCGCAGGCCCGGGAAACCGCAGCCGGCCGAGCTCCGGATCGGCTCGAAGGTCCCAGAAATCGCCGGCCGCGAGGTGCGCATCCTCGGGCAGCTCGTCCGGATCGTGGACCGGCATCGCGGGGATGTTGGCGGCGTCGAGCGCTTCGAGCCACTCGGCGGATGTGCGCGTGGCGAGCAGACGGGAGACGTCCGCATACAGGGCATCGATATTCGCCAGTCGCTTGTCCAGTGACTGATAGCGCGGATCCGCGGCCAGATCGGGACGCTCGGCAAGCTCGAAGAAAGCCTGCCACTGGCGGTCGGTGTAGGGCAGCGCGCCGATGAAGCCGTCCTTGGTCGCATACGGCCGGCGATCCGGCGAAAGCGTTCGCGGATAACCGGTGCGCCCGCGGGCCGGCTCGTAGGCGCGCCCGTAGAGGTGCTCGACCATGTTGAAATTCACCATGGTCTCGAACATGGGCACCTCGATGCACTGGCCCCGGCCGCTGCGCTGGCGGTGAAACAGCGCTGCGCTCACGGCGTTGGCCACGGCCATGCCGGTGATCTTGTCGACCACGGCCGAGGTCACGTAGTGAGGCTCGGCGTCGCGATTCTGCAGCGCCGCGAGACCCGAGGCGGCCTGGATCATGTCGTCGAAGGCCGCCTTGTTTCCGTAGGGGCCCGCTGCGCGGAAACCGTAGGAGGCGCAGTAGACGATGTCGGCGCGCGCCGCGGCCAGGTCCGCGTAGCCGAGGCCGAGCCGTTCGACCGCCTGTGGGCGCATGTTGTGCACGAACACGTCGGCGCCGGCCGCGAGGCGCAGCAGCGCCTCGCGCGCAACCGCCTGCTTGAGATCCAGGACGATGCTGCGCTTGTTTCGATTGCACCCCAGGAACACCGCGCCCATGCCGTCGGCGGGCGGTGGCCCCACGTGCCGGGTGGCGTCGCCGCCGGGCGCTTCGACCTTGAGCACGTCTGCACCCATGTCGCCGAGAATCTGCGTGGCGAAAGGGCCGAGCAGGATGGTGGTGAGATCGATCACGCGCACTCCCTGCAAAGGGCCGGCACCGCCGTTCGCATGCTCGTTGCGCGAAATCATCCGTCAATACGACCTGGGCAGACCGAGCACGCGCTCGGCGATGTAACAGAGAATCAGCTGCGGGCTGACCGGCGCGATGCGCGGGATGTGCACCTCGCGCCAAAGACGCTCGACGTTGAACTCGCGCGCGTAGCCCATGCCGCCATGGGTCATGACCGCGCGCTCGCAGGCCTTGTAGGCGGCCTCGGCGCCGAGATACTTGGCGGCGTTGGCCTCGGCGCCGCAGGGGTGGCCGCTGTCGTAGGCCCAGGCGGCGCGCATGCAGGCGAGCCAGGCCGCCTCCAGCGCCATCCAGCTGTCGGCGAGCGGGTGCTGGATGGCCTGGTTCTGGCCGATGGGCCGGCCGAATACGATGCGCTCGCGCGCGTAGCGGCTCGCGAGCTCGACCGCTCTCTGGCCGATGCCGACCGCCTCCGCGCCGACCAGCACGCGCTCCGGGTTGAGGCCGTCGAGCAGGTAGCGAAAGCCCTCGCCCTCCTCGCCGATGCGATCCTCGCGCGGCACGGGCAGACCGTCGATGAGGAGCTCGTTGGAATCCACCGCCGCGCGGCCCATCTTGTCGATCTCGCGCACCTCCACGTAATCGCGGTCGAGATCGGTATAGAAGAGTGAAAGCCCTCCGGTGTGCGCGCCGGCCTCGTCGGCGGATGACGTGCGCGCCAGCAGCAGGATCTTGTCGGCGCGTGCCGCGGTGCTGGTCCAGATTTTGCGCCCGCGCACCACGTAGCCTTTTGCAGACTTCTCGGCGACGGTGCGGATGCTGCCGGTATCCAGCCCGGCGTCCGGCTCGGTGACGCCGAAGCACACCGTCGTGCGTCCCGCGATGACGTCCGGCAGCCAGCGCCGCTTCTGCTCCTCGCTGCCGAAGACGACGATGGGGTGCGGCCCGAATATATTAATGTGCACCGTCGACGCGGCGCTCATGGCGCCGGCCGAGCGCGCGATGGTGTGCATCATGATGGCGGCCTCGGTGATGCCGAGCCCCGAGCCGCCGAATGCCTCCGGCATGGCGATGCCGAGCCAGCCGCCTTCGACCAGGGCGTCGCGGAATGCCTCCGGAAAGCGCGCCGAAGCGTCGCACTCGCGCCAGTAGTCGTCGTCGAACGACGCGCATATCCGGCCCACCGCTTCGCCGATGGCGATCTGTTCCTGACTGAGCGAGAAATCCATGCTTCAGCGCTCCCCGGCGCCTTTGTCGCCACTGGCCGACCGGCGCCGTCTTTGCGGGCGCTCGCCGCGCGCCAGCGCCGGCACGATCCAGAACTGGCTGAGTCCCAGCAGGGCCATCAGCGCAGCGAAGGCAAAGCCCGCCTCGTAGCCGCCGGTGGCGTCTCGCAGCCATCCGGACACCCATGCGCCGAAGGCGGCGCCGGTGCCCATGCCGAGGGTGAGCGCGCCGTAGATGGCGCCGATGCCGCCGCCCGAGAACAGCTCCGCGCACAGGGTGGAAACGACCGGTCCCCGCGAGCCCTGGCTCACGCCGAAGCACACCACGAACACCACGAGCAGCCAATAGTACGGGAATTGCGCCAGCAAGAAGAGCAGACCGATGCCGCCGATGGTGAGCATGAAGGTGACGGTGACGGCCGGCCGGCGCCCGACACGATCGGCGAGCCAGCCCGTGGCGATCATTCCGATCACCGACATGATGCCGACGACGCCGAAGGCGGTGGCCGCCTCGAGCGGCGCGAAGCCGATCTCAACGAGATAGGCGACGGCCTGCAGGATGGTGCCCCAGATAGCCACCGCGGTGAAAAAGAAAACTGCGAAAAGCCCCCAGAAAGCCGAGCTTCGCACCGCCTCGCCGAGCGTCCAGCCGCCGGCCGCCGGCGCCCCGCGCCCGCTACCGATTTCCGGGTCGCCGGCAGCGAAGCGCTTCCACGGCAGAATGAGCAGAAACGGCAGCAGGATCAGCAGAAATCCGCCGAGCGAGGCGTAGGCCGAGCGCCAGCCGTCCCGCTCGATGAGCCACTGGGTCAGCGGCACCACGGCGATGACGCCCATGCCGAGACCCGCGTAGGTCATGCCCATGGCGGTGCCCAGCCGTGCACGGAACCAGCGGCTCACCAGCGCAGAGGCCGGCACCATGCCCATGGCCGCCACGCCGATGCCGCCGAGCACGCCGACGCACAGGTGAAACTGCCACGCGGCATTCAATCGCGCAGCGAGAAAATAGCCGCCGCCGAGACACAGCAGGCCGCCGGCGTAGAGCCAACGCGGGCCGATGCGGTCGAAAAGCATCCCGGCGAGCGGTGCCGACAGCCCGTGCACCAGCATGTAGGTGGAGTAGACCCCGGTGAGCGCGGCGCGCCGCCAGCCGAAATCCTGCTCCAGAGGCAGCAGGAACACGGCGTAGGTCTCGCTCACCCCGCGCGCCAGCATGTTCATGACGACACAGATGACGACCACCACAATGGCCGTGGCGCTGCGGCTCGCGGCTGCCAATGCCGGCGTCCTCCCCCTCAAAGGGCGGTATCTTATCGGGTTCCCCGGCCGCGTTCGTGGCCGGCGGCGCGCCCGCGGCCGCGGCCCGCGGCGTTTGCCGGCCGCGGGGTGACGGGGTACATTCTCCTGACTAACGACCAGGAAGGCAGGCCGAACGGCATCGCCGGGCAGGGAACAATGCGCCCGCGGTCCTCTGGTTACGGGACCGATACGAGATCCACTCATGTCAGGAGGAGAAGCATGCGCAAGCTACTAACGATAACGAGCGCCCTGTCGGTGGCCGTGCTCGCCCTCGGTATCACCGGCTCGAGCCCGAGCCTGGCCCAGGAAGTCCAGGGACCGAAGGTCAGCTGGAAATACAACGTCTGGGGTAAGCGGCGCGCCTTCACCGAGGGCGTCGAGACGGTGGCCAAGTACGTCTCGGACAAGACCGGCGGCAACTTCAAGATCAAGATCTACTACGGCGATCAGCTCGGCGGGAAGAAGCAGAACCTCGACAACCTGAAAGCCGGGGTATTCGAGATGGCGCAGATCTGCTCGTCGTATCACCCGGGCAAGAATACGGCGCTGACGGTCCTGAACCTGCCGTTCCTGCCCATCAAGAATCCCGACGTTCAGGCGGAGGTGCACGAGGCCGTGTACGAGCATCCGATCGTCAAGAAGCAGATGGCGGACAAGTGGAATGTCTTCCCGCTCATGTCCTCCCTGCTGCCCCAGTACGAGTTCCTCGGCAAGGGTGAGCCGCCGATGACGCTCGACGGGTTCAAGGGCCTGTCGGTGCGCGCCCTCGGCGGTCTCGGCGATGCCATGGAAAAGCTCGGCGCGCGCAAGACGACGTTGACCGCCACCGAGGTCTATCAGGCCATCGATCGCGGCACCATGAATGCGGTGTCGTTCCCGTTCACCTACGCCCACGTCGCCTACAAGATTGACGAGGTGGCGAGCTGGTACACCGCCAATCTGTCGCCGGGCACCGTGGACTGCCCGACGGTGATCAGCTTCAGCGCCTGGAACAAGCTGCCGAAGCAGTACCAGGATCTGATGATGGAGGCCAAGAAGCCCGCCTACGCGGCCTTGAAGGCGGCTTACAAGAAGGCGGACGACAAAAATCTGCCGGCGTTCAGGGCCAAGATGACGGCCATTGAGTACAGCGATGCGGAGCTGACAAAATTCCGCGAGGTGGGCGGCGCGCCGGTGTGGCGGGACTGGGTGGCCAAGCACAAGGGTGACTTCGACGCCCAGGGATTGCTCGATCACGTCATGACGACGGCGACCCGCGCCAACCAGAATCTATAACAATATCGGCACCCCGTGCCGGGTCCGCTGACGGACCCGGCACGGGGCTTTCCCGGTTCGAGATCGCGTCATGGAA
This sequence comes from Gammaproteobacteria bacterium, assembly GCA_011775625.1. Taxonomy (GTDB): domain Bacteria; phylum Pseudomonadota; class Gammaproteobacteria; order HK1; family HK1; genus JAABYT01. The sequence goes on along the minus strand of JAABYT010000006.1, from coordinate 17,926 downwards.
GCACAGCCCGGCGGGGCACAGATTCCCATGACTTCGGCGCTGAGAGCGGCGGATCGCTGGCTCAGCCGCGTCGAGGACTTCTTCGACCTGGTGGCCGCGTTCTTCATCGTCTTCCTGATGCTGTTCGCGGTCACCCAGGTGATCTCCCGAAAGCTGTTCAACTACCCGCTTTGGGGCTACGTGGACATCGTCGAGATCATTATGGTGACCTTCGCCTTTCTCGGTATCGCCTACTGCCAGCGACTCGGCGGTCACGTGCGCATGGAGCTGTTGGTGCGCCGGCTGCACGGCCGCGCCCTGTGGATCTTCGAGGTCGTCGGCATCGTCATCGCCATCGGCATCATCTCCGTGCTCCTGTACTACGGCTTCACGCATTTCCTGCGCGCCTTTCAGCTCGGCGACAGCACCATCGATCGCGAGATCATTCTGTGGCCCTCGAAGCTGGTGGTGCCCGTTGCGTTCGCGGTTTTGTCGGCCCGACTGCTGATTCAGTTTCTTGCCTACACGCGGCTCGCGCTCCATCCGGATGCCGAGCCGGTCGCGGTACCCGTGATCGAGAAGTTCGAGGAGATGGCGCAGCACGAGATCGAAGGCGCCATGGGCTCGACCGGCGAGAACGAGCGGAACCAAGAGGCGTCGCGCTAGATGGACGAGGTCACCATCGGCTTCATCGGTACCGGCTTGCTCGTCGTGCTGGTGCTGGCGGGCGTGCGTGTGGTCTATGCCACCGCAGCCGTCGGACTGCTCGGCGTGGTGGCCATGATCGGCTGGCCCGCGGGCGCGACCAACGTCGGCATGATCCCGCATGCCAAGGGCAGCGTGTACGCCTTGAGCGTGATCCCGATGTTCATCCTGATCGGCTTCCTCGCGTTTCACGCCGGCATGACCCAGGCGCTGTTCGACGCGGCGCGCAAGTGGTTGGGCTGGGTTCCCGGCGGCCTCGCCGTGGCGACGGTGATGGCCACGGCCGGGTTCGCCGCCGTCTCCGGCGCGAGCACCGCGACGGCGGCGGTGTTCAGCCGCGTGGCGATTCCCGAGATGCTCAAATACGGCTACGACCCGCGGCTCGCCGCCGGCGTGGTCGCGGCAGGCGGTACGCTTGCATCGCTCATTCCACCGAGCGCAATACTCGTCATTTACGCCATCATCGTCGAGGAGTCCGTCGGCCGGCTCCTGGTCGCCGGCTTCATCCCGGGCATCGTCTCGGCGTTGATCTATGCCGCCATCATCATTATTCGCGCGAAGCTGAACCCCGATCTCGGCCGCCCGCTGACGGGATTCACCTGGGGCGATCGGTTCCGATCGGTGCCCGGCACGCTGCCCATCATGCTCGTCATCGCGGTCATCTTCAGCTCCATGTACGCGGGCTGGGCGACGCCGACCGAGGCCGGCGCCGTCGGCTCCTTCGTGGTGTTCGTCATCGCGCTCATGAACGGCATGCGCTGGAAGACGCTTCGCGAGGCGCTGCTCGAGAGCGCGAAGCTGACGGTGATGATTTTCTCCCTCATATGGGGCGTGCTGATTTTCGTGCGCTTCCTGGGATTTGCGGGCCTGCCGGAAATGTTCGCCGACTTCGTCGTCAACCTGCCGCTGCCGCCGATCGTCATCATGATCCTGATCCTGCTCTTCTATGTCATCCTCGGCATGTTCATGGACGCCATCGGCATGCTGCTGCTGACGCTGCCGGTGGTGTATCCCGCCGTCATTGGCCTGGGCTACGACCCCATCTGGTTCGGCATCATCGTCGTGAAGATGTGCGAGGTGTGTCTGATCACGCCACCCATCGGACTGAACTGCTACGTAGTGGCCGGAGTACGCCCGGACATACCCCTGAGCGCGGTCTTCAAGGGCATCGGCCCGTTCTTCATCTGCGATATCATCACGCTGGGCGTTTTCCTAGCTTTCCCGGAAATCATCACCTGGCTGCCCGACCAAATGATCAATCGATAGATCCGCACGAAAGAGCTGACTCGCGAATCTCGGTTGCATGTCTTCGGATTTCATCCTCGTAAAGGGCGCACGCCAGAATAACCTCAAGGGGCTGAATCTGCGCCTGCCCCTGGGCGAGCTCATCGTGGTGACCGGCGTCAGCGGCTCGGGAAAGTCCTCCCTCGCCTTCGACACCATCTACTCGGAGGGCCAGCGCCGCTACGTGGAGACCTTCTCGCCGTACGCGCGTCAGTTCCTCGACCGCATGGACAAGCCGCAAACGGATCGCATCGAGGGGATCCCGCCGGCGATTGCCATCGACCAGACAAACCCCGTGCGCACGTCGCGCTCCACCGTCGGCACCATGACCGAGCTGAACGATCACATCAAGCTGCTGTTCGCCCGCGCTGCACGCCTGCACTGCAGAGGCTGCGGAAAGCCGGTGCGGCGGGATTCTCCCGAGAGCATATACGCGCGTCTGCTCGACGAGACCCGATCCCTGCGTCGAGACACGACCACGACACCCAGGCTGATGGTGACGTTTCACGTGTCGATACCCGAGAATTTCACCGAAAAAGAGATCACGGGATTTCTCAACCGGCAGGGATACACGCGAATCCATAAAAGGGAACGCCGACGGCTCGAGGTGATCCAGGACCGCGTGCGCTTCAACTCGGCACAACGCGGACGCATCGTCGAAGCGCTGGAGGCGGCGCTCGAGCGCGGGCGTGGCAACGTCGTCGTGCATCTGCTCGACGAGGAAAATACTCCGTGCAAGAGCTGGCAGTTCTCCTCCGATTACCGCTGCCCGGACTGCGACATCCATTACCGGGAGCCGACCCCGAGCACGTTCTCTTTCAATTCGCCCATTGGTGCCTGTGAATCGTGCCGCGGCTTCGGCCGCACCATGGGCATCGACTACTCGCTCGTGGTGCCCGACGAGAGCAGAACGCTCGCCGACGGCGCTGTGAAACCGTGGCAGACAAAGAGCTACCGCGAATGTCAGCGCGACCTGCTGCGATATGCCGGCCGGCGCGGCGTGCCGGTCGATGTTCCCTGGCGGCGCCTGTCCAAGGCCCACAGGCGCTGGGTGCTCGAGGGAGACAACGACGGGCGCTGGTACGGGGTAAAGGGATTCTTCGACTGGCTCGAGACCAAGAGCTACCGCATGCACATCCGCGTGCTGCTCTCGCGCTACCGTTCCTACGTGCCCTGCGCGCTTTGCGTGGGCTCGCGGCTCAAGCCCGAGGCGCTCGACTGGCGGGTAGGCTCGAGGCAGGACGCCGACAGCGCGCTCGGCACCGCGCAGCGTTTCCGTTCGCCGCTTTCGACGCTGAGCGCGAAGGCCCACGCGGCACTTCCGGGCTTGAGCGTTCACGATGTCATGCTGCTGCCGCTCGGCGGCTGCGCGGAGTTCTTCGCCGAACTCTCCCTCGAGAAGCCCCTCGACGAGGCGAGCGGGCTGCTGCTCGAGGAGATCCGCTCGCGCCTGCGCTACCTGGTCGAGGTCGGCCTCGGCTATCTCACCCTGGACCGGCAGTCACGCACGCTGAGCGGCGGCGAGGTGCAGCGCATCAACCTGACCACCGCGCTCGGCACGTCGCTGGTCAACACGCTGTTCGTGCTCGACGAGCCCAGCATCGGTTTGCACGCCCGGGACATGCAACGCGTGATCGGTGTGCTGCACCGGCTGCGCGATGCGGGCAACTCGCTCATCGTCGTCGAGCACGACGAGCAGATCATGCGGGCCGCGGACAAGGTGCTGGACCTGGGACCCGGACCGGGAGAGCGCGGCGGCAGGGTCGTCTTTTACGGTTCACCGGAGGCGCTCGCCCGATCCGAGCGCTCTCTGACCGCGCAGTATCTGAGCGGCAAAAAACGCATCGCGCCGGCGCGCGCAAAAGCCGCGCGTGGAACGCCTGACGCAGAGCAGCACCTGGAGATCGTCGGTGCCACCGAGCACAACTTGAAGAGCATCGACGTGCGCATTCCGCTCAATCGATTCGTTTGCGTGACCGGTGTCAGTGGCTCTGGCAAGTCGACCCTCGTCGAGGACATCCTTTACCGCGGTCTGCGCAAGCTCAAGGGACGCCCGGTCGACGCGCCGGGCGAGCACCGCGCCATCCGGGGCCACGAGCTCATCGAAGACGTCATGCTCGTCGACCAGTCGCCCATCGGCAAGACGACGCGCTCGAATCCGGCCAGCTACGTGGGCGCGCTCGACACGATCCGCAAGCTGTTCGCCAACGAGCCGCTGGCGCGGGAGCGCGGCTACACGGCCGGCACCTTCAGCTTCAACTCCGGCACCGGCCGCTGCCCCACGTGCGGCGGCAACGGCTTCGAGCACGTCGAGATGCAGTTCCTGAGCGATGTGTACCTGCGCTGCCCCGAGTGCGACGGGCGCCGCTACCGCCCGGAGATTCTCGAGGTGAAGCTCGCATCGGGCGCGAGATCGGCTGGGCGCAGCCGCGAGCGCGCCAAGTCCATGGCCGATGTTCTCGACATGACCGTTGCACAGGCGCTCGCGTTCTTCGCCGATCAGCCGAAGGTGCTCGACGCGCTCGAGCCGCTCTTGGCCGTCGGCCTCGATTACATGAAGCTCGGCCAGCCGGTGCCGACTCTGAGCGGCGGCGAGGCGCAGCGGCTGAAGCTCGCCGGGCACCTGGCCAAGGCCAGCACGGGCGCCAAGCTGCTGCTGTTCGACGAGCCAACCACGGGGCTGCATTTCGACGACGTGGCGACCTTGATTGCCGCTTTCGAGAGGCTGCTGGCCGACGGCCATTCACTGATCGTCATCGAGCACAATCTCGACGTCATCGCGGCCTGCGACTGGATCATCGATCTGGGGCCCGAAGGCGGCGACGCGGGCGGCGAGCTTGTCTGCCAGGGCCGGCCGCGGGAGGTGGCCGGCGTGAAAGGCAGTCTGACCGGGACCGCGCTGCGCGCGAAGACCCGCGCGGGCGGCACGCGCCCGGCGCGCGCCAACGGCCGCTCGAGGCGCGTTGCCGTGGCGGGCGCTCCCGACGCCATCGAGGTGCGCAACGCGCGCGAGCACAACCTCAAGAGCATCGACATCAAAATCCCACGCGGTCGCTTCACCGTGATCACCGGCATCAGCGGCAGCGGCAAGAGCACCGTCGCCTTCGACATCCTGTTCGCGGAAGGCCAGCGCCGGTACCTGGAATCCTTGAACGCCTACGCACGCCAGTTCGTCCAGCCTACCGCGCGACCGGACGTGGATGCCATCTTCGGCATTCCACCGACCGTCGCCATCGAGCAGCGCACCAGCCGCGGCGGGCGCAAGAGCACGGTCGCGACGATGACCGAGATCTACCACTTCCTGCGACTGCTGTTCGTCAAGCTCGGCATCCAGCACTGCCCGGAGTGCGACATTCCCATCGAGAGCCAGAGCCGGGAGGCCATCGTCGCCGGCATCATGCGCGCGTTTCGCTCGCGCAAGATCACCCTGCTCGCGCCCCTCATCGTGGCGCGCAAGGGCTATTACACCGATCTCGCGAAGTGGGCCGCAGCGAAAGGCTATGCAAGCCTGCGCGTGGACGGCGTCGACACCCCGACCTCCCCGTGGCCGCGTCTGGATCGCTTCAAGGAGCACCACATCGATCTTCCGGTGGGAGACGTGCTCGTGTCGGCGAAGACCGAGAAAGCCCTCGCGGCGCTCGTCGACAAGGCGCTGGATCTCGGCAAAGGCATGGTGCGCGTCGCGCGCACGGCAACGCCGCGGAGCACCGCCACGGAGCGTATCTACTCGATCAAGCGCGCCTGTCCCTCCTGCGAGCGCAGCTTCCCGGATCTCGATCCCCGGCTGTTCTCGTTCAACTCCCAGCACGGATGGTGCCCGCAATGCTTCGGCACGGGCCTCGAGCTGGAGGGCTTCGATGCCGAGCAGACCGGAGAGGAAAGCTGGTGGACCGAGGAGGCAGAGGGCGGCGACACCGTGTGCAGCGCGTGCGGCGGCCGGCGGTTGTGCCCGGAGGCGCTGGCGGTGCGCTTCAAGGGGCACGACATCGCCGGGGTCACCGCGATGACCGTCGATGCAAACGAGGCGCTGTTCTCGCGCCTGCGCCTCGCCGGGCGAGAAGCGCAGATTGCACGCGATATTCTCGCCGAGCTGCGCTCGCGGCTCGCGTTCCTCAAGCAGGTTGGTCTGGGTTATCTGTCGCTGGATCGTTCCGCGCCGTCGCTGAGCGGCGGCGAGGCGCAGCGAATCCGGCTCGCCTCCCAGCTCGGCTCGAATCTGCGCGGCGTGTGCTACATCCTCGACGAGCCGACCATCGGGCTGCACGTGCGCGACACGCGCATGCTGCTGAAAACGCTCGCCAGGCTCGAGAACAAGGGCAACACCATCGTCGTGGTCGAGCACGACGAGGACACCATCCGGCACGCCGAGCACGTTATCGATCTGGGACCCGGGGCCGGCGTCAACGGCGGCCGCGTCGTCGCCCAGGGCACGTTCGACGAGATCATGGCCAATCCGCGATCGGTCACCGGACGGTTTCTGGCAACGCCCCTGCCGCATCCCCTGAACGGCGCTTCCCGAACGCAAGCGCGCGACGGTGTCCTCGAGATCGTCGGCGCACGCCTGCACAACCTGCGCGGGGTTCGCGCGAAGCTTCCCCTCGGACGCCTTATCTGTGTCACCGGCGTGAGCGGCAGCGGGAAGAGCACGCTCATCCGCGACATCCTGCACGACAACCTCAAGCGTCTGCTCGAGGGCAGGCGAAAAAGCCGCGGGCGGCGCGCCAAGGCGACGCTGATCGGCTGCGACGAGATGCGAGGCTCAGAGGCGATCGGCCGCGTGCTCGAGGTCGATCAGACGCCCATCGGAAAGACTCCCCGCTCGTGCCCCGCCACCTATGTCGGTTTCTGGGACAGCATCCGACGCCTTTTTGCCGACACCGGTGAAGCGCGCATCCGTGCTTACGGACCGGGACGGTTTTCCTTCAACGTGCACGGCGGACGCTGCAGCGCGTGCGAGGGTCAGGGCGTGAAGAAGATCGAGATGAGCTTTCTGCCCGACGTCAGAGTGCCCTGCGACGCCTGCGGCGGTGCGCGCTTCGGCGAGGAGACCCTGGCGGTGCATTACCGTGACAAGTCCATCGCCGACGTGCTCGCCATGAGCATCGACGAGGCGAGCGGGTTCTTCACCGCGCATCCGGCCATCCACCGCTCTCTGGCGCTGCTGCGCGAGGTCGGTCTGGGATATCTCACTCTCGGGCAGCAGAGCCCGACCCTGAGCGGCGGCGAAGCGCAGCGCATCAAGCTGGTGACGGAGCTCGCCAAGGCGAGCCCCACCGACGCGCCGGACGGCCGGGCGCGGCGCGGCAACGGTGCGCGCACGCTCTACGTGCTCGACGAGCCGACCATCGGGCTGCACATGGCGGACGTGGAGAAGCTCATCGGCGTGCTGCATCGACTGGTGGACGCGGGCAACACGGTGGTGGTCATCGAGCACAACCTCGACGTGATCGCCGAGGCCGACTGGCTGATCGACATGGGACCCGAGGGCGGCAAGGCGGGCGGGCGCATCGTCGCGCAGGGCCCGCCCTCGGAGGTAGCCCGCAAGAGAAGCTCGCACACCGGGCGAGCCCTGGCCACGTTTCTACGCCAGCGCAAGCCGCGGGCGAAGCGCGGCAGCTCCGAGAAGGGCCGAGCGCTTGTCGACCGCCGGCGACAAAAAAAAGGGGCGGCGATATCGCCACCCCTTCTGCCGTCGTCGCGGCGAACGTCTAGTTGACTGCGAACTTGACCGAGCCGAGCACCGAGCCGTCCTCGGACACGACCACCACGCGCCAGTCGCCGGTCCAGTCGGACTGCACGTTCTTCGAGCTCCACGTGCGCCAGTCACCGCTGCGTACGTTCAAGGGCACGTCGGCGACCAGGACGTCACCGTGGTACCACTTGTGGTAGATGCGGGTCTCGCCGTCGGCGCCGACGATTCGCGTGAAGGCATACAGCTTGCCGACCGACGCGTCGAAATACGACGAAATGCCCGTGGGCACGCGGTCCTCGACGCCGGTGCTGATAGCCACGTCCCGGACCTCCAGCGTGCCCGCCCATACCAGGGCTGGGATCGCGAAGATCATGGCCGCGATGGAAGTCAGCAGTGTCTTTCTCAGGTGCATGAATGCTATCTCCTTGGTATCGCCACTGCGGCGACTGCACAGATGTTGCGGGCACCGGGGATCGGTGAGGCCGGCTCGGCCCTGAGCACCGGATCGTCGCCCCGGCGAGCGCCCCTTGCCTGAAAGCCCTAGCGGCGGCTTTACGCTAATAGTAGTCGGCCAACTCCCGGCCGAGCTTGAATCATGCGCCCCGCACCGGTGCAAAATCGCCGGGAAACAACCGTGTCGCGGCGGCCTGATTGTTATAATGTAACATTCTTATGGGTATCTGGCGGAACATGACGGGCCGTTGTGCACGCCGCTCGAGCGGCCGCTTCGCGGCGCTGGCGGCACCCGCGCTGCTGATTGCGGCGCTGATGCCGTCGACCGGGGCCTGCGCGGCGCCGGCGGTAGTCACCAGCATCGGACCGCTGCACTCGCTCGCCGCGGCGGTGATGGGCACCCTCGGCCAGCCGCGCCAGCTGGTGCGCGGCTACGGCTCACCGCATACCTACCAGATGCGCCCCTCGGACGCCGCCGCCCTGCGCGAGGCCGACCTCATCGTCTGGGTAGGGCCGGCGCTCGAGACATTTCTCCTGCGCCCGCTCGAGGGCCGTCGTGACGGCGCGCGCGTGCTCGAGCTGTCGCGCCTCGACGGCCTGCGGTTGCTGCCGAATCGAAGCGCGGGCGTCCTCGACGACGATGCGCACGCCGGTGCCCACGAGGCAAAGGCCGGCTTCGACGCGCACGTGTGGCTCAGTCCCTTCAACGCCAGGGTGATCGCCGCTGCGATCGCGACGGAGCTCGGCGCTGTCGATCCCGTCAACGCGCCGGCGTACAGGCGCAACGCCGAGCACCTGAGCGGGCGCATCGACGCCATGGAGAGGCGCATCGCGGCGCGTCTGGCACCGGTGCGCGGGGTGCCGTTCGTGATGTTTCACGACGCGTTCCAGTACTTCGAGAAGAGTTTCGGGCTGAACGCCGTGGGCTCGGTCACGGTGAGCCCCGGCCGAACGCCGAGCGCGCGGCGCATCAAGAAGCTGAGAGAGGCGATCGCGGATTCCGGCGCCCGCTGTGTATTCCGGGAGCCGCAGTTCGAATCCGCCCTGGTGCAGGTGCTGCTGGAGGGCACGCAGGCCCGCTCGGGCGTGCTCGATCCACTGGGAACCGATATTGCCCCTGGGCCCGACGGCTACATCGCGCTGATGGAGGCGAATGCCGAGGCTTTGATTGCCTGCCTCGGACCGTGAAGCATGCCGAAAGGCGCTGCGCCTCGGCGGCGATTAGCTTCTATTCGTTGATCAGAATCCTCGTGCGCGTGCGCGCCACCTGGTGCTCGTCGATGAACTTGAACTGGTGGGTGCCGATCTTGACTACGTCGTCGTGCTTGAGCATGCACTTCTTCGTGCGTTTTCCATTGACCTTGGTGCCGTTGGTGCTCTGCAGGTCCTTCAGCCAGAAGTCGTGCAGACCCTCCATGTACTGGCTTGGCTTGATGGAAATTTCCGTGTTGTAGCCGCTCACGGCATCGTCATCGAGCTGAATGTTGTTGTCGACATTACGCCCGATCCGGAAGGTGCCCTCGTTGAGCGGATACTCGCGCACATAGGTGCCATCCACGATTTGCACTAGCTTTCCCATTTGGTTGAATCCTCTTTTCGTTTATCGTCGCCGGTCAGGCACGACCGACGCTCTTGCGCGTGCGTCTTACCTTTTCCTGGCATCTGAGCAGCGCTTCCGACAGCTCCGCGCCATTGTCGTAGCGCTGATCCGGATCCTTCTGCAGCGTTCGATTGATGATTCGGCTTATGCTCGCATTCAGACTCGGACGAATCTTCTTGATGGCCGGATGTTTCTGCGTCGTGATGCGATAGATGAGATTGGCAAACGAGTCACCCACGAACGGCAGGCGCCCGGTCAACAGCTGATAGAGCGTGACCCCGAGGGAGAACAGGTCCGAGCGCCCGTCGAGCTTCTTTCCGGCCGCCTGCTCGGGCGACATGTACGATGGCGTGCCGAGAACCGTGCCGGTGCGTGTGCGGCTCGCGTCCGTCAGGCACGCGATGCCGAAATCGGTCACCTTCACCATGGCGGTCTCACGGTCATAGATGATGTTGCCGGGCTTCACGTC
>JAABYT010000006.1:3057-7714 GCA_011775625.1 Gammaproteobacteria bacterium | reverse complement strand
AGCAGATCGTCGGGATCGGTGTAGTCCTCGAGGCTCTCGCCTTCGGCGTAGTCCATGACGATATATTCGAGATCGTGATCCTCGCCCGTCTCGTAGATGGTGATGATGTTGGGATGGCTGAGACGCGCGGCGGCTTCCGCTTCGCGCCGGAAACGCTCTTTTGCTTCCTTCAGCGCCTCGCCGGTGAACTCGTCGTTGAGCGAGAGCGTCTTGACCGCGACCTTGCGACCGAGCTTCTCGTCGGTGGCCAGATAGACCACCGCCATCGCACCGCGTCCGATCTCGCGCTCGAGCCGATAGTGCCCGAGCATCGGGTTCTCGATGCCCGAATCGTTGAGGATCACGGTCCTGTTGCCGGGCGTGCTTCCGGCGAGCGGCTTCGCGCCGAGCTCGGCTTCGACCTTCTTGAGCCGCTTGATGCGGCCACGGATGTCTCTGAACGATGGCTTGATTCGCGCCGCCTGGGCGAGCACCGCGATCGCTTTGGCGAACTGCCGTCGGCTCTCGTAGGCGAGCCCGAGCTCGTAGAGCGGCTCGAGCAGTCCCTGGTGCTGGGGGCTCTTTCGATATTGCGTGAAAGCTTCGTCCAGACGGCCCTGGTTCTTGAGCGTCGCGGCGTAGTCACGGCGCACCTCGGCGAGCTCCCTGAATGACATGCCGGCACCGAGGATCGACGTACGCCGCGCGAGCAGAGCGCCCTGCGCGGTGAGCAGAAACAGCGTCGGCAGCGCCATCGGCAGCCACAGCTGATCGACGAGCAGCGCGATCAGCTCGCCATTGAGCATGACCAGTGCGAGGATGCCCGTGATGACGATGGACGTGCGGCCGTGCCAACGGCGCGGCAGCAGCAGCAGCGCGATGGCGAGCACTACGATGATCGCCCGCTGCATGCCGTAGAAGGCGGCGGGCATGTGCACATGGCTTCGCTCGAGAAGACTCGCGAGCGAATGCGCCGCCCAGACCACCGGCGGCAGCTCGGCACCGCCGCTGCCGCGCAAGGGCGGCGCCAGGTCCGCCTGGGTCAGGCCGATGAGGACGGTTTTGCCGGCGAGTCCCCTGCCGGTGAAGCCGGACTCCCAGAGCCTGGCAACGGAGATCACCGGAACGCGCTCGGCCTTTTCACCGCTCGCCGGAGGCAGCGGGCGGTAGCTGAGATCGGGGGCGACGAGCACGGTCTTGTTGCCGATGCGCACGCCGTGATCGGGCATGACGGCGATGCTGCCCGGGGAGATGCGGCGCGCCAGCGCCGAGAGCAGCGTGATGAAGCCGGGATAGGCCGCGCCGTCGTCGCGAATGGCCAGGGGCATGGCGAACGCGGACGACGCGCTGCGCGGGTCCGCGATCACGCCGACGCCGGCGGCAGAACGCGCGAGCTGGTCGAGCGGCGGCTGAAGGGCGCGATCGGTCGCCGCCGGTGCCGCGAGCAGAACACCGAGCGGGCCGCTCTCCTGCACCGTCACCGGCTTCAAGGCGGCGGATTCGAGCGATCCCGATCCGCCTTTCGCGATCCCCGCTGCCAGCACCACGCCGCCGTGGCGCTCCACCGCGCGCGCCAGGTCCGCGTCGCTGTCGAGCTTGACCGCCCATTTCCTCAGGGTGCGCGAGAGCCTGCGGCCGGAACGCGTGGCGTCTTCGACGAGCTCGGCCAGCGCCGGCGGCGTCTGCGCCTCCGTCAGGGGGAGCGTGATGCCGATGGCGCGCACGTCGAAACGGCGCAGACGGTCCACGGTCGCAGCGATGCGATCCCGCGGCCAGGGCCACGCGCCGATGCCCTTGATGGCCGCGTCGTCGATGGCGACCACGGCGACCGCCGAGGACACGGTGCCGGCCGGCAGCGCCAGGCTGGCGAGCCGGTAGAAGCCGTGCTCGGGGGTCTGAAATGCGTGGAAGTAGCTGCCGACGATGAAAAGGCCTGCGACTGCAAGCACCAGCAAGCGGTGGCTCGTGAGAATGGACACATTCACTTCAGGCAGTCATCCCGCTGCAAATCGCAAGGCACAGGTGTGGTGCCGGCACCCCGGGCGGCCTCTGACACCAAGGCAGGACTGGAACATCGAAACGCCCGCCCCGACCGCGTTGCCGCCCCAGCGGCGCGGCGCGCCCCGCACGTGAGTGTTTGCTCGCCAGTCGACGTCCGCGACGCGGAGAGCCCGGAAAGCGCCGCGGACACTAAAAACATCGGCCGTGGCTGCGCGAACTTTAGCTGGCGGCGGACAGCGACCCGGCACCCGCAGGGCGCCCGGCGGATCCGGAAAAGAAATTCATAACTTATTGATTCAAAGTGATTTATCTCGCCTTGGCAGGCGCTGGCCGTGAGCCTCCCCGGCGCCTGAACGTCGCCTTTCCGAACACCGCCGGCGCCGCGGGAAGCATTGGTGTCGAGACACGCCCGGATGCGAAGATCGGCGCGTTGGAGGCCAACCCGAGCCGCGTCGGGCGGCTGACCGGCGCCGGCGCCGCGGGCCGGCCGTCGAGGCCTGGGCGGCGCTGCGCGCACCGGGGCGAGCCCGGCTCGACCCTCGCCAGCGCCGGGTGGCGGCACTAGAATTGCCGGGTTTTCATCGGGGTCGGGGCCGTGCGCGGGCCGAACCCGTGCAACGACGCAAAATCTGTGATGGAGGAGATCGGAAATGGCGGAGTGCCCCGTGTGTAGCGGCGATGTCGAGCTCGAGGAGGACACCGTCGTCGGAGAGCTGCTGAGCTGCCCGGACTGCGGCAGCGAGCTGGAGGTCCTGGAGGTCGATCCGGCGGCGCTGGGTGAGGCCCCCGAGACCGAGGAGGACTGGGGCGAATGAAGGTCGGCTTCCTGCATTCGCTGATCAGGAAGGACGAAAAGCTACTTCTCGACGAATTCCGCAAGCGCGACGGCGTCGAGCTCGAGATGCTCGATGACCGCAAGCTGATCTTCGATCTGCAAAGGCGACCCGACGTCGACGTCGTGCTCGAGCGCTGCATCAACCACTCGCGCGCCATGCACGGTCTGCGGCTGATGGAGAGCGTCGGCATCCCGTGCATCAACACCTCCGAGGTGGCCAGAATCTGCGGCGACAAGATCCTCACGTCGCTGGCGCTCAAGGAGGCGGACGTGGCGCAGCCGGAGCTGCGCATCGCCTTTACCGAGCAGTCCGCACTCGACGCCATCGAGGAGCTCGGCTACCCGGTGGTGCTCAAGCCGGCCGTCGGCTCCTGGGGCCGGCTGCTGTCGAAGGTCAACGACCGGGAGGCGGCCGAGTCGATACTCGAGCACAAGGCCATTCTCGGCAGCTATCACCATTCGATCTTCTACGTGCAGAAGTACGTGGAGAAGCAAAGCCGCGACATCCGCAGCTTCGTCGTCGGTGACGAGTGCATCGCCGCCATCTACCGCACCTCCGAGCACTGGATCACCAACACTGCGCTCGGGGGTGTCGCAACCGGTTGTCCGGTTTACGACGAGCTTGCCGACATCTCGCTGCGCGCAGCCAAGGCCGTCGGCGGGGGCGTCGTCGCCATCGATGTTTTCGAGACGGCCGACGGTCTGCTCGTCAACGAAGTCAACTACACGATGGAGTTCAAGAACAGCATCCACACCACGGGCGTCAACATCCCGGCCAAGATCGTCGATTACGTGCTTGGGAGATCCGCGTGACCTCGGTTTCCATCGTCGGTGGCTCGGGCTACACGGGCGGCGAGCTGCTGCGGATTCTCCTTTTCCATCCGGACTGCTCGGTCAAGCAGGTGACCTCCGAGCGCTTCGCCGGTAAGTTCGTCCACAACACCCATCCCAATCTCAGGAAATCCACGCGGCTCAAGTTCTGCACGATCTCCGAGCTCGAGCCCTGCGACGTGCTGTTTCTCTGTCTGCCCCACGGGCAATCGATGGATCGCATCGACGATTTCCGCAAGCTCGCGCCGAAGATCATCGACTCGAGCGCCGACTTTCGCTTGAAGAGCACGTCGCTTTACGAGCGCTACTACGGCCGCGAGCACGGCCGCACCGATCTGCTCGAGCGCTTTGTCTACGGGCTGCCGGAACGTCATCGCGAGTCGATACGAAGCGCGGAACTCGTCGCCTCTCCCGGCTGCAACGCCACCGCGACTATTTTGGCGTTGTCCCCCCTGCACCGGCGCGATCTCATCGAAACCGCCGTGGTCGAGGTCAAGGCCGGCTCGAGCGAGGGCGGCAACGCCGCGAGCGATGCGAGCCATCACCCCGAGAGGAGCGGCGCGGTGCGCTCTTACAAGCCGACCGGCCACCGGCACGTGGCGGAGATGATCCAGGAGCTTCCCGGACCGGCGATTCATTTCTCGGCCACCTCCATCGAGATGGTGCGCGGCATCCTCGCCACCTGCCACGTGTTCCTCAAAGAAGACGTCAGCGAGAAGGACGTCTGGAAAATCTACCGCGAGGACTACTCGGACGAGCCCTTCATTCGCATCGTCAAGGAGCGAAGCGGGATCTACCGGTATCCGGAGCCCAAGCTGCTCGCCGGGACGAACTACTGTGACATCGGGTTCGAGCGCGAGTCCGGCTCCGACCGGCTGGTGGTCATCAGCGCCATCGACAATCTCATGAAAGGCGCCGCGGGACAGTCGGTGCAGAGCTTCAACCTGATGCTGGGTATCGACGAGACGACCGGGCTCGAATTTCCCGGACTCCACCCCATCTGAACCGGCC
>JAABYT010000006.1:1747-3044 GCA_011775625.1 Gammaproteobacteria bacterium | reverse complement strand
AGGAACAGTACGGAGTATCAGGGTCACGGCTGGGGCTGCGCCTGGCTGCAGGGCGGCGAGTGGCGGCTCTACCACGACATTCGGCCCGTGTGGGAGGATGATCTCGGCGCATTCGGCGAGACGACCCTGCTGCTCGCCCATGCGCGCAGCGCGTTTCGCGACGAAGGCATCTGCGTCGAGAACAACATGCCGTTCTTCGATGGCCGCCGCGTGTTCATCTTCAACGGCGAGCTGCGTGGCGTTCGTATCCGCGAGGAGGGGCGCATCGGCGCGGAAAAGATCTTCAATTACGTCAAGCGCTTCGACAAGGGTGATATGCTGGGCGCAATGGATCGCGGCGTGAAGGTGATCGAGAAACGCACGCGCTACGTGCGTGCGATGAATTTCATCATGGCGGATATCGAGTCAGCCTATCTCGCCACGGTCTTCAACGAGGACCCGGGATATTTTCAGCTGCATCGCCGCCGTCGGGCCGGCATGGATCGCGTCTGCTCGGTCGCGTATCCCGGCGAGCCCGGCTGGCAGCCCATAGAGAATCACACGATCGCGCGGCTCTGAGACAGCGGGAAGCATCCGAGGTGTACATCATAAAAATCGGAGGCGGCGCCACCATCAATCTCGAGGGGATTGCCGCCGATCTCGCAGGCCTCACCGCGCCCGCCATCGTCGTGCTCGGCGCCAATGCCGTGCGCGACACGATCGCGGAGCGGCTCGGAACGCCGAAGCAGGTGCTCACGTCCGTGTCCGGCTACACCAGCGTGTACTCCGACGAGCAGGCCATCGACGCGATCATGATGAGCTACGCGGGACTGCGCTGCAGCCGTTTCGTCGAGCTTTGTCAGCGCAGCGGCGTCAACGCCGTCGGGCTCTCGGGCATCGACGGACGCGCGGTGCAGGGCGAGCGCAATCGCGGCATCCGCGTGCGCGAAGGCGGCAAAACGCTTCTCAAACGGGATTTTTCCGGAAAACCGAGAACGGTGAACGAATCCCTGTTGCGAATGCTGATCGAGAACGGCTACGTTCCGGTGCTCACCATCCCCATCGTCGACGAAGGCGGCCACGCCATCAACTCGGAGAACGACGACATCGTCAACGTGCTGCAGAACGCGCTCGCGGCCGAATGCATCGTGCAGCTCATCGAGGCACCCGGCTTCCTCGACGACAAGGACGACCCGTCGTCTCTGGTAGCCGAGCTCTCGCGCAGCGAGATCGAGCGCCGCGAGCAGCAGGTGGAGGGCCGCATGAAGCGAAAGATGCTGGCGCTGAGGCGCCTTTTCGAGTCCGGCGCCTCCCGGGT
>JAABYT010000006.1:285-1741 GCA_011775625.1 Gammaproteobacteria bacterium | reverse complement strand
ATTATTCAATGAGTTACGCGGATACCGAGAGGAAATACGCCTTCGAGGTCTATCCCAAGCGCGACCTCACGCTGGTGCGCGGCGAGGGCGCCACGGTCTGGGATGACACGGGCAGGGCCTATATCGACTGCACGGCGGGGGTCGGCGTTGCCAACGTCGGCCATGCGAATCCGCAGGTGGCAGAAGCCATCGCCGAGCAGGCGAAGACGCTGGCAACCTGTGCCGGCATCTTTTACAACGACGTGCGCGCCCGCCTGCTCGAGAAGCTCGTCGCCATCTCACCGGCGAGTTTGACACGCGCGTTCCTGTGCAACTCCGGCACCGAGAGCATGGAGGCCGCCATCAAGTTCGCCCGCCATGCGAGCGGAAAGAGCGAGTTCGTGTGCGCCATGCGCGGATTTCATGGCCGCTCCATGGGNNGGCTTCTCCTTCGTGCCGTTCAACAATATCGACAAGCTGCGCGATGCCGTCGGTGACGGCACTGCCGCCGTGGTGCTCGAGCCCGTGCAGGGCGAGGGAGGCGTGCGTCCTGCAGATCCCGACTACATGAGCGCCGTGCAGGCGTTGTGCACCGAGAGAGGTGTCCTGTTCATCGTCGACGAGATCCAGACCGGGCTGTGCCGGACCGGCTCCATGTTCGCCAGCGATCGCTACGCAATCTCACCCGACATCCTGTGTCTCGCCAAGGCGCTCGGCGGCGGCGTTCCCATCGGCGCGGTGCTCACCAGTGAGCGCGTCGCACCGGCGGTCGGCATGCACGGCTCGACCTTCGGAGGCAATCCCCTCGCCTGCGCGGCGGCGCTCGCAACCATCGACTACATGCAGGAGCACACGCTCGACCGGCGCGCGCGTGAGCTCGGTGACTACTTCGCCGAGCGGTTCCGAGAAAAGCAACCGGCACGGGTGCGTGAGCTCAGGCAGATCGGGCTGATGATCGGCATCGAGCTGAAGGAAAAGGCCACCCCTTATCTCGTGGCGCTGATGGAGGAAGGCGTGCTGGCATTGTCCGCGGGACCGACGGTGATTCGCCTGCTACCGCCGCTGACCGTCGGCCGGGATCAGCTCGACGTCGTCATCGACAAGCTACTGAAGGTGCTCTCGGCCTAGCCCGCTCCCGGTGCCGGGGGCGCGGTACCGCTGCGGTGGGCGAGGCGTATCGCTACTGCTCGCCCTCGCCGTCCAGGGGATTCAGCAGGCGCCGGATGCGCTTCTCCTGCCAATCGTTATCGTCCTTCTCCTCGACGATTTCTTCCTCGTCCTTCTTCTTCTTGTCGCGCTTCTTGGCCGCCAGCACCGGCAGCGGGTCGAAGCCCTGCCACGCCGGCAGCGAGGCCGCCACGCTCGCGAGCAGCGACGCACCGCGCAGCGCCCAGGTCAGGAAGCCCGCCGAGAGCACGAAGCTCGTACCCTTGAAGGCCACCTCCAGGGTGTTGTTCTGCACTTCCTCGAGGATGTC
>JAABYT010000006.1:0-136 GCA_011775625.1 Gammaproteobacteria bacterium | reverse complement strand
CGACCGAAGCCGTCACGGCATCGGTGTCCGCCACCGGCGCGGGGGCCGGCTCGGGCTCGGGCGCGGGCTCGGGCGCGGGCTCCGGGGCAGGCGCCGGGTTGCCGCCGCCACCGTCGTCGCCACCGGCGATCTCCAG
>JAABYT010000029.1:1237-1373 GCA_011775625.1 Gammaproteobacteria bacterium | reverse complement strand
CCAATTAACCATTCGCTTCCCTAAACCTACCCGCCCCCCATTGGACCGCGGGAAGGGGTTTGACGTCCGCCCATCGCGGATTATCTTCTAGGGCTGCTAGTAGACGAAGAGCTATCGCCGGGCATGGAGACGTGTG
>JAABYT010000029.1:781-1161 GCA_011775625.1 Gammaproteobacteria bacterium | reverse complement strand
TGGACGTAATACAGCAGATCGAGAAAGAGCAGCTGAGGAACGACATTCCCGACGTCGATCCCGGCGATACGGTGCGCGTCATGGTCCGCGTGGTGGAGGGCGACAAGGAGCGCCTGCAGCCGTTCGAGGGCGTCTGCATCGCCCGCCGCGGCGGCGGTCTGAGCGAGACCTTCACGGTTCGTAAGGTATCGGGTGGGGTCGGCATCGAGCGGGTCTTCCCCATCAACTCGCCCTCGGTAGCCGAGATCAAGGTTCTCCGCAAGGGCAAGGTCAGGCGGGCCAAGCTCTACTATTTGCGCCAACTGAAAGGCAAGAAGGGGCGCATCAAAGAGAAGCGCAGCCGCTGAGGCGCGGCCATGGGCCGCCGGGCGATCGCCCTC
>JAABYT010000029.1:407-651 GCA_011775625.1 Gammaproteobacteria bacterium | reverse complement strand
AGCGCGACGAGATCGCCGCGGCGGTGCTCGAGCGGGCGGTGGGCGTGGGTGTCGGCGCCGCATCGACCCGGGAGATCGAGCGGCTGAACATCCGGCGCGCGACCCGCCTGGCCATGCAACGCGCGCTGCGCCGCCTGCCGGTGCATCCCGACACCGTGCTGGTCGATGGACGCCCGCACCCGGAGCTGGGTGATCACCTGGCGATCGTAAAGGGCGATCGGAAATGCCACTCGATCGCCTGCGC
>JAABYT010000029.1:0-308 GCA_011775625.1 Gammaproteobacteria bacterium | reverse complement strand
CTCGGCATTCAGTACACCTTCGACCTGGCGGACGGGTGAAGCACGCGCTTCTTTCCGCCACCGCGATGCGGGCGCGCAGCGCCGAGAGAGAGCAGGAACTAGGCGCGCTGATCGAGTCGCTGATACAGGCGCTCCTCTTCTGACGCGGCGTGGGATTCTACGAGACCAGCCAGCTCACCAGCAGGTGGAATAGACAGGAGAGGATGACCCGTCTGACCACGCGGGGCTCCTTTGGCGATGATTCGAACGCCGGAACGTTCCGACCAGGGTCGAGAGCGTGTGAAGTTTCCGGCCCGAGGGGCAAATGG
>JAABYT010000013.1:1018-1676 GCA_011775625.1 Gammaproteobacteria bacterium | reverse complement strand
CGGGCAGAGTCTGCCAGGGTCGTCGAGGCGGCCGTTTCTCTTTCGTGACCGGATTCACCCCTGTCTCCGATAAAGGCTTCGCTTCCGGGAGCCGATAGATTCTCTTAATGACAGCCGATCCCGGCGACAGAGGCACGGGTCACCTCGGCGAACTCGGCCGCGTGATGCTTTCCGTCGCTCCGAAGGAGATCCTCCATGACGAATCATTCTTGTAACTACCGATGGCCGCTCGTCGTCGTTCTCGGTCTGCTCGTTGCAGGCTGCGCCTCAATGGGCGAGGACGAATGCCGGGTGGCCGACTGGCGCGCCATCGGCTACGAGGACGGCGTCAGCGGAAAGGCCGCCTCGCACCTGGGCGAACGGCGCGAGGCCTGCGCCGAGTATGGCGTTACACCGAACTTTGCGGCGTATCAGCAGGGAAGGGAAGAGGGTCTCCGGGAGTTCTGCACGCCCGCCTCGGGATACCGGCTGGGCCGAAACGGCCAGCCGTTCAGCGCGGTCTGTCCATCGGAGCTGCAGGCGGATTTTCACGATGCTTACAAGTCCGGTCGTGAGATCTACCAGGCTGCCGCCGTCGTGCGCGCGACCCGATCGAAACTGCGCCGCAAGCAACACGAGCTCGAGGAGATTCGCTCGAGTCTCACCAGAAAAACCAGCA
>JAABYT010000013.1:0-989 GCA_011775625.1 Gammaproteobacteria bacterium | reverse complement strand
CGAGCTCGATCAGCACAACGAGAGGCTCGCAGCGCTCGAGCAAACCTCGGTGTATTGACTCCGGGCCATGAGCCTGTTGCCTTGTGCTGCCCAGCGAACGGCCGACGCGCTTGGCCTGCTGGGAGCGGCAACGGGAATTTCTTTCCTGCGGCGTGTAACACCAGAAGTTGTGTCGCAAGTCCCAAAAGGGACGGCGCAGACTGACTATCGTATCGCCTGCTTACAGGAGGCCAGGCAGGACGTGGTTTTCGCCCGTTATCCAGCATGCCGATGCCGCAATCAGTCCGGATGAAAGCTCTGGGATTGAAAGCTTTCGTTTGTGTCGCGATAGGTTTCGTGCCTGTCATGCACGCGGCAGCCCTGGGCCTGGGCGAGGTTACCCTCGAGTCGCGTCTCAACGAGCCCCTGCAGCTTCGCATCGCCTTGGTCGGTGGAAATCTCGAGGCGGCGACGCTCAATGCGGCGCTCGCCAGCGAGGCCCAGCACAGCGCCGCCGGAATCGAGAGCATCGAGCTGCTGAAGCGGCTGCGGGCCGAAGTCTTCACGCCGTCCCAGGACGAGGGCTATGTCCGCGTCTCGACGGAGCAGTCGATCCGCGAGCCCGTGGTCCGCTTCCTGATCGTCGTCGAGAATGCCCGCGAGCGCGTCATGCGGGAATACACGGTGCTCCTCGATCCGCCGGGCTATTCCCTGCCGGGAATCGTGACGCCCCGGCCCCGGCCCCAGCGCCTACTCCAACCCACGGCGGCGGAGCCGCCAGCGCGCGCGCCGGCGCCGCGCGGCGAAATCCACCCTCGCCACATCGGACCCGTGGCACGCGGCACCACCCTGTCGAAGCTCGCCATGGACCTCGAGCGCGATCCGGGCGTGACATGGGCACAGATGACCTGGGCACTGTTCACCGCGAACCCGCACGCCTTCATAGAAGGAGACATCAACCGGCTCAGATCCGGCGTCTATCTCCAGGTGCCGCGGGGCGCGTCCGCGTC
>JAABYT010000020.1 GCA_011775625.1 Gammaproteobacteria bacterium | reverse complement strand
CACAGGAACCTGGTGCAGACGCCGGTCTCACTCCTCCTTGTCGCCGGCATGAGCGCGATTGTCTGTATTAGAGAAGCCCCTCGTCACGCAGAAATGCGTAGCTCTCGCGCACCATCTCGTGTAGCGGCACGTGCCTGTAGCCGAGCTCGCCGCGTGCGCGGCTGTCATCGACGCGAAAATTCTGGCAGGCGAGCGCCACCCCCTCGGGGGTCCCGCGCGGCGCTTTGCCCGTGAGCGCGGACGCCGCCACGTAAACCTGACCCGCGATGCGCAGGACGGCTTCGGGTAAAGCGCGTTTTGGCACCTTCCTGCCGGTGACCTCGCCGATGACCCGGACGAGCTCGACGAAGCTCGCCGGCGGCCCACCCAGCACGAATGTTTCCGAATCGCCACCTCGCTCGGCGGCCCGCACGTGCGCCCTCGCGACCTCGCGCCCGTGGCAGAAGCAGCCCGAGCCGGGCGGAATCCCGGGAAGCCTGCCCTGAGCGACCAGGCGTACCAGCGTGGCCCAGTTGCTGCGGTCATACCGGCCCATGATGTGGGCAGGACGCATGACCACGACTGGCAACCCCGCTGCCGCCGCGGCCCGCACCAGCTCGTCCGCGAGAGCCTTGGTGCGCACGTAGTTGACCCACGAATCGAGACCGAGCAGCGGTGAGTCCTCGTCGAAGGTACCGTCCTCGAGGCCGTAAACGGTGATCGACGAGGTATACACGAAGCGTTTCACCCCCTTCTCGCGAGCGACCTCGAGCATGGTTCGCGTGCCGTCGACGTTGTCGCGCGTCTGCTCGTCATTGTTTCGAGCCCAGACACCGGTATTGGCGGCGGCGTGAAAAACGAGGTCCACGCCTTCCGGCATGGCGTTACGCAGCGCTGCCGCGTCGGTGATCGAGCCGTTGGCGCGTCTGGCCTCGAGGCGTTCGAGGAATCGCAGATCGCTGGTGGCGCGATGCAGCGCGATGACCTCGTAGCCCGATGAGCAAAGCGCCTCGACCAGGTTCAGTCCCAGAAAACCCGTCGCTCCGGTCACGAATGCGGTCTTCTTCTTCGAGTTTCTCACGACGTCGGGGCCGGCCGGG
>JAABYT010000011.1:146104-146362 GCA_011775625.1 Gammaproteobacteria bacterium | reverse complement strand
CTCGGTGCGCCGCCTCGAGGCCGCTCAGGCCCGGGAGCGCGACCAGCGGCGCATGCTCGATCAGCGCCAGCAGCGCGCTGCGCTCGTCGCCGTCCCGCTTGGCGACAGCGGCGCGCGTTTCGGCGGTTTTGCAGCGACACGCCGCGAGATGGTGCGCTTCGGCATACAGAATCAGCGTCTTTCCCTGCAGCGCAAGCTGCGTCGCTGAGCGGCGCGGGCGCATCGCGCGCCAGATGTGACGAACTGCACAGAACCCGC
>JAABYT010000011.1:106523-146048 GCA_011775625.1 Gammaproteobacteria bacterium | reverse complement strand
GCGTGGCCGAGCGAGGCCCAGCTGCGCAGAGATATACGCCACTTCGAGCGTCAGATCGCGCGCCTCGCCTCGCCGACGAGCCCCTGGGAGCAGGGCGCGCTGCGATGCTACCGGGTGCTGGTCAAGCAGCGCCGCATGATTCTCGACGCGATCCGATCCGCCGAGCCCGCGAGCGTCGAGAGCGCCTGACCGCTCAGCCGCCGCGGGCCGCAGCCCGCAGGCGCTCGGCGATGCCCGTCTCACCCACCATCTCCGCGGCCTGAATCGCCGTCCAGCCGTCCTCGGCCTGCGCCCGCACATCGGCGCCGTTTTCCAGAAGCCGTTCCACCAGATCCGCGAAGCCGCTGTTGGCGGCGTACATGAGCGCCGTGTTGCCGTTGCCGAGCTCGCGTCGATTCACGTCCGCACCCGCGCCGAGGAGCACGTCCACGGTGGCGGTATCGCCCGTGCGCACGGCAATGATGAGCGGCGTCTGGCCGTTGGCCACGGGTGCATTCACGTCGGCGCCGGCCGCCAGGAGCCGCGCAGCGATGCCCGCATGGGCACCGATGACCGCGCGCCCGAGAGGCGTCTCGCCGTTCAGCGCGCGTCGATTCGGACTCGCCCCGGCGTCGACCAGCGCGGCCACCGAGGCGAGCGAGCCGTCCTCGGCGGCGAGCAGCAGCGCGTCGCGCCCGGCGGCGTCGACCGCGGCCGGGTCGGCCTTGTTCAGCAGCAGCAGCCCGACGAAGTTCTCGTGACCGCGGCCCGCCGCGGCCATCAGCGCCGTGGTGCCGTCGGCCGCGGCCGCATTGACTGCTGCGCCGGCACCGATGAGCTCGACGCCCATGAGCGGGTCGTCGCGCGCGTCTGCGGCCACCATGAGGGGCGTGTGTCCGCTCGCGTTCGCGGCGTCGGCGTCCGCGCCGCGTGCGAGCAGCGCGCGAACGACGGGGTAGTGACCGTTCTCGATGGCCAGGTGCAGCGGCGTGCCCCCGCGCCTGCGTCGATCCCGGGCCTCGATGTCGGCACCGTTGTCGAGCGCGAACTCGACCAGCTCCACGCGCCCGGCCTCGGCGGCCATCAGCAGGGCCTGGTCGGCGACGCGCTCGCCGGGAGCTGGCGCCGTCGGCTGCGCAAGCGCCGGCAAAGGCAGCATCAGCAGGTATACCAGATGCCGGAGCAGAGCCACGGCCCGGCAATCAGTCCAGTGAGACCAGGCGCAGGGATTCCTCGCTCGCCGCCGTGGCGAATCGTTCGATGTCGAGGCACATCTCGATGAATCCCTCGTCGTAGTCGAAGCTGTAGGCGTCGGCGTTGACCTTGAGCTGGCGAATCTCCTCGGCGTTGAGCGCGATGATCGCATCGCCGTTCTCGGATTCGCCCGCGGCACGCCCGAAGCCAAACTCTTCCAGCAGATCCTCCAGGGAGTAATCGCCGTCCTGATACTCGTGCACCAGGGTCAGCTCACCGTGCTCGTCGATGGCGTACACGCCCGGGGCTTGTTCCTGTCGGTCTCCGTACACGGCAGCTCGTCTTCGGGTCAGGGCGCGCGCTCGGGTGTCTCGTGTGCTCACTCGCCGTCGAGGGCAAAGAAGGCATTGACACTGATGCGCTGCTCGATCTGACCGGACTCCAGGAGCACCAGTCTACCTTCTTCGTCCACCTCGACGAAGGTGCCGCGATGGGTTTGCTCACCGACGCGGACCGTCATCTCCTCGCCGACACCGTCGGCGCGCAGCTGCCACTGGTGGGCGATGGGTCCGAAACCGTTCTCGGCCCAGCGGTTGATCCAGTGCAGGAAGTATCGGGCGAAGCCCTCCAGCACCTGCGCCACCGTCACATCGGTCGCGCCGCTCGCGTGCACGCTCACGAACTCCTCAGGCTCGGGATTGGGCGGATGCTCGGCGACGTTGACCATCACGCCCAGCGCAAGCCACTCGTAGGGGTCGCTGTGACCGTCCGACGCCGCCAGCATGATCTGGCCGGCGCGCAAATCGTTGATGTAGAGCTTCGACGGCCACCTGTAGCGCAGTCCCGTCATGGGCAGCAGAAGCTCTGCGAGCGCGCTGCCCACGCTCAGTGCGGCGACGTAGGCCAGCTGTCCGCATCGTGCGTTGGAATAATCCGGGCGCAGAAGGAGCGCGCAGTGAAGGTTGCCCGGCGGCGAGTACCAGCGCTTGTCGCTGGTGGTGTGCGCGTCGCCCTGCTCGACCGCCCAGACGAGCGTGCCCTCGCCGGCACCGTTGCGGGCGCGCCGCGCGGCCTCGCGCATCACGTCGTCCACGTGGTAAAGCTGAACCAGCTCGTAGTGGGGCGGGAGTTGCGGTGAATCGTTCACGTGAGGGACTTGCACCAGGCGTGGTTGGCTGCTTCGAGGCCGGTCGATAACTATAACCATCCCGGTGACGGTAAACTATACGGACCCAGGAGAGTATCAGCAGCATCGAGCGGTTGTTGTGATGCATATAAATGAGTGTCGTGTCGCGATCGCGACCGCCGTCCTGACTCTGTGTGCGCTGCCCGCGCTGGCGCAGCAGGCGCCGCTCGCGGCAACGCCGGAGGCGCGCCTGCTGGCGGCCGTGAACGCCGTGTGCGGCGGCGAGGGAGTGCACGCCGACGGCGAGGAGATGGCGATACCGGGCGCCACGCTGCTGGAGAAATCACCGCTGGTGGTGCGTGGCCGGGAGGTCGGCGTTCGTCGGCAATTCTCGGTCATCGACAGCGGCGACCAGATGCGCCTGCAGACCTTCGAGCCCGGCGAAGGCTTTCGCCGCATCACCGGCGAGTACTGGGCGCCGGGGGCCGGCGCGGGCGAGGCTCTGCAACCGCATCTGCTGATCGTCGCCGACGGCCAGTGTCGGGTGCAGACGGCGCGCCGCCTCGTCTACGATGCCGGTGGCAAGGCCGAGTACCTGGAGCTGCTCAGCGCCACGCTCGACGACGTGCAGACGCGGGAGGCGCTGAACCCGCCCGTGCCGGAGCCGGCCGAGGCCGCCGGGGGGGCAACGGACACGCCGGCGGTGCGCGTCGCCCTGGTGGATGCCGGCGTCAACTACCTGCTGCCGGGCATCGCCGACCGGCTCGCCCGCGACAGCGGCGGCGCCATCGTCGGCTTCGACTTCTGGGATCTGGATCGGCGGCCGTTCGATGCCAATCCCGCGCGCTCGGCGTTCTTTCCCCAGCGCCACGGCACCCAGACCGCCAGCCTGCTGCTGCGCGAGGCGCCGGGTGCCGCGCTGGTTGCGTACCGTTACCCGCGCCCCGACATGACGCGCATGGCCGAGCTCGTCGAGGATGCCGCGAGCGCCGGCGTGGCGGTCCTCAACCTGTCGCTCGGCGGCAACCGGGTGGAGGAGTGGCAGATATTCGAGCAGGCCGCCGCTGCCCATCCGGACATGCTGTTCGTCGTATCCGCCGGCAACAACGGGCGCGATATCGACAGCCAGCCGGTCTATCCGGCCTCGCTCATGCTCGAGAACATGCTGGTGGTCAGCTCGGCCGATGCGCAGGGGCGGCCGGCACCGGGCTCGAACTGGGGCCGGACGTCGGTCGATCTGCTGGTGCCCGCCGAGGGCATGCTGGTCACGGATTTCTACGGCTTGCCCCGGGTCGTATCCGGTTCCAGCTACGCGGCGGCACGGGTCTCGGCGCTGGCCGCGTGCCTGCTGCAGGCGCAGCCGCAGTGGCGCGCCGCAGAGCTTAAGGACGCGATTCTCGCGCTCGCCGAGGCGCCGGACGCGGAAAAGGCCGCCTACAGCGTCGGCGGCTTTCTGCCCGACCCCGGCGCCCGCGAGCGCGGTGGCTGCGCCGCCATGCCCCGCCAGATTGTCGAGACCAGTCGTTTCACCTGGATGCCGGAGGATCTCGGCACCGACGCCGCGCCGTCGGGCAGCACTCACGCGCTGCGCCCCACGGTGGTCATCGTCGAGGACGCCGGCTGGCAGCTCGACGTGGTGCGCGAGGCCACCGCGAAGGCGGCGCGAGTTCTCGCCCAGTGCGGCATCGCAGTTCCCGAGGTCACGGTGCGCCTGGTGGAAGGACCCGAGCGCGTGAAGATTTTTCGTTACGACTGGTCCACGGAGCTGGTATCGCGGCTCGACCCGGCGCGCCCGGCGGTCTTCTTCGTCGCCGGCACGCTGCAGGATCTACCCTTCGAGGCGCTCGCCCTCGGGCGTTCGAACAGTCGCAAACGGCGCGCGCTGGCCGATACCGTCTGGATCACGGCGGCCATACAGGATATCGATATCGGCCTCGCCCACGAGCTCTATCATTCGCTCGCCGACAGCGGCGAGCACGATCCCGATCCGACGAATCTCATGTACGAGCGCACCAGCGGCGACAACACCACCCTGCGCGCAAGCCAATGTCTGCGGTTGATTCGGGTAGGCGAGGCTTTCGGAAATCTGACGCGCGTGCAGTAGCGGCCGATCTCAGTCCTCTTCGATCGCCCAAAGCTTGACGTCGCCGTGATTGGCGGCGTTGGGCCTCACGACCTTGAGGCTCTCGACAATGCCCTCGTCTCCGAATTCGCGCTCGATGGCGAGCAGCGTGTCGAGCGGATACTCGCAGATCGTGGCGGCGTAGTGCGCTTCCTCGCCGGCGGCCGGAAGCGCGGCGGCGATGTGCGGCGCGCCGTAGTGCTCCATGAAGTGCGCAGCCAGGCGGTCGATGACCTGTTGGTACTCGTCTTCGTCGATCTCGGCAATCTCGACGAGCGTGGTCCAGCCGAAGCTCTCGGTGCCGAGAAAACCGCTCTTGAACGCCTGCAGCTGCTTGCCTTCGAGTGAGGCGGGATCCAGATCGAGAAAGGCGAAGGAACCCGGCACCACCCATTCACCGGGCTTCGAGACACGCTCGTAGACCTGGGTGTCGGAGTCGTCGAGGCGGATTGCGCGCAGGAACTTCAACCTTCCATTCACACTCTATCAGGCGCCGAACGCCGCGATGCCTGTCTGCGCGCGCCCGAGGATCAGCGCGTGGATGTCGTGCGTGCCTTCGTAGGTGTTGACGGCCTCGAGATTGAGCACGTGGCGAATGACGTGGTACTCGTCGGCGACGCCGTTGCCGCCGTGCATGTCGCGCGCGGTCCTGGCGATCTCCAGTGCCTTACCGCAGCTGTTGCGTTTGAGCATCGACACCGCCTCGTGATGAACGATGCCCTCATCGAAGAGACGCCCGAGCTGCAGGCACGCATGCAGGCCGAGGGTGATCTCGGTCTGCATGTCCGCGAGCTTCTTCTGAATCAGCTGGGTTGCCGCGAGCGGACGACCGAACTGCTTGCGCTCCAGGCAGTAGTCGCGCGCCGCGTGCCAGCAGAACTCGGCCGCGCCGAGCGCGCCCCAGGCGATGCCGTAGCGGGCCCGGGTCAGGCAGCTGAAGGGTGCCTTCAGTCCGGAGGCGCCGGGGAGCATGTTTTCCTCGGGCACGAAAACGTCGTTCATGGCGATCTGACCGGTTGCCGACGCGCGCAGCGAGAACTTGCCCTCGATGCGCGGTGCGCTGAGACCTTCCATGCCCTTCTCGAGCACGAAGCCGCGGATCTCGCCGGCGTCGTTCTTGGCCCATATGACGAACACGTCGGCGACCGGCGCATTGCTGATCCAGGTCTTGGTGCCGTCGAGGCGATAGCCACCGTCCACCTTGCGAGCGCGGGTTTTCATGCCGGCGGGATCGGAGCCGGCATCGGGCTCGGTCAGACCGAAACAGCCGATGGAGGTGCCGCGCGCGAGCCCGGGCAGATACTTGGCGCGCTGCGCATCTGATCCGAAGGCGTGGATCGGATACATCACCAGGCTCGACTGAACGCTCATCGCCGATCGATAGCCGCTATCGACGCGCTCCACCTCGCGCGCCAGCAGGCCGTAGCAGACGTAGTTCACCCCGGCGCAGCCGTAGTCGGTGAGCGTCGCGCCGAGGAATCCGAGCTCGCCCATCTCGGCGAGAATGTCCGTATCGAAGATCTCCCGGCGGTTGGCATCGAGGATGCGCGGCATGAGCTTGTCCTGGCAGTACTCCCTGGCCGCGTCGCGCACCATGCGCTCCTCCTCTTCGAGAAGCGCATCGAGGCGCAGCGGATCCTGCCAGTCGAAACGGGTGGCGTGTGCGCCGGCGCTGATGTCCTGGGCCGGTGTCGACATGAGGGCTTCTCCCGGAGCCGCGGTGAAAACGCTAGTTTACCAAGGACCGCCAGGTGCGGTCTGCTCGGGCTCCGACTCCGTCAGACCCCGACCTCGGCCTCTCCGATGACCTCGGATTCCTCCGCCGCGGCGCGCATCCACTCCTGCATCGTGTCGAGTGCCATGATGGCGTCGGTGTAGGCGCGCTCCACCGGACCGAGGCGCACGCCGTAGGTGTGGAAGCGTGAGACCACCGGCGCATACATGGCGTCGGCGATGCAGAAGTCGCCGAACAGGAATCGCCCGTCGTGGCCCCAGGTCTCCCGACACCAGCGCCAGATCTGGCGAATACGCCGGATGTCCTCGCCGGCAGCCTCGCCGGCGCGCAAGCCCGCCACGCGCCGGCGGCAGTTCATGGGCATGGTCTCGCGCAAGGCCGAGAAGCCGGAGTGCATCTCGGCGCTCACGGAGCGGGCCACGGAGCGGGCCTCGACCGGGGCGGGCCAGCCGCGCCCCTCGCCGAACTGCTCGGAGACGTACTCGCAGATGGCGAGGGAGTCCCATACCACGTGATCGCCGTGCTTGAGCACCGGCACCTTGCGCGATGGCGAATGCCTGCCGATCTCGCGTTGCCACGCATGGGTGTCGAGGGGGATGCGGACCTCGGCGAAGGGAATACCGAGCTGCTTCAGCAGCAGCCAGGCCCGCAGGGACCACGACGAGTAGTTCTTGTTGCCGATGACCAGCTCCAGGCCATCCATTGCTTTCTCCTGCTCAACGCTGCGGAGGTCTCAAGCGACCCCGTTCGGGCTCAGTCGAGGCCGGGCGCGCGGGGCGCACCGCAGCGCCAGCACGCCGTGAACTGCCCCTCCAGGCGCTCGCCACACTCGGCGCAGCTCCACTCCAGGGCGCTTCCCGCGGACGTCGACAGAAAACCCTCGACGAGCTCCCTGGCCTTGTCGTACTGCGCGTCCTCGACGATCCACAGCTCCGGCCAGCATTCCGTGGGCGGCAGCTCGCCGGCGCCGCCGAGCAGATACTCGTTCTTGGTGACGCACGCGATGTGCTCGTTCTCGAGCAGCTGGCGCAGATGTCCAACCAGTAAAAAGCTGTCTGAGCTGTAAACCTTCTTCATCGCGCTCGCGCAGTGCCGGGGGGCACTCCGCCCCTGCGGGGCGTCGGCCCGGGCGCGCGGGCCGCGGGGCGGATAGGTATCATGCCCCGTCAGTCCACCCGCTGCCCTGCGGCAATCTACGCAGCCGGCGCGATACTGTCCATCGGCGACCCCCGCTCCGGCGGGCGTCTGCGACGGTGTTTGATACTGTGGCATGGTTTTCGAGGTGAAATCGTGACCGAGGTCCCGCTGTTCCAAATCCGCCCCTACGCCGAGCGGGATCGGGACGCCGTGGTCGCGCTGTGGCAGGTCTGCGGTCTGCTGCGGGCGTGGAACGACCCGCTCGAGGATATCGCGCTGTGCCTGCGCAGCCCCGGCGCGCGCCTGTTCGTGGCGAGCGGCACCGATGATGATGGTACTGGCGGCCTCCGGGCGACTATCATGTGCGGCAGTGACGGCCACCGGGGGTGGCTCTATTACCTGGCCGTGGACCCGACCAGGCGGCGCGAGGGGTTGGCGCGGCGCATGGTTCGCCATGCCGAGGACTGGCTTGCCGGATGCGGAATTCGCAAAGTCGAGCTCATGATACGTCCCGAGAACGACGCGGTGCGTGCGTTCTACGAGCGCGTCGGATACGAGGTCGAGCCGCGTCTGGTGATGTCGCGATGGTTGCGGGACGATGAGTGACGACGGAGGCTCGATTCGCTCGTTTCCCTTGAAGCAGGTCCGCAGGCCTCCGAGGGCCCGGCGCAGGACCCCCAAGGGCAAGCTCGAGGTTGTCGTGACGTTCCTCGAGATGACCCATCGCCCCCACCGACCGCCTGCGCCGCATCGTGGAGAGAAGCTTGCGCTCATGCGCGTCGAGCGCCCTGTTCCGTCGTTTTATCGTTATCTGTACAACACCGTAGGCGGGCCGTGGTTGTGGTACGAGCGCCGTCTGATGGATGACGACACGCTGTGTGACATCGTCCACCATCCCAAGGTCGAGGTGTACGTGCTCTACGTGGGAGGAAATCCGGCTGGCTTCGTCGAGCTGGACTGTCGCGCCGTCGATGAGATCGAAATCGGCCTCATAGGGCTCCTGCCGGAATTCATCGGCCGCGGTCTCGGCCACTACCTGCTCGACTGGGCCGTGGACGAGGCCTGGGACAAGGAGCCGGACCGCGTCTGGGTGCAGAGCTGCAACCTGGATCATCCCCACGCCATCGCCGTCTATCAGCGCGCGGGCTTCGCGCCCTACCGGCAGGAGACGCGGATTATCACCGACCCGCGTCTGCCCGGCGTCATGCCCGCCGGCCAGGAGTTCCGCGGCAGCTGAAGGTCCCGACGGCGCTACAGGCCGTACATGGTGTCCTCGATGAGCATGTCGACCACGGCCTCGAGCGCTTCCCTGTCGCTGGCCCCCCGCGACAATGCGTCATGATAGGTTGCGAGCTGGCGGTGCGCGCTGGTGCCGCGGGCGAGCACCTCGCGAGCTTGCTCGACCTCCGCCACGCACTCGAAGTGCTCGGCGTCCTCGCGCACCAGGCTGAGAATTTCCTCGAGCAGTTCCGCGTAGGGGACCACCGCGCCCTTGCCGAAGTCGACCAGGCCGCGATCGATGCCGTAACGCTGCGCGCGCCAGCGGTTCTCGTTGACGAGCATCGGTCCGTAGAACCGCCAGCGTTGATTGTTCATGCGCAGACGGTAGAGCATGTGCAGCCAGCAGCGATAGAGCGCTGTGATGCAGATGGTGTCCTCGAGGCGCGTGCAGATGTCGCACATGCGCATCTCCAGAGTCGGAAAACGCACGCTCGGCCGCACGTCCCACCAAAGCTTGGTGCCGTCCTCGATGAGGCCGGCGCTCACCAGCACGTTCACGTGACGCTCGAACTCGCCGAAGCTGTCGAAGTGCGCGGGCAGGCCGGTGCGCGGCATCTCGTCCCAGACCGCTATGCGATAGGACTTGAGCCCCGTCTCGTGTCCCTGCCAGAAAGGTGACGAGGTGCTGAGGGCGAGCAGGTGCGGCAGAATGTAGACGACCTGGTTCATCAGATCGATACGCAGGTCGTCGTCTTCGATGGCCACGTGCACGTGCATGCCCGAGATCATCAGGCGCCGGACCACTTCCTGCAGATCCTGCTCGATGATCTCGTAGCGCTCCTTGCTGGTGCGCTTCTGCATCCCCCACGTTGCGAACGGATGCGTGGAGGCGGCGATGACGCGCACACCGTGCTCGCGGGCGACGGCGGCCACCGTCCGGCGAAGGTGCGCCAGGTCGTCGCGCGCCGCCGCGATGGACGCGCAGACCCGGGTGCCCACTTCGATCTGGCACTGCAGGAACTCCGGCGTCACCTGGTCTTGCAGCGCTTTCTCGCACGCCGCAAGCATGGTCGGCGGTGCCTCGCGGATGAGATCGCGCGAGTCCGGGTCGACCAGGAGGTACTCCTCCTCGATGCCCACGGTGAAGCTCGGTGGTGACATGACGGCTTCCATCGCTGGCTGGGTGCGCTCTGCAGACACCCGTCGAGGGTCGGGTGGGCCGCGAATGCTCATCGCAAGCATAGTCCAGCCGCGCGCGCCGCGTCTCTTCGCAGCCTCGTCGCCGCGCGGCGCCTTGAGGGGCTCTCCGCGGGTGTGGTAGGTTCTCAGCCCCAATCCCGGGTTACCGGAATCAAAAAGGGCGGCCGACTCGGACCGGCCCGCATCCGATACCCGCGAGCTTTCTGTCATATGCCATAACTATGTAAAGTAAGGAGTTAATGATGAATCTCGTCAAAGGGATCGCGGTTGCGGCGGTGTTGTCCGCAACCCTCGCGGGGGCTGCCCAGGCCACCACCCTCAGTGATGTCAGGGACAAGGGCTTCATTCAGTGCGGCGTCAGTCAGGGGGTGCCCGGTTTCTCCAACCCGGACCAGGCCGGCAACTGGACGGGTATCGATGTGGATGTGTGCCGCGCCGCCGCCGCCGCGGTGTTCGGCGATGCCGACAAGGTCAAGTACACGCCGCTCTCGGCCAAGGAGCGTTTCACGGCGCTGCAGTCCGGCGAGATCGACATTCTGTCGCGCAACACCACCTGGACGCTGGTACGCGACACCGCGCTCGGACTCAACTTCGCCGGTGTCAACTACTACGACGGCCAGGGCTTCATGGTGCGTAAGGACCTTGGTGTCAAAAGCGCCAGGGAGCTCGCCGGAGCCGCGGTGTGCGTGAACATCGGCACCACCACCGAGCTCAACATGGCGGACTTTTTTCGTGCCAACAACATGGATTACAAGCCGGTGGTTTTCGAGAAGGCCGATGAGGTGGTGGCAGCCTACGACTCCGGTCGCTGCGACGTGTACACCACGGATCGCTCGGCGCTTGCCGCGCAGCGCCTGAAGCTGAAGAACGCCGATGCCCACATGGTGCTGCCCGAGACCATCTCCAAGGAACCCCTCGGTCCGGTGGTTCGTCACGGTGACGACCAGTGGCTGGACATCGTCAAGTGGAGCCTTTACATGATGGTGGAGGCCGAGGAGAACGGCGTCACCCAGGCCAATGTCGATAAGCTCAAGGCCAGCACCAAGGATCCCATTCAGCGGCGCATCCTCGGTCTGGAGGGCGATCTCGGCAAGAACCTCGGCGTTGCCAACGACTGGGGCTATCAGATCATCAAACAGGTCGGTAACTACGGCGACGTGTACGAAAAGCACGTGGGACCGAACACGCCGGTGGGCCTCCCGCGCGGCGTCAACGCGCTATGGAAGGACGGCGGTCTGCAGTACGCCATGCCCGTGCGTTGAGCACCGCTTCCTGAGGCGCGCGATTAAACGACTCTGACGAGGCCTATCCCGGGACCGGCTGGCTTGCCGGTCCCGGGGCGCGCTGTTCGGTAACAATCAGCCCCGGAGGAGCTCGTGGCCGCGGATCCGAACTCATTCGCTGCTTCCAGCGCCGTCCCGCCCAAGAAGCCGCCGCTCTGGAACGACCCCGCCTGGCGGGCACTTTTCTTCCAGGTCGTCGTCGTTGCCCTGGTCATCCTGTTGGGCGTGTTCCTGGTAAGGAACACGCTGGCGAACCTGGAGCGTCAGGGAATCGCCTCCGGATTCGGGTTCCTCGGCAGCACCGCCGGCTTCAGCATCGGCGAGTCGCTCATCGAGTATCACGAGGAGAACACCTACGGACGCACCTTCCTGGTGGGTCTGCTGAACACCATCTGGATCTCCTTCTGGGGGATCCTGTTCGCCACCATCCTCGGTTTCATCATCGGCATCGCACGGCTCTCCAGCAACTGGCTGATCTCGAAGCTGGCGATGGTCTACATCGAGGTGCTGCGCAACGTTCCGCTGCTGCTGCAGATCTTCTTCTGGTACTTCGCGGTGCTGCGTCCACTGCCGGGGCCGCGCCAGAGCCTTTCCCTCGGCGACGGCTTTTTTCTGAACAACCGCGGCATGTACTTTCCGGACCCCGTGCCCGAGCAGGGTTTCCACGTGGTCGTCATAGCCTTCCTGGTGGGCATCGCCGCGTTCCAGGCCGTGAGGCGTTGGGCCCACGTGCGCCAGGACCGAACCGGCGAGCAGCTGCCGATCTTCTGGATCGGGCTCGGGCTCGTCGCCGGTGTGCCGGTCCTCGCCTTTTTCGCCGCCGGCTCTCCGCTGCATTTCGACTACCCGGCCCTCAAGGGCTTCAACTTCAAAGGTGGCGCGGTCATGTCGCCGGAGTTCTTCGCGCTGCTGGTGGCGCTGTCCACCTACACTGCGTCGTTCATCGGCGAGATCGTTCGCGCCGGCATCATGGCCGTCAGCCACGGGCAGACCGAGGCGGCCTACGCAGTGGGCCTTACCCGCAGCCAGACGCTGCGAATGGTGATCATTCCCCAGGCCTTGCGGGTCATCATTCCGCCGCTCACCAGCCAGTACCTGAACCTCACCAAGAACTCCTCGCTGGCGGCAGCCATCGCCTATCCGGATCTGGTGCTGGTATTTGCCGGCACCACGCTCATGCAGACCGGCCAGGCGGTGGAGATTATCGCCATGACCATGGCGGTGTACCTGTGCCTGAGTCTTTTCATCTCGATGATCATGAACTGGTACAACAGAAAAATCGCCCTGGTGGAGCGTTAGCGTGTCGGAGCAGGGCATGCATTATTCGCCGGGGACACACCCCGATCTGCCGGCACCGGCGTCCACCGTCGGCGTGCGCGGCTGGCTCGTGCACAATCTTTTCTCCACGCCGCTCAATGTCGGCCTGACGCTCATCTCCCTTTACCTGCTCTACGTGGCCATTCCGCCCATCGTCGAGTGGGTCATCACCGATGCAACCTGGCGTGGCGAGACCCGCGAGGACTGCGATCGCCTCGGAGCGTGCTGGGTCTACATCCGCGTGTGGTTCAAGCAGCTCATGTACGGGCGTTTTCCCGACGATCAGCTGTGGCGCATCAACACCGCCTACATCGTGCTGCTGCTGGCCGCGATTCCGCTGTTCTTGCCTGCCTTCCGTCACAAGCACTGGGTAGGATTGTTCCTGCTGGTGGTCTATCCGGTTTTCGCTTTCGTGATGTTCTACGGCGACACCGCGGGGCTCGAGCTGGTCGAGACGCCGCTGTGGGGAGGACTGTTCCTGACGCTCGTCATCGCCGTGACCGGCATCGTCGCGTCACTGCCCATCGGCATCGTGCTCGCGCTCGGCCGGCGCTCGCAGATGCCCATCGTGCGAGCGCTGTGCGTCGCCTTCATCGAGCTGTGGCGCGGCGTGCCTCTCATCACGGTGCTTTTCATGTCGTCGGTCATGTTCCCCTTGTTCATGCCGGAGGGTGTCAATTTCGACAAGCTGCTGCGGGCGCTGGTGGGGGTCATGCTGTTCTCGGCGGCGTACATGGCGGAGGTGGTGCGTGGCGGCCTGCAGGCCATACCGAAGGGCCAGTTCGAGGCGGCCCAGGCGCTGGGGCTCAGCTACTGGCGCATGATGGTGCTCATCGTGCTGCCCCAGGCGCTGAAGATCGTCATTCCGGGCATCGTCAACACCTTCATCGGCCTGTTCAAGGACACGACCCTGGTGCTCATCATCGGGCTGTTCGATTTTCTCGGAATGGCCCAGGCGGTGGCCACCAATCCCGACTGGCTGGGCTTCTACGTGGAGGGCTACGTGTTCGTGGGATTCGGATTCTGGATTTTCTGCTTCGGCATGTCCCGGTATAGTCAGCGTCTGGAGCGCAAGCTGCACACGGGGCATTGACCGCTCGACGATTCGGCGAAACTCGAGGTACAGGACCATGACAGAAGAAGTGAGAGCCGAGAGCCTGGCGCCAGCGGCCAGGGAAATGACCGTCTCAGACGAGGTCATGATTCAGATGATCGACGTGCACAAGTGGTTTGGGCAATTCCACGTGCTCAAGGACATCAACCTCACGGTGAACAAGGGCGAGCGGATCGTCATCTGCGGTCCGTCCGGCTCGGGGAAATCGACCCTCATCCGCTGCCTCAATCGCCTGGAGGAGCACCAGAAAGGCCAGATCATCGTCGAAGGTGTCGAGCTCACCAACGATCTCAAGCACATCGAGCAGATCCGCCGCGAGGTGGGCATGGTGTTCCAGCACTTCAATTTGTTCCCGCATCTTTCGGTGCTCGAGAATGTCGCGCTCGCGCCCATCTGGGTGCGCAAGATGCCGCGCGCCGAGGCCGAGGAGCTCGGTATGCAGTACCTGGAGCGCGTCAAGATCCCGGAGCAGGCCAGAAAGTACCCGGGACAGCTCTCCGGTGGTCAGCAGCAGCGCGTCGCCATTGCACGGTCGCTGTGCATGAATCCGAAGATCATGCTCTTCGACGAGCCGACCTCGGCGCTCGATCCGGAGATGATCAAGGAAGTGCTCGACGTGATGATCGAGCTCGCCCAGGAAGGCATGACCATGCTCTGCGTGACCCACGAGATGGGATTCGCCAAGACCGTCGCCAACCGCGTCATCTTCATGGACGGCGGCGAGATCATCGAGCAGAATGAGCCCGGCGAGTTCTTCGGTAACGCCCAGCACGAGCGCACGAAGCTGTTCTTGAGCCAGATCCTGGCGCATTGAATAACAACAACAATCGACAATAACAATAACGAGATGGAACCTGTCACGGCCCGGCGCACGAGCCGGGCTTTTTTTTGTTCGCACCCAGCCCTCGGGAGATAGTCGTTTGCGCCACGGCGGCTACCTGTCACTCGGCCCTCACGGCTTTCACCGCGTCGCCTACACCGAGTGGGGTGAGCGCGACAACCCGCGGGTGCTCGTCTGCGTGCACGGCCTCACGCGCAACGGCCGCGACTTCGACGTGCTGGCGGCGGCGCTCGCGGGAGAGTATCGGGTCGTGTGCCCCGACGTGGTGGGCCGCGGTGCGAGCGACTGGCTGGCCGAGAAAAGCGACTACGGATACCCCCAATACATGAACGACATGGCCACGCTGCTGGCGCACCTGGGCGCCGAGAGCGTGCACTGGGTCGGCACCTCCATGGGCGGTCTCATCGGCATGATGCTGGCAGCCCAGGCCGCCAGCCCCGTGGAACGCCTGGTCATGAACGATGTCGGGCCGTTCATTCCGGCGCCGGCACTGGAGCGCATCGCCGCCTACGTGGGGCTCGATCCGAAATTCGCCGGCATCGAGGAGCTCGATGCCTACCTGCGCGACATCTACGCGCCGTTCGGGCCCTTCAGCGACGTCCACTGGCAGGGGCTCGTGCGCTCGTCGGTGCGTGAGCTGGACGACGGCAGGGTCGGGCTCGCCTACGACCCGGGGATCGCCGAGCCGATCCGCGCGATGCCCAGAGCCGACGTCGATCTCTGGCCGATCTGGAGCGGCGTGCAGTGTCCGGTGCTGGTCATCCGCGGCGAGCGTTCCGACGTGCTCACCGCCGAGGTCGCCGAGCAGATGGCCGCGAGCCGGGCGCGCGTGCGCCTCGAGGTGCTGCCGGGCATCGGCCACGCGCCGACCCTCATGTCCGAGGAGCAGATCGCGCTGGTGGCCGAGTGGCTGTCGGAATGACCGTCAGGCGTCGATGCCGCCCAGGCAGAGGTATTTGATCTCCAGGAAGTCGTCCATGCCGTACTTGGAGCCCTCGCGGCCGATGCCCGATTCCTTGACGCCGCCGAAGGGTGCGACCTCGTTGGAGATGATGCCCTCGTTGACGCCGACGATGCCGTACTCGAGACCTTCGGCGACGCGCCAGATGCGGCCCACGTCGCGGCTGTAGAAATACGCCGCCAGTCCGAATTCGGTGTCGTTGGCCATGCGGATGGCCTCGGTCTCGTCGCCGAAGCGAAACAGCGGCGCCACCGGACCGAAAGTCTCCTCGCGGCTCACGGCCATCTCGCTGGTCACGCCCGAGAGCAGCGTCGGCTCGAAAAATGTGCCGCCGAGATCGTGCCGATGCCCGCCGGCCACGACCTTCGCGCCCTTCGCGGTGGCGTCGGCAATGTGCTCCTCGACCTTGGCCACGGCGGCCTCGTCGATGAGCGGGCCCTGCTGGACGCCGTCCTCGAGGCCGTTGCCGACCCTGAGCGCCTTGACCGCGTCGGCCATGCGCTCGGCGAAGGCGTCGTAGATGCCGTCCTGAACCAGAATGCGATTGGCGCACACGCAGGTCTGCCCGGCGTTGCGGTACTTCGATGCCATGGCGCCGACCACGGCGGCGTCCAGATCGGCGTCGTCGAAGACCATGAACGGCGCATTACCGCCGAGCTCGAGGGAGACCTTCTTCACGGTGCCGGCGCACTGGGCCATGAGCAGCTTGCCGATCGCGGTCGAGCCGGTGAAGCTCAGCTTGCGCACCGTCGGGTTCGAGGTGAGCTCAGCGCCGAGCACGCTGGCTTTTCCGGTGATCACGTTGAGCACGCCCCTGGGAATGCCGGCGCGCTCGGCGAGCTCGGCGAGCGCCAGCGCCGAGAGCGGCGTCTGCGAGGCCGGCTTGATGACCACCGGGCAGCCCGCCGCCATGGCCGGCGCGCACTTGCGCGTGATCATGGCCGCCGGAAAGTTCCACGGCGTGATGGCCGCGACCACGCCGATGGGCTGCTTGATGACGACGATGCGCTTGCCCGGCAGCGGGTGGTTGATGGTGTCGCCGTAGACGCGCTTGGCTTCCTCGGCGAACCACTCGATGAACGACGCCGCGTAGGCGATCTCGCCGCGGGACTCCAGCATGGGCTTGCCCTGCTCGCTGGTCATGAGCACCGCGAGATCTTCCTGATTCTCCATCATCAGCTCGTACCAGCGGCGCATGATGTTGCAGCGCTCCTTGCCGGTCCTGGCGCGCCACTCGGGCCAGGCGGCATCGGCGGCCTCGATGGCGCGGCGGGTTTGCCCGGCGCTCAGGCTCGGCACGCTGGCGATGATCTCGCCGGTGGCGGGATTGTTGACATCGATGCTGGCGCCGTCGTCGGCGTCCACCCAGGCGCCGTTCACATAGCACTGCTCGTGCAGCAGAGAGGGGTCTTTGAGCGAAATCTGCGTCTTGGTCTTGGTATCCATGGATCGCTCCTGCGCCGCCCGATGCGGACGGTATGCGCGTTGTCAGGGGTTCCGGCCGAGGGGCCGCGGGCCTTGCGCCAGATTACACCCGGCCTGGGTTCGCTGCCAGCGGGGGCGTGCTGTTGGGGCCGTGCCGGCGGGGCGAGAAAAGATCACGCGCACGCAAATCCGTAAACAAGCTCCCGGATTTGCGTGCGCGTGATCTTTTCTCGCCCCTCTAGGCGCTTTACCAGTAGCTCGCCGCGCCGCGGTAGAGATTCTGCAGGTCGTCCTCGTTCACCGGCAGCGGTGAGTTGGCGAGGATGCGCTGCTGGGCGTAGGCGCCCTCGGCGAGCGCCGCGATGTCGCCCTCGCCGTAGCCGAGATCGGTGATGCCGTTGGGCATGCCGGTGTCGCGCATCATGGCGATGATGCTGCCGGCGAGCGCCTCGCCGGCGTCCTCTTGCCCGGCGCCGGCGACGTCGCCGCCGAGCAGCGCCGCCGCCTGCAGATGCCGCGCCGGCGAGGTGGGCGCCGTTAGCCGGAACACCGAAGGCGCGTCGACGATGACGGAGATGCCGTGCGGGCAGATGGCCTCGTCGCCCGGGTAGCCGTCCGGGTGGTAGCCGCGGATGAGTCCCGCGACGGAGTAGGCCATACCGTGGGGCAGGTGCACGCCGGAGTTACCGAAGGCGATGCCGGCGAGCGTGGCCGCGTACATCATGCCGTGGCGCGCCTCGGTGTCGCCGGCGTCGCGCACCGCGCGCACCAGGTACGCGCCGGTGCGGCGCAGGGCCTCGACGCAGCCGACGTCGCTCCACGGGTTGGCGCCCTGGTACATGGGGCGAAGCGCGGGACCGTCGGGCGCCGAGCGCTGGGTGTACGGCTTCGCGGTGTAGGACTCGAGGGCGTGGCTGAGCACGTCGAAGCCGCTGGCGGCCACCACGTTGGCCGGCAGGGTGCGGGTCACGTCCGGATCGATGAGCGCGAGCGTCGGGCGCAGCGCGCGGTGCGCGATGCCGGTTTTCACGTGGCGCTCGAGCAGGTCGAAGATGGCCATGCCGGTGCACTCGCTGCCGGTGCCCGAGGTGGTGGGGCAGGCGATATGGGGCTTCAAGGGTCCCGGCACCGGGCGGCCGTCGCCGATGGGCGCGTTGACGTAGGTGAGGAACTCCGCGGGATAGGTGGCGTACAGGTTGGCGGCCTTGCAGGTGTCGATGACCGACCCGCCACCGACGGAAACATAGCCGTCGAAGCCCCCTTCAGCGGCGAAGCGCGTTGCCGCCTTGAACGACGCATCGGTCGGCTCCACCCGCACCTCGTCGAATACGGCCACGTCGACGTCGGCGGCGCGCAGCGCCGCGCTCACGGTGGCGACGCACTCCAGCCCGGCGACGCCTCGATCGGTGAAAAGCGCGACGCGTTTCAGACCGAGCGCGCGCGCGTCGTGACCAATCTCCGCAAGCGCGCCGGGACCGAAGCGAATGGCGGAAGGATCGACGGCGAAGACGTGCTCCTTACCGTCGATGAGCTCATAGTGGTGACAGCAGGACATTTGTGTTGCCTCTGATGTGGGCGCCGCAAGAAAAATTCACGTGTGCGGAAACGCGGGATTCTGCTTACGAATTTCCGCACACGTGAA
Organism: Gammaproteobacteria bacterium; assembly: GCA_011775625.1. Lineage (GTDB taxonomy): Bacteria > Pseudomonadota > Gammaproteobacteria > HK1 > HK1 > JAABYT01. The sequence continues at coordinate 127,751 of JAABYT010000011.1, read as the reverse complement.
TTTTTCTTACAGCGCCTTTGCCTGATCCCTCAGCACGAACTTCTGGATTTTGCCGGTCGAGGTTTTCGGAAGCGGCCCGAAGACGATGGTCTTCGGAATCTTGTAGCGCGCTATCTTATCGCGGCACCAGGTCATGATTTGCTCGTCGCTGACGCTCTCGGTTTCGGGCTTCAGCGTGACGAAGGCGCACACCGTTTCGCCCCAGAAATCGTCGGGCCGTGCCACCACCGCGGCTTCCATAATCGAAGGGTGCTTGTAGAGAAGCTCCTCGACCTCGAGGCTGGAGACGTTCTCGCCGCCGCTGATGATGACGTCCTTGGCGCGATCCTTGACCTCCACGTAGCCGTCTGGATGCCGCACGGCCAGGTCTCCGGTGTGGAACCAGCCGCCGCGGAAGGCCTCCTCGGTTGCATCGGCGTTTTTCAGATAGCCCCTCATCACGGTGTTGCCGCAAAGCATGAGCTCGCCCATGGTGACGCCATCCCAGGGCACCGGCTCCATGGTCTCGCTGTCGGCGACCATGAGCTCCTGCAGGGTGTGATAGACGACGCCCTGGCGCGCCATCTTTGCCGCGCGGGCCTCGGTGTCGAGCGTGCCCCACTCGCCCTGCCAGGCGCACAGGGTGGCCGGACCGTAGGTCTCGGTGAGCCCGTAGAGATGCAGGACCCGAAAGCCCAGCTCCTCCATCGCGGAGATGACCCGGCTCGGTGGCGCCGCACCCCCGGTGGCGACCTCCACGGTGTGATCGAATCGCACGCGCTGCTCCTGCGGCGCGTGGATCAGCATGTTGAGCACGACCGGTGCACCACACATGTGGGTCACGGCGTGCTGCTTGATCATGGGGAATATCACCGCCGGGTCCACCTGTCGCAGGCACACGTGGGTGCCCGCGGCCGCGGTCACGCCCCAGGTGTAGGTCCAGCCGTTGCAGTGAAACATCGGCAGTGTCCAGAGATAGACGCTCTGCTCGTCGATTCCGAAGGCGAGAATCTGGCCGATGGCGTTCAGGTATGCGCCGCGGTGGTGGTACACGATACCCTTGGGCTGACCGGTCGTGCCGGAGGAGTAGCACAGACTGATGGCCTGCCATTCATCGGATGGCGTGCGGTAAGGGTCCGCGCTCGCGCCTTCCTCGAGCAGCGCCTCGTAGTCTTTCTCTCCGAGCAGCCTGCCGCCTTCGAACAACGGGTCGTCGATATCGATAACGGCAGGGGGATTGTCCATGCGCCCGATGGCATCGGCGACGGTGTCCGAATACTCGCGATCGGTGATCAGCAGCTTCGACTGCCCGTGCTCGAGAATGTAGGCAATGCTGCCCGGATCGAGACGGTAGTTGAGCGCGTTGAGCACCGCGCCCGCCATCGGCACACCGAAATGCGCTTCGAGCATTGCCGGCACGTTCGACGCCATGACCGACACGGTGTCGCCCGGTCCGATTCCCCGCCGCGCGAGCGCGCTGGCGAGCTTGCGGCAGCGTTCGTAGAGCTCGGCGTAGGTGAATCGAAGATCGCCGTGGATGACCGCGGTCTTTTCCGGGTAAACGGCAGCGGAACGCTCCAGGAAGGAGATCGGCGTCAGAGGCCGGTAGTTCGCCTCGACGCGATCGAGGTCCCGGTCGTAGATACTGCTGTCCCTGCGCCTGCTCATGGCAAGTTCCGGCTCAGGCCGATCGCGCGAGAGCCTGGTCGATGTCCCAGAGGATGTCTTCGATGCTCTCGAGACCCACCGAGATGCGGACCATCTCCGGGGTGACGCCGGCGCTGATCTGCTCTTCCTCGTTGAGCTGGCGGTGCGTGGTGGAGGCCGGGTGCACGATGAGCGTCTTCGCGTCGCCGACGTTGGCGAGATGGCTCATGAACTGTGCCGCCTCGATGAATTTCTCACCGGCCTCGCGGCCGCCCTTGACGCCGAACGTCATGATCGAGCTCACGCCCTTGGGCATGTACTTCTGCGCGAGATCGTAGTAGCGGTTGTCGGGAAGCCCGGGATAGTTCACCCAGGTGACGCGCGGATGCTCCTGGAGAAACTTCGCGACCGCCATGGCGTTCTCGCAGTGCCTGTCCATGCGCACGGCCAGCGTCTCCAGGCCCTGGATGAGCAGGAACGAGTTGAACGGGCTCGGCGCCGCGCCAAAGGTGCGAAGGGTCTCACAGCGAATCTTCATGGTGTAACCGAAATCGCCGAACGTCTCGTAGAAGCGTACGCCGTGGTAGCCCTTGGACGGCTCCATCATGCCGGGGAAGTTGCCGTTATCCCATGGGAATTTTCCCGACTCGACGATCACACCGCCGATGGTGGTTCCATGGCCGCCGATGTACTTGGTCGCCGAGTGAACGACGATGTCGCAGCCGTAATCCATCGGCCGGCACAGGTAGGGGGTCGGAAAGGTGTTGTCCAGCATCAGCGGAATGCCGGCTTCGTGCGCGACGTCGGCCACGGCCCGAATGTCCAGCACGTTGATGAGCGGATTGCCGATTGTCTCGGCGTAGACGAGCTTGGTGTTTTTTCTTATTGCTGCGCGAAAGTTCTCCGGATCGTCGGGATTCACGAACGTCGTCTCGATGCCGAGCTTGGGCAGGTTGACATCGAACAGCGTGTAGGTGCCGCCGTAGAGCGTGCTCGCGGAGACGATGTGGTCGCCCGATTGGAGCAGCGTCATCACCGCCGACATCTCCGCGGCCATTCCCGAAGACGTGGCCACCGCCGCGCGTCCGCGTTCGAGCGCCGCGACGCGCTCCTCGAACACCGCCGTGGTCGGATTCATCAGTCGCGTATAGATATTGCCGAAGGTCTGCAGATTGAACAGGCTCGCCGCGTGATCGGCGCTGTCGAAGACGTACGAGGTGGTCTGGTATATGGGCACCGCGCGCGCGCCGGTCGCGGGATCGGGAAGCTGTCCGGCGTGCAGGCAAAGTGTCTCTGGTCCGAAATCGCGATCAGGCATTGGCTTGTGTTCCGTCGATTAATGCGCGCGCCGAAGTCCCGCCCGGTCGCCGGTCTCAGTAGGGCAGCCACATGGGGCGCTTTGCAGAGATTATCTTGGTGTCCACGCCGACGAAATTGAGCCCGCCGAACATTCTCGCGAACTCGATCTTCATGCAGCGGTTCATGATGACCTCGAGGCCGGCTGCCTCCGCCTTGGCGGCGGCCTCCTCGTTGACGATTCCGAGCTGCATCCACAGCACCTTTGCGCCGACCTCGATGGCGGCGTCGGCGAGCGGCGGTATGTCCTCGGGCTTGCGGAAGCAGTCGACGACGTCGATGGGCTCGGGAATATCCTGAACCCGGGCATAGCTCTTCTCGCCGAGGATCTCCTCGTAGCGGGGGTTTACCGGTATCACGCGGAACCCGTGGTCCTTGAGGTATTTGGCGGCGAAGTAGCTCGGCCGGAACCAATCCGCCGACAACCCCACCATGGCGATGGTGTGGTTCTCCTTCAGGATCCGGCGGATGGTGGGAATATCATCGATCATGGTCGTACCCGGGCGCTGCCGCCCGCAGGCCGACAGCCCTCTGGCGGGGTGCCGGGTCTGGCGGCGTCAGGATATCATACCGATCCGAGGGCAAGTACGGCGAGCATGGGCGACATCATCCTCAGCAACCACCCGGGCTTTCGCCTCGGCTGTTTTCTCCTGGTGCTCGTTTCCATGGCCCTCTGGGAGGTGGCTGCGCCCCGGCGCGAGTTGAAGCTCGCGCGACTCGCGCGCTGGCCTCACAACATCGGCATCGTCGTCATCAATACGCTGCTCCTGCGCGTGCTGTTTCCCTCCGCCGCGGTGGGCATGGCGATCGTCGCCGAGTCGCGCGGCTGGGGGCTGCTGAGCGGCTCCACGCTGTCGCACTGGGCCCTGGTGCCGCTCTCGGTGCTGGTGCTGGACCTCGCCATCTACCTGCAGCACGTCATGTTCCATGCGGTGCCGCTGCTTTGGCGTTTTCATCGAATGCACCATGCGGATCTGGATTTCGACGTCACGACCGGCGTGCGTTTCCATCCCGTGGAAATCGTTCTGTCCATGCTCATCAAGTTCGCCGTGATCATCGCGCTCGGCCCGCCCGCGCTCGCGGTTTTCCTCTTCGAGGTGATTCTCAATGCCACTTCCATGTTCAATCACGGCAACGTGCGCATCGCCAGCGGCGTCGATCGCGTGCTCCGGCTGCTCGTCGTCACACCGGACATGCACCGCGTGCATCACTCGGTGGAGCAAGACGAGACGAACAGCAACTTCGGTTTCAATCTTCCGTGGTGGGATCGCATCTTCGGCACCTACCGCGATCAGCCCCGCGCCGGCCATGACGCGATGAGCATCGGTATCCACGGCTTCACAGAGCGGCGCGTATGCGACACGCTTCCCGGCATGCTGATGATCCCTTTCTCCGCGAGCGTCGAGGGCTACGCGCTCAACCGGCGCAAGTGGGACGAGCACGGCTGAACCCCCGAGGGGTCCAAGTTGTTTACACGTTTACCAACGAACGTCTGAGAGGGAATTGATGATGGTCACTTCCGATGAGGTCAAGAAGAATCTCACGCACGGTGAGGCATGGCTGCGGGTCTTCTTCATCCTCGTGTTCGCCTTCGTTTACTGGGTGGTCAACTGGGTGCTGGGGGCCGTCGTCCTGGTGCAGATCTGCTGGGCCCTGATTACGGCCGGCACGAGCGAGCGGCTGCGGGCGTTTGGTGCATCGCTGGGAGAGTACCTGCGTCAAATCGTTCGCTTCATGACGTACAACTCCGAGGACATGCCGTTTCCCTTCGCCGACTGGCCCGAGCCGGACGAGGAGCCGTGAGCGCGGCGCCGGGCGACCAGTACGCGCCGAGGGAGATCGACAAGTACGAGGCCATCTACGGGCGTGACTTCGTCAGCCCCGGCGGCGCGGCGTGCGCGCGCGAGTGCATCGCGCGCCTCGCTCTGCGCCCGGGCGATCGGGTGCTCGACGTCGGCTCGGGTCTCGGCGGCAGCGCTTTGCTGATGGCGAGGGAGTTCGGCGCGCGGGTCGACGGCATGGACCTGTCGGCCGAGATGGTCGCGCGTGCCCGCGAGCGGTGTCGCCAGCAGCACCTCGAGGATCGCGTGCGCTTCACCCGCGGCGACTGTCTCGACCTGGCGGCCTCGCGCGTCTACCACGCCGTCTACAGCCGGGACGTGTTTTTGCACATCGAGGACAAGGCGCGTCTGTTTCGCCTGCTGCGTGAGGTCCTGGTGCCCGGCGGGCGGCTGCTTTTCACCGATTACTGCTGCGGCGAAGAGGCGCCGAGCGACGACTTCGCCGCCTACGTGGCCGAGCGCGGGTATCATCTGCTCCCGCTCGCGCGCTACGTGGAATGCCTGCGCGAGGCCGGCTTCGTGGCCGTCGAGGGCGAGGACTGGACGGCGCGTTTCATCGACATCTCGCGCCGGGAGCTCGACGCGCTGCCCGCTGCGGGACTCGGCGCCGACGAGCAAGAGGACCTCAGACGGGGGTGGCAGGGCAAGATCGTGCGCGCCGAGCGCGGCGAGCAGCGCTGGGGTCTGCTCACTGCGAGAACAGAAGAGGCCGGCGCCTAGTCCCCGCGCAGTCGCAGCAACGACACCACGAACGGCGCCCAGCTCGCGAGCAGGACGAGAAGCAGCAGCGCTTCGCTGCGAAATATCAGCACCAGTCGCCGGCGTGCGTCCGCGCTGCTGCCGGACATGAATACGCGCGTCATGAGCATGTCCAGTCCGAGGACGAACACCAGCAGCACGAAGCACACGGGTGCGATCAGGGTGGTGACCAGGGGCCAGCCGCTGGTTTGCACGTGACCGCCGGCGAACGGCGAGAGCAGCACGACGAGCAGCGTGCCGAGCATCAAAGCGGCTCTCAGAAAACCGACCCTGGAGAGAAAATTGGCAATCATCGGATCGTGGGCGATTCCGGTAACGCCTGCTTGGCGCGCAATCGGCGGCGGAACCACGCGTAGGCGATGATGCCGGAAAGCAGGTCCGAAAAACAGGCGGCGGCAAAGATACCCGCGACGCCGAGCAGTCGCGATGCGGCGTAGGCGAGCGGCACGTAGAGGACGAGCGTGCGCCCGACCGAGATGGCCACCGCGGGCAGCGGCTGGCCGATGCCGTTGAAGGCGGCGTTCACCACCATGATGATACCGGCGGTGCCGTAGCTCAGGGGCACGATGCGCAGGTACGTGCTCGTCACCGCGAGCACCTCGGCGTCGTTGCTGAAAAGCCGGCTCAACGGTGCCGCCAGCACCGCCAGCACCAGGGCGATGACGGCGCCGAGGGCGAGGCAGAAGAGCGCGCTGCGGCGCAGCGCCTCGGCGATGCGCTCTGGCCTGCCGGCGCCGAGGTTCTGGCCGACGAAGGGACCGATGACGGCCGACATGGCGAAGAACACCACCAGGCTCAGCGCCTCGATGCGGGTCGCGGCGCCGTATCCCGCCACCGCGCGATCGCCGAAACCCGCCAGCAGGGCGACGATGATGCCCGCCGAGATGGGGATGATGACGTTGGTGCCTGCTGCCGGCAGTCCGACGTGCAGAATGCGCTTCCAGGAGCGCCACACGGTTGCCGGTGAGCACAGCGGTGAGCACAGCAGCTGCATGCGGTGGATCACCAATGCACCGAAGGCGAGCGTCACGACACGCGCGATCACCGAGGCGAGCGCGGCGCCGGCGAGCTCCAGGCGCGGAAAGCCCAGCAAGCCGAAGATCAGCAGCGGGTCGAGAATCAGGTTGATGGCCGCCGACGTCATCATCAGGCGCGCCTGCAGCCGGGTATCGCCGGTGGCGCGCACCGCGCCGATAACCACCATCGGCACCAGAACCAGCGCGAATCCGGCGAACCATATGAGCATGTAGTCGCGGATCATGGGCAGCACCTGCGCCGACGCGCCGAGAAGGGTGAACAGCCGGTCGAGCGCGAGGATGCCGGCGACGCTCAGGACCACCGAGACGAGCACGGCCAGGGTGAGCGCATCGGTCGCCAGGCGGCGCACCTGGCTCATGTCGCCCTCGCCGACCACCCGCGCGAGCACCGACGAGGTGCCTGCCATCATGCCGATGCCGAGACTGGTCATGACCATGACCACCGGGAACGTGAAGCTCATGGCTGCCAGCTGCCGGGCACCGAGCTGCGCGACGAAGAAGGTGTCGGTGGCGTTGAAAAGCATGATGGCGAGCACCGCCCAGACCATGGGCACGGTCATGGACACCAGGTGCTTGGTCACCGGGCCTTCGACGAGGCGCGCGTTCGAGGTTGTCATTGCCGCTGGCGACGTTACGTGATTGACTTTCGCTTCGGGGATGCTCGAGGCATGACGAGGGTCCTTCACGCGCACGAGGCGCGTCAACTCCGGCAACAGGCAGCGCGAGTCCATGATGCAGAACGCGCCGATCGAGCTCGATGACCGCGATCGCGCGCTGCTCGACGGTGCCGAAGGCGCGGCCATGCGCCTTGCCATGCAGGTGGTGCTGCGCGCCGCCGAGATTACGCGTGCCACGCGCCTTCAGGACATCCGCTTCGCGCACATCGATGCCTGTTTCTACAACGGACAGGCACACGTGGATTTCGCCCGCTTCATGCTCGACAACGGCGCGCGCCTGGCCGTGCCGGCGTGGACCAACGCCTCGCTGGTGAGCCGGGTCGACGCGGACATCCGGCCGGAGAAAGACGATCCGGTGGTCGTCAGCGGCGCGCGTCTGCTCATGGATCTCTACGAGCAGCTGGGTTGCGAGCCGGTGTGGACCTGCGCGCCATACCAGCTGCCGGGAAGGCCGGGGGTCGGCGAGCACATCGTCGGCTCGGAGTCCAATGCCGTGACTTTTTACAACTCCGTGGTGGGAGCGCGCACCAACAAGTACGGCGACTATCTCGATGTGTGCGCGGCGCTGGTCGGACGCGTGCCCTATTCGGGTCTGCACACCGACGAGGGCCGGCGCGGCCGCGCGCTCGTCGATGTGGGCGCGATTCCCGAGGATCTCAGGCGCGAGGACATCTTCCATCACGTGCTCGGCCATCACCTGGGCAGACTCGCCGGATCGCGGGTGCCGGTCATCCGCGGCCTGGCGCACGACAGCAACGAGGACCAGCTCAAGGCGATCAGCGCCGCCGCAGCCGCCTCCGGCGCGGTGGGTCTGTTCCACGCCGTCGGCGTGACGCCGGAGGCGCCCGACGAGGCGAGCGCGTTTCAGGGCAGGGCGCCGGAGGTGACCGTGCGGGTCACCCCCGCCGAGCTCGTTGCGGCACGCGACGCGCTCTCGACGGGCACGCCCGGGCCCCTCGCCATGGTGGCCGTCGGCACGCCGCATTTCTCCTTCTCCGAGTTCGCGCGCCTGGTGGCGCTCGTCGAAGGGCGCCGGGTGCACGCCGACACGGCGTTCTACGCGTCCACCAGCCGGCACGTGTACGCGCAGATCGCGAAGCAGGGCTGGGCCGAGATGCTCGCGCGCGCCGGTGTGCAGGTCATCGTCGACACCTGCACGTACTTCTCGCCGGCGGTGCGCGGCTGTCGCGGGCGGGTCATGACCAACTCCGCGAAGTGGGCTTACTACGCGCCGGGCATGCTGGCGGTGGAGTCGGTATTCGGCACCCTGGAGGAGTGCGTGGAGTCGGCGGTTCGGGGCGAAGTGTGGCGCGACGCCCGCCTGTGGCGCGACGCGGCCTGGGGGGTGCGCGGGTGAGCGGCATCGACATCGTCGCGCGCGTGCTCAATGACGGCGGCGCGCGCGGCGAGGCCATGGTTCTCGACGAGCCCCTGAGCTTCTGGGGCGGCTTCGATGCGCAAACCGGCACCATCGTCGACCAGCATCACCCGCAGCGGGGACATTGCATCGCGGGGCGCTTCCTGATTCTGCCCGAAAGCCGCGGATCGGCGGGCACCCCCGCGGGGATCGCCGAGGCCATTCGCCGCGGCGTGGGCCCGGTGGGGATCGCGCTCGGCAAGCCCGACGTGAACGTCGCCGTGGGTGCCATGGTGGCGGGCGCGCTCTACGGCGTGCAGGTGCCGGTGCTGCTCATCGACGATGCCGAGCGCGCGCGCCTGCGCTCGGGCGACCGGGTGCAGGTGGCGCCCGGCGGTCGCCTGCGCAGCGACCCGCCGGCCTAGGCCGCCGCCTTGGCCTCGGGGTCGTTGCCGGGGGCGGCCGGCTCGACGCGCACCGGCGCCGCGCGCACCCGGGACAGCGTCGGTGCGGCGGCGGGGCGCCTCACCAGACCGGCCACGGCGGCGGGGATCTCGCTGCGCCGGATGCCCAGGTCCGCGAGCAGGTGGTCGTTGAGGGCGTTCAGCTGGCGTATCGCGGCGGCCTCACGGCTGGCCCGCATATAGCCCGCAGCGAGCCTTGTGAACGGCCAGGCGAGGGTTCTGAGCAGCCCCGTGAGGGCCGACGCCATGGCCCGCGCCTGCAGCCTGCGGCCAAGGCGCTGGGCGGCCTCGAACTCCTCCAGGGTGAGCGGTGTTCCGGGAACCCGCGCGTCCGTGTCGCCCGCCGGCAGGGTGCCTTCGAGCGGGTACGGCGCGCTCCCGTATGGCCCTTGAAATGGTCTGTCTTTCACTTTAGATTTCCTCGTTAGTTAAGCAATATTTGAAGTTTGGCTGAAGCTCAAGTTGGGTCTAAAAGTAAAGAAAACAAGCGGTTTTCACAAACGAGAAGATCTACAGACAGATTTTAGTTTTTCTAAGTTATGCAACGAAATTTGCCACCGCTGAACGCGCTCCGCGCCTTCGAGGCCGCCGCCCGCCACCTGAGCATCACGCGCGCCGCCGAGGAGCTGCACGTGACGCCCGCGGCGGTCAGCCATCAGGTCAAGGGCCTGGAGGCCTACCTGGGGCTGGCGCTGTTCAAGCGCGCCAACCGCTCGCTGCGACTCACCGATGCGGGACAGGCCTGTCTGCCGGGTCTTCGCGAGGGCTTCGAGCGCCTCGCCGCGGCCATGGACGCGCTGCGCGCGGGCGACGAGAGCGGGCCGCTCACGGTCAGCGTGCCGCCCTCCTTCGGCGCCAAATGGCTGGTGGCCCGGCTCGACCGTTTCCGCCAGGCGAACCCCGGCTACGACGTGCGCCTGGACGCCTCCATGCGTCTGGTGGATCTGGCCCGCGAGGGGGTCGACATCGCGGTGCGCTACGGCGCCGGCCGCTATCCGGGCATGCGCGTCGACCGGCTGATGGACGAGGTGGCGGTGCCCGTGTGCAGTCCACGCCTGCTCGAGGGCGCCGCTCCCCTGCGCGTGCCGGCGGACCTGTGCCGGCACACCCTGCTGCACCACACGGCGCCCTACCAGGACCACGGCTATCCGGATTGGCGCATGTGGCTGCAGGCGGCGGGCGTCGACGGCTGCGACCTGAGCCGCGGACCGACCTTCAGCATGGCGAGCCTGGCGGTGCAGGCCGCCATCGACGGCCAGGGCGTGGCGCTGGTGGGCGACGTGCTGGTTGCCGACGACATCGCCGCCGGCAGGCTGGTGCGGCCGTTCGCGCTCAGCTTCCCGGTGAGCTTCGCCTACTACGTCGTGTGTCCGCTGGCGAGCGCCGAGCGCCCCAGGGTGGTGGCGTTTCGGGAATGGCTGCTCGAGGAGGCGCGCAACAGCGCCGCCCGCTCCGCGGCGGCCTGAACGGGCGCGGCCGTTGCCCGGCCCCGGCGCTCAGCTGTCCGACGCCGCGCGTCTCTCCGGCACCGCCTGCGGCTGCGTGTTCCAGACGTTGCGGCCGTACTTCCAGTAGCCGCGCACGTTGTTGAGCCGCGAATCGGCGGTGGGATCCACCGGCTGCACCTCGCCCGAGAGCAGCGGCTGCAGGTACGGCGCCAGCACCGCACCGCCGCCGCCGGTGACGACGATGCGATCGATGTCCCAGTCGTCCGCCCACAGGCGATCGACCTCGCCGGCAACCGCCGAGGCGAGCTTGCTGAACGCTTCCTCGGTGAGCGGCCTCAGGTCGATGGTCTTGCCGCGAATCTTGATCGATCCGCGCGCCACCGCGTCGTACATGCGGTAGAGCTCCACGTCGACGCCGGTCTGCTCGAGCAGCTTGGCGGCGATCATGGCGAAGGCGCGCGCGATGCCCGACTCCGACGAGCCGCTGCCGCGGCCCGAGTACTTGGTCTTGTCCGACACGGTGTAGTCGGTGGTGCGGAAACCGACGTCGACGACGCCGATCTTCTCCTCCGCGAAGCGCTTGTCGGTGAGCTCCGCCGAGTCGCCCATCATCAGATTGAACAGCGAGCCGAAGGGCTGCGGAATGACGCGCACCTGATTGACCGTGAGCGGGATCTCGCGGCGGTTAGCGTTCGCATCGAGGGTTGCCAGCGTGTGCCTGCCGAGCAGCAGCCCGGAGAGCTCCTCGCGGTGCCGGCGGTAGAAGCTCACCGGCAGCCCGGTCACCAGGTTGACCGAGTCGTTCGGCGAGGCGAGACGCGAGAGCGCCGCCATGGCCATGGTCTTGGCGAAGTTGGTGATGAACTGATTCTGATCGAGGGTGAAGGAGCGTACGTGGCTCTGGTGCTCGGCGAGCTCGCCGACGAAGAACGACTCACCGTCGAGCTCGATGTGCAGATGCTCTTCGGGAGACGCCGCGCTCAGCAGCTGCTCGCGAAACGGGATATCGCTGGCCTCGCCGAAAATCGACTTGAACACCAGCGTGTCCCTGCCGTTAGTTGCCTTTGTAAACCCGAAACCGATATCGATACCAACGACGTTCACGCGCATTTCCCCTGACGGCTCAATTTCATCGATCGTGCCTGAACGGCAGCCCGCCCCGGCGCCGTCGGAAGCCACTCAAAATACGCCCATCTCGAGTCCCGCCGCCATGGCCATGCCGAGCGCCTCGCACGCCTCGAGGATCGCATCGGTGGTGTCGCCGCGGGCAATGATTGGCTCCTGCACGGCGCGCAGTGGATAACCCCTGGCGATCCGCTGAATGCTGCTGAGGGCGCCGCTGCCGTCGTTGCCGGCGCTGATGAAGACCGCATAGGGCAGGCTTTCCACCTTGCCTTCGCAAGGATAGTAGGTACGGTCGAGAAAATCTTTCACGGCGCCGGACATGTAGCCGAAATTCTCGGGCGTGCCGAGAACCAGGGCATCGGCCCACAGCAGGTCGTCGGGCCCGGCGGCGCCCGCGCGCAGCAGGCGTGTCTCGACCCCCTGCACCTGCGCGCAACCCGCTCCGCGCACCACCGCTTCGGCCATCGCCTGGGTGTGGCCGGTCTGAGAGTGGTAGACGACGAGCAGGTGCTTCAATTCTCGGGGCGTCACGGCGGGTCGGCGGCAGGGTAGCTCATTTGCGCGGCCTTCTCTATTGGGGTTGAATGTGCGCTGGCGCCACTAAGGCGGCGGGCAACGGCGAGCCGGGTATGGGCAACTCCCTCCGCGACGAGCTACTCAAAGTCGGTCTGGTGAGCGAGGCGCGGCTCGAGCAGCCGCGCAAGAAGCGGCGTGCAGGCAAGAAAAAGCCTGCGGCAGCGCGCGACAAGCCTTCGCCCCAGGCGCCCGCCGAATCATTCAAACCGGTTGCGCGTCACGTGCTGCGCGAGAACCAGCGCCGCACCGCGCGCTTCATCCGCGATGCCACGCTCGGTGGCGAATCGGTGAGCGAGAGCGCCAAGAAGGCGCTGCGCCGCAAGATCGAAGCGCTGATAGAGAGCGAGCGCCTCAACGACGCCGAGGCGCAGGTGCCCTACCACTTCGTCAAGGGAAAGCACGTCAAGCGCATCTACGTGAGCGAGGCGCAGCGCCTGAAGCTGGCCTCGGGCGAAATCGTCATCGCGGCACTCGACGGCAACCACCATCTCATGCGCGCAGCGGCCGCCGAACGGCTGCTCGCGCTCGCGCCGCACACGGTCCTGTGCGGCGGCGCCGAGACCAGCGAGGACGGCGGCGAGCACCCGGTGCCCGACGACATCACCTGGTGATGCGCCGGCCGCGCTTCGCCTAGACTTTCGCGAGCCCCTGCTCGAGATCCTCGATCAGGTCCTCGACCGCCTCCAGGCCCACCGACAGGCGCACCAGACCGTCGGTGATACCGACCCGCCTGCGCTCCTCGATGGCGACGTCGGCATGGGTCATGGTCACCGGGTGGGTCACCAGGGACTCCACCGAGCCGAGGTTCTCTGCCAGCGACCACAGCTTCACCGAGTCCATGAGCTTCTTCCCGGCTGGCGTGCCGCCCTCGACCTCGAACCAGATCATGGCGCCGAAGCCGGATGCCTGCCGCTTGGCGAGCTCGTGCTGCTCGAACGACGCGAGACCGGGATAGCACACCCGCTCCACCTTGGGATGACCCTGCAGAAACTCGGCGATGGCCATCGCGTTGGCGCACTGGGCATCCATTCGAACCGAGAGCGTCTTGCAGCCCTGCATGGTGAGCCACGCCACCTGCGGTGACATGATCGAGCCGGTGGTGTTCTGCACGAAGCGGATCTTCTCGTCGAGCTCCGCCGTGGCGCTGATGACGGCGCCGCCGACGGTGGCGTTGTGGCCGTCGAAATACTTCGTGGTGCTGTGGATCGACATGTCCGCACCGAGCTCGAGAGGCCGCTGGTAGTAGGGCGTGAGGAAGGTGTTGTCCACCGCATGCGGGATGCCGTGCTCGCGGGCGATCTCGGAGATCGCAGCGATGTCGGTCAGCTTCAGCGTCGGATTGGCGGGTGTCTCGGTGAATATCAGCCGCGTGTTATCGCGCACGCTCTCGCGCACCGCGTCCGGGTTCGCCGTGTCGGCAAAAGTGAATTCGACGCCGAAGCGCGGCAGGATCATCGTTGCCAGCCGATAGGTTCCGCCGTAGGCCACGTCGGAGACGATGGCGTGCTCGCCGCCGTTGAGCAGTGCCAGCATGGTGGCCGTCGTCGCCGCCATGCCCGTGGAGAAGGCACGGCATTCGGCGCCGCCCTCGAGAATCGTGAGCTTTTTCTCGAGCGCCCGCACCGTCGGGTTCCCCGAGCGCGAGTACGAGTATCCCTTGCCCAGATAGTTGTCGATGGATTCCTGCACGTAGGTGGTGGATTGGTAGATGGGCGTGAGAATGGCCCCGGTCACCGGGTCGGGCTCTACGCCCGCATGAATCTGCTGAGTCGTGAATCGCATCGAACTGGTGTCCTCATGAACAGCGTCGCGAAAAGGGGCTATATGGTCCTCGATCCTCCGCGTAAGTAAAAGCGCCGCACGCGCACGGTGGCCGAGGCCGTATTGCCGCCCCTCGCCCCGGTCGCGATAATGGCGCGCACCCTCGGGGCGCCCGGGCGCGGGCCGCCCGCTTTACATCGGTTTCGCAGCGAAGACGGAGGAGCCTCATGAGCGCTGATGCGAGCAACAACAAATCCGAGCGAGTGGCCTTCATCGGGCTCGGCGTCATGGGCTTTCACATGGCCGGCCACCTGGCGAGCGCCGGTCACCAGGTGACCGTTTACAACCGCACCGCGAGCCGGGCCGAGGAGTGGTTGAAGAAGTTCAAAGGCACCTCCGCGGCGACGCCCGCCGAGGCGGCGAGCGGTGCGCGCATCGTCTTCGCCTGTGTCGGCAACGACGACGACGTGCGCGCCATCAGCACGGCCAGCAACGGCGCGTTCTCCGGGATGCAGGCCGGCAGCGTGTTCGTCGATCACACCACCGCCTCCGCCGAGCTCGCCCGGGAGCTCGACGCGGCCGCCCGCGAGCGCGGCCTGCACTTTCTCGACGGACCGGTATCGGGCGGCGAGGCGGGCGCCCAGAACGGTGTGCTGACGGTCATGATGGGCGGCGAGGCGGATCAGTTCGAGCAGGTCGAGCCGGTCATCGACAGCTACGCCCGCGCCGTCACTCTGATGGGCCCCGCCGGCGCCGGGCAGCTCACCAAGATGGTCAATCAAATCTGTATCGCGGGCCTGGTGCAGGGGCTCGCCGAGGGCATGAACTTCGCCAAGTGCGTGGGGCTCGATGCCAAGCTGGTGCTCGAGGTCATCTCCAAGGGCGCCGCCCAGTCCTGGCAGATGGAGAACCGCGGCGCGACCATGGTGGACGACAAGTTCGATTTCGGCTTCGCCGTCGACTGGATGCGCAAGGACCTCGCCATCTGCCTCGCCGAGGCGCGACGCACCGGCGCGCGCCTGCCGGTCACGGCGCTGGTCGATCAGTTCTACGCTCAGGTGCAGGCCCGCGGCGGTGGCCGCTGGGATACATCGAGCCTGATGCGCCTGCTGACCACGCCTTAGGCGCAGGCTCCCGCGTCAGGTCGATTCCGCCGCCAGCTCGGCGAACGCCTCGATGAACCGGTCGAGCGTGTCGAGCAGCTGCCGGCGCTGATCGGCGTCGACGGTTGCGTCGAGGGCGATCACCATCTCCGACCAGGCGCGGTCGTTGTCTTTGATCTGCTGCGCGAGCGCCGCGGGTTGATCGGCCAGCTCCACCCACCAGGCGATCAGGTGGCGCTCCAGCGCGTGGCTCGACGCGCGTCGCCTGAGCAGACCCAGCAGCGCTTGCTGGCGTGCCTGGTGGTAGGCAAGCCAGCCCTCGGCGGTCAAGGGCATGGCGTTGCGGTGCCGTCTCACCAGCTCCTTCTGCTCCGGGCGAAGATCTCCGACAAAGAATTCCATCATGCGGATGCTGCGCTCGACGCGACGTTCCAGGCGCACCGGCAGAGATCGCTGCAGGAAGTCCTCGGCGAACTCGCGGTTGCGTTGCTCGAAGCGCCGCTCGAGATGGTCGATCTGGGCGTCGTCCAGATCGCCGAGCAGGGCAACGACGGTGGGGACGGTGTCGCCCATGCCGCGCCGGTACAGCGTGCGCAGCCGCTCTTTGATGACGTCGAGCTCGGCGGCCGTCAGGTTATCCGCCAGCATGACGCGGATCTCGCTCAGGGTGGCGACGTAGAGCGGCAGCTCGTTGCGCCGGTGCGCCTGCATGCGCGCGCCGATCAGCTCATCGGCGCGCGCACGCTGCGCGTCGTCCAGATCCAGATAGTGGTCTGCTTTCTCGAGCAGCATCCAGTCCGCGTGGTTGTAGGCGAACTGGATGGTGCTGCAGCCGGAGAGCGCGAGCACGGCAAGCAGCGCGCTGCATCGGGCCAGCTTGGCGAGGCGAATGCACATGGCAGGTGCATTGTACCGTCGCGCTTCACCCAGTGTCCCGGGCAAAAAAAAAGCCGGCCCAGGGGGTGGCCGGCCGCTGATTCGTATCAGCTAAGGTCGGAGGAGAGAGTAATTCGGGTCGTAACCTCTAGCGTGCCTCGTCCACGCTCAAACGTGCTGCGGCGTGATGAACGTGCCGTGAGACGAGATGTCCGTGAGCAGCGCCGCGTTGTCGGAGATCGGCTCGATGATGACGTGCTTGCGGGAGATCGCCAGGTAGGCCGGGTCGATCACGACCTCGTTGCCGGAATGCCGGCCGACCACGTTGCGCCCGGGGCGCAGCAGATGCGTCACGCCGCTGGCATCGTCCACGAGACAGAAGTGCTTGCCGGGAAACAGCTTGTAGCGATGCCGGGCGAGCTTGAGATCGACCTCGCGGCCGTCGCTGAAGCGAACGCAGATGGTCTCACCCCGCGGGACCGGCTTGAGCGTATCGGTGCCCTCGCCCTCGTCGTCGCTGCCGTTCGTGCCGCCGCTGCCGCTCGCGCCGCCGCCGCCCTGGTCCCGCTCGAACAACGCCGTCTCCTTGTAGGAAATCGGCAGCATGGACGCCTGCATGGGCTCGGCCGGCGACGCTTCCTCGGCGGCGCGGGCAGCGAGATCCAGGTCGCCCTGCACTTTCTCCAGGTAGATGCTGCGCAGGGTCGCCTGGCGGGAGGCCAGGTATTGCATGTATTTGACGAGCGCGATGTTCTTGAAATCGTTGAACTCCGGACCGCGTCCGGACAGCGCCTCGATGATCTCGCGCCAGTCGTGATCCCGGGACAGCAGTCCCGCGTCGAGATCGGCGAGCAGCTCCGAGATCAGATGCGGGCGCTCGAGGCAGCGGGCGAAAATGCTGGCGAAGCGCTTCTCCACGGCGCGCAGCTTGATGGCCATGGCCTTGAGATCGTCGGCGCTGCGCTCGACCAGTCGCGCCGCCTTTCGCACCGGGAACTCGATGCGGCTGGCGAGCCCGAACTCGAACTCCGCCGGGGTCGAGAACACCAGCGTTTTGCCCGGCAGCTCGAGCACCAGCGGCTTGCGGGCCCGCTTGCCGAACAGGGACCGCAGCTGGTCCGCGGTGCGCGTGACCGGGTCTGAGAAGGCGCTCAGATCGGCCCGGAAGCGCTCGACCAGGGAGCCGACGGCGAGCGGATCGGCGGCCGGCCCCTCGACCTGGAAGCCGGTGAACGGGGTGAACTTTCGACGCAGCAGAGCCATGATAAATTCACTAAATAGCTATATAAAACAGTAAGATAATCATGCTTTATACTGTTACACATTAAAGAATAGACCTAACTGGGCCCCGATTCAAACTCATTTAGCGTCTTTTTTTAAAGTGAATGCTTAACTATAGGGGTGCGCCGGCGGGCTGCCGGAGTCCGCCGCCGCGGCGTGCTATGGTTAGCGCCATTCGCGCCGCGGCCGGCGGCCGTATCCCCGGGGAGGACGGGCATGGGGCAGCAGCAGAGCACCTTCGGGCTCTCCGCCTACGGCGGCGAGGGCTGGTCGCCGCGCACCCAGGGCCTGGAGACGGAAATCGGCGGGATCTGGGCGGCCTGCGGCATCGACAGCGAGTGGCGACGCCTGCGCGCGGTGCTGCTGCACCGTCCCGGCGCCGAGCTCGAAGCCTCGACGAACCCCAACCAGGTGCAGATGCTGGCCCCCATCGACGTGCCCCGCGCCGGGGAGGAGCACGACGCCCTGGCCGAGGCCTACCGGGACGCACGGGTCACGGTGCACATGATCGAGCCGGCGCAGGCGCCGCGTCCCAATCAGATGTTCTGCGCGGACCTGGTGTTTCTCACTCCCCAGGGCGCCGTTCTCGCGCGTCCGGCCTCCACCGTGCGCGCCGGTGAGGAGCGCGAGGTGGCGCGGCGTCTGGCGGATCTGGGTATTCCCATCCTGCGCAGCATCAGCGGTCGCGCCACCTTCGAAGGCGCCGACGCCATGTGGCTCGACGAGCGCACCGTCGCCGTCGCCCGCGGCCTGCGCACCAACCCTCACGGTATCGCCCAGATCACCGAGGTGCTGGCCGACATGCAGGTGGAGACGATCGCCGCCGATCTGCCGTTCGGCACCATGCACCTCATGGGCATGCTGCGCATCGTCGATCGGGATCTGGCCGTTGCCTGGCCCCGCCGCACCCCGCACGCGATCGTCGAGGCGTGCCGCGCGCGCGGCATGCAGGTGATTTTTCTGCCGGAGGTCGACGAGTACCAGATGAATCGTGCGATCAATTTCGTGACCCTCGGGCCGCGGCGTATCCTTCTCGAGCACGGTTACACGAAGGTGCAGGAATTCTACGAGCGGCACGCGATAGAATGCGTCACCGTAGCGGCCAGCGAGCTCGTCAAGGCTGCGGGAGGATTCGGATGTCTCACAGGAGTGCTGGAGCGTGAGCGAGCATGAGCAGGTGCCACCGCTCGGCGATCTGAAAGCGACGCAGGGCGAGGTGCGCGCGAGTCCCGGGCGTGCGCCGCAGCCCGTGGCGGCCGCGCACAGCGACTACCGCGAATACGATCTGCTGCTGAGAGAATCGCCGCCGCGCGCGCTCAGTGTGTTTCAGCATGCTATGGCGATACTGGTGCGCCTGCTGGGCCTGGTTTTTCTCGTCATCGGCATCGGCGCGGCGGTGATGATCCTGCGCGAGGCCTGGGGTTTGTACCAGCAGCCGGCGCAGATCGAGCGCTTCGCCCTCGCCATCGAGCGCGGTTCGAATCTCGACAAAATATTTGCCCTGCCCGTGCAAGAGCGCGCCGCCGCCGGCGAGGAAGCAACGCCCGCCGCCGCGGATGCGACCGGTGCTCCCCAGTCCTTTCGTCTGTCCTACTTCGCCGCCTGGTTCCTGGTGCTGCTGTTGATGCTGGTGGGGAGCATCGTCGCCATCTCGGCGGTCAGCGCCGGCGGTCGTCTGGTGCTCTACGACACCGATGTGCGCCAGCTCTCGCGGGCGGTGATCAGAGAGCTGCGCCGCTCGAGACGGGGCTGATCACACCGGGCCGCAGCCGCCTCGATCAGTTTCCCCGCATGATGTCGTCGAGGGCGGCGACGAACCGCTCCACCTCTTCCTCGGTGTTGTAGTAATGAACGCCGGCGCGCACCAGCGCGTCGAGGCCACGCCCCTGCATGTCGAGCCGGGTGCTCGTCACCCGCGAGACGCTCGCATGGATGCCGCGTTCGCACAGTGCGCGCACCACGCGCTCCGGCGCCTCATCGGCGACGGTGAACGAGACGATGCCGCAGCGCCGCCGCCCGCGGTCGCGAACGCGCACGCCGCCGAGGGCATCGAGCCGCGCACGCAGCGCGTCGGCGAGCGCCGTCACCCGGGCCTCGATGGCCTCGAGGCCCCAATCGAGGGCGTAGTCGACGGCGACGCCCAATGCGATCTTGGCAGCGACGTTGCACTCCCAGTTCTCGAAGCGACGCGCATCTTCGCGCACGTGAAACGCGCTCCGGGATATCCAGGTGGCTGCGTGATTGTCGAGAAACGGCGGCTCGAGCCGCTCGATCATGGCTTCGCGCACGTAGACGAAACCCATTCCCCGTGGACCGCGGAGGAACTTGCGCGACGTGGCCGAGAGCATGTCGACCTGGAGCTCGGAGACGTCGAGCGGCATCTGACCGGCGGACTGGCAGGCATCGAGCAGAAAGGGAATGCCGTGCTGCCGGGCGAGCGCGCCGATCTCCGCCGCTGGATTCACGAGGCCGCCGTTGGTCGGCACATGGGTGATGGAGATGAGCTTGACGTGCTCGTCGATGAGTTCGCGCAGCGCATCCACATCCACCTGACCCCGATCGTCGTCCGGTATCGCCTCGATGATCGCTCCGGTCCTGCGCGCCATCTGCAGATAAGCGATGTAGTTCGAGCCGTACTCGGCCGTGCAGGTGAGAATGCGATCGCCGCGTTTGAATGGCATCGCATAGAAGACCATGTCCCAGCCGCGCGTCGCGTTTTCCACAACGGCGATCTCGTTGCTGTGGCAGCCGAGCATGCGTGCGATGGCCGAGTAGGTGGATTCGGTCTGCTGCGCGGCGGCATCCGCCGCTTCGTAGCCGCCCATGCGCGCCTCGAGATCGATGTGCTGCTTCAACGCATCGACGACGGGCGTCGGCATGAGCGCGGCACCGCAGGCATTGAAGTGGATCCGTTCGGTGCACCCCGGTGTTTGCGCCCGCGCGCGTTCGATATCGAAGCTCATGGTGGCACCGTAGTGCTTTCAGGCGATGGCGCGCTCGAGCGCGTGCATGAGCCGATCTTCGTCGGCATCGTCATTGTAGAGGTGGGGCGTGATGCGCAGGCTGTCGCCGCGGACGCTCAGGTACACCCCTTGTCTCTTGAGCGCGTCGAGCAGCCCGTCCGCAACCCCGCGCGGGAAACGCAGGCCGAGAAAATGCCCTGCGCGCTGCGCGGCGTCGAGAGACTCGAGGCCGAGCGCCGCGGCGCGCTCGGCGATTCCCGCGTTGCGCGCCGCCAGGGTCTCGGCGATGAGGGCCGGGTCCCAGTCGAGAATCTGCTCGAGCGCCGCCACTACCGCGGGCATGGTGTGGAAGTTCGCGCACTCGCCCACGTCGAAGCGCAGGGCGCCCGGCTGAAACCTGTCCTGGTAGTTCACCAGTCCGGCGAAGTCCTCGCTGCCGATGCGCGCGCGCCAGCTGTACTCGAGGGGCGTGCCGCCCTGCCGGTGGGGCGCCACATAGAGAAACCCGGTGCTGTAGGGGCCGAGCAGCCACTTGTAGCAGGCGGCGACGAGAAAATCCGGCTCGATGGCGCGCACGTCGAGGGGCATGACGCCGGCGGACTGGGTCACGTCGAGAACCAGGCCTGCGCCGAGCGTCCGGCAGGCGGCGCCGATGCGCTCGAGGTCGAGCAGGGCGCCGTCGGCCCAGTGACAGTTGGGCAGTGCCACGATGGCGGTGCGCTCGTCCATGGCATCGAGCACTGCCCGGGTGAGATCGCCGTCGCCCGGGCGCTCGACGGTCACCACGCGCGCGCCCGCGCGGGCGGCGGATTCCCGCCACGCATAGACGTTCGAGGGAAACTGCTCGGCGAGCAGCACGACGCTCTGGTTTCTGTCCAGGGGCAGATTGCTGGCCGCCACCGCGACCCCGTAGCTGGCGGCCGGGACGATGGCGACGTCTTGCTGCTCGGCATTGATGAGCTTCGCGAACAAGCCGCG
>JAABYT010000011.1:93412-106477 GCA_011775625.1 Gammaproteobacteria bacterium | reverse complement strand
GCCGGCCGCGACCACGGCATTGGACAGCGGACCCAGGTAGGCGCAGTTGAAATAGGCGATGTCCGCGGGAATGTCGAAGAGGTGTCGCTGGCTCGATATCATGGCGCGGCCCCGTTGCGCATGCCCGCATCTTGCAGTGGCGGTGGCGGTAGGATCAATAGCGCCGCGAGAACGGAACGCCGCAACGAATGCCTTCGAAGAGCGTGAGCAGGAAACGCTGCGCGTGGGTCGGTGACGATCCGCTTTATGTCGCATACCACGATCGCGAGTGGGGCGTGCCGCTCAGCGACGATCGTCAGCTGTTCGAGATGCTCATTCTGGAGGGCGCCCAGGCGGGCTTGAGCTGGATTACGGTGCTGAAGAAGCGCGAGAATTACCGGCGCGCCTTCGACGGCTTCGACGCGCGCAAGATCGCGCGCTACGATGCACGCAAGAAACGCGCGCTGCTCAGCGACGCCGGCATCATACGCAATCGCCTGAAAGTGGACGCTGCCATCGGCAACGCGCGCGCTTTTCTCGACGTCGTCGACGAGCACGGCAGCTTCTCGGACTACCTCTGGGATTTCGTCGACGGGCGCCCGATCGTCAACCGCTGGCGCAAGCCCTCGCAGGTCCCGGTGTCGACGCCGGCATCCGACGCTCTCAGCAAGGATCTCAAAGGCCGCGGCTTCAAGTTCGTCGGCACGACCATCTGCTACTCGTTCATGCAGGCGGTCGGCATGGTCAACGATCACACCCTGGACTGCTTTCGCCATGCGCAGGTCTCGCGCGCGCGACGCCGGCGTGCGTGACGAGCCGCTAGATTTCCCGCACGCGTGAAACGGCCTTCGACCATCCGGTCAGCAGACGCTGGCGCGTGGCCGGCTTCATCTTCGGCTCGAAGCAGCGTTCCACCTGCCAGTTGGTTGTCACGTCATCCAGGGAATCGAATATTGATGCCTCGATGCCTGCGAGGTAGGCAGCGCCGAGCGCCGTGGTCTCCGTCACCACCGGTCGTTCCACGCGCAGGTCGACGATGTCGGCGAGGAACTGCATGAGCCAGTCGTTGGCGACCATGCCCCCGTCGACGCGCAGCGACGCGAGGCGTGCGCCGCTGTCGGCGGCAACCGCCGCGAGCAGGTCGTGGGTCTGGTAGCAGACCGACTCGACCGTGGCGCGCGCGATCTCCGCGACACCGGTGTCACGGGTGATGCCGAACAGCCCGCCCCGGGCGTGCGCATCCCAGTGCGGTGCACCGAGGCCGGTGAAGGCCGGCACCAGGTACACGCCGCGATTGTCCGGGAGGCTGCTGGCCAGCGCTTCGGTCTCGGCGGCGGATCCGATGAGACCGATTCCGTCGCGCAGCCACTGCACGGCGGCGCCGGCGACGAAGATCGAGCCCTCCAGCGCGTAGGTCACCTGCCCGTCGAGCCGGTAGCAAACCGTCGTCAGCAATCGGTTTCGCGACAGCACCGGCTTACCGCCGGTATTGACCAGCAGGAAGCAGCCGGTGCCGTAGGTGCTCTTGATCATGCCCGGCGAGAAGCACGCCTGGCCGACGGCCGCCGCCTGCTGGTCGCCGGCGATGCCGGTGATCGGTATCGCGCCGCCGAGCAGCGCGGCGTCGGTGTCGCCGAAATGGCTGCAGCAGTCGCGCACCTCGGGCAGCAGCGCCCGCGGCACGTTGAAGAGATCCAGAAGCTCGTCGTCCCAGGATTGCGAGTGGATATCGAAGAGCATGGTGCGCGACGCGTTGGTCGCGTCGGTGGCGTGCACCCGTGCGCCGGTGAGTCGCCANNATCCAGGCGATTTTGGTCGCGGAGAAATACGGATCCAGGAGCAGACCGGTTTTCTCGGCGATGCGCTCCTCGTGTCCGTCGGACCGCAGCCGGTCGCAGGCCTCGGTGGTGCGCCGATCCTGCCAGACAATGGCCGGGTAGATCGGCTTGCCGGTGCGGCGATCCCATACGATCGTCGTCTCGCGCTGATTGGTGATGCCGATGGCGGCGATTGAGGCGATGCCGTCGTCGAGCGCATCGACGGCCTGCCTGCACACTTCCACGGTCGTCGACCAGATCGCCTCCGGGTCATGCTCGACCCAGCCGTCGTGGGGATAGTGCTGGGGAAACTCTTTCTGCGCCACGCTGAGCATCCTGCCCGTCGCGTCGAACACGATGGCACGGCTGCTGGTGGTGCCCTGATCGATGGAGAGGATGCTCGCCCCGCCGGTCATCAGTGCTTCTGGTACTGGGCTGCTCCGAACAGATTCTCGCGCGCCTGCGCCGAGATGGGGCCGCTGCGCTGGTGCTCGGCGAGCACGGCAACCCCGCGCTCGACCGCCGGGCGCGCGGCGATGGTGTCGAACCAGCGCTTCAGATTGGGAAAATCCTCGTGGCGCTGGCCCTGGCGCTCCGGGCGGCGCAGCCAGGGAAAGCAGGCGATGTCGGCGATGGAGTAGTCACCGGCGAGGAACGCGCTCTCGGCCAGGCGGCGATCGAGAACGCCGTACAGGCGCCCTGCCTCCCTGGTGTAGCGATCCACGGCGTAGGGGATTGGCTCCGGTGCGTAGATGCGGAAGTGATGGGCCTGGCCGAGCAGCGGACCGATGCTGCCCATCTGGAACATGAGCCACTGGATGACATCGTAGCGCCCGGCCACGTCGGTGGGCATGAGCTTGCCGGTCTTCTCGGCGAGATACATGAGGATCGCGCCGGACTCGAACAGCGAGTAGGGCTTACCCCCGGGGCCGTCCTGGTCGACCATCGCCGGCATCTTGTTGTTGGGGCTGATGGCCAGGAACTCGGGCGCGAACTGGTCACCCTCGTTGATATTGACGGGTATGACGCGGTACTCGAGGCCGACTTCCTCGAGCATGATGTGCACCTTGTGGCCGTTCGGCGTCGGCCACGTGTAGAGATCGATCATCGCTGGCTGCCTTGGGGGTTGCGCCCTGGTGAGGGCCTGATTCTACGGCAGATCGTTGGCACGCCACAGGTACCAGCTGGCCACCGAGCGGTAGGGTCGCCAGCGCTCGCCATGGCGCAGCAGCTTTTTCGGCTCCGGCAGCCCGCGCCCGCCGTGAGAGAGACGGAAGCCTTTGCGCACGCCGAGGTCGGTGGCGGGCAGCACGTCGGGCCGGCCGAGCTGGAAGATCAGCATCATCTCGGCGCTCCATCGGCCGATACCGCGCACTTCGACGAGACGCTCGACGATGGCGTCGTCGTCCATGTGCTGGAGCTGGCGCAGGGTGGGCACGGTTCCATCGAGGGTCTTGACCGCCAGATCGCGCGCGGCGCGCTGCTTCGGTTGCGAAAGGCCCGCTGCGCGCAGCGCCTCGTCGGAGAGCGCCTGCAGCGCGCGCGGGCTGGGCTTGCCCCCCGGGAACAACGCCATCAGGCGGGCGTGGATGCTGGCCGCTGCCCGGCCCGTGATCTGCTGATAGACGATGGCGCGCAGCAGCGTCTGAAACGGGCTCGCGCGCTCGCGGGTCGGCAGCGCGAAGGGTCCGACCCGCTCGATGAGTCGCCCGAGCTTCTCGTCCGCCGCCGAGAGCTGCTCGATGGCGACGGCGGGATCATAGTCAAGCGGCGAGCGCATTGAGGCTGCCCGGCCCTCGGCGACTCATTGGCCGCGCTTGCGCTGCTGCTCGCGCTCGCGCAGCTCGATGCGGCGGATCTTTCCCGTGGTGGTCATGGGCAGCGAATCCACGAACTCGATCTCGCGGGGATACTCGTGGGCCGCGAGGCGCTGCTTGACGCTCTGGCGGATGTCCTCGGCGAGCGCGTCCGACGGCGTGTGCCCCGGGGCGAGGATGATGAAGGCCTTGACGATCTCGCCACGCAGCGCGTCCGGGCTTCCCACCACGGCCGCCTGGGCGACCGCCTCGTGCTTGATCAGGCAGTCTTCGATCTCGCCCGGTCCGATGCGATGACCGGCACTCGAGATGACGTCGTCCTTGCGTCCCACGAACCACAGGTAGCCGTCGGCGTCGCGATAGCCCAGATCGCCGGTGCCCCAGTAATCGCCGATGAACTTCGCCCGCGTCGCTTCCTCGTTGCCCCAGTAGCCGAGAAAGAAAACCGGATCGTCGCGCCGCGCGGCGAGCTCTCCCACCTGGCCATCGGCCATCGGCTGGCCCGACGCGTCCACCGGCTCGACGTTGTGACCGGGATAGGCCTTGCCCATCGACCCCGGCTTCACCGGCATGACCGAAGTGCAGTTGCCGACCAGATAGTTGAACTCGGTCTGTCCCCACATCTCGTTGACGCCGACCCCGAGCACCTGGTCCGCCCAGCGCACCACCTCCGCGCCCACCAGCTCGCCGGCCGACATGATCGAGCGCACCTCGAGCCCGTATTTGCGCTTCGGATTCTCGACCTGCATCAGCATCTTCATGGCCGTCGGCGGGATGAAAGCATTGCGCACGCGGTATCTGCCCATGAGCCGGCAGGCCTGCTCGGGATCGAAGCGCCCGCCGACGAAACCGAGCACGGGCACGCCGTGGTGCAGGGCGGGCAGCAGCGCATCGAGCAGGCCGCCGGTCCACGCCCAGTCGGCCGGCGTCCACATGAGATCGCCGTCGCGCGGGTAGAAATTCTGCGAGAGCTCGAAGCCCGGCATGTTCCCCGGCAGGCAGCGGTGGGCGTTCAGCGCGCCCTTCGGCGGTCCGGTGGTGCCCGATGTGTATATGAGCAGCGCCGGGTCGTCGCCGCGTGTCGCCACCGCTTCGAAGGCGTCGGATCCCGCGTTCAGTGTTTCCCAGAACGATCGACCATGGGCGCTGTCGTCGCAGACGAGGATGGTTTCGAGCGCCGGCAGCTGCGCGCGGATGTCGTTCAGCATCTCCATGTGCCCGGCATCGCTGATGGCGAGCTTGGCGCCGCTGTCGCGCAATCGGAACTCGACGGCGTCCGGTCCGAACAGCACCGACAGCGGCAGGGCCACGGCGCCGATCTTGTAAACGGCGATGTGGGCAATGACGGTCTCTTCACGCTGCGGCAACACGATGGCGACGCGATCGCCCCTGGCGACACCGAGACCGCGCAGCGCATTGGCGAGCCGGTCCGAGCGTCTTTTCAGCTCGCCGAAGGTGACGCTGTAGGCGCGGCCGTCGGCGTTCTCGAGAAAGAGCGCCGTGTCGCCGCTTCGGTCCGCGTGCTTGTCGCACACGTCGACGCCGATGTTGTAGTGCTCGGGTATGCGCCAGCGAAAATTCGCGCGCAGCTCTTCGAACGTCTGGTTCTGGTTCTCGAAAAGGCTCATGGCCGGAAGACGGATCCGCCTCGGCGTCTCGCCGGATATAGAGTTAGCGCGTCGCCCGCAATAGTATAGGATGCGCAGTTTCGGGGCACGGCCTCACATCGGGGGAGAAACCATGGAGCCATTCCGCGCATTTCGAATCCACGAGCAAGACGGAAAGGTCCAGGCGCGCCTCGAGAGCACCGAGCTCGATTCGCTCTCACCCGGCAACGTGGTGATTCGGGCCGTGTGGTCGGATGTGAACTACAAGGACGCCCTGGCCGCCACCGGAAAGGGCAAGATCCTGAAGCGCTTTCCGCTTGTCGGCGGCATCGACGTGGCAGGCCGCGTGCACGCGTCCGAGGATGCGCGCTTCAAGGAGGGCGACGCGGTGCTGGTGGCCGGATGCGGCCTCAGCGAGGAGCACGACGGCGGCTATGCCGAGTACGTGCGGGTGCCGGGTGACTGGGTGGTGGCCCTGCCCGACGGGCTCACGCTGCGCGATTCCATGGCCCTCGGCACGGCCGGCTTCACCGCCGCAATCGCCGTCGACCGCATGCAGCACAACGGCCAGCGCCCCGACGCCGGCCCCATCCTCGTCAACGGCGCCACCGGTGGTGTCGGCAGCTACGCCATCGACATGCTCTCGGGGCTCGGCTTCCAGGTGACCGCCTTCACCGGCAAGCGCGATGCCGACGACTATCTCAGAGCCCTCGGCGCGAGCGATATCTGCTACCGCGGCGAGGTGGAGATGGGCACGCGTCCGCTGGAGAAGGCGATCTGGGGCGGAGCGGTGGACAGCGTGGGCGGCGACGAGCTCGGCTGGCTCACGCGCACCTGCAGGCCCGGGGGCAACATCGCATCCATCGGACTCGCCGGTGGCTTCAAGCTCGAGACCACGGTCATGCCGTTCATCCTGCGCGGCATCAATCTTCTCGGCATCAATTCCGTGTACATCTCGGCCGAGCTCCGCGATCGGGTATGGAAACGGCTGGGAGCGGATCTGCGCCCGCGGCACTTCGAGCGCATCGTCACCCGCACGGTGGACCTGGAAGGGCTGCCCGAGGTCTTCGAGGACTACGTGACCGGCAAAAACACCGGCCGCACGCTGGTGAAGATTTCCGAGGACTGATCGCCGGCGCAATGACCGGGGTGTGGCCGGGCCTCAGCCCGACGCGGGCTTTGCGGCGCGCTCGCGCTCGACCAGCGCTTCGATCACCTTGATCATTTCCTGCGGCGGACCGGCGAGGCTGCCCGACACACGGTACTTGCCGTTGACGATCACCGTCGGTGTGCCGCGCACGCCGTAGCGCTGCTGCATGACCTGGGATTTGCGCATCAGGGTCTGAACCGCGAACGAATCCCAGGTCTTGTCGAAGTCCTGCTTGCTGACGCCGTGCTGCTCGAAAAACGCCGCAAGACTCTCGCGCGTGTCCAGGCGCTGCTTGCGAACGTGGATCGCCTCGAACAGCGGACGATGGATTTTGCTCTGCACGCCCAGCACGTCGGCAGTGTAGAAGGCGCGCGCATGAGCGACCCAGCTGTCGCGGAAGATGGCCGGCATGTGGCGCAACGCGACGTCGTCCGGCTTGTCCTTCGCGTACTGCTCCATGGTGGGAAGAAAGGTGAAGCAGTGGGGGCAGCCGTACCAGAACACCTCCACCACCTCGATCTTGTCCGGGGTGTCGGTGGGCTGCGGCGGCAGCACCAGGTCGTATTTGCCGGCCGGATCGGTGCCGGCGGCAGGGCTGGGCACGCCCGCGAGCAGCGCGGTCACCGCCACAACGGCGAGCGAAGCGATTACAGGGCTGATTCGGTTCATTGCCGGGTTCTCCCGCTGCCTCGCCGGGTGGCGCTGCGCGCCGCACCCGATGGATGTCGAATTCAATCGGCGCATAGCCTTAGTTGCCGCGCGCGCAAAGAAAGTTCCGACGCGTTTCCAAGACCGTGATTTGCCTCACGCGCGATCTCCCCTGGTAGCGGCGGGGCAGCCCGCCAACGCGCGCGAGGCGGCCTAGTGCAGGCCCGCGACGTACTCGGCGACGGCGAGGATCTCCTCATCGGTCAGCCGGCGGCTGGCCCCTCGCATCATGGCGTTGCGATCGTTTGCGCGCATACCGGCGCGAAACGCCTTCAGCTGGCTCACCGTGTAGGTCACCTTCTGGCCGGAGAGCGTCGGCGTGCCTGCCATCGGGTCGCCCTGGCCGTTGGGGCCGTGGCAGCCGATGCACGCCGGAACACCGGTTTCCTGGTTACCACCGCGATAGATGCGCTGCCCGAGCGCCAGCCGCTCCGCGCTGACGAAGCCGCCGGCCGGCGCCAGCGACGCGAAATACGCGCCCAGATCCGCCATGTCCTGCGCGCTCAGATTTGCCGCCTGCTGCATCATGATGGGGTTGTTGCGTTGCTCGCCCGCCTTGAAGTCGGCGAGCTGCTTGCTGGTATATCGGGCGTTCTGACCGGCGAGGTTCGGCCACTCCGGGTTGGCACTGTTGCCGTCGGCGCCGTGGCATGCGGCGCACGCCTGGGCCTTGGCCTTGCCGGCCTCGGCGTCGCCGGCCGCCAGCGCCGGCTGGGTGCCAATGAGCAGGAGCAGTCCTGCCGCCACCGAGTGGGAGCACTTCATGACGCGGACCGGGTCGCTACTTGGGTGCCTGCGAGGCGTAAAAGGCCGCCAGGTTTTCCATGTCCGCCTCGCTGAGCGGCGACGCCATCGGCCCCATCATCGGATCCTTGCGCGCACCGGATTTGAAATCCTTGAGCTGCTTGACCAGATAGGCGGCGTGCTGGCCCGCGAGCTTGGGCCACAGGGGGTTGGTGCTGTTGCCGTCGGCGCCGTGGCATGCGGCACACATGGCCGATTTGGCCTTGCCGGCTGCAGCGTCACCCGCAGCGTTTGCGGCAACCGATATCACCATGCTCGCAGCAACGAAACCGGCGACTCGTAAGGCTCTCACTGGATTGTGCTCCTTCGATTGATTGTTTTTGTCGGCGCTGCTCGAGCCCGCAGCGACTCGGGCGCCCTGGCACTGGGAGGGGCTATATAACAGCACTCTTCGAGGACGGTCAACTTGACGCCGGACGCGCGTCCGGCGCCACTTCGGTTACCCTTGGTCACCATGCACGGCGCCTACCGACAGGCACGCTTTCTCAAAGGGGTCGCCCGGCTGTCCGCGCTTCCGCCGGACGCGGGCGCCGAGGTGGCCTTCGCCGGGCGCTCGAATGCCGGCAAATCCAGTGTCATCAATGCGCTCACCGGACGCGCGTCTCTGGCCCGCATCAGCAAGACGCCGGGGCGCACCCAGCTGCTCAATTTCTTCGAGCTCGACGACGCGCGCCGTCTCGTCGATCTGCCCGGCTACGGTTACGCGAACGTGCCCATGGCGGTGAAGCGCCGCTGGGCGTCGCTCGTCGAAGGCTACCTCTCGGCGCGCCGCTCGCTGGTGGGCGTGGTGCTGATCATGGACGCGCGCCGTCCCTTCACCGATGCGGACATGCAGCTGCTCGAGTGGTGCCGGCACGCCGGCGTCGCCACCCACGTGCTGCTCAACAAGGCCGACAAGCTGAGCCGCGGAGCCGGCGCCCGCGTGCTCGCCGAGGCTCGCGAGCGCCTCGCGGCGGGCAACGGTGACCAGGTGCAGCTGTTCTCCGCCACCCGCCGGCGCGGCATCGAAGCCCTCGGCGCGCGCCTCGACGCCTGGCTCGGCTACGGCGAGGCCGCCGACGAGGCCTGAAGCGCGGGCAAAAAAAAGCCCCGGCTCCTTGTTCGGGGGGGAAGGGAAACAGCCGGGGCAAAACAATTCCCGACCGGGGAAGCCGGGAATGAATCCCGCTCAGGGAGGTAGAGCGGGAAGCCTGGCACGCTGCGATCGATGCGATCGGTGTCGTAAGACGGTCGCGCGCTGGGCTCTGTAAAATAAGAGCGCCGCGGGCGCCAAAAGTTCCCCTGTCCGGGGCCTCGCTGGTCAATTCATGCACAGCCCCGATGGAGCCAATTCGGCGCCTGCACGGCGCCCCGGCCAGGCCCTGGCCCGTTCCGGGAGACAGTCTGTAAGGCATTGAATCAGCTCGGATTGACCAATCGAGCCGGGCAGCATCGGCGGCCCCGGCGGGCCTCGCCGGGGCGTGGATCGGCGCCGCTTCCCGTGGCTCGTCCACAGAGTTATCCACAGATGCGGGGATCCCGGCGCGCACATGACCAAAGTGTCATCTTGCCGCCGCGGCCGCGCTCGGGCTCAGTCCATGAGGCGCAGCGCCGCCGGGTGGCGCACCGTGATGCGCAGCTCGCCGCGGCGTTGGTAAATCCAGCCGCGCACCTCGAGCCGGCGCCCCGCCAGGGTGCGCGGGTCGAGCGCCCCGAAGTAGACCAGATCGTCGCGGGGAATGCGCACGGCGAAGCGGGCGGCGAGATTGAGCCAGACATTGCCCCGGCTCTCGCCGACGCGCTGCACCCGCCCGGTCACCAGCCGGAAGCCGCGCGCGGATTCCGGCAGGTCCTCGGCGGCGATGGGCTGATAGCCCTCGAGGCCCCACAGCCCCCGGCGCCGCGCGCGCGCGTGCGCCTCCACCGCGGCGTAACAGTCCGCCGCCCACTCGTTGGGGGGCACCACCAGGGTGGTGGCATAGCCGGCCTCGAGGAGCTGCACCTGCACGTTGCCGCCGTCGTCGCCGAACACGTGCGCGAGGGTGCGCCCGTAGCGGTCGAAGCGTTCCTCGTCGAGGCGCAGGACGAGGCGCGTTCCGGGTCCGGCGAGGCCCGCGAGCAGGGCGCTGGCCTCCTCGGCCAGGGGCTCGGAAGGCCGGTCGTCGCGGCCGGTCTCGGGCGCGTTGATCCCCAGCAGGCGCACGACGCGGCCGTCCTCCAGGCGCAGGGTGTCGCCGTCGAAAACCTGCGCGCTGACCACCCGCTCGTCGCTTCGATCCGCAGCGCACAGCGCGCCATCGCCGCGCGCCGCGCACGACGCCAGCAGCGCCGCGACGAGCAGCGCCAGCACGTGGCCGGGGCGTCGGCCCGGTGGGGTGCACGGAGCGCGGGCACGCGGGCGCGGCCCGGGCGCGGGGCTCAGCTCATGCCGTACTTGCGACGGAACTTGTCGACCCGTCCGGCGGTGTCGAGAATTTTCTGCTTGCCGGTGTAGAAAGGATGGCACTGGGAGCAGACCTCCAGATGAAGGTCCTCCCCGAGCGTCGAGCGCGTCTTGAAGGTGCTGCCGCAGCTGCAGGTGACGGTGATCTCGTCGTACTTTGGATGGATCTCCGCTTTCATCTCCTTGTCTCTCCGCCTCGCCGGGGGTGGTCGGTGCGCGCCCGGCGTCGCGCCGCCTGGAAAAGGCGCGTAGCTTAGCCCAGGGACACCGCCGCTGCCAAGCACCGCAGAGGCGCTAGGTCTCGGATGGCGGCTCCCCGTGCGCGTCGCCGAGGCCGAGCTCGGCCCACAGCGCGTCGACGCGCGCGCGCACCTCGGGACTCATGCGAATGGGCCGGCCCCAGAGCCGATCGGTCTCACCGCCGAGCTTGGTCGTCGCATCCAGGCCGATCTTCGATCCGAGCCCCGCCACCGGCGAGGCGAAGTCGAGATAGTCGATAGGGGTGTTCTCGATGACGGTGGTGTCGCGGGCGGGATCCATGCGCGTGGTCATGGCCCAGACCACGTCGCGCCAGTCGCGCACGTTGACGTCGTCGTCGGTGACGATGACGAACTTCGTGTACATGAACTGACGAAGAAAGGACCACACGCCCATCATCACGCGCTTGGCGTGTCCCGGATACTGCTTCGTGATGGACACGATGGCGAGGCGATACGAGCAGCCCTCCGGGGGCAGATAGAAATCGACGATCTCCGGAAACTGCTTCTGCAGCAGCGGCACGAACACCTCGTTGAGCGCGACGCCGAGCACTGCGGGCTCGTCGGGTGGACGTCCGGTGTAGGTGCTGTGATAGATGGGATCGCGGCGGTGGGTGATACGCTCGATGGTCATCACCGGAAAGCGCTCGACCTCGTTGTAATAGCCGGTGTGATCCCCGAACGGGCCTTCGGGCGCCTCGTCGCCGGGCTCGATGTAGCCTTCGAGGACATACTCCGCGCTCGCCGGCACCGGCAGATCGTTGCTGCGGCTGGTGATCAGCTCGGTGCGCGTTCCGCGCAGCAGTCCTGCGAATGCGAGCTCCGAGAGCGAGTCCGGCACCGGCGTCACGGCCGCGAGAATGGTGGCCGGATCCGCTCCAAGCGCCACCGACACCGGGAAGCGCCGGCCCGGGTTGGCCCGCTGCCAGTCGCGGAAATCCAGGGCGCCGCCGCGATGGGCGAGCCATCGCATGATGACGCGGTTGCGCGCGATGACCTGCTGGCGGTAGATGCCCAGGTTGACGCGCTCCTTGCCCGGCCCGCGGGTGATCACCAGGGGCCAGGTGATGAGCGGGCCGGCGTCCTCCGGCCAGCAGGTCTGAACGGGAAGGCGCGACAGGTCGACGTCGTCGGCTTCGATGACGACGTCCTGACAGGGGGCGCTGCGCACGGTCTTCGGTGCCATGTCCAGCACCTTCTTGAACACGGGCAGCGCGCGCCAGGCGTCTTTCATTCCGCGCGGCGGATCCGGCTCCTTGAGATAAGCGAGCAGTCGGCCCACCTCGCGCAGCGCATCGACGGATTCCTCGCCCATGCCGAGCGCAACCCGAAGCGGCGTGCCGAACAGATTCGCCAGCACCGGCACGCTGTGGCCCACCGGGTTCTCGAAAAGCAGCGCCGGGCCGCCGCGTCGCAGGACGCGATCGCAGATCTCGGTCATCTCCAGACGCGGGTCGACCGGCGCGGAGATGCGCTTGAGCTCGCCGCGCGCCTCGAGCATTGTCATGAACTCTCTGAGATCGCGATACTTCACGGTGCGCGCGCTCAGACGGAGAACTCTGCGAGCACCGGCGTGTGATCCGAAGGCCGCTCGTGCCTGCGCGGATCGGTGTCGATCACGCAGCGTCGGCACTGCTCGGCGAGGGCCGGATTGGCGAGAATCAGGTCGATGCGAAGCCCGCGGTTGCGCCGAAACGCCGCGGCGCGGTAGTCCCACCAGCTGAAGCTCTTTTCCGGCTGATCGAACGCGCGGAAAACGTCGACCAGTCCCATGTCGAGCAACTTCCTCAACGCCTCGCGCTCCGCTGCGCTGCAGAGAATCTTCTCGTGCCACAGCTCCGGGTCGTGCACGTCGCGGTCGTCAGGGGTGATATTGAAATCGCCGAGAACCGCAAGATACTCGTGCGCGTCGAGCTCGGCACGCAGGTAGGCGCCCACCTGTGCAAGCCAGTGCAGCTTGTATTGAAACTTCTCCGAGCCCACTTCCTGGCCGTTGACGACGTAGAGGTTCACCACCCGCACGTTGTTGAGGGTCACTGCCAGTATGCGCCGTTGGGGATCGTCGAGCTTTGGAATGTCCGTGACGGGATCGGATGCCGGCGCCTTCGATATCACGGCGACGCCGTTGTAGGTTTTCTGACCCGAGAAACATGCGTGGTAGCCCGCTGCCTCGAACTCCACCAGCGGGAAATTCTCGTCGGCGGTCTTGGTCTCCTGCAGCGCGAGGATCTCGGGCTGCTCTTTCTCGAGCCAGTCGAGGACCTGCGGCAGACGGACCTTCAGCGAGTTGACGTTCCAGGTCGCGATTTTCATTCGGCGTCGCCGCTCGCAGCCCTCGCGGCGCTCTCAGATGCGGAATCCGCCGTGACGCCGCCTCGAGTCCCAGTCGACGGCGTAGCCGCCGGCGGCGAACGCGAGCAGCAGGATCGAGGCGAACAGCAGCCACTGCCACAGCGTCCAGGATTTTGCCTGCTCGCTGACGGGGCCACGCCACATTTTCGAAG
>JAABYT010000011.1:77353-93320 GCA_011775625.1 Gammaproteobacteria bacterium | reverse complement strand
CGCGCTCGCCGCGTCGCGTTGCAGCTCGCTCACCCGCTGTCGCAGCACCTCGACCTCGGCGCGCGCCGCGCCGAGCAAACGCGTTGCCTCCGCGAGCTTGGCATCGTCCTGCACGACGGTGCCCCCGGCTGGTCGCTCGCTCACCAGGTAGCGGCCGTCGACCCAGCCCTTGATGCCGTCGGGCGTCGTGACCTGCACGAATTCACCGTCCCTGCCGGCGACCTCGAGCGGCGTGCCCGAAGGGATTACCGCCAGGATCACGCTGTCGATGCTGGTGCTCTCGTGGATACCGATCTCGAAGCGATCCGAGACGTAAACGGTCTCCGCGGCGGCCGCCACTGCAAACGCGTTAAGCCACAGCAAAGTCAGCAACGCCGGTGCGCGCATCGCCATGCTCATGCGGCGATGCCGCTGTGGCGCAGCAGCGCGTCGATGTTCGGCTCTCGGCCGCGGAAGTCGACGAACAGGCTCATGGCGTCGCGGGCACCGCCCTGCTCGAGAATGCAGTGCAGAAAATCGAGCCCCGTCGCGCGATCGAAGATGCCGTTCTCCTCGAACTTCGAGAATGCATCGCTCGAAAGCACCTCCGCCCACTTGTAGCTGTAGTAGCCCGCTGCGTAGCCACCGCCGAATATGTGTGAGAACGCGTGCGCAAAGCGATTGAACTCCGGCGGCACGACGACCGCAACCTGAGAGCGTACCTCGTCGAGCAACGCGTTGACGTTTGCACCCGCCTCGGGCGCGTACTCGAGATGGAGGCGGAAATCGAACAGCGCGAATTCTATCTGGCGCAGCATCTGCAATCCGGACTGGAAGTTCCTGGCCCCCTTGAGGCGCGCGAACATGTCCGCCGGCAGCGGCTGCCCGCTCTGCACGTGCCCGGAAATGACCGACAGCGCCTGCTCCTCCCAGCACCAGTTCTCGAGGAACTGGCTCGGCAGCTCCACCGCGTCCCAGGCGACGCCGTTGATGCCCGAGATGCTCGGGTAGTCGACGCGCGTGAGCATGTGATGCAGTCCGTGACCGAACTCGTGAAAAACGGTGGTGACCTCCTCGTGTGTCAGCAGCGACGGCTGCGCGCCCACCGGCGGCGTGAAGTTGCAGGTGAGATACGCGACCGGGTTCTGCACGCCGTGCGACGTGCGCATGCGCACGCGGCACTCGTCCATCCACGCGCCGCCGCGCTTGTGCGGTCGCGCGTAAAGGTCGAGATAGAACTGTCCGCGCAGCGTCCCGTCGGCGTCGCAAATGCGATAGAACAGCACGTCGGGATGCCAGGTGTCGGCGCCGTCGACGGGCTCGATGACGACGCCGTAGAGTCGCTGCACGACCTCGAACATGCCCTCGAGCACTTTCGGCGCGGGGAAGTACGGGCGAAGTTCCTCCTGGGATATGTCGTGTTTCGCCTGGCGAAGCTTCTCGGAATAATAAGGTATGTCCCAGGCTTCGAGCTGGGCGCCGCCGAGCTGCCCGGCGGCAAAAGCCTCGAGCTCGGCGAGCTCCTTCTCCGCGACCGGTCGCGCGCGCCTGGCGAGATCCATCAGAAAGCTCATGACCCGCGCGGTATCGGGCGCCATCTTGCGCTCGAGCGAGTACGCGGCGTAGCTCGCGAAGCCGAGCAGCGTGACGCTCTCGTGGCGCAGGCGCACGATCTCCTCGATGATGGCGCTGTTGTCCCAGCTGCCCGCGTTCGGCCCGCGATCCGAAGCGCGCGTGCAGTAAGCCTCGTAGATCTCTCGGCGCAGCGCGCGGTCGTCGGCGTAGGTGATGACCGGGTGATAGCTCGGAAACTCGAGGGTCAGCAGCCATCCGTCCAGACCCTCCCGCTCGGCGGTGTCGGCGGCGAGCGCCAGCGCGGAGTCCGGCAGGCCGCGCAGATCGCCGCTGTCGGTGATGTGCTTCTTCCACGCCTGGGTCGCGTCGAGCACGTTCTCCGAGAACTTCGCCTGCAGCTCCGCGAGGCGTTTTCTGATCTCCTTGAATCGCGCCTTGGCCGCGGGCGGCAGATCGACCCCGGCGAGGCGAAAATCGCGCAGCGCATTCTCCAGGACCTTCCCCTGGGCGGCGTCGAGCCCCTTGGTTGCGGCCACGCGCCGATAGCTGTGATAGAGCCCCTCGTTCTGTCCCATCTCGGTGGCGTACTCGGAGAGCAGCGGCAGGGCCGCGTGGTACGCCTCGCGCAGCGGCGCACTGTCGGCGACCGCGTTCAGGTGCGCGACCGGCGACCAGGCGCGGCTGATGCGATCGTCCATGTCGGCGATCGGCTGCACCACCGTGGCCCAGGCAGGCTCCTCGGCGGCATCGAGCACCTCGGCGACGCGTGCGCGCCCGCGCGCGAGCAGCGTCTGCATCGCCGGCAGCACGTGCGCGGCGTCGATGCGGCTGAACGGCGGCAGCGCGTGATCTTCCAGAAGGGGGTTGTCGGTGTTCTCGGTCACGCTCGCAAAGCAGCGTTGGGGGTGTTGAGTTGCGCCCGCATGCTATCAAGCCGCCCGTGCACTGAGAAGCGCGCCCGCCGGCCGTGCCCGCGGTCTACCCCCCGGCCGAGGCGCGTGCCCCGGCCGGCTCGCTGCACACCGGGCACTGGGGGTCCTTGCGAAGCTTCAGCGTACGCAACTCCATGTCGAGCGCGTCCAGCACCAGAACACGCCCGACCAGGGTGGTGCCCATGCCGACGATGAGCTTCATCGCCTCGGTGGCCTGGATGCTGCCGACGATGCCGAGCAGCGGCGCCAGCACGCCTACCTGTGAGCACGCTTCGCCCTCGGTGGATTCGTCGCTGTACAGGCAGCGATAGCAGGGGCTCTCCGGTTGCCGCGGATCGAACACGCTCACCTGGCCCTCCATGCGCATGGCGGCGGCCGATACGAGCGGCGTGCGCTGGCGCCAGCAGGCGGCGTTCATCTCGAAGCGGCTCTGGAAGTTGTCGCAGGCGTCGACGACCACGTCGGCGGCGGCGACCTCGTCATCCAGATCGTCGTCCTGCAGCGCGTAGGGGAGCGCCGTCACCTGCACGCCGGGGTTGAGCGCGAGAATGGCCTTGCGGGCGGACTCCACCTTGTTGCGGTCGACGTCGTCGCTGCGATGGATGATCTGGCGCTGCAGATTCGACAGCTCCACCACGTCGAAGTCGCTGAGCACCAGGTGACCGACGCCGGAGGCGGCCAGATACATGGCCACCGGCGACCCCAGCCCGCCCATGCCCACCACCAGCACGCGCGCGGCCAGCAGCCGCTCCTGCCCGGCCGCGCCAATCTGCGCGAGCAGCATGTGCCGGCTGTAGCGGGATTTCTCCTCGGGTGTCATGCGCCTAGTCTCCGCCGAGCACGCCGGCGAGGCAACCGCCGGACGGGCCGCGCGGGCTCTCAGGCAAAGCCCACCGCGACCCGCTCGTGGTCGCTCGGATCCCGGTATCCGCGCACGTCCCGGTAGCCGTGCCGGAGCAGCAGCGCGCGTACCGCCGCGCCCTGATCGTGGCCGTGCTCGAGGGCGAGGGGCGCGCCCGGGAGCAGGTGCTCGCGGGCATGCTCGGCGATGCGGCGAATGGCATCGAGCCCGTCCCGCCCGGCCCGGAGCGCGAGCGGCGGCTCGAAGCGCAGGTCGCCGCGCTCGAGATGCGGGTCGTCGCAGGCGATGTAGGGGGGGTTCGCGACGATCAGGGCGAAGCGCTCGCCGCCGAGCGCATCCAGCCAGTCGCCGCTTCGCAGGGTGACGTTGGCGAGGCCCAGTCGTTGCACGTTGCGCGCGGCGACGGCGAGCGCCCGCGGGCACACGTCGGTGGCCACCAGCCGCCAGGCCGGCCGCTCGCTCGAGAGGGCGGCGGCCACCGCGCCGCTGCCGGTGCCCAGATCGGCGGCGGTGATGGCGCCGTCACCATCCACCAGCGTGAGCGCCACCTCCACCAGAAGCTCGGTCTCCGGGCGCGGGATGAGCGTGTCCGGCGTGACCTCCAGCGGCAGCGACCAGAACTCGCGACAGCCGGTCAGATGCGCCACCGGCTCCCCGTGCGCGCGGCGCGCGACGAGCGTGCGGAAGTGGGCCGCGCGCGCTGCCGGCACCGGCGCCTCGGGCCAGCCGTGCAGACGGGTGCGCGGTGCGTCGAGGGCATGCGCCAGCAGCACCTCGGCGTCGAGCCGTGCCGAGGGTTGCCGCTCGCCGAGCACCGCCAGCGCCGATGCCAGCAGCCGGGCGCTGGTCTCGACCTCGACGCTCATGTGCCCAGCGCGGCCAGCTTCTCCGCCTGCTCCTCGCGCAGCAGCGGCTCGATGACCTGGTCGAGGCTGCCGGCCATGATCTCGGAAAGCTTGTAAAGGGTGAGGTTGATGCGGTGATCGGTCAGCCGTCCCTGGGGAAAGTTGTAGGTGCGGATGCGCTGGGATCGATCGCCGCTGCCCACCAGCAGACGACGCGTCTCGGCGCGCTCGGCGCTCTGTCGCTCGCGCTCGGCGGCGACCAGCTTGGCGCGCAGCAGCGACATGGCGCGGGCGCGGTTCTTGTGCTGCGAGCGCTCGTCCTGGCATTCCACCACGGTGTTGGTCGGCAGGTGTGTGATGCGGATGGCGGAGTCGGTCTTGTTCACGTGCTGACCGCCGGCGCCGGATGCGCGGTAGGTGTCGATGCGCAGGTCCGCGTCATCGATGGCCACGTCCTCGATCTCGTCGACTTCCGGCAGCACGGCGACGGTGCAGGCCGAGGTGTGGATGCGGCCCTGGGACTCGGTCTCCGGAACCCGCTGCACGCGGTGGCCTCCGGATTCGAACTTCAGCCGCGCGTACGCGCCCCGCCCGATGACCCGCGCGATGATCTCCTTGTAACCGCCGTGCTCGCCGACGCTCTCGCTCAACGGCTCGATCTTCCAGCCGCGCAGCTCCGCGTAACGGCAGTACATGCGAAACAGATCGCCCGCGAACAGCGCCGCCTCGTCGCCGCCGGTGCCGGCGCGGATCTCGACGAAGATGTTGCTGTCATCGGCCGGGTCTTTCGGGATGAGCAGCGCCTCGAGCTGCTCCTCGAGCGCCTGGCGCCTGGTCTGCGCCTGATCGAGCTCCTCCTCGGCGAGCTGCTTCATGCCGGGATCGGCATCGGCGAGCAGCTCGTTCGCGGATGCGATGTCCTCGAGCACGCGGTTGTACTGCTGATAGCACTCGACCACCGGCGTGAGCTCGGCGTGCTCTTTGGCGAAGTTTCTGAAGCGCTGCTGATCGGCAATCACCTCGGCATCGGCGAGCAGCGAGCTGAGCTCCTCGAGGCGCTCGCTCAAGCCCTCGAGCTTCTCGAGCGTCGACGGGTTCATGGCGCGTTTCCGCCGCCGCTGCCATCGTCGACCGAATCGTCATCCAGCTCGAACAGCGTGCGCGCGGCGTCGATCAGCTCGTGGCGGGCGCCGGCGCCGGCGCGGCGGATCTGCACCGTTGGCGCGTGCAGCAATCGGTTGGTGAGCGTGTGGGCGAGGTATTGCAGCGCCTGCTCGGGCGGCATGCCCGCGGCCAGGCGTCGGTGGGCTTTTTCGAGCACCGCTTCCCGGGCCTGCCCGGCCTCGTCGCGAAACGCCCGAATGGTGCCGCGCACCTCGCGCGTGCCGAGCCAGCGCATGAAGCGGTGCACGTGCTGGTCGATGATCTCTTCCGCCTGTCGCGCGGCGTCCTCGCGCGAGCGCAGATTCTCCTCGATGACGTCGTGCAGATCGTCCACCGTGTACAGATACACGTCCTCGAGCGTGCCGACCTTCGGGTCGATGTCGAGCGGCACCGCGATGTCGACCATGAATACCGGGCGCCGCTTGCGCGAGCGCATGGCGCGGCGCGCGTCCTCGACGCCGAGGATAGTGTCCGGGCTGCCGGTGGAGGCGATGACGATATCCGCCTCGGCCAGATGCACGGGAATTTCGCCGAGCTCGATGGCGTAGCCGCCGAACTCGGTTGCGAGCCGGTGGGCGTTCTCCAGGGTGCGGTTGGCGATGATCATGCGCCCGAGGCCGTTGCCGGCGAGGTGTCGGGCCGCCAGCTCGATGGTTTCCCCCGCGCCGATGAGCAGGGCGGTATGCGAGGACAGACGTCCGAGTATCTGGCGTGCCAGCGCCACCGCGGCGAAGGCCACCGAGACCGGGCTCGATCCGATGGCGGTGTCGGTGCGCACGCGCTTGGCAACGAAGAACGCCTGCTGGAAGAGCTTGCCGAGAAGCGTGCCGACGGTGCCCGAGCTTCGCGCGGCGCCGTAGGCGGTCTTGAGCTGGCCGAGGATCTGCGGCTCGCCGAGCACCATCGAGTCGAGCCCGCTCGCGACCCGCATGACGTGGCGCACGGCGTGGTTGTCGTGGTGCGTGTACAGATGCCGATCGAGCTCGTGATGGCTGAGTCCGTGGTAGCCGCCGAACCAGTGCTTCACGGCGGCGTCGGCGCCGTGCTCGAGACCCACGTAGAGATCGGTGCGGTTGCAGGTCGAGAGGATCGCCGCCTCCTCGACCCCGGCGCAGTCGCGCAGCTCGCCGAGGGCCCGCGGCAGCTCCTCGGGGCCGAACACGACCCGCTCGCGCATGCTTACCGGCGCCGATCGATGGTTTACTCCGCAGGCGAACAGGGTCATATGGAGAATTGGACAAGCGATCGCAAAAAATACTGCGGCATGGCCGCGCCTAACACAAGCAGCGCCGGCCACAGCCCCCCGGCGGTTCCTCTCCCGGTTCCTGAATGAGTCAAAAAACCGAGCCGCAACGGTAGTTTACGCACGCCATGACCGCGTTTATAGTGCATATTTTCACAACCCCCGCGAGACCTCATAATCCACTCTGGTGACGCGCGGGTATGGCAGGGACGCGAACCGCGACACTGTTCCGGATGCCGCGACTGACTAAGCTACTGAGAACGGCAAATGAACGCCGTGCCGAGACACATCGACCATGACCAGCCGTGACAGAAGCCGGCCCGGTGCCGGCCCTGACCATCCCGAGCGTGGCCGCGCCCGCTCAGCGATTTCGAGCCGCGTTTCGCTGCTCGCGGCGGCCCTGCTGATCGCCGGCTGCGCCGAGCTGGCGCCGGTCGATGAAGGCCCACAGCCGGGTGCGCCCGCCGAGCCCATCGAGCAGGCTGCGCCGGCCGAGGCACCTGCCCGCGACACCGCCCGCTCGGGCGCGCCGAGCACGTCCGGGGACAATCTCTACAAGCTGCTGGTGGCCGAGATCGCGGGGCGCCGCGGCCGGCTCGACATGTCCCTCGAGAACTACCTGGAGGTTGCCCGCGAAACCCGCGACCCGGCGGTCGCCGAGCGCGCCGTGCGCATCGCGGTTTTCGCCCGCGACCAGGAGGGCGGGCTCGAGGCGGCCAATCTGTGGACCCAGATCGCCCCCGACAGCACCGATGCGCGCCAGGTGTACGCGGCGCTGCTGCTGCGCGCCGGCGAGGTCGATACCGCGGTGCGCCAGCTCGACGCCGCCGTGCCCCACTATGCCGGCGGATCCGCGGAGGCCTACGGGCGCATCGGCGACATGCTCGCCCGCGAGCGCGACAAGGCTGTCGCGGTCGCGGTGATGGCGCGCCTCGTGGGCGGTCGCCCCGACGATGCCCATGCCCAGGCGGCGTTCGCCCAGCTGCTCGCGCGGGCCGGCCAGGAGGAGCGGGCCATCGAGGTTTACGAGAAGGTGCTGGCGCTCGATCCCGACGACCAGCAGACGCTCATCATTTATGCGCGCCTGCTGCAGCGGCAGGGTAAATCGGATGTCGCGCTCGCCACCCTCAACGAGGCGCTCGGCCGGCGTCCCGATTCCGACCGCGTGCGCCTGACCTACGCGCGCCTGCTGGTCGATTCCAAACGCTACGAGGATGCCCTGGAGCAGTTCCGGCGTCTGTCGAAAAGAACGCCCGAAAATGCCGACGTGCGCTACGCCTACGGGCTGCTTCTGCTGCAGACCAACGCCGTCGACGAGGCCAAGGCGCAGTTCGAGGAGCTGATCGCACGACGCCAGCGCATGCAGGTGGCGCACTACTACCTCGGCCAGATCGCCGAGGCGCAGCAGGACATCGAGGGCGCGCTGGCCGCCTACCGCAAGGTCACCGAAGGCGAGCATCGTTTGAACGCGCAGATCCGGGCGGCGGTGCTGCTCGCCGAGAGCGGGCGTCTCGTTCAAGCGCGCGCGCATCTGCACGGGCTTCGCGGCGACAACAGTCAGCAGGCGATCCGCATCTACCGGGCCGAGGCGGAGATCCTCGCCAAGCGCAAGGACTACGAGGAGGCCATGCGCGTCTACAACGGTGCGCTCGCCAGCTACCCGGAGGATACCGATCTGCTCTACTCGCGCGCGATGCTCGCCGAGAAGATGGACAATCTCGAGCTGCTCGAGCGGGATCTGCGTTCCATTCTCTCTCGCGAGCCGAACAACGCCGATGCGCTGAACGCGCTCGGCTATACGCTCGCCGATCGGACCGATCGCTACGCCGAAGCCTACGAGCTGGTGAAACGGGCCTACGAGCTCAAGCCCGACGATCATTACGTCATCGACAGCATGGGCTGGACGCTCTATCGCATGGGTCGTCTCCAGGAAGCGGTCATGCACCTGCGCCGCGCCATGGAGCTCAACGGCGATCCGGAGATCGCCGCTCACCTCGGTGAGGTGCTGTGGATGATGGGCGACAAGAAGGCCGCCCACGAGATCTGGGACACGGCGCTGAAGAGCACGCCCGACGACCCGCGCCTGCTGGACGTGAAGAAACGCTTCGAGCAGTGACGATCGCGGTTCGGCTGGCGGCGCCCGGCATGGCCCGTTGCATCGATCCGCGCCGTTGAACGCCAAGCTCCCGACCATCCGATTCTGCGCGCGCGCCGCGCGGATCGTCGTGCTCGGCACCGCCGTGCTGCTCGGCGCCTGCGAGACCACGCCGGAGGTGGCGGCGGTGGACGACCCCGAGCGGGTCTTCGCCGAGCGCCTCGTTCGCCTCGCCGCCATCGAGCAGTGGTCAGCGATCGGCAAGCTCGGCATCCAGTCCGCCCGCGACTCCTGGAGCGCGGGTGTTCACTGGCGACAGAATCGCGACAGCTACAGCATTCGCCTCAGCGGTCCGCTCGGCCAGGGCCTCATGGAGCTCTACGGCTCGCCCGGCCTGGTGGAGATGCGCACCGCGCAGGACGGCGTCTACCGGGCGCAAACGGCCGAGGAGCTGATGCTGAGCCACGCCGGATGGCGGGTGCCGCTGACGGGGCTGCGCTACTGGATCCTCGGCATGCCCGACCCGCAAGCCCGTGTCGTCGCGCTCGAGCTCGATGCCGGCGGGCGGCTCGCGGAGCTGCGCCAGCTCGGCTGGCTGATTCGCTTCCAGGGCTATGAGGAGTTCGACGGCATCGCCCTGCCGACGCGGCTCACGCTCGAGAATCCGCGCATACGCGGCAAGTTGATAGTGCGAAGCTGGCACACGGGACCGGAGTCGACGTAGATTGTCGCCACGCGTCTGCGCGCGAACACGCTGCTTTCCATGAACGCCACGCCCTGGCCCGCGCCCGCAAAGCTCAATCTTTTCCTGCACGTCCTCGGGCGGCGGGAAGACGGATACCACGAGCTTCAGACCGTTTTCCAGTTCCTCGATCTGCACGACAGCGTCTCGCTCGCGCCGCGCAGCGACGGCCGCGTGCGCCGCATCTCCGCCCTCGAGGGTGTCGACGAGGAGGCCGATCTGGTGGTGCGCGCGGCGCGCAGACTGAAGGCGTACGCGGCCAGTGACGCCGGCGTCGACATCGCCGTCGAGAAGCGCATTCCACTCGGGGCGGGTCTGGGCGGCGGCAGCTCGGACGCCGCCACCACGCTGCGCGCCCTCGACCGGCTTTGGGATCTCGGCCTCGGCACCGAGCGGCTCGCCGCCATCGGTCTCGAGCTCGGCGCCGACGTGCCGGTGTTCGTGCGCGGTGAGGCCGCGTTTGCCGAGGGCGTCGGTGAGCGTCTCGAGCCGCTCGAGCTGGAAACACCCTGGTATCTCGTCGTCAATCCGGGTTGCCCGGTTTCCACCGCGCGCGTATTCGCCGACCCCGCGTTGACACGTAACAGCGCGCCAATGAGAATACGCGACTTTCTGCCGGCTGCCGGTGGCCAAGTCTCTGTGCACGCGTTGTTGCGCGCGACCAGGAACGACTGCGAGCCGGTCGTGCGCGCCCTCTATCCCGAGGTCGACGCCGCGCTGAGCTGGCTCGCCCGCTCGGCGCACGCGCGCATGACGGGGACCGGCGCCTGCGTGTTCGCGCCGTTTCGCGAGCGCGAGGAGGCGCAGCAGCGCCTCGCCGAGCTGCCCGGCGGCTGGCACGGCTTCGTCGCGCGCGGGATGAACCGGTCTTCGATGCTCGCATTGGTGTAAAATTCTCCAGCGGGGGCGCCAACGGCGCCGTCGAGCCTCACCCCATCATCGACGACGGCGGGGGCTGATTTCAGAGCGTCATGTTGGGGCGTAGCCAAGTGGTTAAGGCACGGGACTTTGACTCCCGCATCCCAGGTTCGAATCCTGGCGCCCCAGCCACCCACACGCGGAGGGAGCGGCTTTGAACGACCGGATTTTCAACAGCCAAGCCC
Organism: Gammaproteobacteria bacterium; assembly: GCA_011775625.1. Lineage (GTDB taxonomy): Bacteria > Pseudomonadota > Gammaproteobacteria > HK1 > HK1 > JAABYT01. The sequence goes on along the minus strand of JAABYT010000011.1, from coordinate 82,780 downwards.
ACGAGGAGCGATTCATCACCGAAAGCCTGCAAACGGACAGCTCCATCATGGTCTTCTCCGGCAACGCCAATCGGCCGCTTGCCGAGGAAATTGTCGCGCGCCTCAACATTCCGCTCGGCAAGGCGACCGTAGGACGCTTCAGCGACGGCGAGGTCATGGTCGAGATCGACGACTCGGTGCGTGGCAAGGACGTGTTCATCGTTCAACCCACCTGCCGGCCCGTCGACCAGAACCTGATGGAGCTGCTCATCATGATCGACGCCGTCACGCGCGCATCGGCGCGCCGCGTGACCGCGGTCATCCCGTATTTCGGCTACGCGCGCCAGGATCGCCGGCCGCGCTCCGCGCGCGTCGCGATCTCGGCCAAGCTGGTGGCCAACATGATCTCCATGGCGGGCGCGCATCGGGTGCTCACCATGGACCTGCACGCCGATCAGATTCAGGGATTCTTCAGAATTCCCGTGGACAACGTGTATGCGTCCCCGGTGCTGCTCGGAGACGTGTGGAAGCACGAGTACGAGGAGCTTATCGTGGTTTCACCGGACGTCGGTGGCGTCGTGCGTGCCCGGGCGCTCGCCAAGCGGCTCGACGATGCCGACCTCGCCATCATCGACAAACGCCGTCCCCATGCCAACGCGGCCGAGGTCATGAACATCATCGGTGAGGTGGACGGGCGCACCTGCGTGCTGGTCGACGACATGGCCGATACCGCGGGCACCCTGTGCAGCGCAGCGGCGGCGCTGAAAAAGGAGGGCGCCTCGCGCGTCGTGGCCTACTGCACCCACCCGGTGCTCTCCGGCAAGGCCGTCGACAACATCCAAGGCTCGCAGCTCGACGAGCTGGTGGTCACCAACACCATCCCCCTCGACGATCGGGCCGCCGCCTGCGCGCGGATCCGCCAGCTCAGCATCGCCGAGCTCATCGCCGAGAGCATCCGCCGCATCAGCCAGGAGGAGTCCATCGGCGAGCTGTTCATGGACTGAGGCCCCTGCGCCGCCGCCTGGCGGGCAAAACGAGTGCGAAGCCCCGGCTCTTTGTATATTATCAGCGGTTTACGTGGCTACGGCCTCAGAGGGCCCCGTCGGGGATTTGGGAGACTCAGCAAATGAACCAATACGAACTGCGCGGCGAGCTGCGTGAGGGAGGCGGCAAGGGAGCCGCCCGCCGACTTCGCCGCGAGGGCATGATTCCCGCCGTGCTCTACGGCGCCGGCAAAGACGCCGTGGCCATCAAGCTCGACGCCAACTCGGTGCACAAGCAGGTCGAGAACGAGGCGTTCTTCTCCCACATCCTCGAGGTCAAGGTGGACGGTGAGAATACCCAGGCGGTGCTCAAGGCCCTGCAGCGGGACCCGACCACCGATCAGATCGTGCACATGGACCTGCTGCGGGTCAGCAGCAGCAAGGAAATCACCATGCACGTGCCCCTTCACTTCATCAACGAGGAGACCTGCCCGGGCAAGAAGGCCGGGGGCGTCGTCAACCATCTGCTCGTGGATCTCGAGATCAGCTGCCTGCCGAAGGATCTGCCCGAGTTCATCGCGGTGGACATGGCGGCGATGGAGATCGGCGATTCCCTGCACCTGTCTCAGCTCACCATGCCCGCGGGCGTGACCCTGCTCGCGATCGCCCAGGACCCCGAGCACGATCAGCCGGTGGTATCCATCCAGCACTCGCAGAAGTTCGAGGAAGAAGAGGTGCTCGCCGAAGGCGAGGAGCTCGAGGAAGGTGTCGCGGCCGCTGGCGAAGCCGAGGCGCCTGCCGCCGAGGGCGCGCCGGGGGAAGGCGAAGAGAGCTAGGCGGGCCCGCCTTCAGGCAAGTCTTTGTCCACGCCGATTCGACTCCTCGTGGGCCTCGGCAATCCGGACCCGCGCGATGCGCGCACGCGCCACAACGCGGGCTTCTGGTTCGCCGACGCCGTGGCGGCGCGCTGGGGAGGCAGCTTCCGCTCGCAGTCGGGCTTCTTCGGTGAGGTCGCCGACTGCCAGGTCGGTGGACACCGACTGCGTCTTTTGAAACCCATGACCTACATGAACAACAGCGGCCGATCGGTGGCGGCCGTGGTGAACTTCTACAAGCTCGAAGCCGAAGACATTCTCATCGCCCACGACGAGATCGACCTGCCGCCGGGCACCGTGCGCCTCAAGCGCGGCGGCGGCCACGGCGGGCACAACGGCCTGCGCGACATCATTCCCCAGCTCGGCAGCTCCGACTTCGCGCGCCTTCGCATCGGCGTCGGTCATCCGGGCAACAAGAACGCCGTGGTCGGCTATGTCTTGAGGCCGGCACCGGCCGAGGAGCAGGCGGCCATCGACGAGGCGCTCGCGCTCGCCCTCGATCACCTGCCCGACATGATCGCCGGTCGATTTTCCGAGGTGATGAATTCCCTGCACCGAAAATCTCCAGCGGCGGAGAGCGGAGAGAGCCCGGACGCTTCATGATGCGAGCCATCGTTCCGCGCCAGCCCCATGGGATTTAGATGCGGCATTGTCGGCTTGCCCAACGTCGGCAAGTCGACGCTCTACAATGCTCTGACCAGCGCGCAGATCGCGGCGGAGAATTACCCTTTCTGCACCATCGATCCCAATGTCGGCGTGGTGCCGGTGCCCGACGAGCGCCTGGCGCGGATCGCCGCCATCGTCTCGCCCCAGCGCGTCGTGCCGACATCCATGGAGTTCGTCGACATCGCCGGTCTGGTGGCGGGCGCCTCGCAGGGCGAGGGTCTCGGCAACAAGTTCCTCGCCAACATTCGTGAGACGCACGCCATCGCGCACGTGGTGAGGTGCTTCGCGGATGACGACGTGACCCACGTGGCGGGCCACGTCTCACCCGCCGACGACATCGCCACCATCAACACCGAGCTCATGCTCGCCGACATGGAGCAGGTCGAGCGCGCCCGCGAGCGGGCGGCGAAGAACGCGAAGGCGGGTGACAAGGAGGCGCGCGCCAGGCAGGCGCTCATGGAGCGCGCGGTGGCGAAGCTCGACGCCGGCGAGCCTCTTCGAACCCTCGCCCTCGACGACGCCGAGCGCGAGTGGATGCGCCAGCTCCAGCCGCTGACCGCGAAGCCCGTGCTCTACGTCGCCAACGTCGCCGAAGGCGGATTCGAGGACAACCCGCTGCTCGAGGAGGTGCGGCGAATCGCGCGGGCAGAAGGCGCGCCGGTGGTGCCCATCTGTGCCGCCATCGAGGCGGAGCTCGCGCGTCTCGACGCCGAGGACAAGCTCGAGTTTCTCGCCGAGATGGGCCTCGATGAGCCGGGACTCAGCCGCCTGATTCGCGCCGGCTACGCGCTGCTCGAGCTTCTCACGTTCTTCACCGCGGGCCCCAAGGAGGTCCGTGCCTGGACGGTTCGCCGCGGTGCGACGGCTCCCCAGGCGGCCGGCGTCATTCACACGGATTTTCAAAAAGGATTCATCCGCGCCGAGGTAGTAAGCTACCAGGACTTCGTTGCGCTAAACGGGGAGCAGGGCGCGAAAGAGGCCGGCAAGTGGCGCCTCGAGGGCAAGGACTACGTCATGCAGGAGGGCGACGTCGTACACTTCCGGTTCAACGTCTGAGCATTCGAAGGAGATGACCCGATGGAGATGACCTACATCGACACGCCCGCCGATCTGACGATGCCGATCGGCGAGGCGATGTTCAGCCAGCGCGCGATTCGACGCATGCGGCACGACAGGCCCGTGAGCGACGAGGAGCTGAAGACCGTGCTCGACGCTGCGTCAAAGGCGCCGAACGGAGGCAACGCCCAGCCGGCGCGCTTTCTGGTCATCCGCGACCGCGAAAAGATTCGCGCGTTCGGCAAGCTCTACCACGAGGCCTGGTGGGCCAAGCGCCGCGACGAGTATGGCTGGACGGGCAAATCCGATATTCCCGAAGGCTCCGTTTACAAGATGCCGGCGCTGCTCGCCGACGAGATGGTCGACGCTCCGGTCGTGATACTCGCCTTCACCGTCGGTCGCGGCGGCGGCGCCTCGTCGATCTTCCCGGCGGTTCAGAATCTGCTGCTCGCAGCGCGCGCCATCGGTATCGGGTCGGTGCTGACGACGCTGCACGCCGACGTCATGGAACGGGTCTACGCGATGTTCAACATTCCCGATGACGCGGAGTTCCACTGCTGCATTCCTCTCGGTTACCCGCGCGGCAGATTCGGGCCGACGCGGCGTTTCCCGACCGCCGGGACCACCAGCTGGGATACCTGGGGGGCGCCGCCGCCCTGGAAGTAGCCGCGCGAGGGCGTACACCCGATACCGGATCGGCGCCGGCAGGTGTAGACTGGATCGGCGACAGGGCGAGAGCCCGTGTCCTCGGGTGCGCACGACCATGACCTTCTTCACCGATGACGAGCACACGGTCCCGCAGGATACCCGCGAGGTGCTTGCGGCATCTTCTTTGCTGCAGATCACCGAGTTCCAGCTGTTCGAAATCGCCTTCGAGCGATGGTTCGGAAGACCCCCCAGGGAAGGCGAGCTGGAAGCGTGCTTTGCGCGCTACATGTTCGCCTCCGACGCGCCTTTCTGGGTGCGACAGTACTGTCGCGAGGTGGACCTAAGCGATCGTAACGGCTCGCTCGACCCACGCGAGTTCGGCGTGCTGCCGCGGGAGGTCCCCGACACCTGGATGCGCCGCGGTCTGCGCCACGCCTCGGTGCTGCTGCTGCTGGTGGTCACTCTGCACCTCATCGCCATTCTCGTCTCCACCAAAGGCTGAGCCGCGCAGCGCAGCCTCGACCCGCTCAGGCCATCGCGACGAGCACCCGTCGATCGCCTTCGAAGGGCTTGCGCCCGTGCATGGCAAGCACGTTGTCGAGGATGAGCACGTCGCCCGCGTGCCAGGGAAACACGACCTCGGTCCGGCGGTACGCCGCGCGAACGGCCTCGAGATCGGAGATCGGGATCTCGGTGCCGTCTCCGAAACAGGCGTGCGAGCCGAGCGCCTGCTCGCCGGGTGCGCTATCCGCGCGGTCATGCTCCTGCGCCTTCACGGTGTCGAAGCGCGCGTGCCACAGGTCGGCCTGATTGAACCAGCAGCGCTCTGCGGTGATCGGGTGAGTGAGGACGGCGGGGTTGTCCAGCGTCGTGCTGAGGCCCCGATCGGTCCACCGCAAAGCCATGTCCTGTTCGTCGCAGATGCGCTCGACGCGTGCACGATCGGTGGTCTCGAAGCTCTCCTGCCACGACTTCCCGGGTCCGGTGACCGCGTCATCGCGAAGATGCTGGCGGTAGATGACGCCTTTGTTCTCGAAACGATCGCGCACTTCCGGGTCCATGCAGGCGAGCACCTGCCTGCCGTCGGCAATGTGCGTCTCACCGCCGTGCCGCGCGGGAAGCAGGCAGCAGAAGAACACGTGCTCGGGCCAAGCGTGCGTGTAAGAGAGCTCGTTGTGAAGACCGATCTCCATCTCCCGTGGAAACTCGGTGGACGTGTA
>JAABYT010000011.1:58976-77318 GCA_011775625.1 Gammaproteobacteria bacterium | reverse complement strand
CCGCGCAGCAGCACCGCCGCGTGCCGGCACAGCCAGCGTTTCAATTCCGAGCGGTGCCCGGCAACCCAGTGCGCGAGCGCCTGCGGCGAAGCGGCCACCTCGCCGCCGGGCTCCATGAGCCGCGGCATCGTCGCGTTGTCGCCCGCATTCCGCCTGTGCATGGTTCAGCGACCCGTCCTTTCGAGCCCGTGAAACGAACCGCGTCGCCGCGGCCCGCTCACCAAGGGCGCTCGACGAATTGTCTTGCAAGCGCGCCGTGAATTGAAGCGGACTCGACCGGGTCGTCGCGGCTTCGGCGAACAGCGGCGACAGCATTTCGGAAGGATGGCACTATCATTGCTATTCGGTGCTCGACTTATCGGGAGGTGGTCTCATGACGCTCGAGCAGGGACTGATTGCGGCGTACGTGCTGGACGGCCGTGGCGGAGGAAAACAAATCGGATGGGAGGCGGTGCAAACGTGGCAACCCTCCGACGGACTCCTCTGGGTTCATCTGGACTACAGGCAGCCCGACGTCCAGGCGTGGCTGCGCGAGGAGAGCGGGATCGACCCCGTGGTGGCCGATTCCCTGCTGCTCGAGGAGGTGCGGCCCCGCAGCCTTTCCACCAAGCAGGGACTGATGGTGGTTCTGCGCGGCGTCAACCTCAACCCCGGGCAGCAGCCCGAGGATATGGTCGCCCTGCGCTTTTGGATCGAGGACCACCGCGTCATCACGCTGCGCCACCGTCACCTGCTTTCCGTCGACGATCTGCGCGAGCGGATCGACCGCGGCCTCGGCCCCGTCTCGCCCGGCAGCTTCCTCGTCGACCTGGCCGAACGTCTCGCCGATCGCATGGCGAAACCGATCGCCGATGTCGAAGACGCGGTCGATCGGCTCGGCGAGCAGGTAGCCACGGCGGAGAGCCGCCAGCTGCGCACGCAGCTCTCCCAGGTTCGACGCGAGGCGATCACGCTGCGGCGTTATCTCGCACCACAGCGCGATGCCATGTCGCGGCTCTACAGCGAGCCCGTCCCGTGGCTCGACGACACACACCGCATGCGTCTTCGCGAGCTGGCCGATCGCACCATGCGTTACGTGGAAGATCTGGACGCCGCGCGCGAGCGCGCCGGCGTCAGTCACGAGGAGCTCGCCAGCCTCATGGCGGATCAGATGAACAATCGCATGTATCTTCTGTCGATTGTCGCCGCTCTGTTCCTGCCGCTCGGTTTCGTGACCGGGCTGCTCGGAGTCAACGTCGCCGGAATCCCCGGCACCGAGTACGGCGCCGCGTTCGTGCTGGTGTGCGTGGCGCTGGTGGTGCTCGCCGTGCTGGAGCTGTGGTTTTTCAAACGCCGCGGCTGGGTGTAGGCAGGGTGCGCGCGCGGGCTGCTCGCGGGCGTCGGCCGTGGTCTTTATCCGCCGCCGCCGTCTCGGCAGGTCTTTTGCTGGCGTTTTTCCTCGCCTCGCCGGAGCAGGCCGCGGCCGCCGGCGACATCCGCGTCGTCACCGGCTCGACCATGGGCACCACCTATGCGGTGAAGCTGCTGCAAAGCGATGACACCCTCGACATGGGCGCACTCGAGTCCGCTATCGACGCGCGCCTCGAGCGCATCAACGCGCAGATGTCCACGTGGCGTCCCGACTCGGAGCTCTCGCGGTTCAACGCCAGCACGAGCCCGGACTGGTTTGCCGTGTCCACCGACACGGTGCGAGTCGTCGAGGCGGCGAGAGCCGTGAGCGTGCTTTCCGGTGGTGCTTTCGACGTGACCGTCGGAGGGGTCGTCAATCTCTGGGGGTTCGGCCCCGGGGGCGGTGATGCTCGGACGCCCTCGGCGCGGGAGATCGAAACCGCCATGACCGCGACGGGCTACCGCCAGCTCGAGTCCAGAGCGTCGCCTCCGGCGCTGCGAAAGGGGCGCCCGCAGATGTACGTGGATCTTTCCGCCATTGCCAAGGGCTTCGCGGTGGATGCGCTCGCCCGGCTGCTGGATGCGCGCCAGGTTCGATCGTATCTGGTCGAGATCGGCGGCGAGCTGCGCGCGCGCGGCGCCAAGCCCGACGGTTCGCCGTGGAAGGTGGGCATCGAACGGCCTTTGCCGGACGCGCAGTCGGTTCAAAGCGTCATCGCTCTGCGCGACGCCGCCATCGCCACGTCGGGAGACTACCGCAACTACCGCGAGCGCGACGGCAGACGTTACTCGCACACCATCGATCCCCGCACCGGTCGGCCGATCGCCCACGCTCTCGCGTCGGTCAGCATCATTGCCGGCTCTGCCATGCGCGCCGACGCGTTGGCGACCGCCGTCATGGTCATGGGACCGGAGCAGGGCTGGCGTCTGGTCGAGCGCGAGGGGCTCGCCGCGCAGCTGATCGTCCGCTCGGAGCGCGGTTTCCGGGTGCTGGCGACGCCCGCCTTCGAGACCTATCTGGTCCGCTGACGTCTCGGTCAGTCTTCCCGGGTGATCCTGAGCGTCAGATGACCATCGTTGTCGCGGTATCGGAACGAGGCATCGTTGGCGAAGCAGTAGAGCTCGCCGGCGGCGGCCGCCTTGCGGGTGCAACCCTGCCCGATGGGGAAATAGTTCCAGGCCGAGGTGCCGATGGCGCCGATGAGCTTGAGCCAGTGCCCTAACGGATAGCGGCGCGCGGGCACCAGCGGCAGCAGATGCAGCCGCTCGTAGCCGTTCGGGTCGGTCTCGATCCTGCCGTCCCGCCAGCCGGCCAAGTCGATGACCTCGTAGCGGTAGGTGACGCCGCACTCGAGCACCAGGCCGGTGCGGTTCCAGGGCTTGGACGCATCGATGCCGGCCACCTCGATGGATTGCCCGGGCAGAAGCCCCATGGTGATCAGACCAGCCATTGCGTTCGTCCTTTTGATTCCCGGCCCGGCGTGCCCGCGGGGTATTCCCGCGGGCGCCCTAGTTTAACCGCGGTTCGGTGTGCGACAAGTGATCCCAGGCAATTGTGCCGATGCGAAAAAAATCCGCGGCGCCTGCGTTCACAGACGCCGCGGCAGAGGGCAGGCCGAGTTCCGTCTCGATCCGTGTGCACCATCACCGTCCTGGAGTCCCTGTGCACGGGCTCATTCTCGGTGCCGAAGGCGTGGCTGCGCCATGGCTCGAAGCCGCAGCTAAAGTAGGCTGCGAGCCCGCAACAATATGGGAAATTTCCAGGGTTTCAGGCTGGAAGCACGGCCCCCGACTTGCCAGGCAGGCGCACGTCCGGTGATAATCCCGCCCCTTCCTGGCTACGTAGCTCAGCTGGTTAGAGCGCGGCACTCATAATGCTGAGGTCGGTGGTTCAAGTCCACCCGTAGCCACCAGACAAACCAATCACTTGTAAGAGCTTTAGCCCTCCCAGTGGTGGCGCTGGGCATTCAGTCCAACGGCTCGTTGCGCCGGTCCTTGAGGGTCATCGCGAACAGAAAAGAAATGAGCGCGGCCCCACTGATGTACCAGGCGAAGGCGAGGTCGTCGCCCGAGCGCTGTATCAACCAGACCGCCACCATGGGACTGGTGCCGCCCAACAGGGCGAAGGTGATGTTGTAGCTGACGCTGACGGCGGTCACGCGGACGCGGCGCGGGAACAACTCGGTCATGGCCGCGGGAATGGACGCTCCGAACCCCGCCACCAGCACCGCGAACCCGGCCTGTCCCGCGAAGATCAGCCAGGCGTCGGGATGATGCATCAGGCGCACCAACGGGTAGGCCAGCACCGCCGTGGCGCCGATACTGAGGAGCAGCATCCTGCGTCGCCCCCAGGCGTCGGAAAGCCGTGCCGACACGGGTAGCAGCACGATCAGCAACAGCATGGCACCGGTGTTGATATCCAGGGCTTCCGAGCGGGTCTCGTGCACCTGCTTGACCAGCCAGGTCACGACGTAGACAAAGATCAGGTAGAAGGTCACCGAGTTGGCGACGTTGAGGCCGACAATGCGGAATATGTCGCGGCCGTAGTCGCGAAACGTCTCCACCAGGGGGGCCTTGCCCTCTGCCTCGAGCGGCCCCTCGACGAGTCCCCTGCGGATGAAATACCCCGCCCCCGAGACCGCGATGCCCGCGAGAAAAGCGACGCGCCAACCCCAGCTGTTCAACGCATCCGTGTCCAGGCTGTTGCTCAGTAAGGATCCCACCGCCGAGCCGAGCAGGATGCCGCCGGTGGCGCCCAACATGCTCCAGCAGGTGTAGAAGCCCCGTCTGCCGACGGGTGCGCGCTCCGCGAGGAACACGATCGAGCAGGTGTATTCGCCGCCTACTGCGGCCCCCTGGACCATGCGCATGAGCACCATAAGCACCGCGGCGGAAAAGCCGATCGTCTCGTAGGTCGGCAGCGTACCGATCAGGAAAGTGGGTATGGCCATGCACAAGACAGACAACTGCAGGGCGCGGATGCGGCCGATGCGGTCGCCGATGTGCCCGAAGATCGCCGCGCCCACCGGACGCATGAGAAAACCGGCGGCAAACGCGCCGAACGCGGCGATCAGCGAAACGGTGGGGTCGTGGGAGGGAAAAAACTGGTCGGCGATGATGTAGGCGAAGAAACCGTAGACGCCGAAGTCGTACCATTCCAGCACATTGCCGATGATTCCCGCGGCGATGGTGCGTCGAACGTGCGGGGTGGAAGCCGGCATTGTTCGATCTCCCACCGTAGTCAGCCCGGGAAAGGCAGGCCCGGCATGGAGACGTAGCCAGGCAGCGCTTCGACGCGCGCAATCGAGGCACGGATGGACGGAAATGCATCGAGGGAGACATGGTCTTCGTGGATCAGCGCGACGTACGGATAACACGCGATGTCGGCCGGGGTGAAGCGATCGAGCGCCAGCCGGTCGTGATCCTGCAGCGGGAATTCCAGGTGATCCAGCGTGGTGTCGGTGAAGGCGCGGGCCCGCTTCGCGTCGAAATCGCGATTGAAGATCACCATGGCGCGCGCCATGGCCGGCCCGTTGAACATCTCGTTCACGGAAAACGACAGCCACTGCTGAATCTCGGCCATCTCCCGCTTGCGCAGATCGAGGTTGACCCTGGTGTACTCGAGACCGAGGAAGGAGATCGCCATGCGGATCCTGTGGCAGTTGCCCGAAAGTTCGAAATCGGACAGGGTGTTCTTTGTTCTGATCCGATACCCGGAGATGGACACGACGAATCAAAATATCGATTAACGCGTCGCAATGCAACCGGTGCTCAGGAGCCGACGACCACGACCTCGAAACGGTAAAAGGAGATCTGAACCATGGCCACGAAACGATACAACGCCGAGGAGATTATTCACAAGCTTCGTGAAGCGGACGTCCCGCTGAGTCAGGAGATAAGCGTTAGCCAGGTCTGCAAACGCCTCGGAATAGCTGAGCAGTTCGATTATCGATGGCGCAAGGCCTATGGCGGGTTCACTACAACACCATCAGACCACACAGCTTGCTGAACTATCGTCCACCAGCGCCGGAAACACTGATGCTCGTCGAGGAATTACCCAACCCGATGAAAGCTGCTTAACCTAACTCTAAATCTGGACCAGCCAATGCGGGCGCGTCACAGGGTGAGCGCCCCGAAGCGCGCCCTCACCAGGGCGTTCGGCGAGCACCCGCGCAGTCGGACCCCAAGCGCGCTTCGTGCGACCGCGAGCACGCGCCCGGCCCGTCCCGGCTCGCAGTGCAACAGCTACCGCACCCGTTGGGGTTCGTTTAAATCCTGTTACTGAAGCCAGCCCCAAGCCCGAGGCGAGCGAAGCGCGCAGCGTTTCGGCCTGATCCGAGCCCAACTCAGCACCTGTGACATGGTTCACAAAATTGGCCGAGGTTTTTGCCGACCTACTATTAGCCACGGAACCCAACACCAACAGATATACAGCCCATGTTCTTCTTCAAAACCGATTCGAATAAGTCAAAAACCATCGAAGCGCTGATCCCCATGATCGATCTGTTCGCCGTGCTGGCGATCGTTTTCATGATTTACTCGAGTGATGAAATCTTGGCCTCGCAAGAGCAAAGCCAGGAAACCATCGACCAGATCGCCAGTGAGTACAAAAAACTGCAAGAAGAGGTTGCCGCAGCGGAACAGGCCAGGCAGGAACGGCGCGAGATCCTGGCACGCAATGCCGTGAAGTCGTTAGAGGAAATCGAGGCGGAACGAGAGCAGAAGGCCAAAGAGTTGGTCACTCAGTTTACGCAAATGCTGGCCGAGCAACAAAGCCAGGCTGCGGTGGAATATGAACGGCTTGTCGCCAAGTTCGAGGTCGAGCACGAGCAAGAAGTGGAAAGACAAAAGGCCGAGCTCGAAGTAGAAAAGCAAAAGGAAGTAGAAACGAAATTTGCCGAGTTAGAGGAACAAAAGGAAACGGAAGTATCGTCGGCTAAAGAGGAATTCGAGAAAGAACTTACGGCCAAGGAAGCGGTGCTCGAAGCTACCACCGAGGGGATTCTCGCCGCCGAGATGGAGCGCGTGAAAGATCTGGCCAGCCAGAAAGCGGAATTCGAACAACAGCAACGCCTGGAAGTGGCCAAGCTGGAGACACAGAATCAGGCAGCGGTTCAGGCAGCCGAAGAGGCAGCCAGACAGCGGGCAGCAGCAGAGGCTGAACAGGTGCTCGCGAAAGAGCTGGCTGCTCAGCAAGCCATGCTAGAAGCACAAAAGGCACGAGAATTGGCGGCGGCGCAAGCGGCCGCAGAGGAGTCCAAACGGCAGGCGCTCGCGAAGGAGCTGGCTGCTCAGCAAGCCACGCTCGAGGCACAAAAGGCACAGGAATTGAGCGAAGCGCAAGCGGCGGCAGAGAAAGCGGCAGAGAAAGCGGCGAAAGCCGCTGCCGAGGCAGCCAAGAGGGAAGTGCGAAAAGCGGCTAAAGAGCAAGCAAAAGCAGAAGTCGAGGCGGAGCACGCGAAAGAGTTGGCTGAGCAGCTGGCCAAGCTCGAAGCGGAGAAGGAGGCGGAGCTGAAGCCGTTTATGGAGGCAGAGGAAGCCAAGAAAGAGGCACAGAAAGTCAGAAAACAGATCGTCGATAACCTGCTCAAGAACTTCAAGGACTCTGATGAAGGAGACGTCGACATCGACGGAAAGACCGGCAGGGTCAGGATCAACTTCCAGGAATCCTATTTCGTGCGGGGATCCGCCGAGCTTTCGGATAGCATGAAAGAGTTACTCCGGGTCATGATTCCGAAATATGCCAAGAGCATCTACGAAAACGAGGGCGCGGCCAAACAGGTCGAATCGCTCAAGATTTCCGGGCTGACCTCGCCCATTTTCCGAGGTCGCTATTTCGACATCAACGATACCTCTCCCGAAGGAGAAGAGGCGCGCGAATATAACTTGAAATTGAGTAACGATCGCGCGCTCGCGATGTACAACTTTATTTTCGATGTCAATGAAATGGGCGATTACGAGTATCGGGCTCAGTTGAAAGCCGATCTGGGTATTGAAGCGCTGGGATATCGGACTGCAACCCCTGTTCCCAGTCACTTGGTAGGAGAACGGGCAGCCTGTCTCGAGTACGACTGTAAAAAAGAGCAGGCGTCCATTCTGGAATTCCGACTCTATTCGGAAAAGTAAAAGCCGATCTTAATCCTGGTTATGGACTAGGGAGCAACAATGTTTAAGTACGTATTTTTGGCCATTCTCGCGGCGGCAGCGTATTTCGTTTTCGTTTTCGATATGCAGCTCAGCAATCAAATTATCGGAAACCTGTTCGTCGGCGGTATAGGGATCTGCTTCGTCGTATTCTTGTTTTTCAAGTTCGGCTTGCATTACAAAATCGCATCGCTAAACCGATTCGCGACGGCATTCTATTATGCGGTTTTCGAGTACAAGAAAGTGCAAACGACTCCTTCGGATCTGTCCTACGTAGACAGTGTCCGACAGCAGGCCGAGGTGGCCTTGGCCGCCAACTTCGACCCGACTCTATCGGCTGGCCAGTTGGCTATTCCCGTCACGTTGTATTCGGGAAAGGACCACTATCTCGAGGAATTGCGGGCCAAGATCAAGGAAGCGGAAAAGCTCAAGCTCCAATCACACCAACTCGATACCAAGGCGAACATTCTCCTGGAAAAAACCCAGGAAGATATGGTGGAAAAAAACCTGGTCACCGGCGAGCAGCCGAAGCTATTTGATCGGTGGTTCCACATGGTCGAAGGCACAGAGGCCATCATCGAGCTGACGACCAACGAAGTAAGGGAGCAGGGTTATGGCCAGGCGCCGGACTACGAGATGATCAGCCGGATCGCACTCGACCGGAATCCGCACTTTGGCACGACCTACAGGTTCTTCGAATCGGAGGCGATTGGCGGGATCCTGGCCCGTGCGCCCTTCATGATCATTTTGATCGGAATTATCGGTACCTTCGCGGGATTTTACCTGGCACTGCAGCTGGGTGGAGATATCAAGGCCGGTGCCGCCGTGGCGATTGTCAGTTCGCTGGTGGGTCTTCCGACTGCGCTGCTGATGGAATACATAAACACCCTTTTCCCGGACCAAGATCGATACGAACGGGCGTTCAACACGTATAAGGTCGCCCTCGAATTACTGTTCAATCACGAACAAGAGCTCTCGGGTATCAGACAGGACCGCAGAAAAGAGGATCGATTGCCATCGCCTTATTCGCCTGAAGGTCCTGATTCCTTGCGGTTCTCCAGGAAACCCAACTAGCGCCTGATCTCGCGCACTTTATTTACGATTATGGCTTCCCAGCGCTCGATGACGGCCAGGCTGCAGCCATAGATCGGTAAATTGCTGCCGGATTTTTGCCGGGATTCGCACTGCACCGTTATGCGTTTCGGTCTTGGCTGCGTTGAGCGAGCTCGTTGCGTAGCACGCCCTTGAGCACGTTTGCCGAAGGATTTCGTGGCGGGGCGTCGCGCAGGATGAGCCCCGGGGAACCTTGATACAGGCGAGACGGGCACGACGGCCGCTATCGCGAGGGGCTCAGTACTTTCGCGCGCCTGCTTCCGATGCAACGCGCGGCACCAGCGCCTTGACCAGGCTGGTCATCTCGAGTGTCCCGACTGGTTGGCCGTCGCGCATAACGAGATAGGAATGCGACGTATCGCCGCCTGAGCGCGTGATCATGCTTTCCAATGTATCGTCATGGGCGACCTCGCCATGAGCGTCTGGCGGAACGCCGCTATCGTCGAGCGGCGTCATGATCGAAGACACCCTGAGAACCCGCGCGCGGTTGATATCGCTGACGAAGTCTTCGATGTACGGGTCGTTGGGATTTAGCAGGATATACTGCGGTTCGCCCTGTTGGACGATATGGCCATCCTTCAGGATGACAAGGCGATCGGCGAGTTTCAGCGCCTCGTCGAGATCATGAGTGATGAAGACGATGGTCTTGTGTAGTTCCTTTTGCAGCTCCAGCAGCAGGTCCTGCATGTCGGTGCGAATGAGCGGATCCAGTGCCGAAAACGCTTCGTCCATCAGCATGATCGGCGAGTTCGAGGTCAGCGCGCGCGCGATGCCCACGCGCTGCTGCATCCCGCCCGAAAGCTGATGCGGATAGTGATCACCATAGCCCTGCAGGCCTACGCGGTCGAGCCATTTGTGGGCCTCTTTGAGATAATCGTGTTTCGCGACGCCGCGCACCTTGAGCGTAGTCCCCGCATTCTCGGCCACGGTACGGTGCGGAAATAGCGCGAATTTCTGGAACACCATCGACATAACCTGGCGGCGCAGAGTGCGAAGCTTCTCTTCGTCATAGGCCAGCACATCCTCGCCGTCGACCTCGACTTGACCAGCGGTGGGTTCGATCAGCCGGTTGAGGTGGCGGATCAGAGTGGATTTGCCCGATCCCGACAGCCCCATGATGACGGTGATGTCGCCATCGCGCATGTCGATATTGATGTCCCTCAGACCTAGAACATGCCCGTGGTCGTTCAGCAGATCGGCTTTCGAGGTACCGGCGTATACGTATTCCAGCGCGCTCTTCGGGTCCGGCCCGAAGATCTTGTAGAGATTGCGGATCGATATCTCGATCTTGTCAGTCATTGGCTCCGCCCCGTCCAACAGTCTGCTAATGCTTCTGCGCTGCGTTGACGCGGTCGAGGGCCGACTTGGTGACGCGGTCCAGGATGATCGCAAGCAGGACAATCCCGAGACCTGATACCAGGCCAACGCCCAGTTCCAGATTGCGGATGCCACGCAGGACAAGCACACCAAGCCCCGGCGCCGATACCAGGGAGGCGATCACCACCATGGCGAGGCTCATCATGATGGTCTGGTTGATCCCGGCCATGATGTTGGGCAGTGCCAG
The DNA here is from genome assembly GCA_011775625.1 of Gammaproteobacteria bacterium. GTDB lineage: Bacteria > Pseudomonadota > Gammaproteobacteria > HK1 > HK1 > JAABYT01. Next base: position 67,108 of record JAABYT010000011.1, on the reverse strand, counting down.
CGGGATCTGGACGCCAAAAAGTTTCTGCCGATCGGTCATGCCGAAGGAATCGGCCGCCTCGATGACATCTTTGTCAACAAGCCGGATGCCGAGATCGGTCAAGCGAATCACGGGCACGATCGCGTAAAGGATGATGGCGATCCCGTACAGCTTGGGTTCGGTGACAGAGAACAGGAAGATCAGCGGGATCAGATAAACAAAGGGCGGTAATGTCTGAAGCATGTCCAGAACCGGTATCGTCATGCGTTGCAACCTGTTGCTCCGGGACATGGCAATACCTATTGGCACCCCGAACAGCACGCATAGCAGGGCGCATACGAATATGATCGCCAATGTCTGCATCGCATGATCGTAGTGATCAACGAAGGCTAGAAACAGCAGGCAAGCGGTGACGAAGATCACCAGGCGCACCGATTTGGACGCGAAATAGACCACGATCATCAGAAGCGGGAACATGATCCACCACGGGGTAGCCTCGAACACCGACAGCGTCGATTCGAGCAGCCAGCTCAGCGGCTGTGTGATCGGATCGAGCACGAAACGCAGCGCGTCCTTGGCAGCGAGGAAGCTATTTTCGACCCCCTTGGTCAAATCGCGCGACTGAGCAATCGAGCCGCAGGCCTCGTTCAACTCGTCGAGCGAGGGAAAGGGCAGGTTCCAAGCGGTCTGTTCTTCACTGACGCCCGTCTTGGCCAGAAGGTCCGCCATCGACACCGGCCCGTCACCGGTCTTCCCGGTATCGCACCAGTCGCGCAGGCCGGCCCCGTCGAACAGGAAATCATAAGTTGCCATGAGGGATGCACTTTCCGGATTCACGGCACGGAATTAACTCCGTGCCCTTATATTTTGCTCACTGCAGCAATCGGTATTGCCGTCGGGCCCGCAGGCGCGCGCCCGACGGCAATTGCGGCTTACTTGATTAGTGCTGACAATTTTTTACGTGCAGCGTCATTGACCCACTTCGACCAGACATCGGAATGGTTGTTCAGGAAGTACACGGCTGCCTCCTCGGCTGAGGCGCCATTTTTGTCCTGCCAGGCCAAAACGCTGTTCAGGATGGCAATATCGAAGCTGACTTTGCTCATGAGTTCGGCAATCTCCGGCTCACGCCCGGTCAATGCCTTGGTGGCAACCGTCAACACCGGTGCCGGCGGGAAGTCGGAAACTCCGGGATTCGGGTTATCCTTGTTTTGGTTGCCCGTATGAACAGTAGTGTCGATGTTGCCAATCTTTACCTTGGTCAGCGGGTACTTACCGAGGACCGCAGTCGGCGCCCAGTAGTAGCCAAACCACGGTTTCTTGTCTGCATAGGCCGCCGCGATTGAGGTGCCCAGGGTTTCACCTGAGCCATGGTCGAAGACCTCCATCTTGCCGCGCAGTCCCAGCGCCTTGACCAGGTTGTCGTTGACGATCCGGCAACCCCAGCCGTCGGGGCAATTGTTGAATCGTCCGCCGACCAGTTTCGGGTTGGCCATGATGCCTTCGATGGTTTTCAGCTCCGGATGCGCTTCCGCCAGATAGCTGGGAATCCACCAGCCTTCTACACCGCCCGGATTGAACACTTCGGCGAGACGCGAAACTTTGCCTTCGGCTTCCAGCTTGGCATAGACGTCGCCGGTCGAGTTCAGCCACAGTTCGGTCACGATGTCGGGTTCCCCATTCTCGGCCAGAGAAGCGACCGACGTGGTGGTGGCCGATGGCACTTTCTCGACGGTGCAGCCGTAGCCCTGCTCCATTAAGAACTTGGACACTTCCGTGATGATCTGGGAAGAGGCCCAGTTCATCTCGGTAATGGAAACCTTGCCGCAGTCGGCATAGGCCGCAAACGCGGATGAGAACATGGCAACCGCTGCCATGCCTCTCACGAGTCTCATCATCTTTTTCATTTCATCCTCCGATTGATGGTTTTGCCGCCCCTTTGCTTTGGATACGCGAGGCCCGGGACGCTTGGACTCGCGGTTAAGCCAGATCGTGGCCTGGCCTCATACAACTCGAAAAAAAGTTGTAAATGACAGCCGGGCTGAAAACGCGACGACGTCGCGGAGTGGTTGGGTATCGAGCATCATATCACCTGCAGCTCCGGCGCGGCGCGGGTTGTCAAGAACCGGGCGCCCTCGGGGCGCAGCACGATGTTCTCCTCATGCACCATCATCAGTCCGTCGCCATAGGACAGCGAAGGTTCGAGTGTCAGCACCATATTTTCACGCAGCACGGTCCGGTCGAACGCCGCGTTCGAGGGTTGTTCGGTCAGCTGCATCCCGAGCCCGTGGCCGAGCCGTCCGATATCGCCGGCTGAATCATCCATCTCTGCGATTACCGCCGACATTGCAGCAAACAGATCACGGCAGGTATTGCCAGGACGCGCCGCTTCGATGCCAGCTTGCGTCGCGCGCCACAGCACATCATAGGCCCGCCGCGCCAGGTCGTCGGCGCGGCCGATAGCCCAGTTGCGGTCGAAGTCGCAGAAATAGCCGTCCCAGGTGCAGCCGGTGTCCATCATCAGCACATCGCCCGCTTGTAGCGGACGGCGCGAGGGCGGCGAGATGACGTCGGCATAACCACCTTGATCGGCGGCACCCGCCAAATAGGGCGCGTCATCGGCGCCAAGCCCGATGGCCGTGCGACGGAATTCGCGAAAGACCTCTTCCAGTGGCTGGCCTTCCTGGACAAACGCCGGCACCTCGGCGAAAGCGGCCGAGCCGATGGCGCAGATATGCGCGAGTTTTTCGATCTCGGCCGGCGATTTGACCATCCGTAGCCCCTGCACCAAACCGGTCGCATCGGCAATCGCCAGCCCGGGCAGCGCGGCCATCAGCCGTTCCCAATCGCCCAGCGACATGCGCAGCGAGGTCTCGTGCCCCTTCATCAACCCCAGCTGCTGCCCGCTCGCGGCCAGGGGTGACAGAAGCTCGACCAGAAGGCTGATCCCGTCATCATCTGGCGCAGGTGCGCTCCAGGTGCGGATGTCGTCGAGCCAGCTTCGGCGCATCAACTGGGCGCCGATCGAGGGGATCACGGCGACCGGCTTGCCCTCGGCCGGGACGAACAGAAACCACGGCCGCGTCGGGCTTTGCCAGAACAGCGTGTGAAAGCCGCTGAAATAGCGGACCTCCGGTTCGGTCATCAACAAGAGACCGGCGAGATTGGCCTCGGCCATGCGCGCCTGCGCCAATCGCGTGCGCGCGGCAAATTCGCTGTCGTCGAATCCGCGGCTGGGGGCTTCAAGCGGCATTTCGCGCCTCCGGGTTGCACCGGACGCAGTCACGTGAGGCTTCCGGCACGGTCGCCCTCATCCCGCATTCTCCGGGTTCACGATGGCGCGCGCCGAGAACTCGGCCAGCTCGCCGCGCCAGATCTGGCGGCCGAAACAAAACGGGCTGCCAGCGCCGTCGCGGATCACCTGCTCAAGCTCGATGCCAGGGTGACTGATCGCCAATCCCATGAGCGCAGCTTCCTCCGCACGAACCCCGCGCATGCGGATGACGATATCGCCGGTACGGGCAGACGTGCCGTAGTGCCGCTCCAAAAGCCTGGTGGTGGACTGGCGCAGGTCGTGGTCGAGTAAATCGGGAAACCGGCGCGCGATGACACATTCGGTTTCGAGAAAGATTGCGTAGCCGTTCGAGCGAAACAGGCGGGTGTACTCGTGTAACGGCTCGCCCGCGTCCACCGACAGCTTCTCGGCCAGTTCGGCATCCGCGGCGGTCTCTTTCACCGTGATCAGCTCGATCTCCAGATCCATTCCCCGAGCCTGCGCATCGGCGGCGAAGCTGACCATATTGCTGACGTCATAGTTCAGGCGCCGGGGCGAGACGAACCGCCCGCGCCGGTCTTCGTTATAGACCAGCCCCTCGGACTCCAGCGCCTCGAGCGCGCGCCGCGCCGTCATCCGGCTGATTCCGTATTTCTCGGCGATGCCGCGTTCCGAGGGCAGCGCGGAATGTTCGCCCAGCTCGCCCGCCGCGATCAGAGCGCGCAAGCGGTCGGCGACTTGTTGAAACCGCGGGCGGTGGGGGCTGATGCTCTGCATCGAAGACATGGACGCGGGTCGAGTAATTCTCGGGCCGTCTGCCTTGTTTATATCAACTTCGGCTGGTATATACCAGAACCCACCAGGGGAGCATTGGCCATGGGTTTTCTGACGCAGGAACAAAAGGGCAGGTTCTGGCGTGACGGCGTACTGGTAGTGNNCTGGTAGTGAAAAACGCCGTGGACCCAGAAGACCTTGCGCGGCTGCGAGAAGTGTTTGCTGGCTGGGTCGAGAAAAGCCGCGCCTACGAGAAGGATTACGGTGAAACGCTCGATGGCCGTCCGCGATTCGATTTACAGCCAGGGCACAGTGCGGAAAAACCCGCCCTTCGCCGCGTGCAATCGCCCGAGGAAGTCTCTGACGTCTATGCCGATGTCATGCGTCGTGCGCGTACAGTGGATTACTGTGTCGAGCTGATCGGTCCGGCCATTCGCTTTCACCACGGGAAAGTGAATTCCAAGCTGCCGGGCACGGCGACTCAGGTAAAATGGCACCAGGACTTTCCGTTCGAGCCGATGACCAATGACGACATGATCACGTGTCTTCTGTTCATCGACGAGGTGACACTGGAAAACGGACCCCTCAAAGTGATCCCCGGCAGCCACCGGGGCCCGCTCTATTCCCATTGGCACAATGGGGTGTTCACCGGCACGGTCGATGACGAGATCATCGACAAACAGCGCGACAACATCGTCGAATGCACCGGGCCGGCCGGGGCGGTTTGCCTGATGCATGTCAGCCTCTTGCATGGTTCGGCGCCCAATCTTTCCGACCAGCCGCGAACCCTCTATATCGCGACCTACTACGCCGAGGACGCGATCGAACTGAGCCCCAACCACTTGCCCAGCCGCTTCACCCATGAGCTGGTGCGCGGCGAAGCCTCGGGCCGGGTGCGCTGCACGCCCTACGAGATGCAGCTGCCTGCGGTGCCCAAGGCCACCTCGTTCTTTGCCCAGCAGGAAGGAGCGGACATGGCCTAGCGCCGATCGGGCGATTGCGTTCTCGCGCTGGCCGAGCACCCGACGACACCCCCGAGTAACCGGCAGGATCGTTATCACGGATTCTCGCCTGCGGGCCATGTAGTAACATAGGCCGGCCGCGCAAACTCGATCGGGACGCCGAATGAACGGTAAAGATCGCTCCGGCAAGCTTGCCGTGATCCTGCACGCGGATATCGTGGGCTCGACCCGGCTCGTGCAGCAGGACGAGCAGCAGGCCCACGCGCGCATTCGGGAAGCCTTCCAGCGCTTCGGATCCATCATAGAGAAATATCACGGCTACGTGCGCGAGCTGCGCGGCGATGCCCTGCTCGGCGAGTTCCAGCGCGCCTCAGACGCGGTGACCGCCGCGCTGGCGTTCCAGGCCGAGCAGGCCGAGTACAACGCGGGACTCGAGGGCGGCATCAAGCCCGAGGTGCGGGTCGGCATCGCCATGGGCGAGGTCATCATCGCGGACGATACCATCACCGGTGCTGGCGTCGTCCTCGCCCAGCGCATCGAGCAGCTGACCGCGCCCGGTGGCGTCGGCATCCAGGGCGCCGCCTACGAGACCATTCCTGGTCGCTTCCCTTACGAGTACGAGAACATGGGCGAGCACGTGCTCAAGGGTTTCGACAATCCCGTGCGGCTGTTCTCGGCACGGCTCAGACAGAACACCGAGCTCCCTTCACCGATCCCCAAGGGCCGCAAACGGCGCCGCGTGTCGATCTGGGTGGCAGCCGCGGTCGCAGTCGCAGCGGTCATCGCTGCGGTCGTTCTCGAGCACTGGTATGAAACGCGCGAGGTCACTACGCCTGCCGAGACCGTGGCACCGGTCCGGGACAGGCCATCCATCGTGGTGCTGCCCTTCGAGAACCTGGACGGTGATGCAGCAGAGGACGGTTTCGCTCGCGGCATCACCGAGGATCTTACGACCGCCCTCTCCGGCCTCCCGGGGCTTTTCGTCGTCTCCCACGAGACGGCTTTCAACTTCAAAGGAAAGTCCGCCAGTTCCACCGACATCGCACGCGAGCTGGGCGTGCGGTACCTGCTCGAGGGGAGCGTACGGCTGGCGGGAACCGTGCTCCGCGTCAACGTGGAGCTAGTCGACGGCTCGACTGACGGTACTCTCTGGGCCATGCGCTATGACGGATCCATCGACGAGACGCTCACCTTCGAGGACAAAGTCATTGAGAGCGTCGTCGAACAGCTGACCCGCGAGCTCGGACTCGAGAGCGGGGATGGGTCAGCGAAGGGATAGGCTCACCGGGTCCNNGCACGCTCCCGCCGGGGTGACTGTCACTGACCGCAGCGCCGTCGGCCGCCTCAGTTTTGCTGCTGGCCGAGCGCCCGACAACACCCCCGAGTAACCGGCAGGGCCGTTGGATCTCCTATCCGCCGGCATGATGAACACGCTGCAAGCAGGGTTACCATACGGTGCGATTGGGTATCGCCGATTCGAGTGTCTGCTGCGTCATGGGCCCAGGGTCGTGATTCCACGTCCGGTGCTGTCATGCAATGCCTCGACAGCGACCAAAGGCACGTCTTACACTCCACCCCCCCGACCGACCCGGAATCCCGTTCATGAGCGATCGACGAGGGACACCTTCGGACTACGCGCCACACGTGCGCGCGCAGTACGAAGACTATCCCTTTCCGCTGCGGGATCCGCGAGACGAGGCCAAGGGACTCATCGTCACCGAGCAGGATTCCCTCGGCAAGATTAACCACTATTGCTTCGGTGGGCGCGAGGCCTTCGGCAACGGATTCCGGGTTCTCGTGGCCGGTGGGGGGACGGGCGACCATACGATTTTTCTCGCCGAGCAGCTGCGCGGCTTCGACGCCGGGGTGACCTATATCGACATCAGCGAGGCGAGCCTCGAGATTGCCATGGAGAGGGCCCGGGTGCGCGGGCTCGACAACATCGAATGGCACCACGGTTCCATCCTCGACATCGGCTCCCTCGGCCTCGCGCCATTCAATCTCATCAGCTGCACCGGCGTGCTGCATCATCTCCCGGAGCCCGAGCGGGGGCTCGCGGCACTGCGCTCGGTCCTGGCGCCCGACGGCGCCATGAGCTTGATGCTGTACGGACGCTTCGGGAGGCTCAGCGTCTACGCGGGGCAAGAGCTCATGCGGCTCGTCAATCGGGGTGTCGACGATCGCGCCGCCCGGGTGCGAAACGCACGCGCCGTGCTCGAGAGCTTGCCCCAGACGAACTGGCTTCTTCGCGGGGGTGATGCGAAAGAGGTGCTGAGCTCTTTCCTCGACGACGAGAGCAATCTCTACGACACGCTTCTGCACGAGCAGGACCGCGCGTACAGCGTCACGGAGATCTATGAGTTTCTGGCGGGGGCCGATCTGGAGCTGGTCGAGTTCGTATCATTCCTGAGCAACGTCCCGAGCTTCCGCTATCTCTACGATCCCATGGTGTGGATCACCGATCCGGCCCTGCGCGCTCACGTGGCGTCCCTGCCCAGAGCGAAGCAGCAGGCCATCGCGGAAGCCATTAACTGCGTGATCACCTGCCATTCCTTCTATGCCGCACCGAGCGCTGCAGGGCGCATTGCAATGCCCAATAATCCGGAAATGGTGCCGTCCTTCCTCTACTTCGATCCCGCTGCGCTTCCCGGTCTCCTGAGCGAAACGGTTGGTCGTGAATGCGCGATTAACTATCGGCATTCGACCGTGCGCTTCGTGCCGGGCCGGTTCAGCGCGGACGTTGCCGCCGAGATAGACGGCAGGCGCTGTCTGGGCGAGATCGTTGAGATTGTGCGACGCAGGGCCGGCGGCGATGTGACCCAGGAGGGGGTCTGGCACGACTTCATGACCTTCTACGAGCCACTCAACAGCCTCGACGTCATGCTGCTTCGTCATCGCGCGATTCCGCCGTTCCCGGAGTTTCCGCTAGACGCGTTCGCTTGATCCGTGCGAGCGTCCTCGCACGCTGCTGACCAGCCCCCTGAGACGAGACCAGATCCAAAGTTGGAGTTCATTGAAGTTTCTGGTTTTGCCAGTGCCGCCTGGTCAGGCCAAGTCGTTGCGATGGTGTGTGATGCTGGCCGAGCACCCGACAACATTCCCGAGTAACCGGCAGGGCCGTTGGATCTCCTATGCGCTTGAAG
>JAABYT010000011.1:44611-58969 GCA_011775625.1 Gammaproteobacteria bacterium | reverse complement strand
GCCGACCAGGGGTCTGCGGCACTCTCGTGTTTATTCGAACCGTGCGCTCGCTGCGCCAGACTTCGGCGGTGTGCGGCCTTTTTTGCGGGCCTTTCCCTGTCGAACGCAGCTTCCGCAGTCTAGACAGCCTTGAGCTTCGCCTTTTTTCTGGTCGATTTCGGCGCCGCTTGCTGCAGCTCGCTGATCTTGCGGTTGACCGGAACTTCGCAGAGAAACACCTTGCGCTCGGCCTCGTCCTCGATGCGCCCGGCCTGTTCGGTCATGGCTGCGAACGCCTTGTCGAGGACCTCGCCGGCTGCCGGCTCGCCTGCGGCGGACAACACCAGGTAGTGATTCAGGTAGATCTGCTGGACCTCTTCGACGTCTTTCTGCTCGAGCAGAAGAGTCATCGCTCTGTCCGACGTGGCGCGGGCAGCGTCCGGCGAGCCCACTGCGAGCTGCGCCAGGGCCAGATTCGAGAGCGTCTCGATAATCTCCGCGGACAGGTCGAGCTCGGTGAACATGCCCAGCGCCTGCTCGAGTTGTGTGCACGCGGCCTCGTTGTCGCCCGTTGCCAGGGCGTGCAGCCCGAGTCCATAGTAGCTGTACGCGATGCCCCGCTTGTCATCGGCGCCCTGCCACAGCGCCAGGGCCTGATCGATCGCCTCCTGCGCGGCCTGTGTGTCGCCCAGGTTCAAATTCGTCAGACCGATGAAGAACCGACTGAAGCCCTGACCCTTGGCGTCGTTGGCGCGTATTTTCATCTCCAGCGAGCGGCTGAACTGCTCGAGGGCTTCGGCGTATTGGCCGAGTCTCAGGGACACCCGCGCAAGATTCGTGATGTGGATTCCTTCCTGAAACTCGTCTTCTCGTTCTCGCGCGAGCTTCAGCGCATGGGTGTGGTGAGCACGGGAGGTCGGATAATCGCCCTGCTTGAGCGCGATCATACCGAGGTACATCACGCTCCAGGCCTCGTTCTGTGGATCGTTCAGCTCGCGCAGCAACGTGACCGACTCGTCGAGCCAGGATTCCCCCTGGATGTAGCTGCCCATCTCGTAGGCCATGGAGCCCAGCGTGTACAGCACTGACGCCTGACCCGGCAGGTCTTTCTGGTGTTTACGAAGGGCGAGCAGCTTCTGGTAGTGGGCGAGAGCGGTCCCCAACGCATACTCCCCGCGCGCCTTTTTCCCCGCCATTTCGAGATACTGCGCGGCTTTTTCCTCGTCGTCGCTCAGATGGAAGTGATACGCGAGCAGCTCACATTCGCTCTCGATCTGCCCGGTGCCTTCGAGTAGATTTTCCAGCGTCTCGCCCACCCGCCGGTGCAATTCCTGACGCCGGCGCCGCAGCAGGTTATCGTAAGCCACCTCCTGGACCAGCGCATCGGGAAAGAAGTACGACGGATCGCCCGAGATTGCTTCCGGCTTGACCATGTCGCCGCGCTCGAGCTGGGCCAGCAGCATGCCAAGCTCGCTGTCGGCCTCGGTCATGTTCTTCAGCACGTCGGTCTGAAAGCGCCGCCCGATTACCGACGCCATCTGCAGCGCCAGGCGCGCCTCTTCGGTCAGCCGGTCGATGCGCGCGACGATGGCACCCTGCAGCGAATCGGGAACGCTGATGGCCTCGATCCCGGCGGACACCAGCCACTGGCCTTCGTTCTCCTCGTCGGGAAATACTGCGTTGCTTTCAATGAGCGAGCGAACCACTTCCTCGAGATAGAACGGGTTGCCCGCAGTCTTGCCGAACACCTCTTCGTACGTTGCCTCGGGAAACACGGCGCCGGGCAGCAGGGCATCCAGCAGCTTCCGGCCCTCGTCCTCATCCAGGTTTGTGAGAGAAATCTCCGTGTAGCGATGGGGTAAAGCGTTGGCGATATGCTCTCGCAACCGCCAGCACCCCTTATCGCGCTGAGGTCGAAACAGCAGGAGCAGCATCAGCGGAGCCTGGACAGTGGTCTGCAGAAGCTCTTCGATCAGAGCCAGCGAGCCCTCGTCTGCGAAGTGCATGTCTTCGATCACTATCAAGGTCGGCTGACGCTTCGCCAGGGCAGCGAAAAATTCGCGTGCGGCCCAGAAGGTCTGCTTGCGCCTGACCTTCGGGTCGAGCTCCGAGACCCAGCTGGCCCATTCGCCTTCAAGCTCGAGGTTCAAGAGGTGAGCGAGAAACGGAATCGCCTCGCGCGCGTTCTCCTTGCCGAGCAGGTCCTCGCCGAGTTCCCACAAGGCGAACAGCACGTCGTCCTCTGTGGCGTCCGCCTTGAGCTTGAGCGAGGCTCGCAGGATCTGGGCGGCGAGCCAGTGGCTGACCTGCTCGCTGAAGGAGAGGGCCTGGGCCCGGAGGATGCTCACGTTGTCGCCGCCGGACTGCTGCGACAACCAGCTAAACGCCTCTCTGCCCAGTCGGGACTTGCCCAGTCCGCCTTCTCCGATGACACACACGATCTGTCCGCTGCCGTCCAGCAGGCTCTGGATACGCCCCTGCAGAAGCTCGAGCTCGTCGTTGCGTCCGATGAAAATTTCCGCGCCGCCGCCCGCTCGCTGACCGCCCATGGCCGCGCTGCTGCGCCCGAGTACCTCGAAAGTCGGGATCAGGATCTCCTTGCCCTTGACCTTGAGCTCGCCGCGATCCTTGACGTCGACCAAAGCCGCCACCCGATCCTTGGTGCGTTTGCTGACGAGAATCTCCTGCCAGTCCGCAGTCGACATCAGGCGCGCAGCCATGTTGATGTCGTCTCCCATGAGCGTGTATTCCTGGCGCAGATTCGGTGCGCCGGCATTGCCGGCGAACACGTAACCGGTGTTGATGCCGATGCGCTGGCGAAATCGATAAACGCCCCCAGGTGTCTGCAACGCGGAGAAGTTCTCACGCACGGCCTGCTGCATCTCGAGGGCGGTGTAAACGGCCCTGACCGGATCGTCCTCGTGTGCCCGTGGCGCGCCGAAAAATATCACCAGCCGGTCTCCCACGGCGTACTGGTCCATGCGCGCGATGGTGCCCTCGTATCGTTCCACCACCTGGGCCATATGGCAGAAGTAGCGGTTGAGCTGCTCGGTGACGATCTCTGGATGGCTTTCGCCGAGATCGTCGATGACGTCACTGATGCCGACATAATTGACGAAAATGATGCTCACCGGCCGATGGTCCGGTGACATACTGACGTCGTTGGGGTTGCTCACAATCCGGGCGATCAGCTCTTCGGGCAGATACGGCGCCAGGCGGTCCAAGCGCTCGACCAGGTAAGTGATTTGCGCCTGCGTGTCGCCCTCGGGCGGCTCCTCCGGGACCAGGCGGTCGAGCGGCTGCTCGAGCGGCGGCACGTCGCGCACTGCCTGGAAGCCTTCCTCGACGGGGTCTGCACTGACGATGCCGCCCAGCAGATCGAGCGTCTCCTGGGTGATGATGGTATCGCCGGGTTGGGCGTGTCCCTCTGCCTGCTCGGCGCGGTTGACCGTGTGGCCGGTGGTGACGTAAGCCATGATGCCGCGCCGCCCGGCTTCGGATTCCGACTTCATGCCGATGTGGGCGCCGAAATAGGGTCCGGAGGAGATGCCGCACTTGATGCGCAGCTGCCGCGTTTCGCCGGCCGCCTCGATCTCTTCGTACTTGCTCATCAGGGCCTGCATAGCCATCGCGGCCTGCACCGCACGCAGGGCGCCCTCGGCCATCTCGTCGTCAGTATGTGCAGGAAACACGCCGATCAGCGCGTCGCCACCGAACTGCAGCAGGCTACCGCCGTGATTGAACAGCACCGTGACGAGGTCGAAAAACAGCTCGTTGACAATTTCCGCAATACGCTCGGCGCCGGCCTGGCCGAGCTGCTTGAGCTGCTCGGAGAGCGGCGTAAACCCCGCGACGTCGCCGAACAGGAAGACCCCGCGACTGAGCCCCCCGGCCGGCTCCCCGACGGGCTGCGGCGAGAGCACCACCGGCAGGGGCAGGTAGGTCTTGGTGATCCGCAGCAGCGAGGTGAGGTGATCGCGTGTGCTCTCGATGTGCTTTTCCGTCGGTCGCCGCTCGAGTGGCTCATAGATTGCATCCGGGAGATAGCGCCGCAGCGACTCAAGCATCTGATTTATCGGGATTGGCGCCGGCAGGGTCTCGAGGGCAGATCCAGCGGCCGTTTCGAGTGCCGGCGCGGACTCGGGTACCGTCGACTCAGCCGGCTCGGGAGACACGCGCGCCGCAACCGCCGCGTGCGGCATCGCCGGCGCCGGCGTAACGGCGGCCACGGCGGGAACGGCGGGAACGGCGGGAACGGGTTGTGCCGGCGCGGCCGCAGGCCGGCCGACGGCCTGGCCGCAGCCGCCGCAGAACGCCTGTCCGGGCGCGAGCGGCAAATTGCAGTGTGCACAGGCAGCGGCCGGGGAGGCCACGTAGCCGCCGCACTGCGAGCAGTAGCTTGCCTGGGGCGGCAACAGGGTGTGACAAGCGCCGCAGACGACGCCGTGCACCAGCAGATGGCCGCAGGCCAGACAAAACCGGGCCTGCGAAGGGTTTGGGACCTGGCAGATCGGGCAGTTCACGTGAGCGTTACCACCGTTCCCGTCTCTGGCTGAGCAAGGTGCGTTGTTTGAACCGCATTGCGCCGTGCGCTGCGTCGAACCCCCATATTATACTGAATATTTCCCGTATGGACTCTTCATACGCGGGTCCGGCCGTAACGCGATCACTGCCGACACGCTGGATGTCCCTCACCGCACCGGGCGCAGCGCCGTCGGCCGCCTCAGTTCTCATGCTGGCCGAGCAGCCGACAACATCCCCGATTAACCGGCAGGGCCGTTGGATCGCCTATGCGCCGATGCCCAGGCAAATGCTCAGCCATCGCCGGCTCAGATGTCGACGCCGAAAGTCAGCAGCAGCTGAAAATCATCCTGCTTGGGAACGGTTCCGTCGGCTCTGGGCTGAGGACTCTCGGTTCTATCCCACACGAAAGAGACATCGAAATCGAAAATATCCGTGATCTCGATTTCGAACGTCGCGATCGCATGATGTGTATACCTGCCCGATTCCGAGTTGACGATAGTCAAGTCATATCGCCCGATGAAATCCACCGTCTTGGTCAGCTCCGTGTCATAGAACGTGCCGAGAACCAAGCCAGGCGTCTCGACCTTCTGAGAATCTCCGGGTTGCACACTCTCGTATCGGGTTCCCCGAATCGACGGGCCGCCCGATACGTCCCAGGTGGTCTCCGGTGTATCGATGATGTGATAACCGGCACCGGCGCCCAAGGTGATCCGGTAGTCGAGGTTCTGAAACGGGTCCCGGTAGTACTCTGCAAAAATCGGGCGCCAGAAATACTTCCTGGATGCGAACAGATCAAAGAATGTATTCAGCCTGTGATTGTTCACCGTTTCCACGTCACTCACTGTGGAGTAATTACCCAGGTAATCGATGACGAAGCGATTCTCCGGTGTCTGGCGTTTGATATTTGCTTTGGCCGTGAAGTCGGTCTGCTGGGTGTTGCCCTCCAGGAAACCCAGCCCGAAAGTGATCTTGAAAGACCAGTTGTCCCATTCGGTTGACGCGCCCGGCGCAATCGCGACCAATTGACTGCGCTCGAACTCCCGTACGCCTTCCTCGGTTTCGACAGTGACCGTATCCCTCGTCACCGATACCTTGCCGACGACCGTCTCCAGCCCTTCCGGCGTTTCGATGCTGAGTCGCTTCGTGCCGTGGCCGTGAAGCTGGGCTACGTCGTCCCAGTCGAGCGTCTGCAGGTCGAACTCATCGCTGTCGAATTCGAGGCTTCCCTCGTACATCACCTTGAGCTCGCCCTTGAGCCACTCGCCGGAGGTGGTCTGAATCCAATCGAACTCGTCGGTGGGCGGCAAGGCCGACTCCCAGGCCTTGCGGATTTCGGCCGGGTCGGAAGCCTGAGCCAGAACGAGAACCTCTGGATCCTCGCTGAAATCGAGGTCCGCGCGCGTGACCCGGAAGACGTCGCTGACGGCGAGGCTCAGGCTGCCCGCTTCGACGGCATCCGCCCGAGCCCCTGCCAGCATCAGAATCAAAGCGATAACGATCGTTGCGGGCAGTCGGGGCACTGCAGCGCCGGGATACTGCTGAAGACCGCACATGGTAGTTGCTCCTTCTATTGAGTACGGCCCAGCCAGGGTCGAGCCATTTGATTATTCCGAGCGAGTTCCGGGCGACATATTCGCAATGCCACCTGCGCGATTCAAGTTGCGGAAACGTGTCCTGGAGCGGTGTCTCTCCAATCGCTAGGATCGATGATAGTGGGTCATCAAACAAGCAATGACCGTGCGATGCCTGCACGATCGCGACTCATGCCATATAAAGCGCTACTCAGCCGTAAGGCGAGCAACAGCGTCACGAGCTGGCCCCACGCCCGTCAGGTCCGCCCAGAGCCCTCATATCGGATTGGCTCGATTGGGAGCATCGTGGTACTCGCGGACGGGATTCTCCCTGGGGCGGGTCGGCCGAATCGCATCCGTCTGGTTGTTCGCTATACTGTCCCGGTCAAATTTTTCCTGATCGGTTGAGCGTCCGTCGATGAGACCAGGTGATGAGTCCGACCCGCCGTTGTTCACGGTCACGCCGATGTTTCCGACTTTCCTGTTCGTGCACGATCATCCGGATCCGTCAGCCATGAATCAGCAGCTCACGGCGTTCAGCTACGGTGCCCGGGCAGCCGATCCGGAGGGACGCTCGGTCAGCGGGCGTAACAGCTGGCAGAGCCAGCCCCTTCGCCCGCACCCAGAGCTTCAGCCCTTGATGGGATTCGTCGAAGAGACCATCGCCAGAGTGAGGGTCTATCTCGATATCGATGCGCGTTTCAGTTTTCGTATCACGGATACCTGGATAAACATCAACGGCAAGGGCAGCTACAACGCGACCCATATTCACGGAGGCGTTTACTTCGGCGGTGTCTACTACGTGAAAACCCACGAAGGCTGCGGTCACATTCAGTTTCATGAGCCTTCTAACATCCGCGAAAGTCATTGTCCGCCCTATGCACGGATCACGCCCCGCAACTGCTTCGTGCAGCAATGCGCCGCGAAGGCGGGCCGTCTATGCATCTTCCCCGCCTACTTGCCCCACGAGGTGACAGAGAACACCGTCGACGACGAGCGCATCAGCATCGCCTTCAATGTCGCCGGGGAGTGACGCCGGCGCATAGATTCTCCGTAAGCAGATCTTCGAAGTCTGCAATCCCCGCCCATCACCGCGGTGCTGATACACAGGGGCGAAACAGGCAGCGGGAGGCGGCGCCAGGGCATGATGCTCGAGCAGCGTGCCTGCGTCTCTCGATCTCGGGCGGCATGGTTGCGGCTCTATTTTCTGAAAAGCCAGAAGATCAGGGTGACGACGAGGCTGACGAGGACCGCCGGGTGACGGAGAAATAGAAGCGGAAATTCTCTTTCTGCCGGCCCGACCACTCCTGGCTCGACGTGCCCGTGCTGGATCGCAAGGGCCGCCGAGCAACACCCTACCGCGCCGTGGCCTCGAGCTCCTCGAGCAGCCGGCGCGCGTTAGGGTCGCCCGGCGCGATCTCCACCAGCTTCTCCGCCCAGGCGACCGCCTCGTCGGCCCTGCCCACATCCCGGCTCATGGTGGCGAGCGCCAGCAGAATGTCGCGATCCCGGGGATGTATCGTGTGGGCTTGCGTCAGGATTGCGATGGCCGCGCTCCGTCCCCGTACCTGCTGCACGGCCAGGCCGTGCACGTAAGCATAACGGGCGCTCTCCGGCGCGAGCCGCGCCGCCGTCTCCAGATGATGCGCGGCGTCCTCGTAGCGTCGCCCGCGGATCAGGGCAAGCCCCAGCGCGTGATGTGTGGCGGCATCGGCCGGTGCCGTCGCGAGCGCGCGTCGGAGGATCTTCTCCCCCTCGCCGTCGCGTCCCGTGGCACGCAGAAGATCCGCGAGGTTCACGTAGGCCGGCGTGAACCAGGGGTGACGGGCGATTGCGCGTCGATATTCCGCCTCCGCCCGACCGGTGGCGCCACGGGCGTGGTGGAAGTTGGCGAGCGCCGTCAGGGACTCGGGGCGGTCCCCGAGGGAGACGAGCGTGCGCTCGTATTGGGCGAAGGCCTCCTGTAGCCGTTCCGCTTGCTCGGGCGGCACCCGGTCCAGGGGAACCGGCGCGAGCAGTCGCGCCGCCTGCAGGCGCACGGCCCGGATCGGGTCGTCGAGCAGCGGGTAGGCGACCTGGTAGCGATCCGCGACCCCGAGGGGCTCCAGCGCCTGCGTCGCTGCGAGCCGCACCAGCGCCTCGCCGTCAGCGAGCCCGCCGCGCACCACGGGGAAGCTCTCGGCATCGAGCGTGCCGCCGAGGATCTCCAGCGCAGTGGCCCGGACGATGGAGGGCCGGGATCGGTCCCCGGCGAGGGCCATCAGGCGCGCCCGGGAACCCGGCTCCCCGGCCCGTGCGGCGGCGATGGCCTCGCCGTAGTGGGCCTCTGGCGGCCGGTCCGCGCCGTGCCATCGGTCCACGGTCGCCGCCGCCCAGGCGTCGTTGCGTTTCTCGTGGCAGCCGGTGCACGCGTTCGGCACTCCGAGCTTCACGGAAAGATCCGGCCGTGGGACCCGGAAGCTGTGGTCCCGGCGCGGGTCCACCACCATGTAGGTGGTTTCAGGAGCGTGGCAATCGACGCAGCGGCTGCCGGCTTCGCCGGCAGCGTGAAAGTGATGGGCTCGCGTATCGAAGGCTTCGGGGAGGTGACAGCGTGTGCACAGATCGTTGCCCTCGGCCCTGAGCTTCAGGCTGTGGGGCATGTGACAATCGCTGCACGTGACTCCGGCCCGGTACATCTTGCTCTGCAGAAACGAGCCATAGACGTAGACCTCGTCCCTGATTTGCCCGTCGGCGTGATAGAGCGGTTCGGTCAGCAGAGCTACCCGATAGCTGTCGAGAAGCGGCTTGCCCTGATGGACGGTATCGCCCAGGGGCGAGCGACGGGCGTGGCAGCGACCACAGGTTTCGACCTCTGCGCGAAAGCTCGCCGGTGGCGCAGAACGCGCGGCGGTGACGGCATCGGGCTTCAGCGTCCATCGGATGTTCCTTCGCTCGTCGAGTCGGGTGTCGAGGCCCGTGGCTGGTGGCGGCGGCGTGCCGGCCGTTTTCGCGGCCTCGGCCCACGTCACGTGGGCCGATCCGGGGCCGTGACAGGCCTCGCAGGAAACGTCCATCTCCGACCAGGTCGTCTCGTAGCGATCGTTTTCCAGGTCGAAGTTGCGGCGCAGATTGGTCGAATGGCAGTCCGCGCACATGTAGTTCCAGTTCTGATTGATTCCGGTCCAGTGCAGCGGGTCGCCGGGGGTGATGTGCTCGTGCGCATAGAGGTGAAACCAGCGCTGGCCTCCCTCATCCGTCGGCCGGGTATCCCAGGCGAGGGCGAGGGCCTGGTAGCGACCATCGGGAAAGGCGATTAGATACTGCTGCAGGGGATAAACACCGAACGTGAAAGCGATCCGGTAGTCCCGCAGCTCTCCGTCCGGTCCCTCGGTATTGACGTAATAGTCGTCATCCTTCGTGAAGAAACGCGACGTTACGCCGTAGGCGGTGAAGGTGGTATCGTCGAAATCTCCGAGGACCGTGGCGCGGGTCGCGTTCTGCATTGCCAGGTCGTGATGGGAGCCGGACCAGTCTCGATAAGCCTGCTCGTGGCAAGTGGCACATGCCCGGCTGCCGACAAACGAGGCTGCGCAAGCGGTTTCAGCGGGGATGCCGGCAAGGGTCGCCGCGCCCAGGATCGCAACAAGGCAAGTAAGCTTCGCGCGAATCATCAGGATAACGCTGAGCTCATGAGTGGGTCAGAAGATCCAGGCGAACGCTAATGAGCTGGCGGCGTCGCTTGCGGGTCAGCTCCCGGAACATGGAGGCTTCCCAGGTCTGGTAGCAGACGAAAAGCATGGACCGCATTTCCAGGTCGTCGCCGGTGAATCCGAGCTCGCGGAAGGCCCGTCTCACGAAATCGAGCCTCATTCGGTCGACTTTGCGTACGTGGCGTGCTGCTCCGGCATCGCGCCGGGCCCACTGGCGAACGGGGACCTCGTAGCGATCGAGATTGTATTCGAGAACCATTTCCGCGATGCGGGCCAAACGGTCCCTGGGCTCGAGAGCGCTCACCCGTGGATTCCTGGTGACCACCTCCGTCAGCTCATGGGCCCAGTAGTCGAGAATCTGGCGCAGCAGATCCTGGCGGTTTTCGAAGTGCCAGTAGAAGCCGCTCTTGGCGATTCCCAGGGACCGGGCCAATCCCTCCACGGTGACGCTGTCGATGCCGTCGCGGGCCAGGGCCTCGAGGCCCGCCGCCAGCCACTCCTGCCGGGATACCCCGCGTCGCTTGCTTTTCGCTTTCACGATGGCATCATATAGTGCGCTAGACGGAAGCGTACAGTTGTGTGCCGGTCCGGCTAGCCGCTAGTTCAAACCATCATAATAACGTTGTCTATGCCGCTGAGTTTGCCGTCGAGCAGATGATTCTCAGCATCGCCCGACGGTAGGAGGGACGTACCTTGAAGGGTCTTGGTAAGCGATTTCAGATCGCGGTGGCCGCAGCCATCGTTGCGTGGCCGATGGGTGTCAATGCGATCCAGCCCGACGGTCCCTACCTGGCCGCTGAAGAGCGCTTCGGCGAGCAGTGGAAAAAGAATGACGAGTCCGCCGATGCCAAGCTCGCCGCCCTGCGGGGGAAGTTCGGCAAGCGGCCCAATATCGTCTATATCCTCACCGATGACATCGGCTGGGGAGAGCTCGGCTGGCAGGGCGGGGGCAAGCATCGTGGCGCCCCGACTCCGAGTCTCGACAGGATGGCCTTCGAAGGCATGCGTTTCTGGTCCGCCTACGCCGAGCCTTCCTGCACGCCGACGCGCATTGCCATCATGACCGGCCGCCACCCCGTGCGCACGGGGCTGCTGTCGGTGCTCTGGCCGGGACAGGACGACGGGCTGTCACCAGAGGAGGTCACGGTGGCGGAGGTGCTGTCCACGGCCGGCTACCACACGGCCATGTGGGGCAAGTGGCACCTGGGAGATTTGGACAAGCACGCGCCGGAAAATCAGGGGTTCGACTACGCCTACTACGGCCTCTTCAACGGCGCCCCGGATTACTGGCAGGCAAGCCACGATGATCAATCGGGCACCTTTCCGTTCGCCGACTTCCCCGGCTACGAGGAGTACAAGGCGCGCACCGGTATCGACCTGTCCGTGGCCGGCTATATCGGCGAGAAAGGCAAGAAGCGCAAACCGATCCCCGGCCTGGCCGGCAATCTGAGTCCTGACCGCCAGGAAGCGTTCGAGAACGAATCCATTGCCCAGATCACGGACTGGATCAAGGGCAAGGCAAAGTCCGACAAGCCCTTCTTCATTTATTGGGCCAGCTATGCCCTGCAGATGTCCGCCTCGAAGGAGTTCCTGGACGCGCCCGGGGTCGACAAGAACAACCGCCAGGCGTCGTTCATGGTATTGCACAACAAGCACGTCCAGATGCTGCTCGACACGCTGCGAGGTGAGGGCATCGCCGAGAACACCCTGGTTGTATGGATTTCGGATAACGGTCCCATGTACGCGTTCTGGCCGACGGCCGGATACACGTTGCTGACGGGCGCCAAGGGCGACGTGACGGAAGGCGGAGTCCGGGTGCCGGCGATGGCCTGGTGGCCCGGCATGATCGAACCCGGTCAGGACCCGGATGATTTTCTGCATGTGACCGACCTGTACACGACGGCGGCGCGCATCGCCGGTGCCACGAAACACATTCCCTCGGACCGGGTGACGGACGGCATCGACCAGACCGCGTTGTTCCTTCTCGGCGAAGGCAACTCGAAGCGGAACTACATGTTTCACTACGGCGGCTCGGTGCTCGGGGCGATTCGCTACGAGAATTTCAAGGTTCACATCAAGGCCTCTCATGGCGGGCTTCCCGGCATGGACTTCTTCAACATCAGGCGGGATCCGGGGGAGAAGTACGGCGCCATGTACCCCGGACTGTTTGCGGTGACTCCGGTGCAAATGCTGCTTCGCCAGCACATCGGCACGATCAGCAAGTTTCCCCATCGTCCGCCCGAGACGCCGGGTAGCGGCGAGCTGACACCGCACGACTGACGGTCGTTCTCCGTCCGTGACGGGTTCATCGTTGTCGCCATCGTAAGAGGGCGTAGGCGAGTCCAGGTCTGCGCCGTCCTTACCTTTCCGCTGAGAAAGTGGAGGGATCATCGGTCCACCGAATTGCACGTCGGCCGCCGGGCCCACTTGAAAGTCCGCAGCGAAACTGATACAGACAGAGCTCGCGCACATACGCCGTGACGGAAAGCTGCACTTTGCCTATGCGGATTGTATGGTCTGCGAACGTGTTTATGTCGGCACCGAGGCCGCTTATCAGCGCTACCAGAAGCCCGCGCTCAAAAGAAACATTGCAGAGATGCAGAGCGAAGCTGCCGAGATGAGCTGGAGACCTTGGGGCGGCTGGGGACCATGGTATTGATGATCCGGTGGCCGTTTGGGAGCTGCGCGTAACGGACTCCCGGCGCCACTTCGAGAACTCTCTATCACCCCGACGCGAGGGCGTGATGATTCGTGTGAGAGCTCGACGCTGGGGGACATGCGTATGAAACGTTCATTTCTGGCTCTGTTGTTTTCATTCTCGCTGTTCGTGGCTTTCGGCGCACACGCCCAGACCTTCGTCTGCGGCCAGTCTATGGTACAGACGGGTGAAGGCACCACCAAGGAACAGGTTCTTGCAACCGGCGGACCACCGTCGGTGGACGAGGGCGACCGGTGGTACTACAAAAACCAGCCTGGGCAGGTGACGGTGGTGTTGGTGTTCGAAAACGGCATGCTGGAGCAGATCCAGCACATCCAACAGCAGTGACTTTCGCCCGAGCCCGACAACGGACGGCGAGACAGGCAGTTATTGACGGCTGACCACTCTGATGTACGCCACGTCGAGTTCCATGCCCTCGACGTACTCGACGTCGACATTGCCGATAACGTCGACGAGGGTATTCTCATCGACCTTGGCCGATGGAAACACACCCGGGTCGGCATCGATACGGATGGAGCCGGATGTATCCTCGAACTGGTAGCGGTCAGGGCCCAGCTGCTCGACGATACGGCCGCGGAGCACGATGGGACGATGCAAGCGTTCATAGACCGAAGCGTTTTCTTTCACGCTCGCGACACTGTCACCGACCCATTGAAGATCCTCCCACTTTTGCCGGGTGACACGGTGCTCGGCAGAACCAGAGCCCTCATAGTCCGCCGGCGTTGGCGAGGGGAAAACCAGACACAGTACGGTCACGGCCGTGGCCACTGTAATAGGAACCGGTCGCACGTTCGGACCTCCCTCATCGAGTTTCGAGGAGCGCAGCATCGCCGAGCTGCTCGCCGTGCGAGGGTACAGGTGTGATCTTGGTTGTCAAGGGGTGCGCCGATGAGCGCCGGGCGGGGTAGCTCCTTCCGGTCGACGAGGCGCCGACTTTCGTAGGGGGACGGTGACGCCGTTATCGCTTTGCCGCGGGTGGACCGAGCCGAAAGGCGGACACCAGCACCGGCAGCAGCGGAGACGAGGGACGATCGTTACCATCCCTGGATAACACGTCGTGCGGACGGACCGCGTCGCCCGGCGATTAGGATTATTAAGATTATAAGGGGTGCTCACATGTCAATATCGATGAACTTAACGAGATTGGTGCTGATGATTTCGCTGGCGACGCTGATAAGTGCGTGCGGCACTCCCGGGGAGAACAGGATAGTCGGCTCCGTCCTTACTGGCGACGAGGTCAAGAGACTCATCGGTGGAAATACCATCGAGGGCCCGGCGGGTGGAAGGGAGTACCGCTGGTATTATGCCAACAACGGTAACGTCACCGGGGTCATAGGCAGAGCCGATGACGACAGCGGTAAATGGTTCATCAAAGGCGACAACACGTACTGTCATCAATGGATTGATTTCTTCGGCGGTGTCGAGCACTGCTACCAGTGGTACAAGCGTGAACGAAGCGGACGCTACGTGATGGTGAACGTTGACACCGACCGTCATGCCAACATCGAGGTCTGGAAAGTCATGCAGGGTAATCCCCTGAACATGTGACGTCCATCGCTCGGCAAAGCAGGCTCGATTCTGTCCGCCGCGCGGAGAAGATTTCGGCGTTTCGGCCGGTTCGAATCCGGTCACAGGGGCCGGGGGCTGTTCAAATCGAGCGGATAGGAGATCCAACGGCCCCGCCGATTACTCGGGAATGGCGGATGCTCGGCCAGCACGAGAACTGAAGCGGTCGACGGCTTTGCCCGGGCTCGCTCTATTGCGCTGCCCCGGGAAAGCACATTCCAATCGGGAATGACGCGCCGTCCCTGTTTAGAACAATAGGTTTCACTCGTACCGTGGGAGCACGTGAGCGCTTCGTCTTGCACGTTTT